>NZ_JBELMO010000145.1:0-2619 GCF_042095715.1 Qipengyuania sp. | reverse complement strand
TGATCGAGCAATGGGACGTCGTCAACGAGCCGATCGACGTGATCGCTGGAGAAAGCCTGCGCAGAAGCCCGTTCTTCGACATATTCGGCCCTGGCTACATCCGCCGCGCGCTCGAAAGCGCGCGCGCACTCGCACCGAAGGCGATGCTGCTGATCAACGAATTCGGCATGGATTATCCTGATCAGCGGGATGAGGATCGCCGCCGCTCGCTGATCGGCCTGATCGACAGCCTGAAGGCGCAGGGCGTGGCCTTCGACGGCGTGGGGCTGCAATGCCATCTGGATCTGCGGCGTGGGCCGTTCGACCAACGGATCTTCGCCGCCTTCCTTGGGCAGCTTGCCGAGCGCGGCATGGCGGTCTTCATCACCGAACTGGACGTCCGCGAGGCGGATCGGAGCCTTCCGGTCGCGCAGCGCGACCGACGTGTCGCCGATCTCGCGGGGGCGCTGGTCGATGTCGCCCTCGATCAACCGGCGGTGCGCGGCATCACCTGCTGGGGACTGAGCGACCGTTACAGCTGGCTGAACGCGGAAGGCTCGGATCGCCCGCGCCCCGGCCTCAATCGCGGATTGCCGCTCGACCGGGCTTTGCGGCCGAAGGCACTACATGATGCGATCGCCAATGCGTTTCTTCGTCATCGGACATCTCCCGACAGAAGATAGTCCGCATTTGGCACAGTCAAGAACTATATGTGATAATGCAAGTGACGTGATACCGGTATAATGCATCACACAGTGCATTTGTCTGTATCGGATCGCGAGGATGAAGAATCCACTCTTTAACCATAAGATCATACTTGCGATCTTTGCCGGGGCAGCATTTACCATATCGCCTGCCGCCATTGCCCAGGAAAAGGGTGTAGTCTTTGCGGGCGGCTCGGTCGGCGAGGCCTCGGCGACATTCGCGGGCGCGGTTGTCGCCTTGCCGGGGGCTGATCTGGGCCGGGGCCTGGCGGTACGCGTCGTCGCTGGGCGCAGCAACTACCGCTACGATGCCGGCACCGTCACCGTCCGAGGGCGCGCCGATACGGCCTCGCTGTCGGCCGTTCAGCAATGGTCGGGCAGTTGGGGCTATGCGAACCTGAGCGGCGGCGTCGCCTATCACGACACGCGATTGACCCCGGGCGATCCCAATAATCGCAATGCCGGCGAACGGTGGAATGCGCTCGTCGGCATCGACGGCGCCTATGGCGTCGGCGACTGGCAAACTGCGGTGATCGGATCCTACGGGTTTGACATTCGGGAATATTTCGCACGCGCCGACGTCACCCACAGGGTGGGACGGATGGTGCGGCTGGGCCTGGAAGCCGCGGCGCAGGGCGATCCCAGCTATGAACGGCAGCAATATGGCGCCGTCGTCGCCTATGCTCCGACCCCCAAATGGCAGGTCCGGCTCTCCGGCGGACTCAATGTCGAGGCATCGCGTCGCCGTGGCTACGCCGCCCTGTCCCTAAGCCGGACATTCTAGCACCGCTCGTCACCTGTCGACGGTGAAGTCTTCATGCAGCTGTTGCAAATGGAGGGGTTGTGACACACTCATATTCGAAGCGCGTCCTGGTCACCGGCGGAGCGGGATTTCTGGGCTCGTTCCTGTGCGAACGCTTGATCGCCGAGGGCGCCGAAGTCATCTGCCTCGACAATTTCTTTACCGGAAGGCGCCGGAACGTTGCGGGATTGCTGAACAACCCGTCGTTCGAGGTGATGCGGCATGACGTTACCTGGCCGCTCTATGTCGAGGTGGACGAAATATACAATCTCGCCTGCCCGGCCAGCCCGATCCATTATCAGTTCGATCCGGTGCAAACCACCAAGACCAGCGTGCATGGCGCGATCAACATGCTGGGGCTCGCCAAGCGCACCAAGGCACGCATCCTCCAGGCCTCAACCTCGGAAGTCTATGGCGATCCTTCCGTCCATCCCCAACCGGAAGAATATTGGGGCAACGTCAATCCGATCGGCCCGCGCTCCTGCTATGACGAGGGGAAACGGTGCGCGGAAACGTTGTTCTTCGATTACTGGCGGCAGTATAAGCTCGCCATCAAGGTGATCCGCATCTTCAACACTTATGGTCCGCGGATGCGCCCCGATGACGGGCGCGTGGTGTCCAACTTCATCGTCCAAGCGCTGCGCGGGGAGCCGATCACCATCTATGGCGACGGCAGCCAGACCCGATCCTTCTGCTATGTCACCGATCTGATCGACGGCATGGTGGCAATGATGGCCAGCGGAAACGACGTGGTCGGACCGATCAATCTTGGCAATCCGGGCGAATTCACGATCCGGGAACTGGCCGAACTGGTGGTGGAACTGACCGGATCGCGGTCGCAGATCGAATGTCATCCGCTGCCGGTGGATGACCCCACCCAGCGCCGGCCCAACATCGACCGCGCTAGCGCCTCGCTCGGATGGCAGCCCAAGGTGCCGCTGCGCGAGGGACTGATCGAAACCATCGCCTATTTCGATCAGCTCCTTTCGGGGCCGGGGCATCAATAGCGGACCCTCGTTCCGCTGACGGGGAGGAGCGCCGACAAGCCCCCCCCACCCCCAAGGCCCCGCCCCCGAACCAGCGGGTTTAAGGCGGGGCGCGCGGGGCCGGCGCGACCCCCCCCAGAGAGCGACG
>NZ_JBELMO010000144.1:0-2662 GCF_042095715.1 Qipengyuania sp. | reverse complement strand
TGCCCGGAAACGCTTGCTCTAGATGGGTCCGCCGGTAGATATTCTGAATTTCGCGGGTCGATGCCTTCCAGGTCGGCGCGGCGACTTCCCAGTATGTTTGCAGAAATGCTGCATAGGTCGGCGTCTTGCGCCCTCGCTGCTTCTTGTCGGCGGGGTTCTCGCCAAGCTCGATGCGCAGGATAAGGCGTCGTGCGACATCCTTGGCAATGCGCTCCGTCAGGATGGCGGTATCGCCTATGGTGATGAGCCGTTGCTTGCCGCCCATAGTACGCTGCAAGACGTAGCTCTTGCGGCCGGATGGATGGATGCGCTCACCAAAGCCGGGAAGCACATAGTCGAATCTCGAGCGGCGCTTGCCTGCCTCGCCCGGTATGACCCGCGCAAGTTCCTCTGCAATGATCTGCCTGAGGTCATACTGGGTCATGCTGCGATCCCCATAGCATTGGCGAGATTGGAACAGATGCGATCGGCGCTTTCTGCGATCACTTCGTCCGCCAGGTGCGCATATCGCGCTGTCGTCTCAGGTAGCGCATGGCCAAGAAGCTTGCCGATAGTCGCCAGCGGAATGTGCTGCGCGATGGCAACCGAGGCAAAGCTGTGGCGCAGATCGTGGAGCCGCACGTCGGGCAGCGCAGCCTGGCGCCTGATGCGATCCCAGTATTGGCCGAGATTGATTGGAGCTTCGCGACGCATAGCAGGAAAGACCAGAAGTTCGTCGCCACGGCGTTCCAGTCCATCAAGCACTGCGATGGCTTGCGGATTGAGATAGATCGCCTTCGGGCCGGTCTTGCTGTCCGGCAGTTGCAGCCGAGGCGGCTGTACATAACGCCAGCGCAATGTTGCGATCTCGGAGACCCGCGCACCAGTGTAAATGAGCATGAGCAGCGCCGGAATGACGAATGGATTGACCCCATCGTGTTCCGCCAGAACGCGCCCCAGCCTGCGATATTCAGAGGCAGAGAGGTAGCGTTCTGGGAGCTCGCGTTTGAAACGCGAGACGCCGCGGCAGGGGTTGGTATTCTTCACCCGGTAGCCGAGCTTTTCGGCATACTGCATCATCACCGACATGATGGGGATGGCGCGGTTGAAGGTCCCTCCCCGCTCAGCCATGCTGTCTCGCCAGCGGTTGATGTCCCCGCGTTCGATCATGTCGACCGGCAGGTCACCGAACCTTGGCACGAGCAGTTGATCAATGCGCGAACGCGACGATCGCTGAGTCGCTGGCTTCCAATGCGGCGAATAGTCCTGCCAGAACTCTTCGGCATAATCAGCGAACAGCGGCACCCGCCTCTTCTCGGGCGCGGTCGGGAGGTCGGCAAGCGTAGCCTTGATGAGCAAACTGCGCGCGGCAGCGCGCGCGGCGGGCGCGCTCAGCGCACCTGCCGCCACACCCGCGCATCCAAGCGTCACCATGCGCTGCACACCTCGCGGGCTATGCTTGACTATCCATGTAAGGTGTCCCGAATTCCTTTTACGAAGTCCAAAGCCGGGAAGTTCAGTGTCCCATGTGATACCGATCGGAAGCGACTTGCGACGAGCGATATAGCCAGTCAGTTTCAACCTGAACGATGGCCTGCGAGGGGCTATGACTGAGCCTTGGCTACCACTCGATTGTTCGCTCGATTGTGAGCGACAACCCTCTGTTTTATTGTATTTTTCTTCCATTCATGCAGCATAGGCTGCGTCCCAAGCCCATCAGGTTAAGATCGATGTCGCTTTCGGTTCAGTGGCGGGGACCAGATAGCATTTGCGAGAAGTGTCGATGTCGGATGCCATGTGCAGTTTCACCCGTCCTTTTTCACCGAGGTCAGGTTCGGCATATTGGTCAACAGTTGCGGCCCGGCGACTAAGAAAAAAGGGCAGGAGCCGTTGCCGACCCCTGCCCTCGTCGTGCGGTCAGAACTCGTCTGACATCGCCCCGTGGATAGTGTGCACCACGCGCGCCGCAAGGTGCGCCGGAAGTGCATAGTAGTCACCCTCGTCCAGCGCGAAGTATCCAAAATCGCGATCCTCCACGATGTGCTGATCGAAAAAGCTGTGCAGCGCCCGACGCTCTGCCACAGCCAGCGCGGCAAAGTAGCGATCCGAAGTCGAAGTCCGTTGGAATTGCGTAGCCATAATTTCCTCCTGATGTCTGCCGTTGACGGCAGGAGCAGGACGGATGGGCGTGCGGCCGGCGGGTCAGGGATCGCCCGGATGGGCGACCGCGAAGCGGTGGTAGGGGTAACGATTTTGTTGGACCGTAGCGCAGCGAAGGGGAGGCAAAATGGTGGGACCCTGCCGTCCTTGACGCGCCGGTTGCGCGGCCATCAGAATGGGACAACCGTGAGCCAGGCCCCTCCTCGCCTCCGATATTGAGCAACAAAAAAGGGGGCGCTGTCTGGCCTGGACAGCGCCCCTCTGATGGAGATCGATGATGTTGGATGTCAGTCGATCTCGGGAGCCCCGGTGTTGTCGGTGTCGTCGCTCGACCCGTTACCCCGGGAGAGGAAGTCGACCTTGTCGGCGAGGATCTCGGTGCCGTAGCGGGTGACCCCGTCCTTGTCCTCCCACTGGGTGTAGTGGATGCGGCCCTGGACGCTGACCAGCTGGCCCTTGGAGCAGTATTGGCCGACGGTCTTGGCGAGGCCGTTGAAGCAGGTCACCCGGTGGAACTCGCTTT
>NZ_JBELMO010000143.1:0-2668 GCF_042095715.1 Qipengyuania sp. | reverse complement strand
TTGTTCTCCATGCTGGCCAGCCGTGTCGGCAGTTTCGAGGGGCTGGCGGTCGCCGATCTGTTCGCCGGGTCGGGCGCGCTGGGACTGGAGGCATTGTCGCGGGGCGCTGCATCGTGCCTGTTCGTCGAACAGGACAAGCCAGCGCTCGATGCCTTGCGCGCCAATATCGCGAAGCTGGGCGCGCCCGGCGCCGACGTTCGTGCTGCCTCCGTGCTGACGCTGGGGCCAGCACGCGCGCCGCTGGATATCGTGATGATGGACCCGCCCTATGGCACTGGCGCGGGCGCGGTGGCGGCCGACAAGCTTGCTCGGCTCGGCTGGATCGGCCCCGCCACCTGGGTATCGATCGAAACCGCCCGCGAGGAGACGGTCGATGTGGCGGGCTTCGCTCCCGACGCTGATCGCATTCACGGACGAGCGCGACTGACGCTGCTGCGCCTCGCTTAAAGCGAATGAGGGCCTAAACCGAATGAGGGCCTAAACCGGATGAGGGCCTAGAGCGAATGAGGCGCTGCCACTCCGCCGCGCGGCCGCATCGACAGCAGCGCGACCAAGCTTAACAGCGACATACCCGCCAGATAGCCACCGACCGGCCACAGACCGCCGCGTTCCGCCAGTGCCTGCGCCGCAACCGGGGTCAGGCCGCCGCCAATGATCCCTGCCATGTTGAACGCAAGACTGACCCCGCTGTAGCGCACCCTCGCCGGGAACAGCCCCGGTAACCAGGCGCCCAGCGGGCCATAGACGAACCCCATCACGAACAGCGCAAACGCCAGGCTGGCGAAGATCGGCAGCGGTTCCGCCGACCCCAGCCCCGGCACCAGCGCGAACCCGGCCACGACCGCGCCGACGCACCCCCAGGTCAGGACATGCCCCGGGCTGGTGCGATCGGCCCATTCGCCCGACAGCGCGATCCCCGCGGCCATGAACAGGACCGCGCCGAGCTGCATGCCGAGGAACGTCTGGCGATCGATGCCCAGCACCGTCGTGGCGTAGCCAAGCGCGAAGGCGGTGGCGAGATAATAGACCGCAAAACACGCCACCGCGCCGAGCGTCCCGCCCAGTGCGGCACGCCAATGCTCGCGCAGCAACTCACGCATCGGTACCGCCGGGGGAGGTCCTTCCTCCAGCACGCGCGCGAACGCCGGGGTTTCGGCGATCTTCAGCCGCACCCACAGCCCCAGCCCGACCAGCACGATCGACAGCAGGAACGGAACGCGCCAGCCCCAGGAGAGGAACTGCGCGGGGGTCATCAACCATCCCAGCAGCAGGAACAGCCCGTTGGCGGCGATGAAGCCGACCGGCGCCCCCAGTTGCGGCATCATCCCATAACGGCCGCGGCGCCCGGCGGGGGCATTCTCCACCGCCAGCAGCGCCGCGCCGCCCCATTCGCCGCCCAGTCCGAAGCCCTGCCCGAAGCGCAGCAGGCACAGCAGCAGCGGTGCGAGATAGCCCGCATCGGCATAAGTAGGCAGAAAGGCGATCGCGAGCGTCGATCCCCCCATCAGCATCAGGCTGGCAACGAGGGTCGACTTTCGGCCGATGCGATCGCCGTAATGGCCGAACACCCATGCCCCGACGGGACGGGCGAGGAATGCCACCGCGAGGCTGGCATAGGCCGCCAGCAACTGCGCCGACGGGCTGCTTGCCGGAAAGAACAATGGCCCGAAGACCAGCGAGGCGGCGGTCGCATAAATATAGAAGTCGTAGAATTCGACCGAGGTGCCGACGAGGCTCGCGAGCAGGATCCGGCGGTGGGAGGCAGGCGCGGCCGCGGGGGCGGCGGAGAGAGCATGGGCCATGTCCGCTCATCGAACCCGCGCCCGGCATCGTCAACGCCCAAAAATGTCGCGCCGGTTACGTTTGCTGGAGCGAACGACATAAAGGAGCAATGTTGGATCGCTAGGACGGCGATGGCGGCGCCCTCCCCCTATTTGGCGCCGTCCCGATCGGGACGACCCCCTCGCCCGATCTTTCCCTGAACTACGGGGCGGCGGCCAATAACGCCGCCCCGGCTTTTCCTGGCTCGATGATCCGATGAGCGGACAATGTCCGCGTCAGAAGCCTCCGCCGCGCACCACGACCAGCAACGCCCAGTAAAGCAGCCCCGACAGCAGCATCGCCACCGGCAGCGTCAGCAGCCATGCCGCCGCAAGCTGTATCAGGGTGCGGCGCTGCAATCCGTGCCCGCTGGCGACGGATGCGCCCGCCACGCCCGACGACAGAATATGCGTCGTCGAAACCGGCAGGCCGAAGCGATCCGCGGCGAGGATCGTCGCCGCCGCGACCAGCTCGGCCGAAGCGCCCATGCCATAGGTCATGTGCTGCTTGCCGATCTTCTCTCCGACGGTCACGACGATCCGCTTCCAGCCGATCATCGTACCAAGCCCCAGCGCCAGCGCGACCGCCACCTTCACCCACAACGGGATGTAGCGCGTGCCCTTCTCCAGCCGCGACTGATAGTCGCCCAACGCCGCCTTCTCGGGATCGCTGAGGCCGGCGGCTGGCGACTTGCCCACCATCCGTATCGACTCGAGCACGAGATACATGTCGTTGCGGATATTTTCCGCCGCCGATGCGGGGACGCGGCTCAGCGCGCCATAGCCCTGCACGCGCTGCGACAGGTCCTGCGATACAGCGATGATCGCACCAAGATCGGAAGAGCGTC
>NZ_JBELMO010000142.1:0-2709 GCF_042095715.1 Qipengyuania sp. | reverse complement strand
GATGGATGCCACGCAATGGACGAACGAGGCCATCATCTCCGATGCGCTGGGTCGCGGCGCAGACCTGACGATCGGCTCACGGGCCGAGGGGTGGCGCCTCGCCCGCTGGCGGCAGTTCGTTGGCAGCTACGACCTGCCCGCATTGCCGGACCCCACCTTCGTGGTTCACATCGCCGGCAAGCCGAAGGTCAAGACATGGGAGCGGGACGGCTGGAGCGAATCGAGTTCCATTCCCGGCTGCGCGACGATCATCCCCGCCGGTCAGGCGACCGGATGGCTGGTCGACGGCGAGCTCGATGTGGTCACCCTGAGCATCTCGTCCCATGAACTTCAACGGGCGCCCGCGCTGGACCAGTTCAAGCGCATGCGGTTCGCCTTCACGGACCCGCTGGGGGTAGCGCTCACCCGACAGGTTCTTGCCGAGCTATACGCACCACAGACCGACGAACGAACCGTCTATGTCGGCGCGCTTGTCGGCGCGCTGAAGGCGCACATGCTGCGCGGCCCGGTCTCGGCGAACGCGGCCAGCTTTCCGACCGCCGACTTCTCCGCCTATCGCATCCACCACGTCATGAACGCGATCCTGTCGCGCCCGGAGGCCGATCACAGCCTGGAAGCGATGGCGGCCGAGGCCGGTCTGACGCCCTCCCACTTCTGCCGGGTGTTCAAGAAGGCGACGGGCATCACACCGCATCAATATGTGATGAAAGCGCGCCTCGATCGCGCGCAGGAGCTGCTCGGCTCGTCCGATCTGTCGATCGCGACGATCGCCGATCAACTGGGCTTCACCAGCCAAAGCCATTTCACCCGCGCCTTCCGCCAATATGCGGGCCAGACCCCGAGCGGTTGGCGCCACGCAGCCCAATGACACCGAGGTAGCCCATGCAGACCACCGCCGCCGTCGCCCGCGAAGCCAAGGGCCCGTTCTCGATCGAGACCGTGGAGGTCGAGGAACCGCGCGCGGGCGAGGTGCGCGTCAAGATCGCGGGCGTCGGTCTGTGCCACACGGACCTCGTCTTTCGCGACCAGTTCGTGCCCTACCCGCTGCCCGCCGTCCTCGGGCATGAGGGCGCCGGCACGATCGACGCGATCGGCGAGGGCGTCGCCGGCCTGGCGGTCGGCGACCGAGTGGTGCTCGGCTTCTCCAGCTGCGGCCATTGCGCCCGGTGCGGGGACGGCCTCCCCAGCTATTGCACCGATTTTCCGCCCCTGAACTATGCCGGCATGCGGCTGGACGACGGGTCGATGGCGTTCTCGAACGGCGAAGAGCGCATCGCCTCGCACTTCTTCGGTCAGTCCAGCTTCGCCGCGCACACGATCGTCCGTGCGCGCAACGTGGTCAAGGTAACCGATGCGGAGGCGCCGCTCGCGATCCTCGGGCCGCTCGGCTGCGGGTTCCAGACCGGCGCCGGCGGCGTGATGCGATCGATGGCATGCCCCGCCGGATCGACGATCGCGATCGTCGGCGGGGGCCCGGTCGGCCTCGCCGCCGTGATGGGCGCGAAAATCCAGGCTTGCTCGACGATCATCCTTGTCGAGCCGGTGGCAGGCCGACGGCAGCTGGCGCTCGATCTTGGTGCCACCCACGTCATCGACCCGACAGCGGGGGACGTGACGGCGGCCGTGCGCGACATCCTACCCGGCGGGGTCGATTTCGCGTTCGATACCAGCGGGCGCATCAATGCGATCGAGGCGATCCTCGGCGCCCTTGCTCCCAGGGGCATGCTCGGGCTGGTCGGCGTGCCGCCGCGGGCCGAGGATGCGATCAGCCTCAACCTCGCGGGCATGATCACCTACGGCCAGCGCATCGTCGGCATCATGGAGGGCGACAGCGACCCGCAGACCTTCATCCCCGAACTGATCGCCGCGCACCGCGACGGACGGTTCCCGTTCGACCGGCTGGTGCAGACCTTCCCGATGTCCGCGATCAACGAAGCGATCGCGGCCCAGGCGCGCGGCGAATGCGTCAAGGTCGTGCTGCTGCCGTAAGCCGGCGCCTTGACGTCGCCATACGGGTCAGGCGCGATACTCGTCCCGTAGCTTGCGCTTGAACAGCTTGCCAGTGGGTTCGCGCGGCAGCGCATCGGTGAACGCGACGCGCTTGGGGGTCTTCACTCCGCCAAGCGCGTGGCGGGTGAATTGCCGCAACTCCTCGGCGAGCGAGTCGCCGGCGTCGACCCCGGGCGCGGGTTGCACCACCGCCAGCACCATCTCGCCCATCTCCTCGCACGGCACGCCGATCACCGCCGCGTCGGCGACGGACGGATGGGTGACCAGCACATTCTCGATTTCCTGCGGGTAGATGTTCACGCCGCCCGATATGATCATGAAGCTCTTGCGATCGGAGAGGAACAGATAGCCCTCCTCGTCCACATGTCCGATATCGCCCAGCGTCGCCCATCCGCGCGCATTGTGCGCCTCGGCGGTCTTTTCGGGGTCGTTCAGATACTGGAACGCCGGACCGTCGCTGAAATAGACATTGCCGGTCTCGCCCGCCGGAAGCTCGCGATCCGAATCGTCGACGATGTGAAGCCGACCCACCACGGCTCGGCCCACCGATCCAGGCTTGCGCAGCCACTCTTCGCTGGAAATCGCCGTGATCCCGCAGCTTTCCGTGCCGGAATAATATTCGTGGACGATCGGCCCCAGCCATTCCCTTCATTACGTGCTTCACTGCTTACATTGAACTGTTCAATTCTTTTCTTGATC
>NZ_JBELMO010000141.1:0-2687 GCF_042095715.1 Qipengyuania sp. | reverse complement strand
TGAACCTCGTCGAAGTGTCCCCCAATGCGGACCCGCCGGTGTGCAAGTTCCTCGATGTCGGCAAGCACCGCTACGAAGCGCAGAAGAAGGCCAACGCCGCGCGCAAGACGCAGAAGACGCAGGACATTAAGGAAATCAAGATGCGTCCCAACATCGACACGCACGATTACGACGTGAAGATGCGGAGCATGAACAAGTTCATCGAGGAAGGCGACAAGGTCAAGGTCACCCTGCGCTTCCGCGGTCGCGAAATGGCGCACCAGCAGCTCGGCATGGACCTGCTCAAGCGCGTGCAGGACGACATCGCCGAAGTGGCGAAGGTCGAAGCCTTCCCGCGCCTGGAAGGTCGCCAGATGGTTATGGTCGTCTCTCCCAAGTAATCGCGGCATCTAAACGCGCGATACATTTCAGGCACTTTCCCGGCTCGCCCTGCGGGCCGGGAACGCAGGCGCACGCCGGTCCGTTGCGCCGGCATGATCTCCAGAATCGCCATTTGGGCAAGCGTTGCCGCTCCAACCGCCCTCGCCGCCTGTTCGCAGCCTTCCGGGACCGAAGCTTCGCCCGAGGGTGCCACAACGGCGGCGCCCACTCCCTCGGCAATGCCGAACGCCCCGGTAACCTCGCCCACTCCCGATATCGGGGAAGGACGTCCCGATCGAGTCAATGACGGTTATCCCGATCTGACCCCACTGGACACCGCACCGGATGTGCAGAGCACGGAAAAGGGTGCGCGCGCCGTGTTGTTGCCTTTTGCGCGCGCGCTTGAGCTGCGCGAATTCGACCAGGCCTGGGGCATGATGGACGACAATGCGCGCCAACAGTGGACCAAGGCCAAATGGAATGCGCTGTTCGATGGGCTGGAGCGAATTACCGTTTCCATCCCCGGCGGACGGATGGAGGGGGCGGCAGGCACGTCCTACTATACCAGCCCCGCCTCGATCACCGCGACGGATGCTTCCGGCCGCCCCGTTGCCATCCAGGGCCCGATCGTTCTCACCCGGGTCAATGACATTCCCGGTGCCACGCCGGAGCAGTTGAGCTGGCGGGTCCATTCGGCGGACCTCGCCTGGACGCACTGAAGCCGCGAAGGCTTACTCGATCCGGAAATCGAGGATGGTGAAACGCGCGGGCTGAGTCGCAAACACACCGTGTCCGCGGCCTCCGGACGAACCGAAGACGAAGCCGACTCTGGCCGTATCCTGCAACGCCCGCGCAAACCCTGCCCGGTTGGCCTTCGCGCTGGGCCCCATCATCGAAATCCAGTCCTCGTCCAGTCCGATGCTGACGGTGTGCGTGCCCGGCTTCAGCGGTACCATGCGATTTTCCGGCGCATACCAGCGCCAGTCGGGATATTTGCGCGTCCAGCCATCGCCGGCCCGCTGGAAATAAAGTGACAGCGTGGCGCGCAAGTCCGGCGATTCCTGTGGCACGAAGCGCGTGCCCCGCGCCGCGTCGATGCGGTAGCGAAGCGTAATCCGCTTCGCGCCGGAAAGCGGACGCGCGGTCACGGTGACATAATGGACGTGTCCATCCCTGGCGGTGGGGCCCGGGATCATGAAACTCGGCCCATCCTCGCTCGGCTGAGGCCTGACGGGCATGCCCTTCGAATAGTTCTCGCCCCGGATGAAGGGGCCGATCTCCCACGCCTGCGCCGGCGGACCCGCTGCGGCAGCGGGACCTGCGACACTCGAACCGATCAGAGCGGCTACGGCGGCGAGAGATAGACTACGCTTCATCATGGCCCATGTCTAACGGGCCGAAGATGCCCACACCATGACCATCCGCTTCATACTTAGGACAGGAAGACCGCAAGATTTGTCGCTTCCACCTGGGCGATGTTAGGGAAGGGGCGCGAGGGGAGGCGCGTCACAACACATGACGGCAAAACGGGTCGGACTGGTGCTGGGGTTGCTGGCGTTCGTGTTGTCATGCGTGTTGCCGACGCCCGCGGGGCTCGATCGCCCGGCCATGGTGACCGGCGGTCTGGTCCTGCTGATGGCGGCCTGGTGGATGACCGAGGCTCTGCCGCTTACCGCGACCGCTTTGGTACCCTTCCTCGTGCTTCCCATCGCAGGAGTTATGGATGCGAAGGCGACCGCGAGCGCCTATTACTCCCCTATCCTGTTCCTTATCCTGGGCGGGGCCTTTCTGGCGCTGGCGATAGAGCGCACCGGGATGCACCGCAGGCTGGCGCTATGGCTCCTGCGGCTGAGCGGCGCGCGCTCAGGACAGCGCGGCGTCCTGTTCGCCTTCATGACGGCAGCGGCGGTCCTCTCCATGCTGATATCCAACACCTCCACCGCGCTCATCATGGTGCCGATGGCGCTTGCGGTGCTGGAAGCGGGCGGTTCGCGCGAGGGGGCGACACAGGGCCTCGCCGGCGCGCTGCCGATGGGCATCGCCTTCGCGGCTACCATCGGCGGGCTCGGAACGTTGGTAGGCACGCCGACGAATGCCATCGCCGTGGGCCTGATCGACAGGCTGACCGGCGTGCGGATCGGCTTTGCGGAGTGGGCGCTTTACGGCCTGCCGCTCGTGCTGCTGGGCGTGCCGCTGGCCGCCGCGATCATCGGCCGGGTGCAGCGCGTGGCCGACCATCCCTTCGACATCGCGGCAGCGCGGGCGGCGATTTCCAGCGAGCGGGAATGGAGCACGCCCGAAAAACGGCTGCTGCCGGTCATCGCCAT
>NZ_JBELMO010000140.1:0-2749 GCF_042095715.1 Qipengyuania sp. | reverse complement strand
CGGCTCGTGGGACACGATCTCGCCTGCGCTTTCTCAAGTCAGGGAGGTAATTGCCGTAGACCTGCCCGGCCACGGGCAGACACCCGAAGAGGCCGACAGCGGCACGTTTGACGGGCTGGCGCGCAGTTTGCACGACTGGCTCGGCGCGGAAAACCTCACAGATATAGATATGGTTGGCAGCTCACTTGGTGCTCGCTTGGTTCTCGAGATGGCGCGGCGCGGCCAAGCGGGCGCGGTTGTCGCACTGGATCCGGGCGGCTTCTGGGAGGGGTGGGAGCGCACCTTCTTCAAAGCCACCCTAACGCCATCGGTTGCTTTGGTCCGCGCGCTGCGACCGGCGCTTTCTGCCATCACCGGAAATGTTGCAGGGCGAACAGCGCTGATGGCGCAGCTTTCTGCAAGGCCTTGGGCGCTCGACCCGGCATTCGTTGCGGGTGAACTGAAGTCATTGGCCGATACGCGCACCGTCAATTCGCTTGTGAAGGACCTCGCCAATGGCGCAATGCAAGAGGGCCCCGCAGAAACGGCTGCGCCCGTTGTCATCGGCTGGGGACGCAAGGATCGGCTGTGTCTTCCGCGGCAGGCGGATCGCGCTATGGAAGCCTTCCCCGAAGCGACGCTGCACTGGTTCGAGCGTAGCGGACACTTCCCGATGTGGGATCAGCCAGAGGATACCGTCCGCTTAATTCTGGACGCAACGAGCATCCTGTGATTAAAATAATGCTGCAACTGGCGGGTTAGCAAATCAAGGGCCTATGCAGGGGCTAGTCCCATTCCGAGGTCTTTTGTTGGGCCGGTAGCGGACCGTGCGCTTTCAGGGTCAAAAAGGTGAAAATCGATTACCTCGTTCTTGCTCGTCGCCCACCCCAAACTCAACTTTGAGAATAGAGGGCTCGGAAGATCGACTAGGATTGCTATTCGCCCTGCAGCATTTTCATGAAGACGCCGATCTATTGGAAAGGCGCGGTCCGTCAAAGTCCGCCGAACCGTCCCGTCTGATAGTCGCGGATTGCCTGCGCGATCTCGGCCTCGCTATTCATGACGAATGGGCCGTGGGCCGTAACCGGTTCGCCGATCGGGTCCGCATGGCCGAACAGGATACGACACCCGCCATCGCTGGACAGCTCGATGCCATTGCCGTCGCTCACCTGCGCAAGCGTATGCTCGGGCACGCCCTCGCCGCCAATCTTTGCATTGCCACTGACGGTGTAGAAGAACACGTTGCGCCCGACAGGGGCGGGCAGGGTGGCACTGCCGCCGGGATCGACCGACACGATTGCCAGCATCACATCGGTCAGCGAGTGGATCGGCGCTCCGTCGGTGCCGGAGACCGCGCGCATCGACACGCCTTCGCCCATCGCGGTTGCGGGAATGTCCGCCGCAGGCACCGGAATATAGGCAGGGTCGGTCATCTTCAGCCGACCGGGCAGGTTGACCCATAGCTGGAGGATTTCGAGTGGGCCACCGGTGCGCTTGAATGCCTCGGGCGAAACCTCGGCGTGAACCAGTCCGCTGCCCGCGGTCATCCACTGCACGCCGCCCGCCTTCACCACGCTCGCACCCGAGCCGCTGTCATGATGGGCGAGGCTGCCCTCAAGGATAAAGGTTACCGTCTCGAACCCGCGATGCGGATGCGGGCCGAAGGGAAGGCCGCGATTGTTCGGTGGATAGGTCTGCGGCCCGTGGTGGTTGAGGAACAGGAACGGGTCGACTTGCGGCAGGCCGGGGCCCGGGACGGGCCGGCGCGTCACCAGATCCTGGATATCGTCACGGGTTGCCCGGTGGAGGGAAACAAGCTGGCGGATGGTCATGAAGTCGTCACCGGGACCAGCGGCTCCGGCCCAGCGGGCACGATGCCGTTCGGATTGATCCGCTCGTGGCTCTCATAATAATGATGCCTGATATGGCGGAAGTTCACGGTCTGCGCCATTCCTTCGAGATCGTAAATCCGCCGGGTCAGTGCAGCGAGATTGGGGTAGTCCGCGATCCTACGCACGTTGCATTTGAAATGCGTATGATAGACCGGATCGAACCGGATCAGCGTGGTCCAAAGGCGGATATCCGCTTCGGTTAGCCGGCCGCCGACCAGCCACTCCTGCCCCTCGAGCCGCTCTTCCAGCTCGTCGAGCATCGCGAATAGCGGTTTCACCGCTTTCTCGTAGGCATCCTGCGTCGTCGCGAAGCCCGCCTTGTAGACCCCGTTGTTGACCGCGTCGTAAACCCGGTCGTTCAGCGGATCGATCTCGTCCCGCAGATCGGCGGGGTAGAGGTCGAGGTCGTTGGCGCCGCATTGGTCGAAGGCGGTGCCGAGCATGCGCAGGATATCCGCACTCTCGTTATTGACGATCGTTTCGGTCTTTGTGTCCCACAGCACCGGCACGGTGACATGGCCCGAATAGTCGGACTTGGCGTGGGTGTAGAGCTGGTGGAGGTGGTCCGCGCCGATCGCGGGGTCGCCGGTCACGCATTCGCCTTCGCGGAAGGACCAGCCGCCGTCCTTCATCAGCCAGTGGACCACATTCAGCTCGATCGCGTCGGTCAGCCCCTTGAGGTGCCGCGCTGCATTGGCGCGGTGCGCCCACGGGCATGCGAGGCTGATATAGAGGCGGTAGCGGCCCGGTTCGGCGGCGAACCCGCCATCGCCGGTGGGGCCGGGTGATCCGTCGGGCGTGATCCAGTTGCGAAACGCGCTCTCGTCGCGCTCGAACTCGCCGCTGTCCTCATCGTTATGCGCCCACTCGTCGTGCCA
>NZ_JBELMO010000139.1:0-2828 GCF_042095715.1 Qipengyuania sp. | reverse complement strand
GGCGAACGCTCGGTGCCGCTGCACGAGGCGCTCGGCTCGTTGCTCGAAATCGAGTCGGCGCATTGGTGGCGGCCCACGGCGGCGAATTACTTCGACCGCGTGGCCAAGGCCCGCACACTCGAAGCGCTTGATGCTGCCGGCGGTCCCGAACTGGTCAGTCGCTATGCTGGCTCGAAGAAGGCCGAACTGGCAAGCGCTGCCGAACGCATTTTCTCGGGCAACTTCATCGGCGAGGCGGATATCAAGGAACGGGCGCAGGCCTGGGTGCCTTCGATAATGCGTTTTGCTGGTCCCGAAGAAAGCGAACCGGTTGACGCCGAAGCCGAAGAGCCGGTCAGTGACATTACGGCTGACGAGATTGCCGAGCAGGCTGCCTGACCCCTCCTGACAGGTCCAGGTCACTCGGCAGGCGGTCCGCCCCTCTTGGGGCGGGCCGCCTTTTCAATGCCAATACCTGGGCCGTATTTGCGCCATGTTCCGCCAATGTGGTGTCAGAAAGAGCAATTCGGAAAGTCGACGGTCCAAATGCCAAAAAATCGTGACAGTAGGCACCGCCATTGCCGACGTTCAACGCCGAAAGCTGTCGTTGTCGCAGGGGATATAAGCAGAGGGAAGTAGACCGAAGAGGGATCGGGATACTAATCCGCCGTCGTTAGCAGTTGCGGACATTGACCGCTCCATCGTGGGCAAGCAATCTCCACCTTCACCTGGTAGAACCGCGCCACATTAATGGCCTCATCACGCCCTAGGAAAAACCTATGCGCATGATCCCTCGGGCATTCACTGTCGCTGGCGCAGCGAACTTTGATCCTTCGTCGAACAGCCGCCGTTTCTCATTTCGGGGAACAGCTGCGCCGCTGCAAATCGCAATAGCGCGCGCCACTGTTGTCGCCGCAGCAATCGCACTTACGAAGGGGGCTGCGATCCCAATGCCTTCAAACTTGGCGGCTCCACATCCGTCTAACCCGAGCAGTTGCTCATAATCCTGTGGCGCAGGAGCCGATCGTGGAACGTCTCCTGGAAAGTGTGCAGCAACCGAATACTCAGAATCGAACACCGTCACACGGAAAACATCGAAGTCGGTATGGGCGCGACCGAGACCAGCGTCGATTACCAATTCGAAGCCGCAGCCGTCGATGAGTTTTCGAGCGGTAATCGAATCGAAGCCGCAAAGCGCCACCGTAGGCTCATTTTCCTGCACCCGTTGATGTGGGGCTAATAGGCGATCAACGCGGCGCACATCGAACCCCTTCCGCTTTGCCCATTGCTCCGCGAGTGCGGTTTTGTAGGCGCCGTATTCTCCCGACTGTACGAGCACGGAAGTTCCCCAATTTTCAGCGCTTATCTGGTCAGCATCCTGCAAAACCAGCTTTACGGCTCGCGGATTGGGATAGGGAAGCGCCGAAAGCGACCACATGAATGCTTGACCAAGATTGCCGAGGCCGAGCAGCCATAGCGCGCTGGGAAGAAAAACCTTGGCGAAGGGCGGCGGCTTGCTCACCGCTCTCTGCGGCCAAAGATCAAACTCTACAGACCCAGGCGAATGTGCATTTCGCAGCCGTGCGAAAGCATACGCCACGGTCGCCGCGCCAGCTACAATGCCGGCGAGAGGATTGTCCGCGTCTCCTGAGATTTTGGGTCCCGACGCTGCTCCGCCTTTCCAGCCATCCCACCAAGCATGAACGTCTGATGCTCCGCCGATTACATTTCCGATAATGATACGGATTGCTGCGACGCCAACGTTTTTGGTAGCGCCCAGCCGATCGACTGCCTCACGCAGCGATGTGCAACCGACTGGCATCGCGGAAACTAGCGGTACGTCGTCGTCGATCCGGACACTGACGCCGCCGACAAAGGTCTTCTTCCCGACCGCTACGGCGGTGAGGATCGCATTATGCCCAGCGATACTGTGAGCATTTTCACCGACTATGACTTCCAGAGTCATAGCGCGAAGACGCGCTTCGGCATCCGCGCCACTAATGCCTTCAGCATCAATCAGCATTTTTGCAATTCGGGATAGCTCGGGGGTCAGGTCCACAGATATTTTCCGACGTGAAAGGGAGGAAAAAGGCGGTCGCTTTCGTCTCGCCATCGACGGTTGCCCAGGTAGCGATGTACTCCGATGTGGCCTGGAAGATTCGAACCTTCAGCGAAATTCGGCAGGATCAGTGCCAAATGGTCGACCTCCGCGATGATTGGGTTCGCCTTGTCGGAGGGACTTTGCCGAAAGCTACCCGGATGGACATGAACGTCGGCAACGACGCTCATCCCTTCGTTTCGGCATATTTCCCAAAGCTCGCCAAGCCGCCGACCATCGATCAGGACAATACCGCTGTTGAGGGCACCGGGATCGATATCGTCGTAGAAAATGAATTGCCGAATGGTTGAGGGCGAGCCTGCGATGCCAAGAAGAAATGCACCGCTCTCGCGTCGACCGCCGTTTGTGCGACGGCAAAGCTCCGCAGCTCCAGCATCCCATACTTTGCGATCACAGATCAACTCAGGCCGCTGTCCGAGTAGCGACCTTGCGACCGTTGCTAACCAATATGCCATAGAGATCCTCGAAGATGAAAGCCAAGTCACGGTCCTTGCTCCACGCTAGGTGGGGTTTGGCGACAGCATTGTTGTTATGCGGCCCGGTATGACGATCCCACGGCCGATAAACGGTACCCGATCCCCAGTCCTTGAAAGTCTCGGCGACCCGCTTCCCACCCGACGGTCGCTCGCCAGCGATAGGCTTGCGATCCTCTTCGAGATTCCAGAGTTTCACCTCTGGAGCGAGGCCTGGGTAGTTGGTGAGATCGGCACGAAACCCATATTCAGTCGCG
>NZ_JBELMO010000138.1:0-3210 GCF_042095715.1 Qipengyuania sp. | reverse complement strand
CCGGGGTCTTTACCCGTCTCCCGCACCATTGCGGGGCGAACGGGGCAAGAGGGCCGTTTCTTCGCAAGGCCGAATGCCTCGCAAAGGTCCTGTCGAGCCGAAGCTGTCTGAACGGGCGCGCACATAAGGGCGATCCCACGAAAAAGCAAGCGAAACCGAGGGCAACATGGACCGCACAAGCCCCCCTTTTGCAAAACTGCGCAGTCGGCAACTCATCGGGAAAAACAGTTGCTTAGGATGCAAATCGCCGTGCGAGTTATCACTTTGCGGGCAAGCGCCCGTCTGCAATCCGATCATTGCTGCCACCCAGCCTCGGCCCCTCTCCATAGCGATAATCGCCTGAATAGGACAGGCAAATCAGATCGGGCGGGGCGCTTTCAGGAGCCGATTTTCACCGCGTCGATTGCGGCCGCAATCGCATCATCGCGTGAAAGGTCGCTGGTATCGATCACGAGGGCATCGGGCGCGGCGACAAGGGGGGCATCCTTGCGGCCCATGTCGCGTTCGTCACGCCGGCGAATGTCCAGCGCGATGTCGTCCAGCGTAGTCGCCACGCCGCGCGCCTGCATTTCCTTCCAGCGTCGTTCCGCCCGCGCATCCACGCTGGCGGTGATGAACAGTTTCACGTCCGCATCCGGGGCGATGACCGTACCGATGTCGCGCCCGTCCAGCACCGCGCCGCCCGGCTGCGTGGCGAAGGCGCGTTGCCGGTCGAAGAGGGCCTGCCGCACGCCAGGGTGCACCGAGACCCGGCTTGCAAGCCCGCCAGTTTCCTCGGTGCGCAGATGCGGATCGTTCAGCAGGCTATCGGGGAAGCTGCATGCAGCCAGCGCGTCGCCCGCATCGTCGGGGTCGCCGCCATCTAGAAACACCTGCCGCCCCACCGCGCGGTAGAGCAGGCCCGTATCGAGCAGCGGCAGTTCGAAATGCGCTGCAAGAGCAGAGGCGATGGTGCCCTTGCCACTGGCGGTGGGGCCATCGACGGCGATGATCACGCGGCAGCCTTCCTGCTACGCAGGGCTTTGCCGAGGCCATAGATCGCAATCGCCGCCCAGAAACCTTCAAGCACCAGACTCGGCCAGTTGGTGTGGACCAACAGCGAAACCGTCAGGAGCGCCGCACCCGCCAGATTGGTGCCGTGGAGCACGAAGGGGTTGGGGTCGGACTTTACCGTCATGTAGGCGTAGGCGGCGATGATGCAGGCCATGCCTGCGAAGCCGACCAGCGTGTAGATGTCGAAGGTCACGCGCTGGCTCCGTAGAGCAATGCGGCGAAGCCCGGGAAGCTTGTCGCGATGGGGCGGACATCGTCGATCTCCACCCCGTTGCTGCTGGCGAGCCCTGCCACGGCCATGCTCATGGCGATGCGATGATCGAGGTGGGTAGCGACGGCGGTATCCGTGGTTCCCCGAAGGGGTTTCCCTCCGCTGCCGTGGATGACGAGTCCGTCGGGCATTTCCTTCACCTTCGCGCCTGCTTCGGCGAGCGCGGCAGCCATGGCGGCGAGGCGGTCCGATTCCTTCACGCGCAATTCGTCCAGCCCTGTGGTGACGGTCGTGCCCTCGGCAAGCGTGGCCGCAACGAACAGTACGGGAAACTCGTCGATCATGCTGGGGGCGATGGCTGGGTCGACCTCTACGCCCGACAATGCCGCGTGGCGGACACGCAGGTCCGCGACCGGCTCTCCGCCCACGTCGCGTGCGTCCAGTTCCTCTATATCCGCCCCCATCTGCCGCAGGACGGTGAAAATGCCCGCGCGGGTGGGATTCAAACCCACGTTTTCGATCACGAGATCGCTTCCCGGAACGATACTGGCCGCGACGGCGAAGAAGGCCGCGCTCGACGGGTCGCCGGGCACCGTCACGTTGCAGGGTTTGAGGTCCGCTGGGCCGTGAATTCGGACCACGCGCTCCCCATCCTCCTCGCCCGTGTCCAACTGGGCGCCGAAACCGGCCAGCATCCGTTCGGTATGATCGCGGGTGGGAACGGGTTCGATCACCGTGGTGATCCCGGGGGTATTGAGGCCCGCCAGCAGTACTGCGCTTTTCACCTGAGCGCTGGCGACCGGCAGACGATAGGTGATGGGAACCGCGGGCTCCATCCCTTCGATCAGAAGCGGCAGAGTGCCTCCCGGCGATGGTTCGAACCGCGCGCCCATCTCGCTCAGGGGGTCGATCACGCGGCCCATGGGGCGTTTCGAAAGGCTGGCGTCACCCGTCAGCACGGCGGTGATACCCTGGCTGGCGAGCAGACCCAGGAACAAGCGCGTAGAAGTCCCCGAATTGCCCATCTCCAGCGCGCCCTGCGGTTGCAGGAAGCCGCCAACGCCCACGCCGTCCACGATCCAGTCTTCTCCGTTTCGCTCGACAGTGGCGCCCATGGCGCGCAGGGCAGCGGCGGTGGCCAGCACGTCCTCGCCCTCAAGCAGGCCGGAGATTCGGCTGCGCCCGACGGCCAGTGCCGAGAACATCAGCGCGCGGTGGCTGATCGACTTGTCTCCTGGCACCCTGATGCGCCCCGTGAGCGGGCCGCGTGGGGCGAAATGGCGGGGCTGCGGTGTATCGGCTGTCATGCGGCGCGGGTCTTTGACAGGGGCACCCCATTCTGGCAAGGCGCGCGCCGCTGTTGATTCCGGCCCGCCCGGACACCATCAATACATCATACGAATTCCATGCCCCCGGCTGTTGGCCGATGGCAGCATCTAATCGAGGACACCAATGGTCAAACCCGAATGGGGCACCAAGCGCACCTGCCCCAAGTGCGGCGAGCGCTTTTACGATCTGGGCAACGACGAGCCCGTCACCTGCATCGAGTGCGGCGAGGAATGGTCGCCCGAGCCGGTGCTCAAGTCCAAGCAGCCGATCCCGTTCGAGGACGACAAGAAAAAGAAGAAGGACGGCGAGGCCGACAGCGATCTGGGCGGCGACGACGATGACGACGATCTGGACGATATCGAGGACGATGACGAGGGTTCACCCGATGCCGACGTCGATCTCGACACCGGCGACGACGATCTGGGCGTCGCCACGTCCGACGACGACGACGATCACGACAATTAATTAGCACTTGCGTTGCGCGGGGCACCCTCATAAAGGCCTGCACCCGCAAGCAGGCGTGCCTCCCAGGGTGCGCCGCGATGGAAATGGCTCGGGGCCTTAGCTCAGCTGGGAGAGCGCTACAATGGCATTGTAGAGGTCAGCGGTTCGATCCC
>NZ_JBELMO010000137.1:0-3212 GCF_042095715.1 Qipengyuania sp. | reverse complement strand
GCTCGATGCCGCGCCATGGACCTGGGGCAAGGTGGTCCGGCGCGCAGCCAAGTGGCAGGTCCTCCAGATGCTCAAGCTGCCAGATGGCACCGTGCGTGTGATGGTCGAGGGCGCCAACCGCGTGACGCTGGAAGGTCTCGAGGAAAAGGGTGACTATGTTCTGGCCCAGGTGGCCGAGGTGCCCGCGCGTAGCGCCGCCGGCACGGAAGTGACCGCCATGATGCGCCAGGTGGTCGAGCAGTTCACCGAATACGCCAAGCACAAGAAGAACCTGGACGAGGAAAGCGGCCAGGCGCTTCGCGAAATCGACGACGCCAACGAATTGGCGGATACGATTGCCGCGGGCATCGGCGTGAAGGTGTCCGACAAGCAGGCGCTGCTGACCGAACCCGATCCGCTCAAGCGGCTGGAGATGGTGCTGGCTTTCATGGACGGCGAACTCTCCGTCCTTCAGGTCGAGCGCAAGATCCGTGGTCGCGTGAAGCGGCAGATGGAGAAGAACCAGCGCGAGTATTACCTCAACGAACAGCTCAAGGCGATCCAGAACGAGCTGGGCGGCGGTGACGACGACACCGACGAATTGGGCGAGCTGGCGGAGACGATCGCCAAGACCAAGCTTAGCAAGGAAGCGCGCGAGAAGGCCGAGAGCGAGCTCAAGAAGCTCAAGGGCATGCAGCCGATGAGCGCGGAAGCCACAGTGGTGCGCAACTATCTCGACGTGCTGCTCGGCCTGCCGTGGGGCAAGAAGAGCAAGGTCAAGAAGGACATCGGCACGGCGCAGGAGATCCTCGACGCGGATCATTATGCGCTGGAGAAGGTCAAGGACCGGATCATCGAATATCTGGCCGTTCAGGCGAGGACCAACAAGCTGAAGGGGCCGATCCTGTGCCTCGTCGGCCCTCCGGGCGTGGGCAAGACTTCGCTCGGGAAATCCATCGCCAGGGCCACGGGCCGCAAGTTCGTGCGCCAGTCGCTGGGCGGTGTTCGGGACGAGGCCGAGATTCGCGGGCATCGGCGCACGTACATCGGCTCGCTACCGGGCAAGATCGTTTCCAACCTGCGCAAGGCTGGCAAGAGCAATCCGCTGTTCCTGCTCGACGAGATCGACAAACTGGGCCAGGATTTTCGCGGCGACCCGGCATCGGCCCTGCTCGAGGTGCTCGATCCCGAACAGAACGCGAAGTTCCAGGATCACTACCTTGAGCTCGATTACGACCTCAGCGACGTGATGTTCGTGTGTACGGCCAACAGCCTGAACCTGCCCCAGCCGCTGCTGGATCGCATGGAGATCATCCGGCTCGAAGGCTATACCGAGGATGAGAAGGTGGAGATCGCGCAGCGGCATCTGCTGGACAAGCAGATCGCCCAGCACGGGCTTCAGCCCGAGGAGTTCACGCTTACCGAGCCTGCCCTGCGCGACTTGATCCGCTATTACACCCGCGAGGCCGGGGTGCGCACGCTGGAGCGCGAGATTGCGCGACTGGCGAGGAAGAGCTTGCGCCGCATTCTCGAGGGCAAGGATTCCGCGGTCACTATCACGCCCGAAAACCTCTCGGATTTCGCAGGCGTGCGCAAATTCAAGCACGGAATGGGCGAGGAAGATGCGCAGGTCGGGGCGGTAACCGGCCTTGCCTGGACCGAGGTGGGTGGCGAGTTGCTGACCATCGAGAGCGTGACCACGCCGGGCAAGGGCGAGGTCAAGACCACCGGCAAGCTGGGCGAGGTCATGAACGAAAGCGTCGCCGCAGCCTTCAGCTTCGTGAAGGCGCGCGCCCCGGCTTATGGTATCAAGCCCAGCCTGTTTCACCGCAAGAACATCCATATCCATCTGCCCGAAGGCGCGGTGCCCAAGGACGGACCCAGCGCCGGCATAGGCATGGTCACCTCGATCGTGTCCACGCTGACCGGCGTAGCAGTGAGACCCGATGTTGCAATGACCGGCGAGGTTACGTTGCGCGGGCGCGTCCTGGCGATCGGCGGATTGAAGGAGAAACTTCTCGCGGCGTTGCGCGGGGGGATCTCGACGGTCCTCATTCCCGAGGAAAACGTGAAGGACCTGGCGGAAATTCCCAAGACCATCACGGACCGCCTGGAAATCGTCCCGGTGCGCCATGTCGACGAGGTGCTGGAACACGCGCTCGTGGCACCGCTGGAAGCGATCGAGTGGACGGAGGCGGACGATCTCTCGAGCCAGCCCGTGGTTTCGCAGGCCCACCCGGCAGCCCCGCCGACGGCCCACTGATCCGCGGAAATACCTACGCAACGGCCCAGTAGGCCGCTCCAGCGCGATTTTTGCCTCGTCTGGGCCGTTTGCGGTGATTCGGCTTTGACAGGGCAGGGCGAAGGCGTTCAACGTCCGCGCTTCGCGCCCGGCGAGTCACGCCGGAGGCTGCGGTATCGATCCAACCTTAAGGGGGTTTACTGCCAAGATGAACAAGAACGACCTGATCGGCGCGGTCGCCGACGCCAGCGGGCTCACCAAGAGCCAGGCCTCCAGCGCGGTCGAATGCGTTTTCGACTCGATTTCATCCGCCCTGAAGAGCGGTGACGAAGTTCGCCTCGTGGGCTTCGGCACGTTTTCGGTGGCAAAGCGCAAGGCTTCGACCGGACGCAACCCCCGCACCGGGGAGCCGATGCAGATCAAGGCGTCGAACCAGCCCAAGTTCAAGGCCGGGAAGGGCCTGAAGGATTCGGTGAACTGAATTCGGAATTTCGCGGGCCGGTCGTTCGGCCCTAAAGGATGACGCCGCGCCCGGCTCCCTGCCGGCGCGGCGTTTTCTTTATGTTGGGGTTACCCGCGCCGCGATGGCATAAAGAGCGATCGCTCCGGCGTTCGAGACATTGAGGCTTTCCACCGCACCGCTGATAGGCAGCCGCGCCAGCGCGTCGCAATGCGATGCGATATTGTGCCTCATACCTGGCCCCTCCGCCCCCAGGACAAGCGCCACCGGGCCTGCGGGGAGTGCTTCGGCCAGGGTTGTCTCCGCCTCGCCGGCTAGGCCGATACGCCAGTAGCCCGCCTCGGCAATCTGTTCGAGTGCGCGGGCGAGATTGACCACGCGTACCCAGGGTACCACCTCCAGCGCTCCGCTCGCGGATTTGCCCACCACGCCCCCTTCGGGCGGTGCGTGCCGATCCTGCGTAACCAGCGCGGCGGCACCGAAGGCGGCGGCCGAGCGCATGATCGCGCCCAGATTGTGTGGATCGGTCAC
>NZ_JBELMO010000136.1:0-3252 GCF_042095715.1 Qipengyuania sp. | reverse complement strand
CTGTAATTATCACCATGCATCAGGTCGCTGGTCCAGGCGGGTCCCGTGGTCGGCGCGATCAGGAAGGCGACGTCGTTTTCCTGAACCATGCGGTCGATCCCACGATCGCCGGCTAGGTGCAGGGCGTTCTCACGCGCGGCGAGATACGCTTGCTCGTCCGTCCGCTCCAGGGCCATCTCGAATGTGTCCTGGTCGAACCAGCGCATTTCTTCGGCAGCATGCGCTTCGTTGAAGGCAATCAGATCGGCCAGGCTGCGCGGCAGGCCTTCTCCCGGCAGCGAGGCGAGATAGCTTTCCATGTCGGTCCGCAATTCGAACAGCAGCGTGGTGAACTCGTCGCGGCCCATCTCGTCGCTGGGCTCGAAAGCGATCTCGACCAGCTCGGCACCCGCACGGCGCATGTCGGCGAGGGCGGTTTCGAACAATGCGCGCACATCGTCGCGATTGCCGATCTGATTGACGAGCACGCCGATGCGCACACCCTTCAGCGACGCATTGGCGAGGCCCGTGGTGAAATCCGGCTTGTGCCGGTCGGCTTGCGCCGTTGCCGGGTCGGCGGGGTCGCTGCCGGCAATGGCGTTCAGCAGCAGCGCGGCATCCGCAACGCTGCGCGCCATCGGCCCGGCAGTGTCCTGCGAATGGCTGATCGGCACCACATGGGTGCGGCTGACCAGGCCGACGGTGGGCTTGAACCCGACCACGCCGTTGACGCTGGCGGGACAGGTGATGGAGCCATCGGTTTCGGTGCCGATGGCAGCCCATGCGAACCCCGCCGCCACCGCCGCTCCACTTCCGGATGAAGACCCGCAGCTGTTGCGATCGGTGGCATGGGGGTTGCGTGTAAGGCCACCCACCGCGCTCCATCCGCTGGTCGAATTGTCGTCCCGGATATTGGCCCATTCGCTGAGATTGGTCTTGCCCATCACCACGCCGCCAGCCGCGCGAAGATTGGCGATCAGCGGCGCATCGCGGCGCGTCCAGTTGTCCTTCAGCGCCAGACTTCCGGCGGTGGTGGGCAGTTCGCGCGTCTCGATATTGTCCTTGATCAGAACCGTTCGCCCTTCGAGAGGGCCGCCGCCAGCCAGCGCCGCGCGGACCTGCGCGGTGATATCGGGCGCCAGCGCGATGACGGCATTGATGCCGCCCGGCCCGTCGTCATGGCGCATGATCCGGAGAGCGTATTCGATCGCACGGCTCTCCGCTGCGGTCGCGGCGGGCGCCAGCCCCTCGGGCAGGTCGGTCGCTTGTCCGGGCACCCCCGCAACCGGTGTAGAGCCCCCATCCTGCGCAATCGCGGGAGAGGAAAGCAGCACGACCGAAAGCGGCAGTATGGCGAGTTTTTTCATCGCGTCATCCTGCCAGCGCGGCTCGCTTTGGCAAGCGTTTCAGAAATCGCCGCTGATGCGCAGGCGGAAGATCGGGCCGATCCGGCGGTCGGAATATTCCATGAAGGCGATCTGGTCGCTCGGCCGGGTCTCTTCGAAGACGGTGCGGCGATAATAATTGCGCCCGCCCAGCAGCACATTGACCGCCTGAAGCCGGACCGTCAGCCCGAGGACGTCCTTGTTTTCAATGAAGAACGAATCAAACACCGGCCCCTCCCATTCACGGCCCTCTTCATACCTGCGGGCATAGCCGGCCTGATCGAAGTGGCTCAGGCCGGCGCCATAGGCCCAGTCGGTCTTGGGGATGTCATGGCGAAGATCGATGTCGAAGCCGCCCTCCTGGTCGTAGGAAAAGCTGCGCTCGATCCCGGTGAACGGATCGGTCACGTTCATGAAGCGCTTTATCGCGTTGATGTCGAGCCGGGCGCCGGTCCACCCGATCGGATCGAGCTTCAGCGTGGCGGTCGCTTCCAGATGCAGACGATCCGCATCGCCGATATTGCCGCGTGCCTCGCCGCCATTCGGCAGGGGAAACCAGTCGATGAAATCTTCGAACCAGGCCTGCTTGGCCAACAGCTTGATCGAACCCCAGGGGCCGAGCGTCTTGTTCGCCTCCAGCTCCACGTTCCAGCTCTGGTAAGGTACCAGCTCGTTGTTGCCGCCGCTCTCGTTGTCCGAATTGAGCGAAACGCTCGCAAGAAAATCGCCGAACGAAAGCTGGCTCACCCTGCGCGCCAGCGTGAGCGACACGTCGAAGTCCGTCGACGGCTTCCAGGTCGCCGCAAAGGAACCCTTGGGCCGCTTGAAGCTGCGCGAATTCGGCAAGGCGCCGGTCTGCTCGATGGTCGAAAATTCCATCGCGGCGATGGCCTGGATCGACAGCCTCGGGGACAGCGACCGCGAATAGCTGAGACTGGTGTCGTAGCGCCGCTCCCGCACCCCGCCCACGCCGCCGGGGAAGGGGATCTGCACGAAATCGTCCCCTGCCGACAATCTGAACAGCGAGGCGTTCTGATCCAGCCGGTTGAAGGCGGCTTCGCCCGAAATCTGCCAATCGGCATTGAGCATCTTCCAGCTGTATTCCAGCCGCCCGATCCGTTCGCCGCTCTTGCTGAGCTGCCTGTATCGCGATCCGGTGGCCGGGCTTGCGTCGTCAAAACGGTCGATCAGGGTCTGCGTGTAGTTTTTCTTGTCGAACCGCTCCAGCCCGATCAGCTTGAGCGAGCCGGGACCAAGCGGAAACTGGATGTCGCCGCCGATTTCGTATTCCGGTCCAACCTCGCGGGACTTCACGCTGCGCGTCCGCACGGGGCCGATTACCGGATATCCGATTTCGGGATCGTCGCGGATGAAATAGTCTTCCCCGTAACTCAGATTGAGATTGGCCTGAATGCCGCCGCCGAAATCATAGGCGAAGGTCGTGGCCAGCTTGGGGTTATCGTACTTGCCCGAAAACTTGCTGTATTGTTCCTCGATCAGGGCGCCGCTTCCATCGGTGATGATGACCGGCCCGTCGGCGCCGAAGCGGTCGTTCGTGTTCGACAGGGCGACGGTGTAATCCAGTGCGCCGCTCTTGCCCGATAGGGATGCTTCGCCGCCATAAAGCTGCGCTTGCGTGTTATAGGAGCGGAAGCCGGTGTTCCAGCGGAACTGACCCGAAACGCCCGTGCTGGTGTAGATGACGTTGGCGACCAGCCCCGTCAGGCCCGGTATGTCCAGCGTGTTGCCGTCCACCAGTTCGATTCGCACGACATCGTTTGCCGGGATGCGGCGCAGCTGATCCTCGACGCTGTCCGATTTGCTGGACAGGCGGGCCAAGGCAAAATCACCTGTTCGCCAAGACCTTCTGGACGCCATGGGCATGCCT
>NZ_JBELMO010000135.1:0-3363 GCF_042095715.1 Qipengyuania sp. | reverse complement strand
GGCCCAGCGTCTCGAAAGCGCGGCGTTCGATCGTCGCCGGGGAAGATAGGATGTCGTTCATGTCCAGATATCCTTTGTGTGGACAAGAGATAGGACAGGCACGCCCTTGCCAAAATGGAAACGATTGAAACGTATCGTTTCGAGAGTTACCAAGAGACGATGAGGCTTCCCGATCTCGAGGCATGGGCGATCTTCGCCGCCGTGGTGGAACATCGCAGTTTCAGCGCTGCGGCCGAAGCCGTCGGGCTCAGCAAGGCGACCGTGTCGAAGGCGGTCTCGCGGCTGGAAGCGCAACTGGGCGTGTCGTTGTTCCACCGCACGTCGCGGCGCTTGGCGCTGACCGAGGCGGGACGGCCATTGGCGGACCATGCCGCCCGGATCGTTCAGGAGGCGCAGGCGGCAGAGGAAACCGCGCGCTGTGGCGCCCATTTGCCCGCCGGGCGCGTCCGGATGGCGGCGCCGATGAGCTTCGGCCTTCAGAACGTCGCGCCGCTGATCGCGGACTTCCTGCTCGAATATCCGATGATCGAGATCGACCTGCACCTGTCGGACGCGCGCGTCGATATCGTCGCGGAGGGTTTCGACGTCGCGTTGCGGATCGCCAACCTGCCCGACAGCAGCCTGCGCGCGCGCCGCTTGTGCAGCATCGCCGCGCATCTGGTGGCGGCGCCCGCCTATCTGGAACGACACGGCGTGCCAACGCATCCGGCGCAATTGGGCGAACATCGCCTGCTTGGCTATACGAACGTAGCCGGGCCGTGGCGTTTTCAGGGCAAGGACGGCAGCGAAACGTCGGTGAAGGCGTCCGGGCCGCTATCGGCGAACAGCGGCACCGCGCTGCTGCCCGCGCTGGTGGCGGGGCTGGGGATCGCGCGGCTGCCGGCGTTCATCGTCGGCGAGGCGCTGGCGGCGGGGGAGGTGGTCGAACTCCTGCCCGATTGGGCGCCCCCGCCGGTGATGCTGCATCTGCTGACCCCGCCCAGCGCGCTGCGGCCCGCGCGGGTGGAGGCGCTGATCGCCTTTCTGGCGGCGCCGCTGAAAGACTGAGTGATATCGCGCTGGCATTGGCCCCGGCGCTGCGTCATCCTCTCGTCGACATAGAGGGGTGAACGAATGACGATCTGGAACGGGATGCGCGCGGCCGTGGCGGCGGTGGCGGGCGGCGCGGCGCTGGCGGCGACCACTCCGGCCGTTGCGGAGACGGTGGTGGTCACCGCGGCGCGGATGCTGGATGTGCAGAGCGGGCGGATCGTCGAGCGGCCCGTCGTCACCGTGATCGACGGCAAGGTGAGTTCGGTGGCCAGCGGCGCGGCGCCCGCGGGCGAGGCGAAGCGGATCGATCTCGGCGATGTCACGCTGATCCCCGGCCTGATCGACATGCACGTTCACCTCACCAGTCTGGCGGAAGTGGGCGGCTATCAGACGCTGAAATATACCGACAGTTTCTGGGGCGCGGTCGGCGTCGCCAATGCCGCCAAGACGCTACGGGCCGGGTTCACCACCGTGCGCAACGTCGGGGCGAGCGATTTCCAGGATGTCGGGTTGAAGGAGGCGATCGACGGTGGCTGGGTGATCGGCCCGCGGATCGTCCCGGCCGGCTATGCGATCGGCGCGACGGGCGGCCATTGCGACGACAATGCGCTGCCCCCCTCCTATGACCGGAAGCTGCCGTCGGTGGTCAATTCGCCGGAGGAAGCACGCGCCAAGGTCCGCTGGCTGCACAAATATGGCGCCGAGGTGATCAAGATCTGCGCCACCGGCGGGGTGTTTTCGCTGGGTGATTCGGTGGGTGGCCAGCAATTGAGCGTCGAGGAAATGCGCGCGATCGCTGACGAGGCGCATATGCTGCATATGAAGGTTGCGGCCCATGCGCATGGCGACGAGGGCATCAAGGCCGCGATCGTCGCCGGGATCGACACGATCGAGCATGTCAGCCTCGCCTCCGACGAGGCGATCCGGCTCGCGATCCAGCACAAGACCTGGTTCGACATGGATATCTATAATGACGATTATATCCTGGCGACGGGCACCAAGAACGGCACCGAGCAGGAAAGTCTCGACAAGGAGCGGATGATCGGCCTGAAACAGCGTCAGACCTTTCAGCGCGCAGTGAAAGCCGGGGTGATGATGTCGTTCGGAACCGATGCCGGGGTCTATCCGCACGGCGACAATGCGAAGCAATTCGCCAAGATGGTCGAATGGGGAATGACGCCGCTGCAGGCGATCCGCGCCGCGACGTCGAGCGCGGCGCAGGCGCTCGGGCGCGACGACGTGGGCGTGATCGCGCCGGGCCGATGGGGCGACATGGTCGCGGTACGCGGCGATCCGCTCGCCGATGTGAGCGTGCTCGAACATCCCGTCGCGGTGGTGAAGGGCGGCGTGCGCGTCGATTGAATGAACCCGGCGCCTCTTCGCGAATTGATGCGCGCGAGGAGAGCTGCCCATGGCCGACGACCACGACACGGTTGCGAAGGAATTCAACGAGGCCGTCAACATGGCGCCCGCCGAGCTCGAGAAATGGCTCGACAGCGATGACAGCAAGCGCGTCGGCTACAAGGGCGGGGACGGCGAGGGCTCGGGCGAGAGCGTAGGTCACAAATCGGTGCGCCGGATCGTCGAGATCAAGCGCACGAAGAAGGCCGACCTGAGCGACGACGATTATGCGCATATGAAGAAGGTGGTGTCCTACGTGCACCGCCATCTGGCGCAGAAGGGACCGGCGAAGGACAAGGAGACGTCCGACTGGCGCTACTCGTTGATGAACTGGGGCCACGACCCGCTCAAGGACTAAGCGCTGCGCCGCCCGGATTGACCTGCCGCCGATGCTTGCGTATAGGCGCGCCGGTTCGTGCGACGAGGTGACTCGCGTGCGGACAGCTTGAACATTGCTGGATGCATTGAGGGCCTGGCGGCTGGCAACGGCGGCCGATGGTCCTTTTCGTATTCCAAGTAGCTGTGATGGCTCCAGCAAAGTAACCTAGATAGAGGTGAAGGCTTCAATGCCAACGATCAACCAGCTGGTCCGCAAGGGCCGCGAGCCGCAGAAGGCCAAGAGCAAGGTCCCTGCGATGGAGCAGAACCCGCAGAAGCGCGGTGTCTGCACCCGTGTCTATACGACGACCCCGAAGAAGCCGAACTCGGCGCTGCGCAAGGTGGCCAAGGTCCGCCTGACCAACCAGCGCGAAGTCATCAGCTACATCCCGGGCGAAGGCCACAACCTGCAGGAGCACTCGGTGGTGCTGATCCGCGGCGGCCGTGTGCGCGACCTTCCGGGTGTGCGCTACCACGTGCTGCGTGGCGTGCTCGACACCCAGGGCGTCAAGGACCGCAAGCAGAGCCGTTCGAAGTACGGCGCGAAGCGTC
>NZ_JBELMO010000134.1:0-3461 GCF_042095715.1 Qipengyuania sp. | reverse complement strand
TCGTGAAATAATTGCACAAGATGTATAAGGCGAAACCAATGACAAAAAGCAGCCGCGCAGGATACGGCCGACATCGGCAATAGTGAAGCCCTCGGCATAGCTACCGTAAGCACGGAGCCCGTCGACAGGTTCGACTATTACCCCAGCGTTCCACAAAAGGTCTTTGAACGACGGAGATCCGCCCTCCACCTGCACCGAACCATAGCTGGCGAGCGTCTGGAAATCATCATTGGATAGCTGGACATTCTCATAGCGCAGGCCCCCTGCTACGCGAACAACTCCATCGGCGAGCGCCAGATTGCTCTGCAGAAACGGCGCGAGGCTGCGGAAATCGCTTTGCGGCACCCACACCCTGCCGGTCTGTACCAGCGATTGTTCCGTCTGATCAAAGAGAGCATCGAAGCCTGCCGTTAGAACGAGATCTTCCAGGCCGGGAATAGCGCGTTCGTAGCTAACCTTGCCGCCTAGTTTACGCGACTGGTTGGCAGACTGATCGAAGAGTGTCCTCGACGGATCGATTGCAGGATCTTGGAATGTCCCAAAAACTCCGCCGCCGAACACATCGTTCGTGCGGCTGTAGAAGCCCTGCAGGATGAGTGTGCCTCCACCCAGTTCGGGGTCCACGAGCGAAGCCGATAGGAGCTCTGCGGTATTGGAGGGAGGGTCGCCCGGTGTGACGCCGCGCACGCTGGTGGACGGGACACCTGTAGCGCGATCGCCAGGAACGATGACGTAATTGGCATTTCCCTCGAGTTCAAAACGGTTGGCCACCACTTCAAACCGTGCACCGCTCGCAAGGTCATACCCCAGGCGCGCAAAGACAGACCAGCTGTCGCTGTCCTGGATTTCCCCTTGTGTTCCATCGACCCCGATCCTGTTGCCAGCGCCATCGAAGAAGGCTCCACGCCGTTCGAGCGTTGCGCCGAAGCTCGCATCGAGCGGGCCGTCCCGATAACCCAGCAGGCCGCCTGATTTTGCTCCGATGCCTTCGCCGTCGAAACCGTCAGGCAGTGTAAGCTGGGCGAGTGCACGCACCGCAATGCCGTCCTCGCTCGGCGCACCGACCGTGACCTGGTTCACAACACCGCCAGTAGCGCCGACGCCCTGCAAGGCGTTCGAACCGTAGATCACTTCCACCCGATCGATGAAAAACGGGTCAATCGTATATCCATCACGCGAACCGTCTCGCACCGGTGTCGATTGGGGGATGCCGTTGATGGCGTAAAGCGGCGAACGGCCACGCAGGCTTTCGCCCGCCCCGCTCAGTTTTTCGCGGGTAGGCGAGAAGGAGGGCAAGAGCGCGGAGACTGCATCCACGGTCGAGCCGGAAATCTGCGCCTGGCGCTGGAGAGATTCACTGTCGATCACGTCCACAGTAAGCGGAAGGGCGCTTGCCGGTAGCTGGGTACGCGCCGCGGTAACGACGATTACGTCGCCGGACTGATCCATTTCGTCGGCCTCTGTTTGATGAACCGTCTGGGCCATGGCGGGCGAAACGAAAATGACTGCAAACGCGCTAGCGAGATATCGATACATGGACGGCTCCTTCAGAATCTGAAGGCGCCAATATTGAAATTGCGAATAATTCGCAATAGCAACATTGCGTTTTGCGGTGGTTGAACTGATCAGCGGCTCCGTGTCACAGCGTCGCACTTGGCTGAGCCAAAGGTTGGTCTCATGAAAGAATCAAAATAGATTCAAGCCGCGTACCCCCTCCAATGGCATTGCTTCACGGTCGAGCGGCAGGACCACGACCGAAGAGCGTATCGATGATGGGGCATTCTGGAACATTTCCGCCCTCGCAGCGGGCCGATACTTCGGCAAGGGTCTGCTCCAACCTTCTCAAGTCGGCAATCTTGGATCGCACGCTGGCCAGATGGTTACTGGTCAAATCCTGAACCTCGCCGCAGCTGTAGTCGTGCGAATCGACAAGGCTGAGCAGGCTTTTTAGCTCCTCGATCGAAAAACCCAGATCGCGGCCTCGCAGGATAAAGCCGAGCCGCGCCTGGTCGCCGGGTGAGTAGAGCCTGTGCCCGGTTGCCGTGCGCTCGGGCGGCTTAAGCAGACCGATCTTCTCGTAGTAGCGGATCGTCTCAAGGTTGCAGCCCGACTGTTTGGCCAGTTCGCCACGCTTGATCATTTGTGATGCTGTCATGAGCCAAATGCCAGTTAGTGCTTGAACCTGTAGTTACTACAGAGACTATATCGGTTTCCATGACCGATCAAACGCAAAAGAATGCGCACCAAATATGGGCAAGTGGAGGCGCGCTCGGCGCGATACTCGCCTCGTCCTGCTGTATTGCTCCGCTGTTGTTGCTGAGCCTGGGCATCGGCGGCGCATGGATCGGCAATCTTACCGCGCTCGAACCTTATAAATGGGTGTTTATCGCCATCGCGCTCCTCTTTCTGGGCCTTGGATTCCGGCACACCTATTTTCGGCAAGCCGAACCTTGCGAAGACGGAACATATTGCGCGCGGCCCGGAGCAAACCTGCTCGTCAAAAGCTCCCTGTGGCTGGCGACCGTATTGGTCGCTGCCTCGTCCACGGTCGAGTGGTGGGCGCCGCAATTCTACTAGGAGTTCGAAAGATGAAGAAGACGATGATCGTCGCAGTTGCGATACTGGGACTGGCCGGAGCGGGTATCTGGGCAGCGACCTTGTTTCCGCCAAACTCCGACGAACGGGTTCAACAAAATTCCGCGCATCTGCAATCGGCAAGTTTTGCGGTCGAGAATATGACCTGCGCGACCTGCCCGATAACGGTTCGGCGCGCGATGGAAGGCGTGGCAGGCGTGCACGAGGTGACTATCGATTACGAGACCAGGACGGCGACTGCGCAGTTCGATCCTGAGCGAACAACCACAAGCGCGATCGCCGCGGCGTCGACCGAGGCCGGATATCCGGCGATCCTTTCAGAGAGCGCGCTATGATCGAACTGAAGTCCGAGATCACATGCCCTACTTGCGGGTACAAAAAGCTCGAAAGAATGCCGACGGATGCCTGCTGGTTTTTCTACGATTGCAATGGTTGCGGTGTGAAACTCCGCCCCAATGCGGGCGATTGCTGTGTCTTCTGCTCATTCGGCACCATCCCCTGCCCGCCGATCCAGGAAACGCGTGCCGATCGCAAGGGCGCCACATGTTGCGGAGGGCGGTGAGATGAGTACGCGAAACTTCGATCTTATAGTGCTGGGTGTTGGTATGGCGGCCGTAAATGCCGCCAACAAATGCGCCTCAGCCGGTTGGTCGGTCGCGGTGGTCGACGCACTGCCTTATGGCGGCACCTGCGCCCTGCGCGGCTGCGATCCGAAGAAAATGCTCCGCCGCGGGGCGGAAATCATCGACGCAGCGCGGCTCATGCACGGCAAGGGCATCGAACCGAACGACATCGCCATCAACTGGCCCGATCTGGTAGCCTTCACGCAGACGTTCACCGACAAAATGCCCGGTCGGATCGAAAAC
>NZ_JBELMO010000133.1:0-3833 GCF_042095715.1 Qipengyuania sp. | reverse complement strand
GTCGGCGGCACCTGCCCGCTCTGGAATGTCTATGAGGCATTCGCCCAGCCCGGGCGCGTGCTGCGCCAGGTCGCGCAGATGCCCGACGGGCGCAAGTATCTATGGATCGCGAGAACGGTGGCGGGCGGGTCTGCCGGGTTCGGTGAGCCGGAGAAGATGTTCGCGATCGGGCTCGGCTGTGATCTGCGCCATGCGGGGCAACTCGTCTATTCGCGCGGGCTCGATCTCGCCGATCCTTCCTTCGCCACGCCGATCGGCGCCGGGTGCAAGGTGTGTGAGCGCCCGGCGTGCCCGCAGCGCGCGTTCCCGCCGATCGGTCGGGCGCTCACGATCGACGAGAACACCGCCGCCCCGGTGCCCTATCCCGTCGCGTGATGCTCGGCGCTGGCATCAGCGTACTGCCAGGCGGCGATGATCAACGAATCCGCGGCCGGCATCCCTGTTCGCCACGTACGGTCGCAGGATAGCCGTGGACCGAAGGTCGAACTGCTCGGACCTGGAGCATGATAAGAACGGGGACCAAACGGTGCTGATGTGTGGCGAGTGACTTCCTCTAGCCTGTGATGCGGATAGACGGTTCGATGTTGGCCGGTCCCGTGCGAGTTATCTTCGCACCATCCTCCCGCATCCATTCAGCAAGCGAATCGAGAGTTGGTTTCAGCGTCCGGCCGAGGGCCGTAATCGCGTATTCGACGCGTGGCGGCATTTCCGAATAGATGGCCCGCGTCACCAAGCCTTGAGCCTCGAACAGGCGAAGGTGGCGCGTCAGTTCCTTTTGGGTGATCGGCGCAGCCGCGCGCTGTAATTCACCAAAGCGGACGGCGCGATCTTCGATGATCAGGCGGTATAGGATCGGGATTGCCCATTTTCCCGAGATCAGATTGACGAAGGCCACCATCGGGCAGCCTTGGTCCATTCCGGCTGGAGGCGGGGCGGGGGGAGCTGACGGCATACACGTTAGTATCAAAAAGGTGCCTACTATACAATTCATACCAGCGCGACGAGACTGACCGCCGATCGAAATGGAGGCGCCGCATGGCACGGTTGGACGGTAAACACGCGCTCATCACGGGCGGGACCAGCGGTATCGGGCTGGAAACAGCCCGCCAATTCCTCGCCGAAGGTGCGACAGTGGCGATCACCGGTCGCTCGGCAGCAGGGCTGGAGAACGCAAGACGCGAATTGGGAGAGGGCGTGCTGGCGATCCGCAGCGAGGCCGGCGAGGTCGGCGGACAAGCGACGCTGGCCGACCAGTTGAAGGCAACATGGCCACATCTCGACATCCTTTACGTCAATGCCGGCGACGTGACCCACCGCCCGCTTGGCGACTGGGACGAGGCGACTTTCGACACGTTGATGGCGACAAACCTCAAAGGCCCGTTCTTCCTGATCCGCGCCCTGCTACCGCTGTTCGCCCGCCCGGCGTCGATCATTCTGTGCGGTTCGGTCTCGGCGCATATCGGTCTGCCGCAGTCGAGCGCCTATGCGGCGAGTAAAGCAGGATTGCTGTCACTCGCCCGCACGCTATCGGGTGAACTGAAAGATCGCGGCATCAGGGTGAACGGCCTCAGCCCCGGCCCCACGGAAACACCCGCCCTCGGCAAGCTCGGACTGGAAGCGCAGGCGGAAGCCGCACTTCGTGACGACATACAGGCGCTCGTGCCGATTGGCCGCATGGGCACCCCGCTCGAACTCGCCAAGGCGGCAGTGTTCCTGGCCTCAGACGAGTCCGCCTTTGTCGTCGGCACCGAATTGTTGGTGGATGGCGGCGTGAAGAATCTGTGAGAGCACACCGCCATGCTCGATAGGAACGGGTATTGAGAATGATCCGTCATTCCCGAAACCCGTTCTAATGAGACGGGACCATAGAGCCCTGGGGTGTCATCCGCCCCTGCCAACATTGGGTCGCCAACGGGGCATTTTTCACCAGGCCCGACCGTTATCCGACGCTCGTGAAGAACTGCCGCAGCGGATCGTCAGCGATGTCCTCATCGGGGGTAACGCCCGCGGTCAACAGGAACATGCACACCTGCGCATATTGACCTACGGTCCAGACGAGGTCGATCGCGCTATGCTCGCCGATCGCCGTGATCAGTTCAGCGAAGGTCGGTTCGGTCACTCGTCCGATCGTCAGCAATTGATCGGCGGCCGCCAGAAGCAGCTGTTCGGAAGCGGGCCACCCGGAGCCATCACCGGTCGCAAGCCTGCGCAGTTCGTCCTCGCTGAACCCGAGCCTTCGCGCGATCTTCGCATGACGGAGAAATTCATATTCGCAGTTGCGTGCCGCCCCGACCCAAAGGATGAGCAGCTCTCGCTGCCGCGAAGATAAGCTGTTGTTCTCCGATAATATATATTGGCCCCAGCCAAGAAACGCCTGCATCGCATCAGGGTGCCGCAGCATGGTGCGGAACACGGCGTGATCGCGACCGGTGCGGACGAACGGCGCGATAAGCGCGCGCTGCTGGTCGTCGATCTCGTTATCGGAAAGAGGCTTGAGTGGCATTAGACGTGACCTTCGCTGTTACAGGAAGCTGACCCTCGCGGTGGCAGCGGCATTCGCCTCAGGCAATCTTCACCGACGATCCCCCGTCGACCGGCAGCAGCACGCCGGTGATGAATCGCGCCTCGTCCGAGGCGAGGAAGAGCGCTGCCATCGCGGTGTCCACGGCGGTGCCCATATGCCCCATCGGGACCGCCTTTGCGCGCTCGGCGATCAGGTCATCCCTGGGAATGCCACGTCGAAGACTTTGCCCCTCGATCGCCATCGGAGTCTGCATCAGACCGGGAAGGATGGCGTTGCAGCGGACCCCGTTTGCCGCCTCGTGATATGCCGTGCTCTGGACAAGCCGATCCAGGCCAGCCTTTGACACCGAATAGGCGAACATCGTGCTCGGCGCGATCGCGGCCAGCGACGAGATCGCGACGATCAACCCCGCTCCGCTTTGGCGCATGACGGGCAAACACGCGCCGAAGCATCGTCTCGCACCCGTAAGGTTGACGCCGAGAATCCGATCCCAGGCCTCTTCGGTCAGCCTGTCCGAAGGCCCGTCATATCGATCGCCGACCCCGACGTTATAGACCAGGATGTCGATGCCGCCGAGCAACTCGTTCGCAGCCCTGGCAATCGCGTCCCCCGCGTCGAGGTCGACCACGTCGGCCTCGAGCACATGGGCTTCGCCTGCGCAGATCGATGCCGTTTCGCGCGCGGACTCACCCTTGCGATCGACCAGCAGCAGCGCCGCACCCTGTTCGGAGAAGATGCGCGAGATCGCGCGACCGTTTCCCTCCGTATCACCTGGCGATTGCCCCGCACCGACGACAACCGCCCGCTTGCCCGATAGACGACCGCTCATCGCTTAATATCCCTTCCCGAGCCGTACCAGAACGTCGCGCATCGCGGCGCTCCAGCAACCGAAATCATGATTGTCGTGCGCGATCACCGTCAAACGATCGCAGGATGGAATTGTCGGCATCTCGGCGGCCGCTGGCGTCGCCGTATTCGTGACGGCGAAGGCGCATGCGGCAATCCGGACATGCGGATGAATCCTCATGACACGATCTCCAAACTCGATTTCATCATGGCGTCTGCTCCGTCGATGTCTTGAAGCTCAAACGAACCGATCGGCTCGGTGGTGAACACTGATGGCCGCTTGGCTAGCGAAACGACATCCGCACCTGCAGGCCGTAACGGCGCGGTGCGCCGACGATACAGCGGATCGCCGTTGCTCCCGTTGCGCTGTTGCGAACGCCGAGAAGGCTCTCCGCGGTCTGGGTGACGCGCTGAATGCAATAGCCCTTGTCTGTGGATCGGCGTGGAAAAGGGACCCCGGTAG
>NZ_JBELMO010000132.1:0-3891 GCF_042095715.1 Qipengyuania sp. | reverse complement strand
GCCGCCCAGATCTTGCGATCGGCGTAGATGATCATCGCCACCGCCAGCATCAGCGGCAGTGCGATCAGCAGAATGCCCGCGATGGTCGCGAGGCCCCACGCCCATTCGTAACTGAGACCGAGATTGGTCTGAAAGAATTCAGTCATTGCCCGCGACTCCTTGAAGCGAGCCGATCCATATAACCATAGCGGTTCGTGTAGGAAAGAACAAAATGCGAACCCGAGGTCATTCTGCCGCCTCCAGGACTTCGCCCTGAACCAGTTCCGCCGAACATTCCTGCATTACCAGACTGGCGCGGGCGATCGCGTTGGTGAGATAGAAATCCTTGATCGGATAAGCGATTTTACCCTTCGCCTTGCCCTTGCCGGGCTTGGGAAGCTTGCCGAGATCGGCAATCCCTTCCTCGCCCAATGCGGGCACTTCGGCGATCATTGCGCTCTGCAACTGCGCAAAACTGTCGAAGCGGACCGACACGCCCAGCGCATCAGCCATAGCCCGCAAGATGGTCCAGTCCTCGCGCGCGTCACCCGGTGCGAAGACCGCCTTTTCCGCAAACTGAACCCGCCCTTCCGTGTTGACGTAGGTGCCGTCCTTCTCGCTGTAGGCGGCCGCGGGCAGGATGATGTCGGCGGCATGAGCGCCCTTGTCGCCATGGTGGCCGATGAAGACCTTGAGGCTGCCATCGAACTGAGCCCAGTCGACCTCGTCCGCGCCAAGCGCCAGCACCACCTTGGGCGCGGCTGAGACGATGTCGGCGATTCCGCCCTTCTGCGCATAGCCGAGCATCAGCCCGCCCATGCGGCTTGCCGCCATGTGAAGCACGTTGAACCCGTTCCAGCCCTCGCGCTGGAGGTCGAGCGCCAAGGCCGCATCAATCGCACCGGCAGCCAGCCCCGCCCCGCCGAGGATTACCGCGGGACGGTCCGCCTTGGCGAAAGCCTCGGTCACATGGGCGGGCAAATCATGCAGCACGGCCGCATCGTCACCCAGGAATTCGGCACTGAAGGTCGTATCCCAATGCGGGCCGACCACGAAGATCTTCGCCCCTCGCTTCGCCGCCTTGCGCAGGCGGACATTGACCAGCGGCGCTTCCCAGCGGACGTGGCTGCCCACGATCAGGATCGCATCGGCGGTCTCGATACCAGCAAACGTCGAATTGAAGGCTGATGCCGCGAGCGTGGGTACCGCGTACTTCATGCCCGTCTGGCGGCCTTCCAACAGGTCCGACCCCAAGGCACCGACCAGTTTCTTGGCTGCGAACATCGTCTCGCAGTCCACCAGATCGCCGGCAATCGCGGCGATCGAGCCCTGCGGCTTGGCCTGGGCTATCGCCTTGAAGGCTTCATCCCAGCTGGCCGGTTGCAGTTTTCCACCCTTGCGCATCCACACGCGGTCGAGACGGCGACGAGTAAGCCCATCCACCATATAGCGGCCCTTGTCGGACAGCCATTCCTCGTTGACCTCGTCGTTGATCCGCGGCTGCGCGCGCAGAACCTCACGGCCCCGCGCGTCGAGCCGGATATTGGCACCCACCGCGTCGGACACATCGATGGAAAGCGTCTTCTTGAGCTCCCAAGGCCGCGCCTCGAACGCGTAGGGACGGCTGGTAAGCGCGCCGACCGGACACAGATCGATCACATTGGCCGACAGTTCATGTTCGGCCGCCTGCTCGAGGTAGGTGGTGATCTGCATGTCCTCGCCGCGATAGAGCGCGCCAATCTCGTCGACTCCCGCGATCTCCTCGGAAAAACGCACGCAGCGGGTGCAATGGATGCACCGGGTCATGATCGTCTTGATCAGCGGACCCATGTATTTCTCGGTCACCGCGCGCTTGTTCTCGTGATAGCGCGTGGCCCCGCGGCCGTAATACATCGACTGGTCCTGGAGGTCGCACTCACCGCCCTGGTCGCAGATCGGGCAGTCCAGCGGGTGGTTGATGAGCAGGAACTCCATCACCCCTTCGCGCGCCTTCCTCACCATCTCGGTGTCGGTGCGAATCTCCTGACCGTCGGTCGCGGGCAGCGCGCAACTCGCCTGCGGCTTGGGCGGCCCCGGCTTCACCTCGACCAGGCACATGCGGCAGTTGCCCGCGATGCTCAGCCGCTCATGATAGCAGAAGCGCGGAATTTCCTTGCCCGCAAGCTCGCACGCCTGCAGCACGGTGGCGCCGTTGGGGACTTCGATTTCCTGACCGTCGACGGTGACTTTAGGCATTACTCGGCTGCCTCGGCAAAATTGGACTGATGCTCTTCGATCCGCCGCTCCAGCTCAGGCCGGAAATGGCGGATGAGGCCCTGGATCGGCCACGCCGCCGCATCGCCGAGCGCGCAGATGGTGTGGCCTTCGACCTGCTTGGTCACCTGCTGCAGCATGTCGATTTCTTCAAGCGCGGCGTCTCCGGTACGCAGGCGCTCCATCACGCGCCACATCCAGCCCGTGCCTTCGCGGCAGGGCGTGCACTGTCCGCAGCTTTCGTGCTTGTAGAAATAGCTGATCCTGCTGATGGCGCGCACGATATCGGTGGACTTGTCCATCACGATCACTGCCGCCGTTCCCAGACCCGAACCGAGTTCCTTCAGCCCGTCGAAATCCATGGGAGCGTCCATGATGTCCTTTGCCGGAACCAGAGGGACCGACGAGCCGCCCGGGATCACCGCCATCAGATTGTCCCATCCGCCGGTGATGCCCCCGCAATGCTTTTCGATCAGTTCGCGGAAGGGGACGCTCATCGCTTCCTCCACCACGCAGGGCTTTTCCACGTGGCCGCTGATCTGGAAGAGCTTCGTCCCCTTGTTGTTTTCGCGACCAAAGCTGCTGAACCAGCTTGCACCGCGACGCAGGATCGTGGGGGCGACTGCGATCGATTCCACATTATTGACCGTGGTCGGGCAGCCATAAAGCCCGGCACCGGCGGGAAACGGCGGCTTGAGGCGCGGTTGCCCCTTCTTGCCTTCCAGACTTTCGATCATCGCGGTCTCTTCGCCGCAGATGTAGGCGCCCGCGCCGCGATGCATGAACACGTCGAAGTCGTAACCGGACCCGCTGGCGTTCTTGCCGATCAGACCGGCATCGTAAGCCTCGTCGATGGCCGCCTGCAGCGTCTCCGCCTCGCGGATGTATTCGCCGCGGATGTAGATATAGGCCGCCCTCGCGCGCATCGCGAAGCCGGCAACCAGCGCGCCTTCTATCAACTTGTGCGGATCGTGGCGGATGATCTCCCGGTCCTTGCAGGATCCCGGCTCCGATTCATCGGCATTGATGACGAGGAAGCTGGGGCGACCGTCCTTGCTTTCCTTCGGCATGAAGGACCACTTGAGCCCGGTCGGGAAGCCGGCACCGCCGCGCCCGCGCAGGCCCGATGCCTTCATCTCCTCGATGATCGAATCCTGACCACGGGCCAGCAGCGCCTTGGTATTGTCCCAGTCACCACGCGCCTGCGCCGCCTTCAGGCCCCAGTCCTGGAAGCCGTAGACATTGGTGAAGATGCGGTCCTTGTCCGCCAGCATCAGGAGAACCCTCCGAAAACGAAGATCGCGGCTGCGATGGCGATGATCACGAGAACGACGGTCTTGACCACGCCCTTGAGCACTTTCCAGGCGATGAAGATCAACACCAGTGCGACGAGCAGAGAGATGATGTTGGTCTCCATCACCATTCACCCCGATAATCGTGGTTCTCGGTGACCATCTCTTTCAGCGTCGTCGGTCCGCCAACAGGCTCGCTGGTGTGACGGCCCGGCTCCTGCGTCCCCGTCTTGGGCTGCTGTCCCGCAGCCAGTGCATCGAGGATCGCGTCCAGACGGTCTGGAGTGAGATCCTCGTAGTTGTCGTCGTTGATCTGGACCATCGGCGCGGTGGCGCAATTGCCCATGCATTCGACCTCGGTCAGCGT
>NZ_JBELMO010000131.1:0-3980 GCF_042095715.1 Qipengyuania sp. | reverse complement strand
GGTGCTGGAAATGCCCGATGGCGCTGGCAAACAGGCGCTGCGCGGTAGGCACCAGTACTATGCCGACCAGCACCGCCACGCTGGCGCTGGCGAGCACGATGCGGAAATCGTCCGCCAGGTTTGCGCCCCCGCCATCGGCGAGGCGGTTTTCGATCCGCTTGGCGAGAAAAGGTCCGAGGAAGCCGTTGGCCGTGCGGCTGACCAGAACCAGCACGTTGAACAGCGCGAAGCTCATCGCGATCCGCCGCGTCCGCACCCCCGCGACCCGCGCCGCATAGGCCAGCGCCCCGATGAGGTTGATCCCGAAGGTGAGCGCGCAGATGACGACGAGCTGGGTGTCCATGCGCGCGCCCTTAGGCCCGGTTTCAGTGCCCAGCCATCACAATTCGGACAGTCTTGCGGATCGGAAGGCGATGCCCGTCGTCTGGCGCTAAACGACGCCCGCGCTTGCCTTGAATATCGCCCTATCGCGCTGGTATCAGCATCGGCTCGCCGACTTGCGGAACGGGACGCTGATCGGCCGGATCCCCGCTCATGACCAGCACGGGGCACCCGTCCACACTGCGGTCCACGGCATAGAAATGCTTCGCCTCGGCGGGATCGGCAGGTTCGCGATCCAATTCGGGCTTGCCCGCGACGGCACGAGCCTGTTCGATGGTTTCGCGGCAGGCGCGGCGCGCTTCGGCATCGGCCACGTCCTTCCACCGAGTGGCGGGTTCCTCATATCCCGGCAGGCCGGCAAGCGGATCGCCCGGAACGTCCGGCGGTACGGCGCCGGCCAGCAGCACTAGCGATGTTACGGCAATGACGGTTCGCATGTTGCATCTCCCCGCAAAGTGTCTGGCGGCTCTATCCTTGCTTGCGGCTTAACTCGCGCATGGCATCGTCCAGCCCGTCCAAGGTCAGCGGGTACATCCGGTCGTTGACGAGATGCTTCATTACCTTCGTGGACTGCGAATAGCCCCACTGCTTTTCGGGCACGGGGTTGAGCCACACCGTCGCGGGATAGGTGTTGGTCACGCGGCTCATCCAGGTGGCGCCCGCTTCCTCGTTCATATGCTCGACGCTGCCGCCCTGGTGGGTGATTTCATAGGGGCTCATGGCCGCATCGCCCACGAACACCACCTTGTAGTCGTGCCCGTATTTATGGAGGATATCCCAGGTCTTGGTGCGTTCCTGCCAGCGCCGGCGATTGTCCTTCCACACCCCTTCGTAAAGGCAGTTGTGGAAGTAGAAGAACTCCAGATTCTTGAACTCCGCCGTGGCGGCGCTGAACAGTTCCTCCACCAGCTTGATGAACGGATCCATCGATCCGCCGACGTCCAGAAACAGCAGCAGTTTCACGGCATTGCGGCGTTCGGGCCGCATCCGGATATCGAGCCAGCCCTGCTTGGCCGTGCCGCGGATCGTGGCGTCGAGATCCAGCTGGTCGGCCGCACCCTCGCGCGCGAAGCGGCGCAGGCGGCGCAGCGCCATCTTGATGTTGCGTGTGCCCAGTTCCTTGGTGTTGTCGAGGTTCTTGAACTCGCGCTTGTCCCACACTTTCACCGCGCGCTTGTGCCGGCTTTCGCCGCCGATCCGCACGCCTTCGGGGTTGTAGCCCGAATTGCCGAACGGGCTGGTGCCCCCGGTGCCGATCCACTTGTTCCCGCCCTGGTGGCGTTCGTGCTGTTCCTCGAGCCGCTTCTTCAGCGTCTCCATGATCTCGTCCCAGTCACCCAGAGACTTGATCTTCTCCATTTCCTCTTCGGACAGGAACTTCTCGGCCACGGCCTTCAGCCAGTCTTCCGGAATATCGACCGGGTTCTGGCCGTAATCGGTCATTATGCCCTTGAAGACCTTGGAGAACACCTGGTCGAACCGGTCGATCAGCCCCTCGTCCTTAACGAAGGTGGCGCGGCTGAGGTAATAGAACGCCTCGGGCGTCTGCTCTATCACATCCTTGTCGAGCGCCTCCAGCAAGGTGAGGTGTTCCTTGAAGCTGGCGGGGATGCCCGCCGAGCGCAGCTCGTCCACGAAGTTGAAAAACATGGGCGCCACCCTAGCGCGGCTTTTCCACCATCGCCAGCGCGTCCGCGATTGCCGGTCCGCTTGGTTAGCAATTTTCTAACCAAACCCTGCGTATTGCAGATGCGAACCGGGGCCGCCGGATAGGCCCCGCGAAGGGACGCGCGAACACATGGAATTACTGCCTGTCGACTCCACCGGCGCCGCGGCACTCGACCGGATACCCGAAGCCTGCGGCAAGGTTACCGTCGGCTGTTCCGATGTCGCCGGCATCGTCCAGGCGGTGATAGAGACATCGGCCGTCCTGCGCGCCGAGCATATCGAGCTGCAGGGGACGGTTCAGGAGCTGGAAAAGGACCAGCGCCGCGTGGCCGAAGCGAGCGAGGAAGCGCGCCTCCTCTCCGCCCGCGCCATCGACAGGCTGGGGCAGGGCTCCCTGCAGATTCAGTCATCTCTGGCGCAGATCACCGACCTTCTGGACCTGGTGGCGACGCTGGGCACGCACGTCACCGGCTTTGCCGCCGCGATGGAGCAGGTGCAGCGCTGTTCCAAGGACATCGAACAGATCGCCGAAACCACCAATATTCTGGCGCTCAACGCCACCATCGAGGCGATGCGCGCGGGCGCAGCGGGCCGCACCTTCGCCGTGGTCGCCAACGAGGTGAAGGGTCTGGCGGGCGAAACCCGCAAGGCGACCGACGAGATCGCCGCGGTCATCGGCACGCTGGGCAAGGAGGCCGCGACCGTCATCGAGCGCATCGAGGTTGGTGCCTCTGCGAGCCAGCAGGCCAAGGCATCGGTCGCCAGCATCGAAGCGACCATGAGCAATGTGTCCCATCTGGTGGGAGAGGTGGACAACCAGAACGAGACCATCGCCCGCGCCACCAGCATGATGACCGGCAACGTCACCCGCGTGCAGCAGGTCATCGACAGCTTCGACAAGGCCGCTTCTGACAACGAAGCCAAGCTGGAAGTTGCCCATTCGCGCATGGAAGACCTGGAGCTGACCGCGAGCGAGATGTTCGACCGCCTGGTCCACGCCGGGCTTTCGCCGCAGGACAGCGAGATGGTCGGCATCGCGCAGCAGAAGGCCCGCGAGGTTGCGGAAATGGCGGAGGAGGCCATCAAGGCTGGCGACATCAGCGAAGCGGCGGTGTTCGATCAGGATTACTGCCTGATCGAAGGCAGCAACCCGCAGCGGTTCCGCACTCGCTTTACCGAATGGGCGCATGGCAACTGGCGCCACAAGCTGGATGAGGTGGAAAGAGCCGATACCCGCGTGATGGCATCGGCCTGCACCGATACGCTGGGCTATCTTCCCACCCATCTTTCCAAGCATTCCAAGGCCCCGACAGGGGATCTGGCGCATGACACGCAATTCTGCCGCAACGGGCGCATCCTGTTCGATCCGCTGGATCAGAAAGCCAAGAAGAGCACCGCGCCATACATGATGGCGGTTTATCGCCAGGAAGGCGACGGCAAGGTCTACAAGGTGGTGCGCAACATCTACGTGCCCCTGTTCATCAATGGCCGCCGCTGGGGCGATTTCGAACTGGCCTATACATTCGGGTAGGCGCGACGAGGGATCCGGCGGCGAGCCCGGACGATAACGCCAAGGGAAAGCGCGCATACCCCACGCTCGATCAGCGCAGCGGTAGCGCAACAAAAGATCACGCGGCCGGAGCGTCGACGTGCCGGATCGGGCACGGGCCGCTCGGAGCGATGAGCAGAAACCGTTTGGCGGCGCGGTCTGGATCGGTACCCCTGCCGGGTGTCCAGTGCGCTGCTCTGACCGCGCAAGGGACCATCCAAACCCGAGCCCAGATCAAACCCTGCGGCGGCATCCGGGCAATCGCGACGGGGAGGGCTCGCCTGATGAAGCGGGACCCTGCCGCGATCCTCGCCGCCTGGCCTGGGACGCATCGGCCGTCGAGCGCAATATCCAGGGGGCGGCTCGTCATCACGGCCTCCCC
>NZ_JBELMO010000130.1:0-4150 GCF_042095715.1 Qipengyuania sp. | reverse complement strand
GGATTTTGTCACCTGTAGCTTTGAAGCAGGTGTAAACCTGATCCGTATTAGGACTTTCTATTTTCAGTTCTTCGGTCATGAACTTGAGGAATATCAGTATTTTCTCTGGATTGTTTTTAGGCGCATACCTGCCATAAAACGCGCCCAGCCCCGAGGTATCTAGGTTTTTATCTAGCTTCGGCGAATCCGCAATCACGCCGCTAGCGTTCTCATCTCCATTGACCTTTTTCTTGGCCACGGTGCGGCGCTTGGGCTTAGATTTGTTCGATGCCTCGTTAGCGCCTTCGCCATTTTCAGTGGGAGTTGATGCAGGTACGGAAGTAGGTGACGCGGCAGGCACCCGCTTCACGGCGTCAAGTAGATGTTCTTTGAAATCGTCATAGATCGCGCGAACGAGATCTGGGTCACCTTCGACGTCAATGATGCCCTGCGAAATGTTGATATGAAGCTTCGTGGTCACTACACCCCCCTAGAAAGCCTCGCGCCGATGGCCCCTTGGCGCGCTTGCGATCAAGAACATGCAATCAAGCATCTTCAAGCGCAAGCGGGTCGAGAAGTTCCGTTATCAATCCGTAAGGAGATGAGGTCGAATCGGATCAATTGCCGATCCGCGCATCGAGCAAATTCGCGCGCGTGCAAAAACGCTGGCTCTGGGGCCAACTGTGCCCTGACGATTGACTGCTACCCCGACCCGGCTCCCACATGCGCTCCAGCGATCAGGAAGAGCATAGCGCGCCTCTGCCCGCTTACGCCAGTGGAGCTGCTTACGATTTGCTTATGAGGAAATGTAAGCAGCATTTGAAGCGGCCGCCCGAAGGCGTAATTTGCTGTATTTTCTAGGAAGGTATGGTGGACGCACTTGGGCTCGAACCAAGGACCCGCTGATTAAGAGTCAGCTGCTCTACCAACTGAGCTATGCGTCCAATTCCCGGTGGGAAGGGGCGGCTGGTAAGGCCGTCCGCGTTGGGAAGCGCGCCACTACCAACGTGATGGCGGCGTGACAACCGCTTTTTGCATTTTTTTTGCGTCCCGCCGGGTTACCAGCGGGGGCGGGCGGCGGTCGATCGGTCGATGCCCATCAACACGCCGAGCGAGATCAATACCGTCATCTGCGCCGACCCGCCGAAGCTGACCAGCGGCAGCGGGATGCCGACGACGGGCGCGAGCCCCATCACCATCATCAGGTTGATCGCCATATAGAAGAAGATCGTCGTCGCCAGCCCCGCCGCGGCGAGCTTGGCGAAACGATCCTCGGCGCGGACGCCGACGTTGACGCCCCAGCGGATCACCAGCAGGAACGCGACGATCAGGAACGCGCCGCCGAGCAATCCCCATTCCTCCGCCATCGTGGCGAAGACGAAATCGGTATGGCCCTCGGGCAGATAATCGAGGTGGCTCTGCGTGCCGTTCATGAAGCCCTTGCCGAACAGCCCGCCCGAGCCGATCGCGATCTTCGACTGGCTGATGTGATAGCCCGTGCCGAGCGGATCGCTTTCCGGATCGAGGAAGATCAGGATGCGGTGGCGCTGGTAGTCGTGCAGCAGATAGTTGATCGCCAGCGGGGCCGCGACCGCAAGCCCCAGCGCGCCGCCGATGAACAGCCGCAACGGCACCCCGGCGAGGAACATTACCGTCGCCCCGCCGGCGCAGATCATCAGTCCGGTGCCCAGATCGGGCTGCAGCATGACCAATGCGGCCGGCAGCCCGATCAGCACGCAGGCCGGCCAGATCGCCTGAAACCGTCGCGTCTCCGCCGCGGGCAGCATGTCGTAGAAGCGCGCGACCGCCAGCACGATCGCCAGCTTCATCATCTCCGACGGCTGGATGCGGATCGGACCGAAGCCGAGCCATCGCTGACTGCCGCCGCGCACCGCGCCGAGCATCTCCACCAGCACCAGCAGGATCAGGAACAGGCCATAGATCCAGAAGGCGTAGCGCTTCCACCAATCGAGCGGCACACGCGACAAGACGATTGCGCCGACGATGAACACGCCGAAGCGAATGCCCTGTGGCGCCACCCACGGGCGCAGGCTGCCCCCGGCGGCGGAGTAAAGCACGACGAGGCCGAAGCCGCCGATCGCGATCACCAGCAGCAGCATGCGCCACGGCAGTCTCACCAACGGGGCGGGGACGACGAAGCCGTTCATTGCGGCGGCGCCTCCCGATCGAGCGGCGCGGCGCGGCGCTCGGCATCGGTTTCGGGCTCGGGCGATCCGGTCCGCGCCGGGCCGGCGCCGTTGTTGATGTCGCTGGCGATCGCCTCGACAGAGGCATTCGACGCATCGGTGGCGGCGCGCACCGCATCGGCGCGCGTCGCGGCCTGTTCTTCCAGATCCTCGCCGGTGGCTGGCGGTGGGGTGGCGTGCGCGGCGCGATAGGCGGCCTCCTGAGCCGCCATGCGGGTCCGGATATCGCCGCCCCAGGTCGGCTCGACTTCCGCCAGGCTGGCCATCGCACGATCGCGATCGAACAGATAGGTCATGATATCGCGCCCGATCAGCGGGGTATCGAGATTGCGCACGGTATGGCCGTTATGCTCCAGCACGATCGCCGCAGCGTAGCGTGGATTGTCATAGGGCGCAAAGCACACGAACAAGGCGTGGTCACGCAGCTTGAACGGCAATTGCGCGTTTTTCAGCACGCCGATGCGTCGTTCCGCCATCGTGATCCGGCGGACCTGCGCGGTGCCGGTTTTCGCCGCGAGCCCGACGCCGGGCACCTGCAGCCGCGCCGCGCCGCCAGTGCCGCCGGTATTGACCACACCATACATCGCTTCGCGGATCAGCGCGAAATGCTCCGGCGCGATCGGCAGGGGGTCCGCCTGCGGCTTGAACGGATCGCGAATGATCGTCGGATGCAGAGATCGGCCCGAGGCGATCCGGGCCGCCATGACCGCCAATTGCAAGGGGTTGGCGAGCACATAGCCTTGACCGATCGAGGCGTTGAGGGAATCGGCCACCTTCCAGTCGGCATTGTATTTGCGGCGTTTCCACGCGCTGTCGGGGACAGTGCCGTAACGTTGCGTGACGAACGGCAGATCGAATTTCTGCCCGAGCCCCAGCGCACGGGCAATCGGCGCGATCTTATCATAACCGACGCGACGCACCATTTCGTAGAAATAGATGTCGCAACTTTGCATGATCGCGTTCTTCAGATCGAGCGGGCCATGGCCGTTGCGTTTGTGGCAATGGAACACGCCGGTACCGACGCGCATCGCGCCCGAGCAATAAACCCGCTCGTCAGGGCTCACCCCCGCGGCCAGCAGCGCAAGGCCGTTCATCGGCTTGACGGTCGATCCCGGCGGATACAGCCCTTGCGTGACCTTGTTCATCAGGGGGACGTGATCGTCCTCGCTCAGCATCTTCCATTCGAGATGGCTGATCCCTTCGGAAAAGCTGTTGGGGTCATAGGCCGGCATGCTGACCATCGCCAGCATTTCCCCAGTCAGGCAATCGAACACCACTGCGGAGCCGGAATTGGTGCCCAGCCGCCGCGCGGCATATTCCTGCAATCCCGCGTCGATGGTCAGGCGCAGCGTCCGGCCCGGTATGTCGGGGCGGGTGGCCAGTTCCTTGACCAGCCTGCCCCGCGCGGTGACCTCCACCCGGCGCGCGCCCGCGACGCCGCGCAGCAGCGGCTCCATCGTTTTTTCCAGCCCGTCCTTGCCGAGCTTGAACCCGGGCGTGACGTAGAGTGGATCACGATCCTTCTTATATTGTTCGGCGGTGGCTGCCCCGACATAGCCGGTGAGGTGCGCCACCGCTGCACCGGCGGGATAGAGGCGCGCGAAGCCGCGGGTGGGGGCGACCCCGGGCAGCTCGGGCTGCCGCACCTGCACCGCCGCGAAATGTTCCCAGTCGATATTCTCGACGACCTTCACCGGACGGAAGCCGACCGCCTTCGCCAGATCGGCCTCGATCCGCGCCATCGCCTCATCGTCGAGCGACAGCAACTGGCGCAGGATCGCCAGCGTGCGATCCTTGTCGTCGAGACGATCGGGGATGATGTCGACGCGAAAATCGGTTCGGTTGCTGGCGATCGGCTGGCCATGACGATCGACGATCCAGCCACGGCGCGGCGGGATCATCGTCATGTTGACGCGATTGCTCTCGGATAGAAGATTGTACCGCTCGTTCTGCGCGATGGCGAG
>NZ_JBELMO010000129.1:0-4189 GCF_042095715.1 Qipengyuania sp. | reverse complement strand
TGGGGCAAGCGGCGGATCATGGAAGTCTATCTGAACGTCGCGGAGACCGGCATCGGCACCTATGGGGCGGAAGCGGGGGCGCAGCGCTATTTCAACAAGTCGGCCGCATCGCTTACCCCGCTGGAAGCGGCGCGGATGGCTGCCGCCCTCCCCCTGCCCAAGGAGCGGGCGGTTTCCAATCCGAGCGGTTGGCTGCGACGGCACGGCAACACGATCGCCGCGCGGGTCGGGGTCGTCAGGCGGGACGGGCTCGACACCTGCGTGTATGAATAGCCGATGGGCGCGGGTCACAACCATGGAAAGTCAGACGATCACGGACATGGGCATTCCCATGCGCCGAAGGATTTCGGCACCGCATTCCTGATCGGGATTATCCTCAACGCCGGTTTCGTTGCCGCAGAGGCGGGCTTCGGGTTCCTTTCCGGCTCGATGGCGCTGGTGGCGGACGCGGGTCACAACCTTTCCGACGTTCTGAGCCTGGCGCTCGCCTGGGCGGCGGCGGCGGCGGCGAAGAAGCCTGCCACCGCGCGCTTCACCTATGGCTACAAGAGCTCGACCATCCTTGCCGCGCTCGCCAATGCGGGTTTGCTGCTGATCGCCATCGGAGCCATCCTGTTCGAGACCGTGCATCGGATGGCAGAGCCGCCGGCGGTACAGGGCGCCACCATGGCCTGGGTGGCGGGGGTCGGCATCCTCATCAATACCGGCACGGCCCTGCTGTTCCTGCGCGGCCGGGCGCATGATCTGAACATCCGGGGCGCTTTCCTCCACATGGCCGCCGATGCGCTTGTCAGCCTGGGGGTCGTTATCGCCGGACTGGCGATATTGTGGACCGGAGAGCGGTGGATCGATCCGGTGACCAGCCTCGTCATCGTGGCGCTGGTCGCGTGGAGCACATGGGGGCTTCTGAAAGACAGCGTGAAACTGGGGCTGCTGGGCGTACCCGAGGGGATCGACGAGAACGCGGTGCGCGGCTACCTCGCCGGGCTGCCGGGGGTCGAAGCGGTCCATGACCTGCACATCTGGCCGATGAGCACCACGGAAACCGCCCTCACCGCGCATCTGGTCATCCCCACCGGTCACCCCGGCGACGAGTTCCTGCGCGAGGTGGCGGAGGAGCTGGAGCACCACCACCGGATCGGCCATGTCACCATGCAGGTCGAAATGGACCGCGCCTGCGCCACGGGCTGTTAGGCCAAATGCGGCGCCATTCGGCGTTCCAGCAGGTCGACCAAGCCGGGGTCCATGAAACGGTAGCGGTCGGGGATATCGAGGCAGAGTAATCGCGTATCGGAAAGCTGCGCGCGGAAGCGCGCTTCAACCGCCTTGCGATGGCGGCGCTCCATGACCACGACCATGTCTGCCCAGGCGACCAGTTCCGCCGATATTTCGGTGTCAGAATCCTTGGCAATTCCGGCCGACAGGACTTCGCAGTCACGCCGGCCGGCAAAGATTTGTTCGGCTGTAGGACTTCGCCAGCGGTTCTTCCCGCAGACGAAGAGGATGCGTTGGCTCAGGCCGCCGCTTCCTTCTTGTCCTTGCTGCCGTCGCGGACCTGGATCGGGTCCTTGCGACCGTCGACGACTTCCTTGTCCACTACGATCTCCGTAACCCCGTCCATGTCGGGCAGTTCGAACATCGTATCGAGCAAAATGCCTTCCACGATCGAGCGCAGGCCGCGCGCGCCGGTTTTCCGCTCCAGTGCCTTCTCGGCCACGGTCTGGAGAGCCTCCACGTTGAACGTGAGCGCCACGTCTTCCAGCTCGAACAGCTTCTGATACTGCTTGATCAGCGCATTCTTCGGCTCGGTCAGGATGGTGACCAGCGCCTCCACATCCAGATCGCGCAAGGTGGCGATCACGGGCAGACGACCGACGAACTCCGGAATCAGGCCGAACTTGAGCAGATCTTCCGGCTCGCTCTTTTCCAGCAGTTCGCCCACGCGGCGCTTGTCCGGATCGGCGACATGCGCGCCGAAGCCGATGCTGCGCTTCTGCAAGCGGTCCGCAATGATCTTTTCCAGACCCGCGAAGGCGCCGCCGCAGATGAACAGGATGTTCGTGGTGTCGACCTGCAGAAATTCCTGCTGAGGATGCTTGCGCCCGCCCTGCGGCGGAACCGAGGCAGTGGTGCCTTCCATCAGCTTGAGCAGCGCCTGCTGCACGCCTTCGCCCGAAACGTCGCGGGTGATGGAGGGGTTTTCCGCCTTGCGCGTGATCTTGTCGATCTCGTCGATATAGACGATGCCGTGCTGCGCCTTCTCGACGTTGTAGTCGGATGCCTGCAACAGCTTGAGAATGATGTTCTCGACATCCTCGCCCACGTAACCGGCTTCGGTCAGCGTGGTGGCGTCCGCCATGGTGAAGGGCACGTCAAAGGTGCGCGCCAGCGTCTGCGCCAGCAGGGTCTTGCCCGAACCCGTCGGGCCGACGAGCAGGATGTTCGACTTTGCAAGTTCGACTTCGCCGGACTTGCCGCTGTGCTTCAGACGCTTGTAGTGATTGTGGACGGCCACGGAGAGCACGCGCTTGGCGCGATCCTGGCCGATCACGTAATCGTTGAGCTGCGCGAAGATTTCCGACGGCGTGGGTACGTCCCCGTCCTTCTTGCCGGCTATGCCGGCCTTGGTTTCTTCGCGGATGATATCGTTGCACAGTTCGACGCATTCGTCGCAGATGAACACGGTGGGTCCCGCGATCAGCTTGCGCACTTCATGCTGCGACTTGCCGCAGAAGCTGCAGTAAAGGGTCGATTTGCTATCGGTACCGGTCAATTTGGTCATGTCCTGTAACTGCCACCTGCCGATTCTTCATATCACGCATGGGTTAACATAGCGCGGACAGGATGGTCTCGTAGAAATTATAGCGTAGCGCAAGCCGTATTGCCTGGGGATTAAGGCCCGATTGCCGCCGATCCCCAAGCGGAAGTTCACACTAAGGTCAGGCCAAAAACCTATTGCGGTGCCCCGCCCGACCCTTCGGCCTCGCTGCCTTCCTCGTTCTCCGGACGGCTTTCGAAAACCTTGTCCACGATGCCGAATGCCATCGCTTCGTCCGCCTCAAGGAAGGTGTCGCGATCCATCGCCTTTTCGATCTCGTCCAGCGTCTTGCCAGTATATTTGGCGTAGAGGCCGTTGAGGCGCTGACGCATCCGCAGGATTTCGCGTGCCTGGATCTCGATATCGGCCGCCATGCCCCGCGCGCCGCCCGAAGGCTGGTGGACCATGATGCGCGCATTGGGAAGCGCGATGCGCATACCCGGCTCGCCCGCTGCCAGCAGGAAGCTGCCCATGCTGGCTGCCTGGCCCACGCACACCGTCGATACGCGCGGCTTGATATACTGCATGGTATCGTGGATCGCGAGACCCGCGGTCACCACGCCGCCCGGCGAGTTGATGTACATGCTGATCGGCTTGGAGGGATTCTCGCTTTCGAGAAACAGCAACTGCGCCACGATCAGCGAGGCCATGTTGTCTTCGATCTGGTCGGTCACGAACACGATGCGTTCGCGCAGCAACCGCGAAAAGATGTCGAAGCTGCGTTCCCCGCGGCTTGTCTGCTCGACCACCACGGGCACCAGCGCGCCGGTAACGGGATCGCGCGTGAACTGGCCTTGGGTGGAATAGGCGTTTCCGCCGAACAGGTCGATCATGTGTAAAAGTGCCTCTCGTCGAATGGTCAGCCTATGTCGCGAGTACGCGCGCGATGTTCAAGGGCATTTACCCTAAGCGACGGGAATCGCGAAAAGCCCCCCTCGCCGACCCCCATCCCACCTCCCGGATTTTCACCCATGGCTGTTCGTCGGCGGCTGAACGCCGTCCGTCGAGCGCGGGTGTGCATCTTCGCCTACAAACGTAAACGACGACGCACTCAGGGCGCGGAGAAGGGTACCTATCATGCGGAAATGCTTGCACATGTTGGCGGGGTCACAGCTCGTGCTGGCAGCTGTGATGGCGTCTGCGGCTCATGCGCAGGACGTGGTGACGCCTCCCGTCGTCGATACCGAGGGCGCGGCCTCCAACGTCAGCGGGCGCAGCTTCGAACCGGACTATTTCGCGCAGTTCGCCCCGCGCAACGCGTTGGACATGATCACCCGCATTCCCGGCTTCACCATCTCCGGCGGCAACGACCGGGGGCAGCGCGGACTCGGCCAGGCGACGCAGAACGTGATCGTCAACGGCGCCCGCCTG
>NZ_JBELMO010000128.1:0-4244 GCF_042095715.1 Qipengyuania sp. | reverse complement strand
TTTCGACGCCGATCACCCCGCTACCGGGGTCCCTTTTCCACGCCGATCCACAGGCGCCACGTCGAAAACGAATAGCCGAACAGCTCGCGTACGATGGTCGATGACACCAGCGACGCGGCGACGACCGCCCCCGTGAGTGGAAAATCATGGGTCGCTTGCAGGACCAGCATCGCCATTGTCATCGGGCCACCCACAACCGCCACAGCGAACGCCGCCATGCCCACGAGTGCCGCGTTGCGCGGATCGATCACAGGATGCCCGATGATCATGGTCAGGCTTCCGGCGAAGAGGTGACCGAGCAGGGTTCCGAGGAACAACGACGCGAAGAACAGGCCGCCCCGAAATCCGAACCCGAGCGACACCACAGACGCGGCGCTCTTGGCGACCAACACGACAAAGATGAATTCAAGCGACGCGCCGAGCGCTAGATCGGCATGTAGCGCGCCGTGGCCCGCCGAGAGGACCTGCGGTGACAGTATCGCGATCGGGATGAGTAGCAGACCGCCCAGCGCGGGGCGCGCCCATTCTGGCACCCCCGTTCGCCGCGTTCCGCGCTCGACCAGCGCCACGGCACGCATGAGGACAATGCCCAGGAGCGCACAGATCGCACCCAGCCCGGCGTAGATCAGGTAATGATGCGTCTCGACCGATACGTTTGACGCAGCATCGATCAGATAGGGCTGCTGCCCGAATGTCTGCGCGACGAGCGCCCCGGCCAGAGCTGCAGCAGCGACAGGCGCGATTGCCGAGGGCGTATAGGCTCCGATGACGATTTCAAACGCATAGAATGCCCCTGCCAAGGGAGCGCCGAACGCAGCAGCGATCGCAGCTCCTGTTCCCGCGCCCACCAGCGTTCGTTGATCGGCGCGCCGCAGCTTCAGCCAACCTCCAAGCACCGAAGCGACGGCCCCACCCATCTGCGCATAAGCTGCCTCGAGGCCGACCGACGCACCAAAACCATTCGAGAGAACTGTTTGTCCTGAGATGACGAGGCTGTCTGGCAGCGACATGCGGCCGCCGTGCAGGGCATTCGCCTCGACTGCATCCACCAGACGGCGTTTGCGGGCGCTGACCGCGTATCCGAACGCTGTAAAGATCAGGCCACTCAGGGGCAGCACGAGCAGGCTCGGTAGCCCAAGTTCCGCGACGCCGCTCAAGCGCGTGTTCGGGGGAAGCGCGAAGAGAAAATGCTGCAGCGTGCGTGCAAGCGCACCCAGAACAACGCTCAATAGGCCCGCAGCCCCGCCAATGCCAATCGACAGAACGATGAAAGATGCTTCGCTGGCGCGAAGCCATCCCCGGGCGTCGCGTGCCATCAGGGTTGCGCGTTTGCGCGAGATGATCTGCGCCAGCACTATGCGCTGCGAGGGCCTCATTGCGGTGAGACGGTAATCGGTGAATGCGTTCGATTCATGCGGCTTGCCGAAGTGACGATCAGGAAGAGTCCGCCGACGAACATCGGTATGGTAAGCCACTGCCCCATGTGGAGGCCGGTCCGCATCGCGAAGCCGACAAGCTGGGCATCTGGCTCGCGGAAGAACTCTACCGTGAAACGGGCGAGGCCATAGCCGATGAGGAATACGCCAACGAGCATACCAGGTCGACGCCGGGCGTCCGTGAACCAGAACAGGAGCGCGAGCAACGCGAACAGCGCGAGGCCTTCAAGCCCGGCCTCATAGAGTTGGCTTGGATGACGCGCGAGGCCGTCATGGCTACCTGGAAACACGATTGCCCACGGCAGATCGGACGGCTTTCCCCATAATTCGCCGTTCACGAAGTTGGCGAGGCGGCCGAAGAAGAGGCCGATCGGCACTGTGCAAGCGACGTAATCGTGGACGCGAAGCCAAGCCAAGCCGTGCCGGCGCGCAAACAGGATCAATGCGAGAGAAACACCAGCGGCGCCCCCGTGGAATGACATGCCGCCATCCCACAGCTTAAATATCTGCAGGGGATGAAGGACCATCTCTGGACCGTAGAAGATTACATAGCCGATTCGTCCGCCAAGGATGACACCCAATGTCGCGTAGAATACAAGATCGTCCGCTTGGGTTCGGACCATTGGTGCCGCAGGTTGCTTCAATAGCTTCAGCAAATACCACCAACCAAGAACGATGCCCGCGATATAGGCAAGCGAATACCATCGCAGATCCAAGCTTCCGAGCGAAAGCGCTACCGGATGTAGGCCAAGGTCCGTGAACTGAATGTGGTGCATTTTGACGATCCCGGAGCATGACCGCGGACCGCGCTAAGCCTCCCCGAGCCTCCAGCCAAGACACGCAAAGCAGCGGTAGCCGTCGATTGGCCCTGTATTTGATAGCAATGAGTTAGCGCGACCCGTCCTCGACCGACCTTGAAGCGCGTTTCTGACCGTACACGTAGAGGATCGTCAGGCAGACAAGTGCCCAACCCGATCCCACTGCCCAGCCTGCAAGCACGTCCGTTGGCCAATGAACACCGAGGAACACGCGCGAAAAGCCAATGCCCATGATCAATGCGATCGATGCGCCGACAAGGAACACGCGGCCACCACGGGTCGGTGCCCATTGCGCGGCTAGCAGGGCGATCGATAGATAGACGATCGCCGAGTTCGCTGAATGGCCGCTTGGAAAGCTCGCGGAACTGAAAGGCGCCCAGTGCTCCACCACATCGGGACGCGCCCGGCCGAACCAGGGTTTCACGAGCGCTGTGATCGACGTCCCAACACCTGCCTCGGCTACAACGAAGGCACCCAGAGCCGTTTTTCTACTGGCGGCGGCGAAACCGGCGGTGAGCATCACGACGAGGGTCAGGGTTGCGGTATCCCCCAATGCGGTGAGATCAAGCATCGCGGCACGTAGGGGTGCGATGCCACCCAGATGGTCTCGCACCCAATAAAGGGCTGAACGATCGAAGGCATTTGTTTTGCCTTCCCGGATCTCGGAGCCGAGTTTCCAGACAACGAAGCCGACGATCGCAGCCACGGCCAACGTGACCATCAACAGGAGCTCAGGCCGGCGCCGCAAACGGTCCCACCCCATCGTTAACGTCGCCATGTCGCTACCCGCCAGACATAGGCAACCACGAGCAGGACGATGATTCCAAGCGAGATCGGTCCGACGAAACGCTCGACCGCGCCATAGCCCTGCCCCAAGGCAGAGCCGGCGACGGCTAAGATCGACGTCCAGGCGGTGGTACCAAGGAGAGACCAGAAAACGAACTGGCCGAATGGCATCGCCAGAAGTCCTGCCGGGATCGATACGATCGAGCGGATCGTCGGCACGAGACGTCCCACGCAAACGAAGAGCGCTCCCCCGTTGGCAAAGAGGCGTTGCCCGCGGTCGACGTCGTTCCGGCTTATAGTGAGCCATCGGCCATACCGTTCGATCAAACCGTCGAACCGCGTAATGCCAAGCGCGCGTGCGACGAGATACCAGGCGATGTTTCCTGCCATCGCACCCGCGGTTCCTGCGGCGATCACTCCCGGCAGCGCCATCACGCCGCGACCGGCCTCCATGCCCGCAAATGGCATGATCACCTCGGAAGGCAGTGGCGGGAACACCGTTTCTGCAAACATCAAAGCCGCGATACCGAGGTATCCGAGCTGCGCGATCAGGTCTTGGATCCAGCTGTCCATCGTTCACCAATTAGACCGATGGCGCGGCCAGGGAATGGCCGCAGGATTGTGATTTCCCAATCTTAGGGGCCGAGTGCCGGTTTTTGCGGCGTGTATTGGGAGATTGTATAGTTCCGGCAAGTCGGAGCCAATCGACTGCACCTATGCCGGCGCCATGCGCACACCCTTTCTTCTCGTCCCGTTAATCATCGCCGGCTGCGGCACCGAACCGTCCAAGTCGCCCGCAGGTCCGCCGGCCCATGCCGAGCCGGTCGCGCACGAGGCCGAACTGCTGAAGCTGACCCTGACGCCGCAGGCCCAGCAGCGACTCGGGATCGCTCTCGTCCGCGTCGCGAGCGGTTCGGTCAGCGCCGCGCGACAGGTGGCCGGCGAGATCGTGGTACCGCCGACCAGCGCTAACGGCGTGCCCGTCAACTCGACCACCAATCTTCAGCAGATCGGCAGCCAGCAGGCCGCGGCGGACGCCGAACTGGCGCGCGCGACCGCACAGGCGCGGCTGGCGCGGATCGCCCTCGACCGCGCCGCCAGCCTGGTGCGCGAGGAAGCGGGCAGCGTGCGCGGTCGCGACGAGGCCGCCGCGGCGCTGGCTGCCGCCCAGGCCGCGCTCGGCGCCGCACGCCAGCAGCGACAG
>NZ_JBELMO010000127.1:0-4342 GCF_042095715.1 Qipengyuania sp. | reverse complement strand
GGCTCGTTCACGTCGATCTTCTGGAACCGGCGCAGCAGCGCGCGATCCTTCTCGAAGTGATTGCGAAATTCCTTGTAGGTGGTGGATCCGATGCAGCGGATCGCCCCGCTGGAAAGCGCGGGCTTGAGCAGATTGGACGCATCCATCGCCCCGCCGCTGGTCGCGCCCGCGCCGATCACGGTATGGATCTCGTCGATGAACAGCACCGCCTCGGGCATCTTTTCCAGTTCGGAGACGACCTGCTTGAGCCGCTCCTCGAAATCGCCGCGATAGCGCGTGCCAGCGAGCAGCGCGCCCATGTCGAGCGAATAGATGACCGCGTCCTCCAGAACCTCGGGAACCTCGCCCTCCACGATCTTGCGCGCCAGACCTTCGGCGATGGCGGTCTTGCCCACGCCCGGATCGCCCACATAGAGCGGATTGTTCTTGGACCGGCGGCACAGGATCTGGATTGTCCGGTCCACTTCCGGCCCCCGGCCGATCAGCGGATCGATCTTGCCGGTTTCCGCCTTGGCGTTGAGGTTGACCGTGAACTGGTCGAGCGCGGTTTCCTTCTTGCCGCCCTTGGCCTCGGCCTTGTCGTCGCCGCCGCTCTGCTCTTCCGCCGCGCCCTGCGGCGACTTCGATTCGAGCTGCTTGCCGCCCTTGCCGATGCCGTGGCTGATATAGCTGACCGCATCCAGCCGGCTCATGTCCTGTTGCTGCAGAAAATAGACGGCATAGCTGTCGCGTTCGGAAAACAGCGCCACCAGCACGTTGGCGCCGGTCACGGTATCCTTGCCGCTGGTCTGGACATGCAGGATCGCGCGCTGGACCACCCGCTGGAACCCGGCGGTGGGCTGCGGATCGCTGCTGTCGCCCGATTGCAGGCTCTGGTATTCCTGCTCCAGATACTGGCGCACCACCGCGCCCAGCTCGTCGAGGTCGACGCCGCAGGCGGTCATGACGCGCGCCGCGTCCTCGTCATCGATCAGCGCGAGCAGAAGGTGCTCGAGCGTGGCGTATTCATGGCGACGCTCCGATGCGTCGGCCAGCGCCTGGTGCAGGGTCTTTTCGAGATTGGCTGCAAAACTGGGCATGTTCGGCTAGGTCTTTCGTGTCGCGCCGCCGATAAGGCCGACGGCCGGGGAGCGGCAGGCGGGGGAGCGATGCCGCATGGTCTTGGATGACCCTGATATGGGAACGATGAACCGGCTTGCCAGAGGCCCGCTCATGGTCCCGCTAGTCCTTCCGCCCGAACAGGGCATCCGCCGCCTCGCGATGCGCGGCGGCAGTCAGGCGATGTTTCTCGACCCGGGCGATCTCGCGCTCCAGCAGGGCGAGCCGTTCCTTCAACTCCTCCTGTGAATAGGGGCTGAGATCCTCGCCAGCGAGCAGGCTGGCCGCATCGCCTCGGGGGCGGGGACTCGCATCGTCGTCCATCGTCCTGCATTGTTCTCCGCACTCGGCTTGCTGTCAATGGCGCCGCTCGCTACCTCGCCTCAATTGTCTTTGCAGGATCACCGCGCCCTATGCCCGAATTGCCCGAAACGATGACTGCAATGGGCTTCGATGCGCCCGGTGGACCGGACGTGTTGCGTCCCGAGACGCTTCCGGTGCCCGAACCGGGCGAAGGTCAGGTGCTGATCAAGGTCGCCTTCGCCGGGGTCAACCGGCCCGACGTGATTCAGCGCCAAGGGTTCTATCCGCCGCCACCCGGCGCCTCGCCCATCCCCGGTCTGGAGATTTCGGGCACGGTGGTCGCGATCGGCGACGGGGTTGAACCGGAACTGCTGAATCAGGAGGTGTGCGCGCTGGTCACCGGCGGGGGCTATGCCGAATATTGTCTGGCGGTGGCGGCGCACTGTCTCCACGTACCCGAAGGACTCTCGCTGGCGGAGGCTGCCGCCATCCCCGAAACGCTGTTTACGGTGTGGCACAATGTCTTCGAGCGCGGCTTTGCGCGCGAGGGTGAGACGCTGCTGATCCATGGTGGTACCAGCGGCATCGGCACCATGGCGATCATGCTGGCCAAGGCATTCGGCCTGTCCGTGATCGTGACCTGTGGAACGGACGAAAAATGTGGCGAAGCGCGCGAGGTCGGCGCCGATATCGCCATTAATTACAAGACCCAAGACTTCGTCGAACATGCCCGCGCCTTTACCGACGGCAAGGGAGTCAACGTCGTGCTGGATATGGTCTCGGGCGATTACGTGGCCCGCAATATCGAATGCCTGGCGGAAGAGGGGCGGCACGTTACCATCGCGGTGCTGGGCGGGGCCAAGGCCGAAATCAACATGGCCAAGGTTATGACCAAGCGGCTGACTTTGACCGGGTCCACGCTGCGCGCCCGGCCGGACAGCTTCAAGGCAATGCTGGCAGACGAAATCCATGCCAATGCCTGGCCACTGGTCGAAGAAGGCGCCCTGCGCCCGGTGATGGACCAGACTTTCCCGCTGGCCGAAGCGGGAGCGGCGCATGCGCGCATGGAAGACGGCGACCACATCGGGAAGATCGTGCTGGCGGTGGGGTAAAGGTCGATTTTTGTGGCGGTTTGCCGGAGAATGTCCCGGAACTGTCACCCCATCGTGAATCGCCTGTAACAATTGGCGGTTATCGCGGTCGGACGTTTTCGGAACCCCGGGGGTTTTTCGACCATGACCGACAGCGCTTCGAATGACCGTACCAGCCCTGGCGATGCGGCGGATATCGCGTCGCTAGCCCGGGTCGCCTCCTTTCCGCTCCAGCCGGTGACGGTGCCGGAGCCAGAAGGGCACACCCGCCGGCGGTATCGCACGATCTGGATCAGCGACGTGCACCTTGGCACCAAGGGGTGCAACGCCAGGCTGCTGATCGATTTCCTCGACCATACCGACAGCGACACCATGTATCTGGTGGGCGACATCATCGACGGCTGGCGGCTGAAGAAGAAGCTGTTCTGGCCGCCCGAACACAACGACATCGTCTGGCGGGTGCTGAAACGCGCGAAACGCGGGACGCGCGTAGTCTATATTCCCGGTAATCACGACGAAGTGGTACGTCAGTTCGCCGGCCTCAATTTCGGCGGGATCGAGATCCTGCGCGCCGCTTTCCACACCACTGCCGACGGGCGGCGGCTGATGGTGCTGCATGGCGACGAATTCGACGCCATCATGCTGTCGCACCGCTGGCTCGCCTTCGTGGGCGATGCGCTCTATCACCTGATGATGGGGCTGAACGGCTGGGTAAACATGGCGCGCAAGGCGCTGGGCATGCCCTATTGGTCGCTAAGCAAGGCAGCCAAGCACAAGGTCAAGAACGCCGTCGAATTCATCTCCAAATTCGAAGAGATCGTGGCCCGCGCCGCCGGGGAACGCGGGGTGGACGGGGTAGTGTGCGGGCACATCCATACCGCCGAAATCCGCGATTTCGAGCATGACGGCAAGACCGTGCAGTATTTCAACGACGGCGATTGGGTGGAAGGCTGCACCGCGCTGGTCGAACATTTCGACGGGCGAATGGAATTGCTCCACTGGCCGGAAGAGGTGGCCCGTCGCCACGCGGCAGAATCGGCGGATGCCGAAACGAAGTTGCCGTTCGCTCCCGGGCCGGAGCGGGAGGCCGCATGACGGCGCCGCTCCGGATCGATGTGGCGGGCGCCCGTGCGCGGCCCCTCCCGCACCGGATTGCGATCGTCACCGATGCCTGGACCCCGCAGATGAACGGGGTGGTGCGGACGATGACGACCACCTGCGAGATCTTGCGCGAGCGCGGGCACGAACTGCTGGTGATTTCGCCGGATCAGTATCGATCCGTCCCCTGTCCCACCTATCCTGAAATCCGTCTCGCGCTGGCAGCGCCGCGGGCGATCGCCCGGCGACTCGAAGCCTTCGCACCGGATGCGATCCACATCGCCACCGAAGGGCCGTTGGGCGCGATAGCGCGCAGACATTGCATCGCGCAGAGCCGGCTGTTTACGACCGCCTACCACACCCAGTTTCCCGCCTATGTCGCGGAGCGCACGCGCCTGCCCGACAGCTGGTTCTGGAACTACATCCGCTGGTTTCACCGCCCGGCGGAACGGATCATGGTCGCCACCCCCTCCATCCGAGCGGAGCTGGCCGAGCACGGGCTTGCGCACACGCATGAATGGAGCCGAGGCGTCGATCTCGCACAGTTTACGCCCGACGCGCTGCCACCGCCCGAATTCGCCGCGCTCGAGCGGCCGATCCAGCTCTATGCCGGGCGGGTCGCGGTCGAAAAGAACATCGGCGCCTTCCTCGATTCGGGGCATCCGGGAAGCAAGGTCGTGGTCGGCGACGGTCCCGCGCTGGCGCAATTTCAACGGCAATACCCCGGGGTGCTGTTCATGGGCCGCCGCGAT
>NZ_JBELMO010000126.1:0-4317 GCF_042095715.1 Qipengyuania sp. | reverse complement strand
TATATGCGAGAAGGATTACGGCCCGTATGAGCTGGACAGCATCGGTTCGGTGCCGGTGAACTTCCTCTCCAACCTCGATTCCACAGGCGGAAACAGCGGATCGGCGACGATGAATGCGCGCGCGGAACTGGTCGGGCTGCTGTTCGACGGGACGTTCGAAAGCGTAAATTCCGACTGGGATTTCGACCCCCGCACCACGCGCACGATCCATGTCGACACCCGATACATGCTGTGGGTGATGGACAAGGTGGACGGTGCGAAGGGCCTGATCGAGGAAATGGATATCGTCGACTAGGCCGCGAAACGGGGCCCACACCGACCGGGGCCGGCGCCTTCAGGGTGCCGGCCCCGTTTTTGCAAACTGGTTGTCCGTCTAAGTTATTCGGCAAAACAACTGTCACGGCCGTTGCGGGAGCTTGCCGCTCAGCCGCCGTCAGCACAAGCAGCAGTGGTGCACTATGCAGGACGCGTAAGGCCGCGTCATCTTAGCTTATTTTCCTGCGCCGGACTGGGCGCGTGTCCACTCACCGCCTCAACAGCAACCATCTGACGTTGCTCGGCAACCGCAGAATTTGGCGTTGGCCTAACGCTCCGGCCCCAGGTCCGGGTCGAGATCGCGGGGGCGCTTGAAGTGCACCAGTTCGCCGCTTTCGGCCGCGATGTCGGCCCAGTCTTCGATGGGCAGTTCGATCACGGCGAAGCTCGCGGTGGGGAACTTCACCTTGGCCTCGTCGAACAGGGCATTCTCCTTCGACGGGGCCACCAGTTCCAGCACCATATCGCCAAGGCCCGGGTTATGCCCGGCGATCAGCACCGCATCGCCCGTTGCGCCGCGCAGCAGGTCCAGCATGGTGTCGGTATCGGCGAGGTAGAGCCGCTCTTCCCAGCGCGGCGCGAGGTCCAGCTTGGCGGCCTCCAGCGTCAGTTTTACACGCACCGCCGGGCTCGCGATCAGGCTGTCCCACCGGGTGCCTTGCTCGCGCACATGCCGCCCCATCAGCGCCGCGCCCTTGCGCCCGCGCTCGTTCAGGCCGCGATCGAAATCGCGCTTGTCGGACGGCCCCCAATCGGACTTGGCGTGGCGCAGCAGGCCCAATGTTTTCACGATTCTTGCCGTTCCTCGTCATGATCCCGGATATTCGCATCCGACCCGATACCCTTTTGCACCCGCTGTAAAGCCTCTTCGAGCGTCAGTCTGATGACGGGGGTGCCCGGCGGGAAGGCGGAGAGGAGCCGCGTGGGGAAGGCGGGTGACAGAACCACGAAATGCCCGGCATCCTCGCGGCTGCGGATCAGCCGTCCGAAAGCCTGCGCAAGACGGGCGCGGATAATGCGATCGTCATAGCGCTGGGCACCGCCCGGTTCTTCCCCACTCTGGCCCGCCGCGGCAGCGCGGCGTGCGCGGTGGAGGATGGTGGGGCGGGGCCAAGGGACGCTTTCCATGACCACCAGGCGCAAGGACCTGCCGGGGACGTCCACCCCGTCGCGCAGCGCATCAGTGCCCATCAGGCTGGCGCGCGGATCGTCGCGGAAGATGTCGGTCAGGGTGCCGGTGTCGATGGGATCGACATGCTGGGCATAGAGCGGCAAACCGGCGCGCGCGAGCCGGTCGGCGATGCGGCTGACCACGGCGCGCATTCGCCGGATCGCGGTAAACAGGCCCAGCACGCCGCCGTCCGATGCCTCGATCAGCCGGGCATAGGCCCCCGCGAGCGCGGGAATGTCCCCCTTGCGGATATCTGTGATGATCAGCACCTCGGCGCGGGTGGCGTAATCGAACGGGCTGTCCGCCAGCGCGGTCTGCGGTTGGAGTTCCAGATGCGGCGTGCCGGAACGGGCGATGGCGGACGGCCAGTCCGGTCCGCTATCGTCCCGGTCGGTCAGGGTCGCGCTGGTCAGCATGACGCCATGCGCGGGCTCCAGCACCACGCGGGCGAAGGGCTTCATCGGGTCCAGCCAGTGGCGGTGCAGGCCGACATCGAACTCGCGCGCATCGCCGCGATCCACCGCCAGCCAGTCTACGAATTCGGGGTCGGCGGGGCCGCCCATCCGGCCCAGCAGCGCCTCCCACGCGGCAAGCAGGTCGATCCGCCATGCCAGCGAGTGGCGCGCGCCTTCGATGCGCGCACGGCCCGGCGCATCGAGCCAGTCGGGCGCATCTTCCATCACCGCCTCCAGCCGGCCAGCCAGGCGGATCAGCGGCACGCGGATCGCGGCGAGCGCCTGTTCGGCATGGCCTGCCGCCTCCACCAGCTCGCCCGGAAGCTGCGCGGCTTCGGTTTCGATACCGTAGCCCGCATCGACCCCGCCGCTCTCGTCGCGCGCATAGGTGGTCGCGCGGATCTGCGCGAGCAGCATCTCGATCGGCCCATCGGGCATGGCTTCGGCCAGCCGGCCCAGCCAGCCGTCGGAGGGGAGGGACTGTGCGGCGTGAACCGCCGCTTCTATCGCCATGCCACCGGCCTCGTCATAGCTCGCGACATCGGCGAGCCTTGCGGACAAACCCCGGCGGCGGCCCCGGCTGGCGCGTTCGGGGCCCACGATCCAGCGCCGCAATTCGATCGCTTCCGCCCCGGTGAGCGCGGCGGCAAAGGTGGAATCGGCGGCGTCGAAGACATGGTGGCCCTCGTCGAAGACGATGCGGGTCGGGCGCTGGGCATGGTCGCGTCCGCGCGCGGCATTGACCATCACCAGGGCATGGTTGGCGATCACCAGATCGGCCTGCGCGCTCGCCCGAGCGGCGCGTTCGATGAAGCATTTGCGGTAATGCGGGCACCCCGCATAGACGCATTCGCCGCGCTGGTCGGTGAGGGCGGCAATGCCGCGCTTCCTGAACAGCGTGCCCAGCCAGCCGGGCAGGTCGCCGCCGATCATGTCTCCATCGCGGCTATAGGCCGCCCAGCGGGCGACGAGCTGCGCCAGAATCGCCGCGCGACCGCCGAAGCCGCCTTGCAGCGCATCTTCCAGATTGAGCAGGCACAGGTAATTCTCGCGCCCCTTGCGCACCACCACGGGTTTGGTCCCATCGGGCCGCGCCTCCGGCCAGGCGCGTGTGCTTTCCTGCCGCAGCTGCCGCTGCAGGTTCTTGGTATAGGTGGAGACCCAGACGGTGCCGCCGCTGCGTTCTGCCCACAGCGATGCCGGTGCGAGATAGCCCAGCGTCTTGCCAATCCCGGTGCCCGCTTGTGCCAGCAGCACATGCGGGCGCTTGTCCTTGGCGCGGGGTGCGAAGATGCGCCCTGCGCTGCGGGTGTAATCGAACTGCCCGTCGCGCCGTTCGGCCCCTTCGCCGGTCAGCCGCTCCAGCCGGCCTTCGACTTCGAACTCCTCGATCAGAACCTGGCCGGGCTGGGGGCGCTCGGGCGTTTCTTCCCACTCGGGAAGCCGGGTGAACAGCCATTTTTCGGCCTGTTCGGGCCGGCGGATCGCAGGGGCCAGCACGCCCGCCCATGGCCAGCGCAGCCGTGCCAGCGATTGCAGCGTAGACCACGCGCCTTCGCGTTCGCGCCATTCGCCGCTCTCGCAGGTCTGGATCAGCGCACCCGCGGCTCTCTGCAGCAGCAGAGGCACGTCGCCATCGCCAATCGGCTCGTCCAGTCCCAGCGCATCGGCCAGCCCCTTGGGTGTCGGAACGCAGAAGCGGGCTGGGTGGACGAAGGCGAACAGTTCCAGCAGGTCGAGACCCGACAGGTCGGGATAGCCCAGCCGGCTCGCCACCAGCGGGGCATTCAGGATAAGAAGCGGCGTGTCGGCGGCGGCCATCACCGCTTCGCCCTTGGACAATGCGCGCGTGCCGCCGCCCGCAGGCGCGCCGGGCTCGCGCAGCCAGGTGCCTGCATGGCTGGCATGAAGCGCGGGAAGGGCGATGGGATCGGCCATGAAACTCGCGGTTAGAACACTCCGGCGTCAAACCTCAAGCGCGACCACTAACGGATCTGCGCATAGAGATCAAACGGCGAACAAAAGCGTTCGAGACTGTGGCGAGACGATGTCAGTTGGCCGCCCGAATCCGGCGGTCTGTCCCGATTTGGGCATAATAAATTTAGCGATTTCAATGTATTGGAGTTTCCTGAACAGAAGATGACGGGAACGTGCCGAAAATGTGGCGCGTTGTTTAGGCATGATGACACACACGCAAATCGCTCGCCGCGCGCCGCTCGCTTTAACCGCGACGGCAGCGCTTCTTTCCACCGCCGCGTTCGCCCAGAATGCCGCAACCACCAATCCCGTGATCGTGCTTCCGCCGCTGGAGGCGATCACCGCACCAGCGCAGCCTACCACGTCCCCGGTGATCGCGCCCCAAACGACCATACCGAC
>NZ_JBELMO010000125.1:0-4358 GCF_042095715.1 Qipengyuania sp. | reverse complement strand
GATCGCGCTGCCGACGGATTTCAGCGCCCGGATCGCGCGCAACACGCAGCTGGTGATCCAGGAGGAAACCGGCATCACCAATGTCGCCGACCCGATGGGCGGCAGCTATTACGTCGAGAGCCTGACATCGGCGCTGGTGGAAGAAGCGCGCAAGCTGCTGGCGGACGTGGACGCGGAAGGCGGGATGACCGCATATGTCGCGACCGGCAAGCCCAAAGCGCAGATCGAGGAAGCCGCCGCCGCCAAGCAGGCCAGTGTCGATCGCGGCGAGACGGTGATCGTGGGCGTCAACAAGTACCGCAAGGCCGAAGAAGACCCTATCGACACGCTCGACATCGACAACCACGCGGTGCGCCAGAGCCAGATCGCGCGGCTCGAGACAGTTCGCGACGCCCGAGACGAGACAGCGTGCCGCAAAGCTCTGGATGCGTTGACGCAAGGCGCGCGGGGCAGCGCGAACGTGCTCGAACTGGCAGTCGAGGCCGCAAGGCACGACGCGACGCTGGGCGAGATATCCACCGCGATGGAGGAGGTGTTCGGTAGATACGATACCATGCCCAAACCCGTGCGCGGGGTGTATTCCGCCGCTTACGCGCAAGACGATCGCTACCAGCAGGTCGTCGAAGGTGTGAGAGCGGTTCAACGGCGCCTTGGTCGTGCGCCGAAACTGATGGTCGCCAAGATGGGGCAGGACGGTCACGATCGCGGCGCCAACGTCATCGCCAGCGCCTTTGCCGACATGGGCTTCGAGGTGCTGAGCGGCCCCTTGTTTCAGACGCCAGCGGAAACGCGTGACATGGCGTTGGACAATGAGGTCGATGCCATCGGAGCCAGCAGCCTTGCCGCCGGGCACAAAACCTTGATCCCCGAACTGATCGGACACCTGAAGGATGCGGGGCGTCCGGATATCAAGGTGATCGCGGGCGGCGTGATCCCGCAGAAGGATTATGAGTATCTGCGCGACGCTGGCGTGCAGGGCATCTACGGCCCGGGCAGCAATGTGGTCGAATGCGCGGCGGACGTGCTGCGCCTGCTCGGCCACAACATGCCGCCTGCGGGCGAGGATCTGGACGAGGCGGCGGAGTGAGCATGAAATTCAAATTGCCCGCGCACGTCCGTGAACTTGTCGCTGCTAGAAACAAACTTAAGGATCATTTCTCGGCCTACGATCTCAGGTTCACATTTGATGGAAACTTGGTTGGCGACTTAGGAGAGGCTGTCGCGGCTGATTTGTTCGGTCTTACTTTGAGCGGTCGAAGCAACGAAGGCATCGATGGCTACGCGCGTGACGGACGCTCAGTTCAGGTGAAAGCTAGTGGAACTCGTCGCGGCCCTGCTTTTCGTCCCGTCGAAACCAAGGCCGACCACCTCATTGTCTTGCATCTTGATTACGATGCTTGCGAAGGTGAAGTGATCTACAACGGACCCGAAGAGCCAGTTGTCACGCAGCTGTTGCCGGGCAGTTGGCGTGATCAGCGGACTGCGAATTTACGCGGTCTCATCAAACTCAATAACAGCGTCGCCGACCATGAACGGCTGCCTATGATCGAAAGCAATCAATGACCCAGATCCGAACCGACTGGACCCGCGACGAAATTGCGGGCCTCTTCGACCTTCCCTTCACCGAGCTGCTGTTCCGCGCCGCCACCGTTCACCGCGAGTACCATCCGCCTGAACAGGTCCAGCTTTGCACGTTGTTGTCGATCAAGACCGGCGGCTGTCCGGAGGATTGCGGCTATTGCTCGCAGTCGGTGAAGGCCGACAGCGGGGTCGAGGCGACCAAGCTGATGGAGGTGCAATCTGTCCTCCAGCGCGCGGCACAGGCAAAGGACGCAGGCTCCCAGCGCTTCTGCATGGGCGCGGCATGGCGCAACCCCAAGGATCGCGACATGCCCGCGATCGTCGAAATCGTGAAGGGCGTGCGCGCCATGGGGCTGGAGACCTGCATGACGCTGGGCATGCTGACGCCGAAACAGGCGGATATGCTGAAGGAAGCGGGCCTCGATTACTACAACCACAATGTCGATACCGGGCCGGAATATTACGAGCGCGTGATTTCGACCCGCAATTATCAGGACCGGCTCGATACGCTCCAGAACGTGCGCGATGCGGGGATCAATGTGTGCAGCGGCGGCATCGTGGGCATGGGCGAGACGCGCGGGGATCGCGTCGGCTTCGTCCACACGCTCGCCACGCTCGAACGCCATCCCGAAAGCGTGCCAGTCAACGCGCTGGTCCCGGTCAAGGGCACGGTGCTGGGCGACATGCTGGCCGATACCCCGCTCGCCAAGATCGACGATATCGAATTCGTCCGTACCGTGGCGGTCGCGCGCATCACCATGCCGATGAGCATGGTGCGGCTCTCCGCAGGCCGCGAGAGGATGAGCGAGGCGACGCAGGCGCTGTGCTTTCTCGCGGGTGCCAATTCGATCTTCACTGGCGACAAGCTGCTGACGGCACCCAATGCGGGCGACGACAGCGACGGCGCGCTGTTTGCAAAACTGGGGCTGACACCTTTGCAGGCGGAAGAGCCGTTGCGTGCCTGCCGGACCATGGAGCCTGCCGAATGACTGACCACAAGCTCGAGACGCTGACTATCCATGCGGGCCAGCAGCCCGATCCTACCACCAACGCACGCATCACGCCGATCTACCAGACGGCGTCTTATGTTTTCGACGATCCGGATCACGCGGCGCGACTTTTCAGCCTGCAGGAGTTCGGGAATATCTATTCCCGGATCATGAACCCCACCAACGATGCGCTGGAGCAGAAGATCGCGGCGCTCGAAGGCGGGGTTGGCGCGCTCGGTGTCGCTTCCGGCCACGCAGCGCAGCTGATCGCCTTCTTCACGCTGATGCAGCCCGGCTGCAACATTGTTGCCGCCAAGAAACTCTACGGCGGGTCGCTCAATCAGATGGGCGAGAGCTTCCGAAAATTCGATTGGGAAACGCGTTTCGTCGATGCGGACGATCCGGCCAATATCGCTGCCGCCATCGACGACCAGACACGCTGCGTCTTCATCGAAAGCCTCGCCAATCCGGGGGGTGTGGTCAGCGATATCGCAGCGATCGCCAAGGTTGCCCACGATGCCGGTATCCCGCTGATCGTCGACAATACCATGGCGACGCCTGCGCTTTGCCGCCCGTTCGAACACGGTGCGGACATCGTGACCCATTCGACCACCAAGTTTCTCAATGGTCATGGCAATGCCATCGGCGGCGTAATCGTCGACAGCGGCAAGTTCGACTGGAAGGCGCAAGGGCACAAGTTCCCTTCGCTTACCCAGCCAAACGGATCTTATCACGGCGCGGTTCTGGTCGACGCTCTGGAGGAGATCGGGCCGATCGCCTTTATCGTCGCCTGCCGCGTACTGGGCCTGCGCGACCTAGGGCCGGCAATGGCGCCGATGAATGCCTTTCTGGCGCTGACCGGGATGGAGACCTTGGCGCTGAGGATGGAGCGGCATTGCGCCAATGCGCTCGAGCTGGCGAAATGGTTGCAGGACCATCCGAAGGTGGAGTGGGTCAGCTATGCCGGACTGAGCGAGAGCGCCTATCACGAACTGGCGCAGAAATATCTCGGCGGGCGGGCCGGATCGGTTTTTACCTTCGGATTGAAGGATGGATACGATGCGGGCGTGAAGCTGGTTTCGAGTGTCGAGCTATTCAGCCATCTCGCCAATATCGGCGACACGCGCTCGCTCATAATTCACCCGGCATCGACCACGCACAGCCAGCTGGGCGAGAACGAGCTGATCGCGGCCGGAGCAGGTCCGGACGTCGTGCGCGTCTCGGTCGGCATCGAACACATCGACGACATCAAGGCGGACCTGGCGCAAGCGCTGGACCGTATCTGAGGCAGGAGTAACCACATCCATGTTCGAGAAAATCCTGATCGCCAATCGTGGCGAGATCGCCTGCCGCGTGATCAAGACGGCCCGCCGCATGGGTATCGCGACCGTCGCCGTCTATTCCGATGCCGATGCGCGTGCGCCTTTCGTGCAACTGGCTGACGAGGCCGTTCACATCGGTCCGGCAGCGGCGGCGGAAAGTTATCTGGTCGCCGACAAGATCATTGCCGCCTGCAAGCAGACGGGCGCGCAGGCGGTCCATCCCGGCTATGGCTTCCTGTCCGAGCGCGCCAGCTTCGTAGAGGCGCTGGAGAAGGAGAACATTACCTTCATCGGCCCGCCCGCCAGTGCGATTGCGGCGATGGGCGACAAGATCGAATCGAAGAAGCTGGCGGCCGAGGCCGGCGTCAACACCGTGCCCGGTTCGGGCGGCGCGATCGCGGATACCGCCGAGCTGTTGATTCACTTAAAGGGATTTGAATGTCTTCATCAGCAGCTCTTGTTATAT
>NZ_JBELMO010000124.1:0-4562 GCF_042095715.1 Qipengyuania sp. | reverse complement strand
GGTAGGACGCAATTCTAAGGCTCTTGCCTTCGGAAGCGTTACATTAGGGCTTTTGTCCGAAAGCCGTGCTTATGCCGCGACGGCTTTGGGCTCGGGCGCAATAGCCGAACACGAGGGCAGCGTCTCCCTCGGGACCGCTTCGCGTACGGTTCGCGGTGCAGTTGCATCCTATGCAGCGTTCGGCGTAAACGATGCGCAAAGGTCGTCTGGCGAGATCGCGATCGGAAGAAACATCAGCTATTTCGATCCAATCACCAACCGCGACACGCCGACTGGTGATCGCCAACTCACGGGGCTGGCGGCGGGTAGCGCTGACAGCGATGCAGTCAATTTAGCTCAGTTGAAGGGCATCTCCGCTTCTCTTGGCAAGGCTATTGCCGGCGGCCTGGGCGGCGGTGCGCGATATGATGCGAGCGCAGGATCGATTTCAGGGCCGACCTATTTGGTGAATGGCGCGACCTACACGAACGTTTCCGATGCGTTCGGCGCCTTGGCGAGCCAGTTCAGCACCGGGCAGCTTCCCCCTGCGTCACCCCCGACGGGGCAGCCTGCCCCCGCCCAACCCGATCAGCAGCTTCTTGCGCAGTTAGATGCGCTACGCAATCAGCTGGCGGTTTTGCAAGAGCAGATCGCCAACCTCCAGAGTGCCGCTACGCAAGGTGCAGTAGGCGCCGCTCAGCTGAGCCGCCTCAGCAATGTTGCCAACGGGCGCGTCGAGGCCGGATCGACCGACGCGGTCAATGGATCGCAGCTCGCGGGCGTGCAACGCGATATCGCATCGAGCGTACGTTATGACACGACAAGTGATGGTGGTTCGACGGACCGCGTGACCCTTGCGGGGGGTGCCAATGGAGCCGGGACCACCTTGGTGAACGTTGCCGCCGGTGCCGTGACCGCGGATTCGCGGGAAGCGGTAAACGGAAGTCAGTTGCACGGCGCCGAGCAGGCTATTAATTCCGTTCGCACGACCGCTACCGAAGCACTGGCCCTTCATCAGCATACCATACGGTACGATGATGCTTCGCAAACAGCCGTTACCTTCGCTGCAGGTAAGGCTCCTGTCAGGCTGCGCAATCTCGCCGCAGGTGTCGAAAGCACCGACGCAGCGACCGTCGGACAACTCAACGCCGGTCTCGGACGGATTTTTGCAGAGGCGAACGCCTATACGGACGCCAGGGTCGCCGCACTCGGTTTCGACCTTTCGCGAGCGTCCCGCAGAGCGGCATCAGGTACATCCAGCGCTCTGGCGATAGCGAGCCTGCCCCAGCCGTATGAATCCGGGCGCTCCATGGTATCTCTAGGCCTCGGTACCTTTGACGGCGAGCAGGCGATATCGCTGGGTTTCTCAGGCGCGGGTTCCGACGGTCGGATGGTCGCCAAGGCGGGCATAACGCGAGACACTACTGGGCGAACAGCTGCGAGCGCGGGGATGGGGTGGCAGTTCTGACTTCTCAATCGGGAGGCAACAATTAGACGGAACGGTAATATCTATCGAAAAGTAATTACCTCTTCACCAGCCTTACAATACAACCTCTTCCCCGCTCTGTTTGGTTTAAACTGCTCTGCTCCGTAGGTTTTATGAGACCTAACGGCCCATCTTTGCTGGTTTGCAAAGTTCTGGTATCTCAAACAATTGAGTAGTCATGGATACTACCGCAGAAGGGTGGAGAGCCGTCCACAGCATCAATAGCCGACTGGCAGCTTATGATGCTCGACTGCGCTAAGCTGACGTTCTGCTAACGACCCCCGCTGCAGACTTTCTCCTCCGGTGAGATGATAGCACTAAGGCGCTGACGCTTTCAGACTTGGCAGGCTGGTAATGATCGGCGGTGTGAAGGGGCTTCCAGCGATCGATCTGAAGGGCATGCCACTCGCGGGCTACAACTTCGAACGACTTCGCAGTGTCCGCAGTCCCGACCAATCGGTTTCGTTTCAAGCATGACGTGCGTCACGTCCTTCGCGTAGCATCATTTTGGCATCGTCCCGCCGTTCTCGCGCCTCGGCCAGCGAGATCTCGGGAAAAGATCCAAGCGTAAGCAGGCCCTCTTTTTTCTCGAAGCGGTGTTTATAGCGCCAGCTTTTATGCCCGCTTGCCGAGATGTGCAGATGCAGACCCCGGCTATCGGCAACCCCAGCCGTGCTTACTCCCATTCTACCCCACCTAAGATTGGTTAGTGGCGAAATGGATCGGACACCAATGGAATTCGCCAACGGCGAAAATGTAAAGCTTTCGAGGGTCGTTTGGAGCAGCTTGAGCCGGCTTGGTAGGGCCGGTGGCGGAGACGGAGGGATTCGAACCCTCGGTACCCTGATAGAGTACGGTTCCTTAGCAGGGAACTGGTTTCAGCCACTCACCCACGTCTCCGGATCGCGGCTATGCGAAGGGCGCGCCTATAGACGGGCCGGCGGGGGGCATCAAGGGGGTGTCGCGTCGATATGGGCGCTTAGCGCCGCCGGAAGCGGAAATACCAGACTTCGTGGCCGTAGGTCTCGCGCGCCTTCACTTCGTAGCGCGTCTGCGGCCAGCCCGACGGGCGGTTCTGCCAACTCGCTGGCGTATCCACCAGCCATTCGAATTCGGTCGTGAAACGGCGCATCACCATCAAGGCGTGGCGTAGGTACACGGGATGGTCGGTGCCGAAGCGGAACTCGCCGCCCTTCTTCAGTTTGTCGGCAAACATGCGCACCGGCCCATCGTTCATCATCCGACGCTTGGCGTGCTTCGCCTTGGGCCAGGGGTCCGGATGGAGCAGGTAAAGCATGGTGAGTGCGCCGTCCGGTATGCGATCGAGCACCTCCAGCGCGTCGCCATGATGGATCCGCACATTGGCCAGCCCCCCGTCGCGCACATGAACAAGCGCCTGTGCCACGCCATTGGCGAAAGGCTCTGCACCGATGAAGCCGTGATCGGGCAGCAGGTCGGCCCGCCAGGCCATGTGCTCGCCTCCGCCGAAACCGATCTCGAAATGCAGCGGGCGATCGTGACCGAACAGCCCTGCCGAAGTGACCGCGCCCTCGCCTGGAACGGCAATCTGGGGGAGGAGATTATCGAACAGCGCCCGCTGCGCCGCGCGCAAGGGCTTGCCCTGGCTGCGGCCGTACAGGCGGTTGAGTGTAGTGGGATCGCCTTCCTTATGCGCGCTCATGAGGCGGCGCGTTAGGGCCGGGCGAGGGGCAATGTCCAGATGGCTGAGGCCGTCGTGCCGGACTATACCGCGCGGATACGCACCACCTCCACCTGCCCGTGCACGTTTTCGAGCAGTTTCATCAATTGATGAGGGGGGACGGGCTTGCGCAGAATGCGGTCGGGCTGTTGAGTTTGCATGCGCACTGCCAGCTCGTTGATATCCCAGCCCGTCGCCAAAATCGTGAAGAGATGGGGCAGGTTGAGCTTGGCCTTTTCGATGAGATCGAGGCCCGTTCCTTCACACGATCCGCCGTTGCCAAAGTCGTAATCGGTGATGAGGCACTCGGGACGCGCCCCCGCAACGAGAGCAAGGCCTTCTTCCATATTGCCCGCACAGCCCGCGGGTTCCCAACCCGCGACGAGACAGATTTCCCGCATAAGTCTGCAGTTGATCGGATCGCTGTCGACCACCACGACACTGGGTTTCGTTGCACTTCGCACGCGACGCTCCCTCGATCGCCGCCCCCACCGGACGGCGCCATGGACCCGGGTTGCGCCGATCGGCTTCACGACAGCGAGCAGTCGCTGAGTATGTGGAGCTGGCGAGTCGGCGTTCTGTTTTTATTGGGGGAGGCAGGCGACCTGGTGTGACGAATTGTTTATCCGCAGCCCCGATTGCTGGATTCCTTACGAAAACAAGGGATAAAGTCAAGCGTCGCTCTGTAACATTCGGGCCAACGACGTAGTATTACCTAAATAAAAAGACGGCCGGACCCTTAGGTCCGGCCGTATACTGCTTGGCATGTGGCAGAGTGGAGGGTCGGCCTGTCAAGCAGCTTCAGCTTCGGCGCCAGGATCGCGCAGCACATAGCCGCGGCCCCAGACGGTTTCGATGTAGTTTTCGCCATCGCATGCATGCGCCAGCTTCTTGCGCAACTTGCAGATGAAAACGTCGATGATCTTGAGTTCGGGTTCGTCCATCCCGCCGTAAAGGTGGTTGAGGAACATTTCCTTGGTCAGCGTGGTGCCCTTGCGGAGCGAAAGAAGCTCCAGCATTGCATATTCCTTGCCGGTCAGGTGGACGCGGGCCCCGTCGACTTCCACGGTCTTCGTGTCGAGGTTGACGGCCAGCTTGCCGGTACGGATGATCGACTGGCTGTGGCCCTTCGAACGGCGCACCACGGCATGGATGCGGGCGACCAACTCTTCGCGATGAAACGGCTTGGTCACGTAATCGTCCGCGCCGAAACCGAAGGAGCGGATCTTGCTGTCCATTTCGGAAATGCCCGAAAGGATCAGAACCGGCGTCTGCACCTTGGCGACGCGCAGCTTCTTCAGCACGTCGTTACCGTGCATGTCCGGCAGGTTCAGGTCGAGAAGACTAATGTCGGAATCGTATAGCTTGCCGAGATCCAAGCCTTCGTCGCCCCGATCG
>NZ_JBELMO010000123.1:0-4627 GCF_042095715.1 Qipengyuania sp. | reverse complement strand
GCACACCGTACGCAGCGGTGGAAGTCAGCTTTATGAAACGAAAAGCCTGACGCCAGCTATTCTGCACCCGGCCGTGTGAGGCACTGATCGAGACTGAAACCCCGCCAAATCGCCTGCACGCATCAGTCTCTTGGGGCTCACAGTGAATTGACAAGATCGCTCTCGATGCCATATGTCGCTCTACAAACGACAGGTGACATATGGCGACAGTGATTGAACGAGAGGATGATGCGATCGTTACCCGAGCGGGCCGCCGGCTTGGGGGCAAATCAACCTTCAAGCGGCCGCTCCGCAATCGTCTCGACGCGCACGAGGTGATCGAAAAGGGTTTCCCCGGCGGAGCACTGATCTTTTTGTCCGAGAACGTTGCCTTGTTGCAGCAGCCCGGCGCTTTCGAGAAGGCGATGGGTATCAGTCTTCGTACCCTGCAGCGCCGAAAAAGGGAGGATTCGCCAAAGCGATTGAGCCTTGAACAAAGCGGACGGGCGTGGAAATTCGCTGAGCTGCTCGAGGAAGCAATCGAGGTGTTCGGAAATCAAGAGGACGCGGAGGCATTCTTCAACCGCCCAGCCTTGGGGCTGAATCAGCGTCTGCCGATCGATCTTCTCAGCACGCCGGCAGGCACGGAGCTAGTCGAAACCCACCTTGAACGACTGAAATATGGCGTATACGCGTGACGCCGCTGCCGGGAGGGCTGGGGTCTGAGGACATCCACGCTTGGCGTCTCGACCACGACGATTTCAGAGCGACATGGAATAGTGGCGAAGGCGCTTATCGCGTCGGAGGCCGGTGGAATGCTCCAGGCAAGAGAGTGGTTTACTGCGCGATAGATCCGTCTACCGCTATTCTTGAGGTTGCGGTCCATAAGACCTTCCGCGTGCTTGATACCGTTCCACACGTATTGACTGCGTTGCGCGTTAAGGATCCCTCGACGGTAAAGATCGTGCAACCGGGCGACGTACCCAATCCCAACTGGCTGTCACCTGGGATACCGAGTGCAGGACAGCAGACGTTCGGCAACGCACTACTCGAGAACCATGCATTCTTGCTGATACCGAGCGCCGTGTCGTCAAAAAGCTGGAACTTGATGTTCGATCCCGTGAAAGCAGCCGGTGCCTATGAACTGGTCGAGCAGGAACGCTTCGCGCTCGATACGCGGCTTCACCCGTGATATGAGAGCGGATCGATTGCGGAGCATTGCCTATCAGTCTGGGCGCATCTAGAAGAGCGAAGCGATAGAAAAACCATGCCGAAAGGTATGGTTATGAAAAATCTACTGGTTGCAATCCTCTTCCTGTCTGTCCCGGCATCCGCGCAGCAAGCGCAATTGCAAACATTCTCGCCAGAACGCTCGTCCGCGTTTGTAATGCTCATACCGGGTGTTCCATCGGCGGCTTCGCCTTTCAACGATTCCCAGGCTCTGCCATCACGAGCTTCGGCACTCGAGGCCGACTTCGCGAACCTCAACGCGACTATGGAGCCCGGGGCCGAGCCGTCACTCGACCTTGTTCCGGCAGCGACCTTCGTGCCGGATTGGATGAGGGGAGGGCGCCCGAAATTCGACTATAGCGTCTATCGCCGCAGAGCATACTTTCCTGATCCGGATTGCCTCACGACAGGGTACTTTCCTCGTCAGGGCATCAGCGCGGATGCCCAAACGCGCCGGCGCCTCTACTTCCATAATATTCTTACAGCAGCCTGCGAAGCCGGAGTTCCCGTAACGCTTTTCGACGCATTGGTTGCGCAAGAGAGCCGCTATCGTCCCCACGCGCGAAGTCATGCAGGCGCGATGGGACTCACGCAACTCATGCCGGGGACCGCGCGCTATCTGAATGTCCGCAACCCGTGGGACGTGCGCGAGAATCTAACTGGCGGCGCGCGCTATCTGCGCGAGCAGCTCGATCGGTTTGGTTCGTGGGAACTTGCGCTGGCGGCTTATAACGCCGGTCCGGGCCGCATTGAGCAGTACGACGGGATCCCGCCTTTCCGGGAGACCCGCAATTATGTGCGAACGATCATGTCGACGCTCGATGGCGGCGCGGCTCCCGAAGTGCGGTCTCCGCCGTTACTCGCTGCCAACCCGTTCAGGAGGACAAAGCTGGTTTCCTTCGCTCGGCCGTCAAAGATCCCAGAAAACTGAGAACCCCACGCTCCAGGCGTAATACAAAGCTACCGCGACGATGACCGGTGCGCCTTTGAGATAGTTGATCTGCCAGCGAAGCCAGATCTTTGGCAGAAGCAGCGTCTTGTCGAGACGGGTGGCGAGGGCGGGACGCCACCTTCCGGCGCGCCAATCGTGTGCGGTTACCAGAACAGCGAGGACAGCGCACATCAGCGCCATGATACCGACGGCAATGTAGAGCGACGTCCAGGCGATGAGAGCTTCTTGCTTCATGATTCCTGGCTACCAGCGTGCCTCTTGCATATGGTGACCGAGCCCGAAGCTGTCCGATCCAGCTCACCGAACATCGCCTCGTTCCGTCCGAACCGCGTATGCTTGAAATTGACATCGCCGCTTTTCGCTTGATTGACGACGAGGGCTTTCATTTAGACCTCCGCTGCTTTCCGTATTTCATTCTGCGCCAGATCCCTGTTCGGCAATGAGAGCGCTATGTTGCGACATGTGGGGCGCCGGATGGCCAGCAGAGACCACCCAGGTAGTCCGAGCAACGCTCAACCGTAGGCGAAATCGAAGTCTCCACCGTTGCGTCGGTCTTCGAGCTTGCGGTGGTATTTTGCGATTGCGGAAGACGTGTTTTTTGCAATTCCGTTGCAGAGTTCGTCGCGAATGGTCTCGAAGGTGCCTTCGCAGGCAGCGAGCTCGCTTGGCAGATGGGTGGCCATAGCGATCGCAACGAGAGCCGAGGTCTCGCAGCACGGATCTTCATAGGAAGCTGGGTCCGAGAAACACTGAACTGTGATCGCAGCGCGGATCGGATCGATTTCGAGTCGTGCAGACACGGCATGGAACTCAGCGATCGGGAGCGATCCTTCGGCAATGCGTTCGAAGAAGCGGTTGCGATGGCTACGCCGGATGACCCCTTCGTTGACCAGCTTCCGCACGCTCACGCCGCGCTTCTGCATCTGATCTCTGATGAGGACCGAATATTCCTCCTGAAGCTGAGTGCAACTTTTAATCTCAGCTCGCTGTGACCCCTCGGACATAGTTCCTCCGATGCCCCGCCCTATGCATACGCATACCTTGGAAGAGGGTAGCGATGTTTGGCAAGTCAAACTTTATCGTTGAGAAATTACGAGCGCGCAAAAAACAACCGCCTCCCGGACACCGCAATGGCCGCCGAGACGCTCACTCAAATCAGTCTTTATCTCGTCCAATCTGGCATTGAGTGGGCGCGAAAGGCGAAGATAGATCCGCACTCGGCCGTCCAGCGGGAGCTGTCCCGCGAAAAGCTTGAGCTGTTCCTTGGTAGGTTTCGGGCGGGAGTTGATGACCTCAATAATCACGTCTTTCAGGCGCTGAAACTTCAACCTTTCAACCGTGAGGATTCGGATCGCGTCCGCGATTATCGCGAAGGGCTGCTCGCCCATCAGCAACTCATGCACAACCTCGCTGTCGTCTGACATAGAAGCTCCTCGCCCCCTCAAATCTTTGTGCGGGCGCGCCCTGTCAGCGGCTCGAAAGGTCAGAGAATCAGATTTTGTGTTTAGACGGGGGAGGTGGCTCTGCATACAGGCCAGCTGGCTCTGTATTCGGTCCATCGTGGGCCCGATTTCTTGCCAGGTAGGCACACTGGCGTAGCCAAGTGGCTTCGTTTTTGCACCCGGTAGGGACGAATTTCGATGCCGAGCGGCCATGCAAACGGTGATTCGAAGTCGGGTAAAGCTAAAGATACCCACGCAATAGTTGAGAAATGGTTCCCGATCTCCCCTTCTGGTCTTGGCGCATTGCGCCATTCGTCAAACCAGAAGGGAAAGACAATGAAAGCACTCGACCTCAAGAAGGGCGGCGCGAACCTTGCCGTCGCTTTGGCTGCAGCGGCCGGGATGAGCGTATTCGGAATCGATGCCGCGATGGCCGGTACCGACTCCACGTTCGATACCGCGCTGACGCAGTTCACCAACTTCCTCGAAGGCTCGGGCGGTAAGATCATCACCGTGCTGTCGCTTGCCGGCGGCATCGTGGCGCTTGCCTCCGGTCGCTTTTCGCTTGGCCAGGTCGCGATCCCGGTTGGTGTGGGGGTCGGTGCCGGCACGGGCGTGCCGATCGTCACCTCGACGATTACCGGCACGGTCTGATTTTTCGATCGGACTCTCACCACGGGATGCGGCCTGCTGATTGCCTCGCGAGACGCAGCCGCCCCCAAATTGGCGGTGACGACCTTTGGACCAGTATTCAATCCCAAGACACCTCGACGATCCCGAGTTGATCGGGTTCTGGACGCTTGATGAATTCCTCATAATGTTGATTCCATTCGGATGGGGAATTCTTGCGCAGCACATCGTTATCGGACTTCTCTTCAGTGTCGCTGCATGGTTTTTCTATCGCAAAATAAAAGCCGGGCGTTCGATGTATTGGGTTGTGCATTTTGCCTATTGGCATCTGCCGGGTGGGTTCTTTGGTCTGAAGGTCGCTCCGCCTTCTCATCTTCGTGTGATGGCGGGCTGA
>NZ_JBELMO010000122.1:0-4855 GCF_042095715.1 Qipengyuania sp. | reverse complement strand
CAATATGAGCGAGGATGAATGGGACTTGGTGGTGAAGGTGCATCTGAAGGGTACATTCGCCCCGCTGCATCATGCTGCCAATCACTGGCGGCTCGAATCCAAGGCTGGCCGGACTGTCGACGCCCGCGTGATCAACACGACCTCGCATTCGGCCCTGTTCGCCAATATCGGGCAGGCGAATTACGCGGCGGCAAAAGGGGGTATCGCCACGCTGACGCAACTCGCCGCGCGCGAGCTTGCCCGGATCGGCGTGACGGTCAACGCTATCGCCCCTCGCGCGGAAACCCGCATGACGGCCGGCCTGAGCCAGGGCCAAAGCGAAGAGCGCATGGCGCGTCGCGACCCCGAGTGGATCGCAACGTTGGTCGCGTGGCTGGCCAGCCCGGAAGCCAGCAGCGTTTCGGGGCGCATCTTCGAGGCATGGGGCTATGGCTATTCGGTGATCGAAAGCTGGCAGCATGGTCCACAGATGGAGGCGTCGAAGGATCCCGCCGCAATCGGTGCCGATGTGCTGCGGATCACGGGGTTCGCGCGGGCCAACGCGGGCATCGACCGAAACACTTGGCTCAACCCCTGACAAAGAGGCGGGCGACACCATGACAACGCAGATCTTGCTGCCCAAACTGGGCTTTTCCATGAACGAGGGGGAACTGGTCGAATGGCTCGTTCCCGATGGCGGGCAGGCGGTCGCCGGGGAGCCGCTGTTCGCGCTCGAAAGTGACAAGTCGACCCAGGAAGTCGAGGCGCCAGTGAGCGGGACGCTCCGTATCCTGAAGCCGGTCGGCGAGACCTATCCCGTTGGAACCGTCCTGGGCGAGATCGACTGATGCGCGACGTCCCGTCCATGCTGGCGGGGCTGAGCCCCATGCCGAATACCGACTTTTCGGCCTTCGGCCCGGTCGAGCTGGAGCCGCTGAGCAAGATACAGCGGCTCACCGGCGCGTTCCTCGGCAGAAACTGGGTGACGATCCCGCACGTCACGCATCATGACGAAGTCGACGTCACGACCTTGGAGGAGCGGCGGGCGACCTGGAATGCGACGCACCCCGAGGCGAAATTGACGCCGGTGGCGCCGCTGGTGAAGGCGATGGCGATCGCGCTGGCGGAGAACCCGCGCTTCAACACCGCGCTTTCGGCGGACGGTATGCAGATCGTGCGAAAGGGCTACGTTCATATCGGCGTGGCCGTTGACACCCCGCGCGGGTTGCTGGTCCCGGTCATCCGTGACGCCGATCGCAAAACGGTGCGTGAGATCGGTGCCGAACTCGCGGAGCTTGCTGCCCGGGCGCGTGACAAGGGCCTTCCGATGGCCGCCATGGAAGGTGGGTGCATCACCCTATCGTCACTCGGTCACATCGGTGGCACGGCCTTCACGCCGATCATCAACGCGCCCGAGGTTGCCGTGCTGGGCGCCTTGGCCATTCAGGAGCGTCCGTTTCGCGGCAGCGACGGCGACATCGCCTGGGCGAAGCGGCTGCCTCTGTCGCTCAGTTATGACCATCGCGTGATCAACGGCGCCGATGCGGCACGCTTCGTCCAATCGATCGGTCGCGCCTTCGCCGATCCGGCCTTGCTCATATGACGGGGGCGCAATCGTCAGGTGGTCTGTTGGAGACGGGCTCCATGCGGTTGCCGGCGGATTATCCGCGCATCAATGCCGAGCGCGCGCCCGACGCGACAGCAATGTCGTTCAACGGACGGAGATGGACGCACGCCGCCCTCGATCGTGCGAGCGATGCCGTCGTCCGCCTGTTGCGCGACCGTGGTATCGCGCGCGCAGATCGTATCGCCTATCACGGGCGCAATCGCGACCTGTTCTTTCCCGTGCTGTTCGGGGCGATGCGTGCTGGCGTGGTGCTGGTGCCGGTCAACTGGCGCAACACTGCTGCGGAAACCCGCCACGTGCTGGACGATTCCGGCGCGAGCCTGGTGTTCGCTGACACCGAATTCCTGCCGGTGGTCGAGGCGGCGAGCGATGGACAGGTGCCGGTGATCCTCGTCGACGGAGCCGGGCCGGATGGATTGCAGCACCTGCTGGATCACAGCATTCCGGCGGACGCTACGCCGAGCGATCCGCATGCGCCGGCGCTGCTGCTGTATACCAGTGGTACGACGGGGCGGCCGAAGGGCGCGCTGGCGAGCCAGTTCGCGCTTGCCGCGCAGCGCCATGCGGAGCGATGCAGCGGTCATTTCGACGACTGGGGTGACGACGAAATCCTGCTGTCGCCACTCCCCAACTTCCATATCGGCGGCTTGTCCTGGGCGTTGAGCGCCTTCGTGCGCGGCGTGCCACTGATCGTCAGCGACAATCCCGCCCCCGCTGCCATGCTGGATACGATCGGCCAGAAAGGGGTGACGCGCGCATTCATGGTGCCCACGCTGGTGCGTGGGTTGATCGACGAAATGCATGCGCGCGGCCTGACCCGGTCCACCTTGCGCGGCATCCATTATGGCGCGGCCGCGATGGACCCTCAATTGCTCGATCGCTCGGTCGCGACGCTCGGTTGTCGTTTCCTGCAATATTACGGCATGACCGAGGTCGGCGGCAGCGCCACCGTACTGGGGCCGGCGCTGCACGATCCCGCGCGACCGCATCTCCTGCGTTCAGTCGGGCGACCGCTGCCGGGCTTCGAGCTGAGCGTCCGGGACCCTGAAGGCGCGCTGCTTCCGCCCGACGTGCCCGGCGAGATATGGATCCGCGGACCAAGTCTGACCGCAGGCTATTGGCGTCGCCCGGATGCCGATGCGGAGGCGATGGTGGACGGCTGGTATCGTACCGGCGACGGTGGCCGCCTGGATGAGGAAGGCTTCCTGTTCCTGACGGACAGGATCAAGGACATGATCGTGAGCGGCGGCGAGAATGTCTATCCCGCCGAGGTGGAGGCGGCATTGCGCGACCATCCGGCGGTAGCCGATTGCGCGGTATTCGGTTTGCCGCACGCGAGATGGGGCGAAGGGGTAACGGCGGCGGTCGAACTGCGGCCGGGACATAGCATAAACGCGGAGGATCTCATTGATTTCGCCCGCACGCGCCTGGCCGCCTTCAAGATTCCCCGGCGGATTGCCTTCGGCGTGACCTTGCCGCGCACCGCATCTGGCAAGGTTCAGCGCGGCGTTCTCCGTTCTGCCTTCATGGCCATGGAGGAGAAGGCGCAGTGAACTTCGCCCGGACAGACGAGCAATTGATGCTCGCCGATATGGCTGACCGGCTGCTGGCCGAGGCCAATGATTTCGAGGCGCGCCGCCAACGGTTGGGCACTGCGAACCCCGACCGTATGGCCCTGTGGCCCACATTGGTGGAGCAGGGGCTGCTGGGTGCATTGATACCCGAGGAGGCAGGCGGCTTCGGCGGCGGAGCGCGCGATCTCGCCGTCGTGATGGCGGCAGCCGGACGTCACCTCGTGGTCGAACCGTTGCTCGCCGTGGCGGTAGCCGCGCGCTTGCTGCATCTTGCCGGACACGATGTCGAGACGATCGTCGCGGGGGGCCGCGTTGTCGTCCTGGCGCACGACGAGGGGGTTGACCCGTTCGCACCGCGCGGCACGCTCGGCGAATGCGATGCAGATGGCTGGCGGATCAGTGGCGAGAAGCCCGCTGTGCGACATGGCGATTTGGCCCACGCCTTCATCGTCTCCGCCACGGTCGACGGCGAGGACGCTCTCTTTCTGGTGGATGCCGTGGCGAACGGTGTCCGGCGTGAACCGATGCGCTCGATGGACGGCGCGTCCACGGCAACCGTGTACCTCGATCGCTGTCGCGCACAGCGGCTCGACCTCGATCCGCGGTATCTCGGCGAGGCGATCTCGCGCGTGTCGCTGGGACTGGCGGCAGAAACGGTCGCGATCGCCGCGGCGATGCTCGAACGAACGTGCGCCTATCTAATTGTCCGAAAGCAATTCGGCGTTCCCCTTGCGACGTTCCAGGCTCTGCAGCATCGCGTCGCCGACATGAAGGCGGCATTGGAAGGGGCGACCGCCCTGGTCGAGCGCGCGATCGGGTTCGTGGATCGCGGGCTGCACTTAGGCGCGGCTTACGCCGCCAAGGCGCTGGCAGACGATAGCGGCAGGCTTGTTGCCCACGAGGCTGTGCAGATGCACGGCGGGATGGGCGTGTCGGACGAACTGGACATCAGCCACTACCTTCGACGGCTGGCTGTTATTCGGGCAAGTCACGGCGGCGCGGCGGCGCATCGCGCGCAGGTTGGCGATCTTGCTGGCATCGTCGACCCAAATGATCCCCTAGACTCGTTTCGGAAGGAGGTCGCCGCCTTCGTGGCCGGACACCTGCCACCGGATATCATGGACAAGGCCGCGCGTGGTCTGGAGTTCGGCAAGGATGACTTTGTCGCCTGGCAAAAGGTCCTTCGGGCGCATGGGTGGTTCGCTGGTGCATGGCCGGTCGAGCACGGCGGCCGCGGGTGGGATCTCGAACGCCAGCTCGCCTTCGTGCAGGAGGTTGGGCGCGCGGGTGCACCAATGATCATCCCCTATGGCGTCAATATGGTCGGGCCGGTGATCTATACTTTCGGCAACGAGGAGCAGAAATCCCGGCATCTGCCCGGCATCCTGTCTTCCGACATATGGTGGTGCCAGGGCTATTCGGAGCCGAACGCCGGTTCCGATCTCGCCAGCCTGAAGACCTTGGCCGTGCGTGACGGTGATCATTATGTCGTGAACGGCACGAAAATGTGGACGACAGAGGCACATTGGGCCGACTGGATGCATTGCCTCGTCCGGACCGATCGTGATGCGCGGCCGCAGGCGGGTATATCGTTCCTGCTGATCGACATGACGTCGCCCGGTATCGAGGTGCGGCCGATCGTGACGATCGACGGGCAGCATCACACGAACCAGGT
>NZ_JBELMO010000121.1:0-4876 GCF_042095715.1 Qipengyuania sp. | reverse complement strand
CGACCGTCCGCCTGATCCCACCACGTCCAGGCATCACCGTAGATCTGGATGCCCGATGCCTGTCGCGCGAAGGGCACGCATTGCCCGACATAGTCGAGCAGCGAGCGCGCGTGCGCCGGCCTGGACAAGGCCGCCACCCGCGCCGTCATCGCCAGCAACGCGGAAAAGCTACGCAACATCACCCGACTGGCCTACCCCGGGGGCGTAAGTAAGCCATTGTTGGTTATGGTTAATTTAACGGATTAACAGACGAATTGCCCTTGACGCACGATGGCCGGGGCGGGCGGGATGATCAGGGCAGGAGGGGCGCGCTTTCGGGCCGCGTCGCCGGGTAACGCCGCGACTCGCCTGATTGCGCGCGTGCAGCCCGCCGCACTTCCTGATCCGCGCGCAGGCACGCGATCAGGTAGCGATGGTCATATTGCAGGAAGCGGCGCGGCGTCATCCCCAGGAAGCGATTGGCATCCCGTATGAAATGCGAGACATCGAAATAGGACGGGGCCATCACGGTATAATCGGCGCGCTCCCCCGCCAGCAGCATCCTCACCAGCGACCGGATGAAGCGCGTTCGGATCAGCAAGGTCTTTGGCGGGAAGCCGAAATGCCTGATCGAGAGCCGTCGTAGCGCGGCCGGCGTCAGCCCCAGCGCCGCCGCCGCCGCGCCGAGATCAGGCGCCGTCCCGTCTTCGGCAATGAACCGCTGGATCGCGACGATCATCGCATCATCTAGGCCGGGGGGCGGCATGATCGCCAGGAGCAGCTCGTCAAGGATCGGTTTTACCTGGGTCGATTGGTTCGATGACAGCAACCGGCCGAAGACATTGTTCACCCAGCCATGCGGCAACATCGTTTCCAGCGGGACCACCCGGTCGCGAAACAGATCGGCGCGGACGCGGAACAGACGCGACCAACCGAGCGGGGTCAGATCGATGCCGACCGTGACGCCGCCGTGCGTCGTCATTCGCATCGCCTTGCTGGCATTGCCGTACAGCGCCGCGCGCGGCATCGGATCATAGCGCCGCGTACCGATCGACAGCGCGATCGGGTGTGGCGTCAGGATGAACCGGATCGCGGGCCAGGTGGGTAGCAGCCACGGATATTCGTCGCCATGCCGCACGGGATCGGAATCAAGGACGTGATAACTACGGACCAGCCCCGCCAGCGGCGCGGCCGGCAGTTCCACGCGCAGCGCGGTGTGCGGTGGCAGTTCGAAGCGCTCAACAAAGACGCCGGGCGTCAACGAACCGCTTTCGATCATAGGCAGGCCCTACGCGCAACAATGGCCGCGTCATAGCATGATTAATTTAACATTAAGAACCAGTCCGGAGGTTTCGCTATCGTCGCGCTGGGGTGGCTGCCGAAAGGCCTATTTCTGACCCTGCCGTCGCGCCATGAAGGCAAGCCGTTCGAACAGCATCACGTCCTGCTCGTTCTTCAACAAGGCACCGTGCAGCGGCGGGATGGCCTTGCTGGGATCGCGATTCTGCAGCACCTCCAGGGGCATGTCCTCGTGCAGCAGCAGCTTCAGCCAGTCGAGCAACTCACTGGTCGACGGCTTCTTCTTGAGTCCCGGCACGTCGCGAACATCGTAAAAGATATCAAGCGCGCGCGACACCAGCAGCTTCTGGATGCCCGGAAAGTGCACGTCGATGATCGCCTGCATCGTGTCACGATCAGGGAATTTGATATAGTGGAAGAAGCAACGGCGCAGGAAGGCGTCCGGCAATTCTTTTTCGTTATTGGAGGTGATAACGACGATCGGGCGCTCGTCGGCGCGGATGGTTTCCTTTGTTTCGTAAACGTGGAATTCCATCCGATCCAGTTCTTGCAGTAGATCGTTCGGAAACTCGATATCCGCCTTGTCGATCTCGTCAATCAGCAGCACCGGCGGGGTTTTATGCTGGAACGCTTCCCACAATTTGCCCTTGCGAATGTAATTGGCGATGTCGTGGACCCGCTCGTCGCCAAGCTGACCGTCGCGCAGCCGCGCAACCGCATCATATTCGTACAGACCCTGCTGGGCCTTGGTGGTCGACTTGATGTTCCATTCGATCAGGTCGGCGCCGACCGCCTTGGCGATCTCATAGGCAAGCACCGTCTTGCCGGTGCCGGGCTCGCCCTTCACCAGCAAGGGCCGGCGGAGCGTCACCGCGGCATTGACCGCGACCTTCAGGTCGTCGGTCGCGACATAGCTCTGCGTGCCCTCGAACCGCTGCATACCTTACCCCGTCATCGTCTCGAATATCGGGTATGGTGTAGCGGCAAGTAGAGGGGGCGCGCAAGTTTCTCAGGCGACGGAGCGCAACGGCCCGGGGAAGGCGCGGGTGATCGCCCCACGCGCGCCATCGCGGGCGGTGGCCCGCGCCTCCAGCAATTGCCACAGGCCGCGATGCTGCGCGAGCATCTGCTGAGCGCCGAACGCCATCGCCCGGTCCGACGAGGGCGTCGTCGCCACGGTCGACAGGAAGCGCCTCGCGTCCGCCGCCACCGGGGTAAACGGCAGCGCCACGTCCAGCCCGAGGCGCCGGGCGCATGCATCGAGGACGTCGCGTACAGCCGCCCAATCCAGCACGAACGCGATCGCGGTGCCGGTCGCGCATCCGCGCCGATCGGACTGCGACAGCATTTCCAACGCATGGCACTGCCCGATGATCGCGGCTTCGGACGCCGCCTGATGCGGCGTGGAGGGAAGCGGGCCGACCGCGGCGGTCAATCGAGCCAGCGTGACGCGCTCTCCCGCCATCGCGGCCGCCGCGGATATCAGCCAGTCCTGCGCCTGCGGATCGGCCGCGCCGGCGAGCACATGATCGATCACTCCCGGCAGCGTGCCGTGGACGATGCATAGCGCGTGCACGGCGTCGGCTTGATCGCGCAGCGGCGTCGCCGGGTGGCGCAGCGCGCGCGCATAGGGGGAACCGCACGTGCCGTCCGCCGCCACCAGCGCCAGGATCGTGGCGGCGGCGTTGCTGACGGTTGAGACGCTGTCGCCCTCGATGACTGCCACGTTGCGCCCCTTGTTCGCCGATGGAAATGGCGGGCTGACGATCGTCGGCAGCCCGAAACCGGGAACATAGGGGGATGGTGTAAAGGTGGGGTTTACGTGGCGATCGTCGCGGTGCCGAAACGAGGAAAAGATTGCCGCGCGGGCACCGCGATCCCGTCCCTTCGGCGCCTGCGGCAGGCGAGGGGCCCGACCGCCGGCAGCGTGACGGGCGGCCCCGTCATCGCCGATCGGCCACTCCCTTATTGGTCGAGGAAGCTGCGCATCTTGCGGCTGCGCGACGGGTGCTTCAGCTTGCGCAACGCCTTGGCCTCGATCTGCCGGATACGTTCGCGGGTCACGCTGAACTGCTGGCCGACCTCTTCCAGCGTGTGATCGGTGTTCATACCGATGCCGAAACGCATCCGCAGCACGCGCTCCTCACGCGGGGTGAGCGACGCGAGAACGCGGGTGACCGTCTCCTTCAGATTCGCCTGGATCGCCGCATCGACCGGGATCACCGCATTCTTGTCCTCGATGAAGTCGCCGAGGTGCGAATCCTCTTCGTCGCCGATCGGCGTTTCGAGGCTGATCGGCTCCTTCGCGATCTTCATCACCTTGCGCACCTTCTCCAGCGGCATGGAAAGGCGCTCAGCCATTTCCTCCGGAGTCGGCTCGCGGCCCTGTTCGTGCAGGAACTGGCGGCTGGTGCGGACCAGCTTGTTGATCGTCTCGATCATATGCACCGGAATGCGGATCGTGCGTGCCTGGTCCGCGATCGAGCGGGTGATCGCCTGCCGGATCCACCACGTCGCATAGGTGCTGAACTTGTAACCGCGACGATACTCGAACTTGTCGACCGCCTTCATCAGGCCGATATTGCCCTCCTGGATCAGATCCAGGAACTGCAGCCCGCGATTGGTGTATTTCTTGGCGATCGAGATGACGAGCCGCAGATTCGCCTCGACCATCTCCTTCTTGGCGATCCGCGCCTCGCGCTCGCCCTTCTGCACCATGTTCACGATGCGTCGGAATTCGGCCAACGCCATGCCGGTCTGCTGGCTGATCTCGCTGATCTCGGTGCGGATACGATCGACCGCGGCGGCCTCGTTAGTGGCGAACGCGGTCCACTTCTTGTCGACGCCGTTGATCGACTCGAGGAAGCCCTCGTCCAGCTCATGACCCATATAGCGGTCGAGGAAATCCTTGCGGCTCACCTTGTGCCGCTCGGCCAGCCGCAGCATCTGCCCGCCCAGCGCGGTCAGCCGGCGGTTGTAGCTGTACAATTGATCGACGAGATATTCGATCTTGCTCTGGTGGAACTGCACGCTTTCCACCTCGGCGGTCAGTTCCTCGCGCAGCTTCTGATACTTGCGCTCTTCCGCCGACGACAGTTCGCTACCCGCGGCCATCGCATCCAGGCGCGTCTCCTGCATCTTGGAGAATTTGCGGTAGATGGCGGTGATATTGGCGAACTTCTCCAGCGCCTGCGGCTTGAGCGTCTCCTCCATCTGCGCGAGGCTGAGCGTATTGTCCTCGTCGTCATCGTCGGCGGGGCGGGGGGCACGACGCTCGGTCATGTCGTCGTCCTCGTCGGCGGACGCCTCTTCGGGCTCTTCCTCCTCCTTGAACGACGGGCCGGCGGCGGCCTCGCTGATTTCGCCATTATCGTCCTCGGCACCCTCGACCTGTTCCGCCGACGGCCCCTTCGATAGCATCGCATCGAGATCGACGATCTCGCGCAGCTGCATCGTGCCTTCGTTGAGCGCGGTCGACCAGTCGATGATCGCGTTGAAGGTGATCGGGCTTTCGCACAGCCCCAGGATCATCGTGTCGCGACCGGCCTCGATCCGCTTGGCGATCGCGATCTCGCCCTCGCGTGAAAGCAGTTCGACC
>NZ_JBELMO010000120.1:0-4950 GCF_042095715.1 Qipengyuania sp. | reverse complement strand
GCGCGGGCTGAAGCAGACCAGCGACACCGGCGCGATCGAAAGCGTCATCGCCGAGGTGCTGGCGAAGAATCCCGGTCAACTGGAACAGTATCGTGCCGGCAAGGAGGCGCTATTCGGCTTCTTCGTCGGCCAGACGATGAAGTCCATGGGAGGGAAGGCAAATCCCAAAGTGGTGAACGACCTTCTCAGGAAGGCGCTTGCCTCCGGCTGACGCCGTGTTCTAGCTTCCGCCCCGGGGAAAAGGACGGGGGCGTCTGGCCATGTTGATGAAATGCGCTGTCGCGGCAGTGCTGATGATCTGTGCCCTGCCGGCGGCGGCGCAGGAGCGAACAGCGATCAAGGAAGGATTTGTCCTGCCGCCACATAGCGGCAAGACGATCCTGCTCCTGCGCCCCACGGTGAGCGTCGGTGCGCAATCCACCGGCGGCTTGTTCGAACCGAACGGCGACTGGACCGAACAGGCGCGCAAGAATAGCGGCGACGCCCTCGCCGCGCGGCAGGCGGCGCTGGGCAACAAGGTGATATCGGCGCCGGACAGCTTCGGCGATGACGCGCAGCGTGCCGATGAATATGCGCGCCTGTTCGCCGCCGTGTCGCAGGCGGTGATCGAATATCAATTCTTCAAGGGCAATCGCCTGCCCACCAAGAAGCATGACAACAAGGCGGGCGTATTCGACTGGTCGCTGGGCAGCGGGGTGCGGGACCTGCCCGGCGCGAAGGATGCGGACTACGCATTGTTCCTCTATAACAAGGATGCCTATGGTTCGACCGGGCGCAAGCTGCTGCAGATCGCGGCGATGCTGGGGCCCGGTCTCGCGGTGAAATCCGGTGAGCATGCCGGCTATGCGGGATTGGTCGATCTTCGCACCGGCGACCTGCTGTGGCTCAACGCCGACGCGGCGATGGGTGGTGACGTGCGCGACGCCGATGGCGCGATCAAGCGGATCGGGCAGCTGCTGGAGGATTTTCCGGGAAGCGATGCCGCCCAGCCGGCGAAACCGTGATGCAGCGCTGGCTGACGTCGGCCGCTTTCGCGCTGACCCTCCCCGCCATTGCCGCGATGGCCGCGACCACAGGGCCGCACCCAGCGCCGCTGCCCGCGCCTTACGCCGGCGCCTACCAGCCGCAGGGTGTGGACGAGATCGGTATCTGGCACGAGGATGACGAGAGCGAGGCGAAGCTCGCCGCTTCTCCGCTCGTCATCCATGACGAGGCGCTCACCGGTTATGTCCGGTCGGTGCTGTGCGCGACGGTGGGCAAGGATCGCTGCGGCGCGACACGGGTCTATATCGTGCGGGTGCCGTCGTTCAACGCCAGCATGTCGCCCAACGGCACGATGCGGGTGCAATCGGGGCTGTTGCTGCGGGTACGCTCCGAGTCGGAGCTGGGCGCGGTGCTTGGCCACGAATTCGGGCATTTCGAGAAACGGCATACGCTCAACAAGTTCAAGGCGGCGCGGCGCGGCAGTGATCTGCTCAGCTGGGCGCTGGTGCTGGGATCGATGGGCGGTCCGCAGGGCGGGCAGAGCTTCAACAACCTGCAATGGTCGGTGCTGGGCAATCTGTACCGCTTCGGCCGGGATCAAGAGCGCGAGGCGGATGTCGTCGGCCTCGGCTATCTCAACGCCAGCCATTTGCGCGCCACGGCAGCGTCACGGGTGTGGCGCACGCTGATTCTCGAGCAGGAGGCGTCCGCGAGTGCGCGGGGGCTGAAGAAGCCCGATTTTCAGCGCGTCGCCTTCTTCGCCTCGCATCCGCCGGAAGGGGAGCGCGCGCAATATCTGTACGACCTCGCCGAAGCCGATGGCGCGGCGCGGGACGAAGGCGACGCGCGTTACGCCGCCGCGATGGCGACATGGCTGCCCATGTTCCTCGACGATCAGATCAAGCTTAACGACTTCGGCGCCAGCGATTTCATCATCGCGCATCTCGGTGAGGCGGGCTGGACCGCGACGCTGTGGCGCGCGCGGGGCGATCTGTACCGTTCGCGCGGGCAGCAGCGCGACCTGATGAACGCGGCCGATTTCTACGCGAAGGCGCTCACGCTCGATCCGGATCTCGCCGAGGCGCGGCGCGGCCTGGGTATCGCACTGGTCAAGACGGGGCGAACGACTGAAGGGGCCGCTGCGCTGCGCCGCTACCTGCAACTGAAGCCCGACGCGGCCGACGCCGCGATGGTCCGGATGATCCTGTCGACGCTGGGAGGCGCGCAATGAAACATACAGCCATGACGATTGCCGCCGCCGCGCTGGTGCTGGCCGCCGCGATGACGACGCCGGGGCGGGCCAACGACTTTCGTGCACAGGGCAAGAGCGTCTCGATCCGGGGTTCGTCTCTGTTGGTGACGCCCCCGCGCGACTGGAACACCCTGTCGGCGCGTCCGGGCAAGTTTGCCGAGACGTGGACCCTGGATGGCGAGCAACTGAACGACGTCACCTTTTATGCCGGGGTGGAGCCCGGCGAACCATTGGTGCGCGAGCGGAGCAAGAAGCGCGATCCGCTGCCCAAATTCACCGCCTCGACGCTGCTGATCGACGTGCCGGAGCTGCTGGAGCGCACCTATCGCGCCGCACGGCAGATCGGCGCCTTCACGGTCACTGCGACGACGCCCGAGCATTTCCTGGATCATGACGGCGTGGCGTTCGCCTACGAATATCTCGATTCGGACAATTTGCCCCGACGCGGGCAGGCCATCGCCACCCTGGTCGACGGGAAATTGTATATGGCGACGTTCGATGCGCCGCGCCTGCATTTCTACGAGCGGACGGCCGACGATTTTCGCAAGCTGGTGGCGAGCGCCACGTTGAGCCGGGAAACGCCCGCCAAATGATGGGCCGATCGGATATGCGAGCGATCGAGGGGTCGATTGCGGAGAGGGGCGGCGGTTCGCCGCCCCCATCGCGTTATTGCTGGTCGAGATCCTGATTCTTCACTTCGCCGCCGGTACCGCTGCTGCCGTCGAATTCGCCGCTGTCGGTGAAGCGTGCTGGTTCATCGCCGCCTTCGCCGCGTTCCACGGCGTCGCTGCGTGCCTCGACCGCCTGCTGGATATCGGGGCGGGGATCGTCGCGGTTGGGGATGACGTCGATCGTCTTGTCGTCGGCCACGAAAGCCTCCTGTCAGATGCTGGGATTGGCGGGGGCGGGGGTGGTGCCGGGGTTGCCCGGCGCGGGGACGTCGACGTCCGGACCGGGCGGGCTGATCTCCGGCGGGGGCGCATCGGGTTGCGCCGGCGGGGTCGGCTGCGGTACGTCGGCGGGGATGCCGGGTTGGGTCGCCATGGCTGTTTCTCCTTGTCGACGGTCAACGCGCCGGTGGAGCCGGGGTTGCCCGCTTGCTCCCGGGCGCGACGCAGTATAGAGGCCGCCGACCGGCGGTGTCCGATTTGCGGGCGTGGCGGAACTGGTAGACGCGCTGGATTTAGGTTCCAGTATCGCAAGATGTGGGGGTTCGAGTCCCTTCGCCCGCACCAGTCCCCGCGCATGCGGGGTTGGCCACCACTCACGAAATTCTTCTGACGAAAGCGGCCTAGATGCAGACTGTCGAGACGTTGAACGAGGGCCTGAAGCGCGCCTATACCCTGACCATCCCCGCCAGCGCGATCGACGCGCGCGTGGAAGCCGAGATCAAGCGCGTCGCGCCGCAGATCCGGATGCCCGGTTTCCGCCCCGGCAAGGTGCCCGCGAACCTGGTGCGCAAGATGCACGGCGAGGCGCTGTTGCAGGACGCGCTCAACAATTCGATCCAGGAAGGCATCCAGTCGTTGATCGCGGAGCAGCAGCTGCGCCCCGCGGTACAGCCGTCGGTCGAGCTGACGGAAGGCTATGAAGCCGGCAAGGATGCGGAGCTGAAGGTCGAGCTGGAGGTGCTGCCGCAGGTGCCGGCGCCCGCGATCGACGGGCTGAAGCTGGAGCGGCTGACCGTGCCGGTCGCGGATGACGCGATCGACGAGCAGCTGAAGAAGTTCGCCGATCAGCAGAAGCGCTGGGAGGATGCCGGCGACAAGACGGCGGAGAACGGCGACCTCGTCACCATGGATTTCGTCGGCAAGACGATGGATGGCGTCGCGTTCGACGGCGGCACCGGCACCGACATGGCGGTGGAACTGGGCACCGGCCGGCTGATCCCCGGATTCGAGGAACAGGTGGTCGGCGCGAAGGCAGGTGAGGAGCGGCAGATCAAGGTCAGCTTCCCGGCCGATTACGGCGCCAAGGAACTGGCCGGCCAGGATGCCACCTTCGACCTGACCATCAAGTCGGTGAAGACCGCGGGCGAGAGCGTGATCGACGACGAACTGGCGACTTCGCTCGGCCTTGAAAGCCTCGACCAGCTCAAGGGGCTGCTCAAGGGGCAGATCGAGCAGGAGCATAACGGCCTTACCCGGACGCACATGAAGCGCAAGCTGCTCGACCAGCTGGCCGAGGGGCATGATTTCGAAGTGCCGCCGTCGATGGTGGAGGCGGAGTTCAGCCAGATCTGGCAGCAGTTGCAGCACGAAGCGACGCACGAGGCCGATCCCGAGGCGGCGTTGAAGGAGATGGAAGCCGAGCGCGAGGATTATCGCAAGATCGCCGAGCGCCGCGTCCGCCTGGGGCTGCTGTTGTCCGAGATCGGCCAGGCGAATGGCGTCGAGGTCACCCAGCAGGAAATGCAGCGTCTGCTGATGCAGGCGGCGCAGCAATATGGCCCGGACGATCGCCAGCGTTTCATCCAGTATGTCCAGCAGGATCCGATGGCGGCGGCGCAGCTGCGCGCGCCGCTGTATGAGGACAAGGTCGTCGACTTCCTGTTCGACAAGGCCGAGATCACCGACCGCGAAACGACGCGCGAGGAACTGGAAGCCGCGATCGAGAGCGAGGACGGTTTCGCGACCGGCACCCACCACCACGATCATGACAACCACAAGCCCAAGCAGGGTAAGGCCAAGAAATCGGCCGGCGAGGGCGAGAAC
>NZ_JBELMO010000119.1:0-5032 GCF_042095715.1 Qipengyuania sp. | reverse complement strand
GAGCAGTCAGGCCTGGGGTATATTGGCGGTCGCGAACATCGGCGATCGCACTGCCAGCGACGGCCAGATGGACCGTTTTCTGGAGAACGACGACAGCAGATCGCGTATTCGCAGCCGAATGCTTCTGGCCGGACTAGCCGGGCTCGGCCGCGTGAGCGAGGGAACGCGCCGCGAGTACGAGGAGAAGCTCGGCGTTAATCTCGATCGGCCAACACGCTGGACGCGGGCGATCAATTCTGCCGCCACCGCCCGCAATCAGGCCCTGGTCGTGCTGTTGGCAGGACTGGGCATGCAGGGCGAACGGTGGGACCAGATGACTTCGGTCCACCTGTTCCACATCGTCCGTGCGCTCAAGCAGGTCGGCTTGGACGCCGAGGCGCGGATGATCGCCGCAGAGGCAGTCGCGCGGACCTGATTTGTCGGCGATCGACGATTTCCTGGCCATGCTGGCTTCCGAAAGAGGTGCGGCAGCCAACACGATCGCCGCATATCGGCGCGACTTGAACCAGGCGCAGGAATGGTTGGGGCCGCTGGAAAGCGCCGCCGCAACTGATCTGGCCAAACTTGAGCACCGCTGGGCGTCGCTGGCCTCCTCTAGTGCCGCACGCAAAGCTTCCGCCCTTCGCCAGTTTTTCGGTTTTCTCGTCGACGAGCATGGCCGGCCCGACGATCCATCGCACGCCCTTCCGCGGCCCGCGATTGGGCGATCATTGCCCAAGATCCTCGATCATGAGGAAATCGCGCAGCTGTTCGCGTGTGCCGAGCAAGAGGCCGTATCGGACGATTCGATTCCCCTCCGCACCTTGACGCTTATCGAGCTGCTCTACGGGTCGGGTTTGAGAGCCAGCGAACTGGTGGCCTTGCCACTCGCGGCAATCCCGCGCGACGCACCACTGATGACGATTACAGGGAAGGGCGGCGTACAGAGGCTCGTCCCCGTGAGCACGCGCGCGGATCAAGCGCTCAGACGCTGGCTAACAGTGCGCCCTCCGGACGGTGGATATCTTTTTCCAAGCGGAGGGTCGCACCTCACTCGCGTTCGGCTTTACCAGCTAGTGAAGGGGCTGGCCGGGCGGGCCGGCATCGATCCGCAGAAGGTCAGTCCGCACGTAATGCGACATGCATTCGCCACGCATCTGCTGGAGGGCGGGGCCGATCTGCGGGTTCTGCAGACCTTGCTGGGACATGCCGATATCTCGACGACCCAGATATACACGCATGTGGACGCCTCGCGCCTCGTGAAGCTGGTCAATGAACGCCATCCGCTTGCGCGCACGCACCCCAGCGACTAGCTCCGCGACATGCAAACCTATCTCGAATTCGAGAAGCCGCTGGCCGAACTCGAAAAGCGTATCGCGGAGATGCGCGCCGCAGCCAATGACGACGCCGTTGATATCGGCGCCGAGCTCGCGCAGCTGGAATCCAAGAGTGCCGAACTGCTGAAACGCACCTACTCCGGCCTCACACCCTGGCAAAAGACGCAGGTGGCACGGCACCCCGCGCGCCCTCATTTTCGGGATTACGTAGAGCTTGCTTTCGACGAGTTCGTTCCGCTCGGGGGTGATCGTGCCTTCGGCGATGATCAGGCGATCATCGGGGGTTTTGCGCGTCTCGGGGAACGACGCGTGATGCTCATCGGCCACGAAAAGGGCCATGATACCTCCAGTCGGATCAAGCACAATTTCGGGATGGGCAAGCCGGAGGGCTATCGGAAGGCGATCAGGCTGATGGAAATGGCGGGTCGCTTCGGCCTGCCCGTGGTCACCCTGGTAGATACATCGGGGGCGTTTCCTGGGATAGAAGCCGAAGAGCGCGGGCAGGCGGAAGCCATCGCTCGGGCTACGGAAGCATGTCTGGCTCTACCGGTCCCGATGGTAGCCGTCATCGTGGGGGAAGGGGGATCGGGCGGGGCCGTGGCGCTCGCAAGCGCCGAGCGGGTCCTGATGCTGGAGCATGCGATCTACTCAGTGATTTCGCCCGAGGGGTGTGCATCGATCCTGTGGCGAACAGCCGAAAAGGCCCCCGATGCGGCCGAGGCGATGAAGGTAAGCGCCCAGGCACTGCTCGAACTTGGCGTGATCGACCGCGTCATCGCCGAACCGGTGGGAGGCGCGCACCGCAACCCGCAAGCGACTGCAACGGCACTGTCCCAGGCCGTTTCGGAAGAACTCGAGACCCTGTCCCATCGAGCGGCGAGCGATTTGATTCGCATGCGCGAGGAGAGGTTCCTGCAACTGGCGGGATAGCGACCTTTCCGCGCCGGCGGGAACTATCGCCGGGTAAATCCTGTTTCCTCCCCATCGAACCGTCGCGCGGCTGGTGGACCGCATCTAGGGGAAGGACCGCTACAATGATTTCCAACGTAAACCTGCGCGTGAAACGCAGGCTGCTTCTTTCGTCTCTGGCGCCGCTGGCCCTGGCAGGCTGCGGAGGGGGCGGAGCAATTCCCAGCGCCAGCGCGCCCATCACGCCGGCCGAGGCGCAGCAAGGCGCAGAATACAACACGCAGATCCTGCAGGAATTCGGCGGAGCGATGAGCGGTCCGCAGGCTACCTACGTCGAAAACATCGGGCAGAATATCGCTGTGCAGTCGGGTCTGGGTAATGCGCGCTCAAGCTTCAATGTCGCCTTGCTAAACAGCCCCGTGAACAACGCCTTCGCGATACCTGGTGGATACATCTACACCACGCGCCAGCTTGTGACGCTCATGAACAACGAGGCCGAACTAGCCGGCGTGCTCGGGCACGAGGTCGCACACGTCGCGGCACGGCATTCGCAGCGTCGCCAGCAGACTGCCCAGCGCAACTCCGTGCTGGGGGCGGTTGGATCGATCCTGTCCGGCGTTCTTCTCGGCAACAGCCAGATTGGGCAGGCTGTCAGCCAGGGTATCCAGCAGGGCAGCCAGCTTCTCACACTCAAGTTTTCCCGCAGTCAGGAACTCGAGGCCGATAAGCTCGGCCAGGAGTATCTGGTAAAGGCCGGTTACGATCCCCACGCCATGGCCACGCTTCTGGCCAGCCTGGCACGGCAGAACAATCTGGACGCGCAAGTCCAGGGCCGGAACGCTTCGATCCCCGAATGGGCGTCTACTCACCCCGATCCAGCGAGCCGCGTGTCCGCAGCCAATCAACGGGCAGGATCGACGGCCGGTCTGACCAATCGCGACACATTTCTGACGCGCATCGATGGTCTGACCTATGGAGACGATCCCGAGCAGGGCGTGATCGAGGGTCAGCGTTTCATCCATCCGGAGCTTCGCTTGTCGTTCACCGCGCCCAACGGTTTCTATATGATCAACGGTACGCGGGCCGTCAGCATCAACGGTCAGAGCGGCCAAGCGCAAATGACTTTGGCGGCCTATAACGGTAATCTTGAATCCTACGTTCGCAGCGTTTTTTCGGCACTCGGCGGACAGAACTCTCAGCTTGCACCGTCCAGTATCCAGCGGACCACGGTAAACGGGATCCCGGCGGCCTATGGCACCGCCCGGGTCAACAGCGGCAACGGCCAGGTCGATGTCACGGTTTTCGCCTATGAATTCGGCAACAACCGCGCCTATCATTTCCAGGCTATAACGGCCGCTGGAAATGCCAATGTCTTCAACCCGATGTTTTCTTCGATGCGCAAGATCACGGCGCAGGAAGCCGCTCAGGTCGTGCCACGCGTAATCGACGTGGTGACAGTCCGGTCGGGGGACACGGTGCAGTCGCTGGCGAGCCGTATGGCATACACCAACGCACAGGTGGAACGGTTCCGCGTTCTGAACGGGCTGGGCAACAACGAAGGCGTCACGCCCGGCCAGAAGGTAAAGATCGTCGTGCGCGGCAGCTGACGATCGGCAAACTTACTCAGCACAAAGCAAAAGCGGCGGGGATTTCCCCGCCGCTTCCACGTTCGATCAAGCTGACCTTACGCGCTGGTGGTCATCTTGTTGCCGACCGTGGTGAAGGTCGACGAAAGGTTGTTGCCGAGGCTCTGCATGGCAGTCATCGCGGCGACGGCGATGAGGGCGGCGATCAGGCCGTATTCGATGGCGGTGGCGCCCTGCTCGTCGCGGGCCAGCTTGTTGAAGAACTTCATGGTCGTCTCCTGGTTCAATCTTCGGTACCCCACCCTCACCGCAGGCTAGAAAAGGCGGTTCGGATTTATTGCTTGTCCCAGAGAAGGGTTTAGAATTTGCTAATTCCGGACCCCGCTCCTGTTAGGCCTGTGCGCTTGTCATCTTGTTCGAAACGCTATCCCAAACCGAGATGGCGTTCTGGCCGAAGGTGGATACACCACCGATCATGGCCAAGAAGACGAGCGCCAGGATCAGCCCATACTCGACAGCCGTGGCGCCGTTCGCGTCGCGTCCCAGTCTTGCGAGAAATTCAAACATCGATTGTTCCCCGGCCATTCGTGTCAGGCTGATGACCAAGAAATACCGGCCTGGCTCTTAAAAAAGTATTGCGTGGAGACGGTTAATTGGAAGAAATCCCGACAACCGTATGGGTGGCTGCGGGGGCCTTGAGCCGGCCGGATGGCCGCTGGCTGATGCACCGCCGGCCACATGGAAAACATCACGGGGGGCTCTGGGAATTTCCCGGGGGGAAGGTGGAACCGGGCGAAACCCCGGCGATTGCGTTGTCTAGGGAGCTGGAGGAGGAACTCGGGATCCGCATTGCTCCATCGCATTTCGAGGCAGCAAGCTTCGCGGAAACCGATGCCGGAGAAAACAGAGCCGGACTTGTAATTCTTCTTTACACCGCAACGCGGTGGGATGGTGAGCCAAGGCCGCTTCAGGCGGGAGCGGCGGTGGATTGGTTCGAGAAAGATGCAATCATCGATCTCGATCTTCCGCCGCTAGATCGCATGTTGTGCCGTCGTTTGTTCGAGAGGTATCCGCCACACGCGAATTCCTAGCCAAAGCCTATTGCCAAGTCTCGAACACCTCCTTATGTGCCCCGCTCCACCGCGCGCCCGTAGCTCAGCTGGATAGAGCACCAGACTACGAATCTGGGGGTCAGAGGTTCGAATCCTTTCGGGCGCGCCA
>NZ_JBELMO010000118.1:0-5031 GCF_042095715.1 Qipengyuania sp. | reverse complement strand
GTCGGGTTCTGAGACGCCGACGCCGGGAAACGCCGTCAAAGGGCAGGCCACACCAGTAAGCTAGCGAACCAAATATCGCTTGACTTGATAGTGTGCTTGCGTATCGTTTTTAGCCAGATCGGAAATGTATCCGGCAGGCAACGGCCCTTTTGGGGAGGATAAATATCATGCGCATCCGTTCCATCTTGTTCGCAGGCGCGGCTTCTTCAGTGCTTGGCGCGCCGGCGCTCGCTCAGGTGTCGCCCGATGTCGGAACCCCCGGCACGGCTAAGGTGGATATGGCTACCCCTTCCGGCGCGGCGAACGGGGCGGATATCGTCGTCACGGCGCAGCGTCGCGACACGGCCTTGTCCAAAACCCCCGTTTCAGTCGCCGTTGTCACGAGCGAGAAATTGCGCGACGCTCAAATCGGCACGGAGGAGGATCTCAGGGTCGCAACACCGGGCCTGTCCGTTCGTACGAGCGCATCCTCAAATCAGGTCAATTACTCGCTTCGCGGCCAATCTCAGGACGCCTACAGCGGCACGCGACCGGGCGTGCTTCCCTACATCAATGAAGTCCAGGTGCCCGGCTCCAACGCGACGGTGTTCTACGACCTCAGTTCGGTTCAGGTTCTCAAAGGGCCGCAGGGCACACTCTTCGGTCGCAGCGCGACGGGTGGTGCCGTATTGTTTGCCACCGCGTTGCCCGGCGACAGGTTCGACGGTTATGTGGACGCATCCTACGGGAATTATAACGCCGCAAAGGTCGAGGGCGCGGTCAGTATTCCGCTCGTAAAGGACGCCGGCCTTGGATTGCGCCTCGCGGGTTTCTACGAACGTCGCGACGGGTTTCAGGAAAACATTCTTCTCGGCGGTCGCGAAGGCGATATCGAGCGATATGGGTTTCGCGGCACCCTGCGCCTCGAATCAAACGGCTTTTCCAACATCACCACATATGAGTATTTCAAGTCGGACAGCAGCAACACGATCGGTGTGATATCAGGCCTGCTGCCCTTCACAGGTTCTCCGCCGCCCTACATCCCGGTTACGGCCCTGTACGCGGGAAACTCCACTCCGCTGCAGACGGCCACCGGGATCGGCACCATCCAGGCCTTCACTGGCGGCGCCGTTCCAGCCAATGTGATTGCGGCCTATTATAACAATTACTTTTCGACGCCAGGCCATCCGGCCACGGGTCTCACGCAGTTTCTGGCGGATCAGAATGCGCGTGGTCCGTTCAAGGTGGCGATAGATGGCGACAACTTTTTTCGAACGGAAAATCACATTGTGACCAATCGTTCGACCGTGCCGCTTAGCGACACGATCGACTTGGTAAACATCATCGGTTTCTCGAAGATCAATTCCAGCCTGTCCCAGGATGCCGATGGCACCTCTTATGGCATTGCAGAGCAAGGATATCGTGGGGAGGGCCTTTCCGCAATCCAAGACAATTGGCAGATATCCGACGAGCTTCAGCTCAAAGGGAAAATCTTCTCGGATAGGCTGGATTTCGTCGCGGGCGGTTACTTTGCCGATGAAAAGCGAGATGAGCGGCAGCATACCCGCCGGTTCTTTGATATTCTTTTTGGCGGCCAGGAGCAATTCAACGACTACATTCTACGTAACACAACCCTGGCGGGTTATGCTCAGGGAACTTTCAAGGTAACCGATAGCGGTTTATCCGCGACCGCCGGTGTGCGCTATACAAGCGAAGATGTCGGCAAGGATACTTTGCCCACCGACTCATATCGTAGGGCGCTGGGTGAGAATCCCGCAGTGCCTGGTGTCAATTATCGCCAGCGTGCAAATTACTCGAATTGGAGCTGGACTTTCGGATTGCAGCAGCAGTTCGACAACGTACTTCTCTACGCCACGACACGACGCGCCTACAAGAGTGGCGGGTTTAACACGACGGTTGCACCGATCGATGCGGGAGCGGCAGCTGGTGGTGACATCTACAATCAGGAGATGGTCACTGACGTCGAATTGGGTGCGAAGTTCTCAGGGCGTGTAAGTAACATGCCCACCAGGTTCAACCTCGCCCTTTATCGCAATTGGATCGAGAACAGTCAGCGCACTGCTTATACGCTTGTGCTCGGGAACCCGGCTTCGGTGACGGTCAATGTTCCAAAAGGCCGCGTTTATGGCGTCGAAAGCGATCTGTGGGTTCAGCCCACGAACTGGCTGAGCCTGGGCGGGACTGTGAACTATATCAACTCCGCATTCACCGATGGTCGGGTGAACGCCAACGGTATCAGCCAGATTTTTGACCGCGTTCCCGATACGCCCGAATGGTCCGGGACGGTCTTTGCGGATGTGACGGCCCCGGTATCCGATAGCCTCTCGTTGCTGCTGCATGGCGATGCTTACGGGCAAACCGAAACCTTCACTTCGCCGCGTTCCGCCAATTTTGCAGGCACGCGTATCGGTGGCTACGTACTGGCAAATTTCCGTCTCGGAATTCGAGACAATAACGCCGGCTGGACCCTGAGTGCGAACCTGAAGAACGCGTTCAACAGAGTCTATTATGGAGGCGGCCTGCCGACTGGCGAGATCTATCAGATCAACACCCTGGTACCCGGCAATCCACGCACCATTTCGGTTCAGTTACAGTATAAATTCTGACACGTCGTCGACAGCGCTTTCCTCTTCCGTGCGTCCAATCATGCGGAGATGGCGCCGGACTCGCCGTGCAGTATCGCGCGCATCAAGCCGCGGTTCCGCCGTTGGCAGTCTGTGGGACTGCGCGGCGGATCGCGCCACGAATTGCCCGTGCGCGCGATCTCCAGCCTGATGATGCCTGCTTCCTGTCGCGCTATGCGACCGCTTCCGCCAGAGCGGCGTCGATATCTGCCGCTGCGTGGCGCTCGCGCAGGTATTCGCCTGGCTCGCCGCTCGGGCGATTGACGATCCGGCCGCGCCGCACGCCTTCGCGCCTGCCGACCGTCTCGGCCCAGCGCTTCAGGTTCGGATAGTCTTCCACCGCGAGGAAGGTCTGCGCATTGTACAGGCCGTTGACGAGCAGGCCGCCGTACCATGGCCATACCGCCATGTCCGCGATCGTATAATCGTCGCCCGCCAGATAGGCGCGATCCGCCAGATGGGTGTCCAGCACGTGTAGCTGGCGCTTCGCCTCCAGCGCGTAGCGATCGATCGCATATTCGATCTTGAACGGCGCATATGCATAGAAATGGCCGAAGCCACCGCCCACGAACGGCGCCGATCCCATCTGCCACATCAGCCAGTTGATCGTTTCCACCCGCGCCGGTCCGGAGGCGGGCAGGAAGGCGCCGAACTTCTCGGCGAGGTACAGCAGGATCGAACCACTCTCGAACAGATGCGTGGGGGGAGAGGTGCTGTGGTCCGCGAGCGCGGGGATCTTCGAATTGGGATTGATCGCGACGAATCCGCTGCCGAACTGGTCGCCCTTGCCGATGTCGATCAACCAGGCGTCATATTCGGCGCCGCGATGGCCCGCGGCGAGCAGCTCCTCGAGCATGATCGTCACCTTCTGCCCGTTCGGCGTGGCGAGCGAGTAAAGCTGTAGCGGATGCTCGCCGACGGGCAGTTGCTTGTCGTGGGTCGCGCCGGATATCGGGCGGTTGGTGCTGGCGAACTTGCCGCCATTGTCACGATTCCATGTCCACACCGCCGGGGGCACATAGCCCTGCGGCTGGTTGTTGGCTCCGTCCTCGTTCGCCATCTGCGATCTTCCTTTCCGCCGGTGCTGGATGTTGCCGGACCAGGGAGATAGGGCGGCGCATCGTCGGCGACCAGCGCATTAACGGCAACGCTGCCTTGCCGAACGCGGGCGAAGGCAAGGCTGGACGCCGCCGGCCGGACGCTTATCACGCATCGACGCGCCGGGGCAGGTCATCACGCGGCGGCGATGGGAGACGACGGAATGAAGACGGCGATCGTGACCGGGGCGACTTCGGGCATCGGGGAGGCAACGGTGCGCGCCCTGGTGGCGGGCGGGTGGCAGGTGATCGCGACCGGACGGCGTGCCGAACGGCTCGCCGCGCTGGCCCGCGACCTGGGCGAGCGGGTCCACCCGGCGGTGTTCGACGTCACCGATGAGGACGCACTCGACCGCGCGCTGGCGGAATTGCCGGAACGCTTTCGCGGGATCGATCTGTTGGTCAACAATGCCGGGCTGGCGCTGGGGACGGCCCCCGCGCAACGCGCCGATCTGGCGCAGTGGCGGACGATGATCGATACCAACGTCACCGCGCTGGTGACGATCACGCACCGCCTGCTGCCGACGCTGATCGAGCGCAAGGGCGCGATCGTCAATATCGCGTCGGTCGCCGGCAGCTATCCCTATGCCGGCGGCAATGTGTACGGCGGGACAAAGGCGTTCGTGCAGCAATTCTCGCTCAATCTGCGCGTCGATCTGCATGGCACCGGGGTGCGGGTCACCGCGATCGATCCGGGCATGGTGGAAACCGAGTTCACGCTGGTCCGCACCGGCGGCGACCAAGCGGCTTCCGACAGCTTGTATGCGGGCGCGCAGCCGATGACGGCGGCGGATATCGCCGCGACAGTGGCGTGGATCGCGAACCTGCCGCCGCATCTTAATATCAACCGGCTCGAACTGATGCCGGTGAGCCAGTCGTTCGCCGGTTTTCAGGTCGCCCGCGAGGGTTGACCCCGGGGGGGAAGTCGGGGCCGTCCGGGGAGCGCTATGGCAAGGAAGAAACGCCTGCTCACCGCCACGATGGCGGACGGCTATGTCAAGACGATCGGGCCGACCTCTGCGCGCTTCACGCATTACTGGCGGATCGTCGCTTATCTGCCGAACGGGGCGACCGAGGTATTCTGGGGCCATAGCGCATCGCTGCGCGACGCCAACCGCAAACGCGCCGCCGCTGCCGAAGCCGCTGCGACGCGCGGCTGGACCCGTTATGATTTTGAGGTCGTCGAACTGGTCGAGCATTGATCAGGCGGCGCGCCCGGCAGGGACGCGAACCACTCGGCATAAGGCGTGTTGCGCGCCATGTGCCGGTGATAATCGGGCGCCCCGTCGCTCCACCACACCGGGCCGCGC
>NZ_JBELMO010000117.1:0-5250 GCF_042095715.1 Qipengyuania sp. | reverse complement strand
ACCGATATGCATGAGGTGCCCGTGAAGCGTATTGCCGCGATTGTCGCCCTGACCCTTACCGCCGCCGCGCCGGGCCAGCCGGGTGCTCCTCCGATGGATCCGGCGGTGATGCGTTTGCAGGTGACGCTCGACCGGATCGGTTTCGGCCCGGGCATCATCGACGGGCGCAGCGGAGCATCGCTGATCAACGCATTGAAAGGGTTCCAGGAAAGCCGTGGCCTGACGGTGACGGGGCAGCCCGACCGCGCGACGATGCAGGCGCTGGCCGGGTGGCGGGGCCTTCGCCCGACCATCGCGGTCACGCTTGACCGGGATGCGCTGCGCGGCCCGTACACCCCGGTTATATCAAAGGATTATGCCGAGCAGGCGAAACTGCCTGGGATGTATTACAAGCGCCCCCTGGAGAAATTGGCGGAACGCTTCCACACCACGCCAGCGGTGCTCGCCGAACTGAACCCCGGTGTGACGAACATCGGGCCGGGCACGACGATCACCGTCCCGAATACCTTTCCGTCGTCGCGCGCCTATCCGTCCGATGCGACCCCGGCGTGGCGGGCCACGCTCGCGGCGCTGAACGTCGAGGCTAAGGTTCCGGTGGCCGCCAAGATCGTGGTCGACAAGTCCGACGGCGTCCTGCGCGCGCTGGACGGCAACGGCCGCGTCATCGCGCAATATACCGCTACGATCGGGTCCTCGCGCGATCCCCTGCCGCTCGGCGACTGGAAAGTGCTGCACGTCTCGCCCAATCCGGACTGGAAGATGAACCCCAAGATCCTGAAGGGGGTGAGCGACGACAAGCAGGCGCAGATCATTCCCCCCGGCCCCAATAACCCGGTCGGCGTGGTGTGGATCGACCTTAGCAAGGAACATTACGGCATCCATGGCACCAGCGAGCCGCAGCAGATCGGCCGCGCCGAATCGAACGGCTGCGTCCGCCTCACCAATTGGGACGCGGCGCGGGTTGCGCTGATGGTCAAAGGCGGAACGCCGGTGTTGTTCCAGGCATGACATGACGCGGCTCGGCTGGTCGATCCTTGCAATCATCCTGCTGGCGACGATCGGCTTTCTTAGCCTCGTGTCGTTTGGCGGCGCGTCACGTGAGCCGGCTCTTGTGACTGGCGAGCCGCGCGATGAGCTTCCCCCTTCCGAAGCTCCCGGCGCGCCCGAGCGTTTGCTGGTCCCGGTGGCAGGTGTGCCGCGCACTGCGCTTAGCGATGACTACGAACAGGAGCGCGGCGGTGGCACGCGAACGCATCGGGCGATCGATATCATGGCGCCGCAGGGCACGATCGTCCGCGCCGCCGCGCCCGGTCGGATCGAGAAGCTGTTCCTCAGCCATGATGGCGGGCTGACGATCTATCAGCGCAGCCTCGATCGGCGGACGCTGTATTATTACGCGCACCTGCTCGGCTATCGTCGCGGGCTGAGTGAGGGGCAGGCGGTGCGAGCGGGCGAACCGATCGCGGCGGTGGGGGCGACCGGCAATGCCGATGCCGCCGCACCACACCTGCACTTCGCGGTCAATCGCGTCGCGCCCGGCGATCGATGGTGGCAGGGGCAGCCGGTGAATCCCTATCCGCTGCTTGCCGGATCGCGCACCAGTCGCTAAGTCGCCGCCACCCGGCCGTGGGGGGACGCAATGTCCCACACGGCCCAGCTCTTTTCCATAGGCGAAGCCCCATGAAGATCAGCGGCGTGGACATCCGTCCCGGCAACATCATCGAATACGAAGGCGGCATCTGGCGCGCGGTGAAGATCCAGCATACGCAACCCGGCAAGGGCGGCGCCTATATGCAGGTCGAACTCAAGAACCTGCGCGACGGCCGCAAGAACAACGTCCGCTTCCGCTCGGCGGAGACGGTCGAGCGCGTGCGCCTCGATACCAAGGATTTCCAGTTCCTGTTCGCCGAGGGCGATGGCCTGGTCTTCATGGACAAGGAAACCTACGATCAGGTGACGTTGCCGCGCGACCTGCTGGGCGATGCCGCCGCGTTCCTGCAGGACGGCATGGACGTGGTGATGGAACTCTATGACGAGGAAGCCATCAGCGTGCAGCTGCCCGATACGATCGAGGCGACGATCGTCGAGGCCGATGCGGTGGTGAAGGGGCAGACGGCTTCGTCCAGCTACAAGCCGGCCGTTCTCGACAACGGCGTGCGCGTCATGGTCCCCCCGCATATCGCAAGCGGCACGCGGATCGTGGTCGATGTGTACGAGCAGACCTACGTTCGCCGCGCGGACTGATCATCGCTGATTGTGGCTCCTCCCTGATGGGGAGGGGGGAGATAAGAAATGCCATCCCATTCGGGCCTGTTCACGGTCATCGAGCGCGCCGCGCGCAAGGCGGCGCCGCGCCTGCGGCGTGATTTCAACGAAGTCCAGCATCTGCAGGTCAGCCGCAAGGGGCCGGCGGATTTCGTCAGCCAGGCTGACCAGCGCTGCGAACAGACGTTGTTCGAGGAACTTTCCAAGGCGCGCCCCGACTGGGGCTTCGTGATGGAGGAGCGCGGCACGGTCGAGGGCGACCCGAACAAGCCGCGCTTCATCGTCGATCCGCTCGACGGCACCTCGAACTTCCTCCACGGCATCCCGCATTTCGCGATTTCGATCGCGGTCGAGGAGCCGCTGCCCAGCGGCAAGCGCGAGATCACCACGGCGCTGGTCTATCAGCCGCTGACGGACGAAAGTTTCTGGGCGGAGAAAGGCCGGGGCGCGTGGTTGCAGGACCAGCGCCTGCGCGTATCGTCACGGCGCGAACCGTCCGAGGCGCTGATCGCCACCGGCATACCGTTCATGGGCCATGGCGATTTCGTGCAATGGACGCGCATCTTCGGGGCGGTCGCACCACAGGTCGCGGGCATCCGTCGGCTCGGTTCGGCGGCACTCGATCTCGCCTGGGTCGCCGCGGGGCGGTTCGACGGCTATTGGGAAAGCGACCTGAAGATCTGGGACGTTGCGGCCGGCTACCTGCTCGTCAAGGAAGCGGGCGGCTTCGTCACCGACTTCCGTGGCGGCGATCGCGCCTTTGAGCGGAACGAGTATCTCGCCGCCAATGACGCGATGCATTCCAAGCTGCACAAGATGGTGGCGCAGTCGCTGCGCTAGCGGCGGGCGATAGGCGCTTCAACAGGCGCGCCCAGGCCGGGGCGGGGGGCGCCGGTCTGGGACCTTTTTCGCGCTTCCTGCGATTCATTCTCACGCCTTGGTGGCCTTGCCCCTCCGGGGGCGCGGGTCTAGAGGTCCACCGTTCCTCTCGCACTTGCGAGAGAAGCCCGAGAGCCCCCGAGAGAGAGCCATAGTGGTCGATCTGTCGCAATATCTTCCCATCCTCCTGTTCGTGGGAGTCGCGCTGGCATTGTCGTCGGCATTTGTGTTTCTGCCGATGCTCGTTGCCAAGCTGACGGGCGCCGCGAAACCGACGCCGGAGAAGCTATCCGAATATGAGTGCGGCTTCCCCGCATTCGAGGACAGCCGATCGCAGTTCGACGTGCGTTTCTATCTCGTCGCCATTCTGTTCATCATCTTCGATCTCGAGGCGGCGTTCCTGTATCCCTGGGCAGTCAGCGTATTCTCGCTCGGCTGGACCGCTTGGATCAGCATGATGATCTTTATCGCCGAACTCGCCCTCGGCCTCGTTTACGCATGGAAGAAGGGAGCGCTGGAATGGGAGTGACCACTCATTCCGGGCCGATCGGGCTCGTCAATTCCCCCGAAAGCTCGCGCGGCGTCGTCGCGCCCGATCAGGGCTTCTTCGACAGCCTGAACGGCGAGCTGACCGACAAGGGTTTCCTGGTTACCTCGACCGAGGAGCTGTTTCAGTGGGCGCGCACCGGCTCGCTGTGGTGGATGACCTTCGGGCTGGCGTGCTGCGCGGTGGAGATGATCCACGTCAACATGCCGCGCTACGACATGGAGCGGTTCGGTGCCGCGCCACGCGCGTCGCCGCGTCAGTCGGATGTGATGATCGTCGCGGGCACCTTGTGCAACAAGATGGCGCCGGCGCTGCGCCGCGTCTATGACCAGATGTCCGAGCCGAAATACGTCATCTCGATGGGCTCCTGCGCCAATGGCGGCGGCTATTATCACTATAGCTACAGCGTCGTGCGCGGTTGCGATCGGATCGTGCCGGTCGATATCTACGTTCCGGGTTGTCCGCCGACCGCCGAAGCGTTGCTGTATGGCGTGATGCAGCTGCAGCGGAAGATCCGCCGCGCCGGGAGCATCGAGCGATGAGGGCGCCGGCACCGGCGTGGGCCGCCGATCTCAACGATGCGACGATCGACAGCGCCCGCGCGGCGCTGGGCGAGGCGCTCTCCGACGCGGTCGAGGTCGCTGGCGAGGTGCAGTTGCATGTCACGCGCGACGGGCTGATCGCGGCGCTGACCGCGCTGCGCGATACGCCGGGGCTGGAATATCAGCAGCTGATGGAGATCGCGGGAGTCGACTATCCCGATCGGGCCGAGCGGTTCGAAGTCGTCTATTGCCTGCTTTCGCTGACCCGCAACCACCGCCTTCACGTCCATGTTCCCGCGACGGAAGAGACGCCGGTGCCGTCGGTGACGGGGCTGTGGCCGGTCGCCGGCTGGCTGGAGCGCGAAGTGTACGACATGTTCGGCGTGCTCTTCTCGGGCAATGCCGACCTGCGTCGCATCCTGACCGATTATGGTTTCCGCGGACATCCGTTCCGCAAGGACTTCCCCCTGAGCGGCTATGTCGAGCTACGCTATTCCGAGGAACAGAAGCGCGTCGTCTACGAACCCGTCAGCCTCGCGCAGGATTTCCGCACCTTCGATTTCATGAGCCCCTGGGAAGGCGCCGCATATGTGCTGCCCGGTGACGAGAAGGCGAAATTGCCGGAAGCCAAGGGTGCGCCGTCGCCGGTAACCGCGACCGAGGTGCAAAAGGCGGACGCGGTGCAAAGCGCCAAGGCCGCGCCGACGGCCGCCAGTGAGCCCTATGCCAAGAAGGATGCGCAGGGCACTGCGGACACCGGGGCGGGCAAGCCGGGGTCGGATGCGGCGCCACGCCCGGCGGACCCGGATGTGACGGCCTCAAAGAGCGGGGGGCAGAATCAGTGAGCGATATGCTGACCCAGAAAGACCAGCCGATCGACCAGCTCGCCGATCCGGCGATCGAAAAGCTGCTCCATCATCCGGATGCCGCGCATCCGACCGATGGCGACGTGGCGATCCAGAATTATACGATCAACTTCGGGCCGCAGCATCCGGCCGCGCACGGCGTGTTGCGGTT
>NZ_JBELMO010000116.1:0-5258 GCF_042095715.1 Qipengyuania sp. | reverse complement strand
GAGACCCTCAAGGGACAACCGCCGGGCGACTACAAATTACAGATCCTGACCCTAGACCTCGTCAACGATGCCGGTGGCGCCTTTACCACGGTGGAGGAGATGCTGCCGGCGATCGCCGCTGTCACGGCGGGCGTCGATCGCTGGCTGGATGAGGCCGCCCCGGCCTTTTCGACGCTTTTCGCGATGCTCCGCTACGTGATCGACCAGACCCCGTCGTCCGTCGCCGCCTCGGCCACCGGGTGCTCCGAGAAAAGCCGTCGGTGGTGCTGCCCAGGCAGACGATCCAGAAAGCGCCGGAGAGCCAGCCGTTGTCCACGACGACAATTTGCAACATGATAGACGCGGACACTTCGGCAGAGGAGACTTCGGCAGAGGAGGACGTGCATGCTCAGAAAGATCGCATTGCTTGGCGCGCTCCGGGGCGCCGCGCCCGCACTTGCGCAGCTTGCCCCCGGCGTTCGGATGCCGCCGGAGATCGGCGCGGCTTACGGAAGACTTGGAAAAGCCATGATGGCTCATGACGCAGCAGGCGTCAGAACCGTTTGGGCCGAGGATTTCGTTGTCAACTCGCCAAACAACACGGTTATCGGACGCGAGGATGTGGTTGGCGTCATGGAGCGAGACTTTCTGGATTATCGGGACTTCCACAAGCACATCACATTCGTGGGTGAGAAACCGGAGGTGACGGTCGTGATGGGGTATGACACGATGTCCCGATCAAGGGGCCCGGCGCTGGCAAGCAGGTCATGCGGCCATTCACGGACATCTGGGCAAAGCGAAGCGCGGGTTGGCAATTGATCGCCCGTCGGGCAATAATCGCCGTCGCGGAACAGAAGTGAGATCGTCTGCAATCTCGGCAGCAGTCGACCAGCGTTAATCGTTCAGTTGCGCTCCGTTGAATGTTCGGCCCTGATCACAGCGCACAGGAAGTCGACACTCCGAGCGAGAGGGTTCGCCGTTGGTGACCCCATCAACGAACGAACCTGCCCGCGACATCTGCGCGAAGACTCGACGACCTGATTGCACCGGTAACGTTCCCGGGCCGATACGAAGGCTCCTTGTCAGGCTACCTGCCTCACCGGCGTGTTATGGGCGCGGTAAGCAGTCCGAGGTTCGCGCTCTGATCGGGTCGTTACATCACAAGGCGCGAGACGATCGCCGACCAGCTCGAACGTGTCTCCATCGACCATGACCTGTGGGCTCACCGGCCGGGAATTGTAGCTCGAAGCCATCGCCGCTCCGTACGCACCGGTTGCATGGAAGACAGCCAGATCCCCACGGCCGACGTGGTCGATTGGCCGATCGACCCCGAACATGTCACCGGTTTCGCAGACTGGTCCGGCGATATTCGCGACCATCGTTCGTCCATCCGGACGGACGGCAGAGAAATGGTGGTACGCGTCGTACAGTGCGGGACGCGCCAGATCGTTCATCGCCGCATCCACGATCACGAACGGGTGTGTGGCGCCCGGTTTCACCCAGATCACCCGGGTCAACAGCACGCCGGCCAGGCCGGTGATCACGCGACCCGGCTCGAACGTGAGGCTGACGTTCCAGTCACGTGTGACCCGCGATACCATGGCCGCGTAATCAGAGAGCGATGGCATTTTGTCTTCGGGCCGATACGCGACCCCCAGACCGCCTCCGAGGTCGACACGGGTGATGGTGTGCCCGCGCGCGCGCAGTTCGAAAACCAGAGCGCCGATCCGGCGGTAGGCGGCTTCCAGCGGTGTCAGGTCACTGATCTGACTGCCGATGTGAAGGGCGATACCCTGCAGATCTAGGCCGTCGAGTTGTACGAGCCGAGCATATATGTCCGGCGCATCAGCGATATCGACGCCGAATTTGCTGGCCCGCTTGCCGGTCGTGATCTTGGCGTGCGTTCCACCGTCGACATCGGGGTTTACGCGCAACACCGCCGGTGCGTGCATCTGGCGCACGCGTGCGAGCTGCGCGAGGACGCGGCCCTCCTCCTCCAGCTCGAGATTGAACTGGCCGATGCCGGCCTCCAACCCGTCGATCAGCTCCCGATCGGTTTTTCCGACGCCGGAAAAGACGATATCCGACGCCGCGATACCCGCATCCAGGGCCCGGCGCAGCTCGCCACCCGATACGATGTCGGCGCCATAGCCGCACCTTGCCAGGAGCCGGAGAACGGCACTGTTGGGGTTGGCCTTGACCGCGAACGCGAACCGGGCGGAGGGCAGATCGCGCAAGGCGGAGGTGAAGGCGTTGGCGGCATGCCGAAGCGCGCCCGCGGAATATATATGGACGGGCGTACCGACCGCATCGGCGATAGCCGGCAATGCGACGCCCTCGGCATGCAGGATGCCGTCACGATGCTCGAAGAAGCTCATGGGAAAAGACCTTGCTTATCAGTGCCCGAAACCGTCGTCGGCCTGTCCGCGCCGACGAACGCGGGCGGCATGGACAACGTCGACGGTATGGCTGTGCCCGCGCCGCTCGGCCCGCAGCAGCTGCCCGACCCGCTTGCCATGGATCATCAAGGGCAAGCCAAGCAGGGCCAGCGGAAAGAAGAGGACCGCCACCGGAGAACCGTCGAGCGTGAGGCACATGGCACATGAGGACGCCAGCAACGCGAAGCCGCCGGCCTTCCACTGCAGATCACGCCGGGTCATGCCGTCTGTGCCTGACAGATCGTCTGTGCCTGACAGATCGAGAGATCACGATCGCCGATGACCAAGTCACCCGCTTTCGCGAGGCTCGCCTGCAAGCCCTGACGATCATCGCCCGCACGGCCACCGCGCCAAAGGACGATGTCTGCCGGGAAATCGGCCTCGCTCGACAGCGCCTCGATCATGTCCGTCATCTCGAACGTAAGGCCGATCGCCGGTTCGTGCAGACGGGCAGCTGCTGCACGAGCACGTCCGATCATCGCCGGTGAGCCATCGATGCCGCGGCCTTCGATCGCGGTATAGCCGAGCGCTCTGGCGTGACGCACGGCTTCGATCAGCAACGTGCCACAGCCGCAGTCGGCGTCGACGATGCGTATGGAATGGCGCCCTCGCTCGCGCAGGGCGGCAAGCGTGGCGCAGATGTCAGTCCAGCGCGCGTCCTTGTGAGCGGCACGGCTGCCCAGGATCGTGGACGGGGTAACCGCCAGTATGGAGGACGGACGATCAGCCGTGACGAGCGGCTTCAGCTTCGATGTCATGGGAATGTCCTCAGGCGGCGCGGCGCAGCGCGCGATCGGCCGGGCTCGCCGGGTCGAAGGAAATGAGCGGAACCAGCGGTGCCGAGGTGATCTCAAGGCTCGCATGATACATCTGCCGTTCGGCTTCGGCGTAGCTGAGAGCTGCGCCTCGCGACACGAAACGGCCTTCCATCCTTCTGCCGCTATCCTGCACGAGCCAGTGGCCCGCCTTGTCCTGGCAGACGTAGATGATCGTCCCGCGTTCGTCGGGCTCCGGGTTGGGTTCAGACGACATATCGCCCTGGAAACCTTCTATGATCGAGCGTCCTGCGCTCGCTCATCGGAGGTACGGACGTTGCCATACTGTTTCGAGATCGAATTCGGGAAACTGCATAGCGCGCACGTTAGCGTGACAACGCCCCGTCGCATTCCGGTCAGCGATCTACAACCATCGCGCCTTACGGAAGCGCCAGTAGAGCGCCGAACAGATGGTAAGGATCACGGCGATCGTGACGGGGTAGCCATAGGGACTGCGAAGCTCCGGCATGTGCTCGAAGTTCATCCCGTAGATGCCGGCAATGGCGGTCGGCACGGCCAGAATTGCAGCCCAGGCCGCAAGCTGGCGCGTGATGGCGCCGGTGCGCTGCTGCTCGATTAGATTGCTGAACTCGAACACCGATGACAGCAGATCGCGCAAGCCGCTCGCCATGGCCTCGACCCTGCGGACATGATCCAGGACATCGCGGAAATACAGACGTGCCTCGGCATCGATACACGGCAGCCCGTTCTTGGATAGCTTGCGAGCCACCTCCTCCATCGGCACCAGGATGCGATCGAAGCGCATCAGGTCGCGCCGCAACGCGAAGATGCGGGCGATCTCCGCGCGATCGAGGAAGGTATCGAGCATCCGCTGTTCCATCGCCGCGACCTCTTCCTCAAGAGCTGTCATCAGCGGCAGATAGCCGTCGACGATGAAGTCCAGGATGGCATGGAGAACATAATCCCCGCCCTTGCCCAGCAGGTCAGGTGCGGCCTCCAGGTGCTCACGCAGCGGGCGGTAGGACCTCGTCGAACCTTGCCGAACGGTGATGATATGGCTGTGGCCGAGAAAGGCCGCCGTCTGCCCGTAGACGATGTGACCATCGCACAAATGTGCAGTCCGGCCGATGACGAACAGCTGGTCGCCATAGACGTCGACCTTCGGCAACTGGCCGTCCTTCAGCGCATCCTCGACCGCAAGCGGGTGAAGATTGTAGAGGTGCTGCAGCGTTTCGATCTCTTCCGCACACGGATCGGTCAGCCCGATCCAGACGAACTCTGACCGGTCAGAGGGGCAATCGACCCGTTCATCGATCGCGATCTCGCGAACGCGTCGACCATGACGATAGAGATAGGCGGCGATGACAGGCATGATGTCCCTGATCAACGGCGCGGAGAGATTGTCCAGTCGGACGAAGTCCGCTCGAGCTTTCCGCGACTGGACATGTTCGCCGATCGGTCACGTCGCGACAGGGCGATCCGGTGCCGGGCCTGCATCATCGATGCGCCGTGACGCGTATCGAAAGCGCGTCCCTGTGGCGTGATCGGTTCTTCCAGGCGCGTTCGAAACACGGTCTGCGCAGGTAAATCCCCGCCGCCCGCATCCTCGGAAGCCGGCTTGAACAGCCTGGCGCCATGAATCAGGAGTAGAATGCCGGCGCTGGCAAGGATGAATGTCAGCAGTGCAAGGCCGAACTCGGCAAACTGCGCGGGACCGTGCCGCGCCGCCTCATAGATGCTTCGATGCACCAGCGTCGATGCGCCGGAACACGCAAGCAGCCCAATCCCGAGAACTCTCGGTGGGAATTTACCCATGAGCTGGGCTGCCTTTCGCCGTCTTGTCGCAGACGAGGCTAAGCTGCCCCTCGATCCGTCGTGTGATCCCGGCCGAGGTTGCGACCGAGATTGATGTCCGTCCACGCCGCTCCGCTTCAGCGAAACGCCGTGCCGCCTGTGCCGATGAGAAGCGGCCCAGAAGCATCCCGGCACTTTCGCGGACAGTCCAGCCGCCATCGATGTCACGGCCGACCACGAGCATGGCTGGTTCCGGAATATCCATTTCGCT
>NZ_JBELMO010000115.1:0-5364 GCF_042095715.1 Qipengyuania sp. | reverse complement strand
CAGCTCTCGCGCGCGGCGGCGGATTTCTTCGGGCTTGCTCTCATCGGCGAGACGCGGATCGGTGCTTCTGGTCATGGCGCGCTCCTTTTGCGCTTGGTGGTCAATCGGGAATGTCGGACAGGGCCTGCGGCTCTATGCGCGGGCGATCGTTCTGAGTGTGACGATAGGTGCTGGACCGTTCGTAGGCCGCGCGGCGAATGCGCATGATGCCGCCCAGCGGGCGATGCGCCTCGACGCCGTTCCATGGATTGAACGACAGCACATCGTCGCCGAAAACCTGGCGTGGCGGGCTGTAGGGGTCCTGGCCGTCGAAGCGCAGCGTGGCGATGGCACGATGGGGAGACTTTTCCTCTTCCCACAACACGGCAGCATCTTCCACCGGCATCGTTTCGAGATCGGTGCAGAGCTGCGCGCGCAATTCATATTCGGTGCCGTTCGCGCGGAAAAAATCGCCGATTACGTCGCGCATGGTCGAATATTGGACGTCTTCGAGATCCCGACCGGTCAAATCGCGCACGGATTGGGATTTCGGGGCGAGCGACAGTTTGGCGACATGGTCGCCGAACCGGACAGCGGCCTGCGTATGATAGGTTTCGCCGAGAGGATGATTGTTGTCGCGCGCCAACCCCTCGAGCGTCGCGCTCGGCACCTTGCCCACCGCTTCCACCGCATCCTTCGCGCCGCGCGCCACGCCGGCAACGAGGCGTTGGAAGAAATCGGGCGCATGCGCGTTCTTTTCGAGCAGACCCAGCATCTGCTTGTATTTCGGGATCGTGCCGAAGGCGAGCACCGGGAAATTCACCATCAGGAAATCCTGGTTCTCGCCACCGATGTCGGGCGAAAGCCGGTCACCCGGAACGCCGATCACCTTGATCGCGAAACCGCGCGGGGCCGGAACCTCGTCCGAATGGATATCGCCCGGCGCGGACGAAAGCCGCGCGACGACCTCGTAGGTCTTCGGAGAAGCGAAGATGCCCTGCGCAAGCTCAGCCGACAGACCGTCGTGCACGGTCATGCTACCCTTAAGGATCGCGTGCGATTTCGCATGGGCATCGCGATGGGCGTGCCGATGCCGTTCGAACGCGTTGCGCGCCGTCGCATTCATCTGTTCGACGATCTCGCGCGTCAGCCGCTGTTCGTCGGGATCGACTTGCTCGACATCAGGGGTGAACCGTATGGGCTGCATGGGCAACAACTCCTGCCTGTTTTGCCTGCTGAAAAGGATCGACGGGAAACCGATCCTCTGGCCGGGCATTTGAAATATCAAGTGATATCTGAAAATTTGGTTCCGAAAATCAGGATTTTTGAGACGGATCGAGCACCATGAGCGGCGAAACCACCACCAAATCGCGTCGGCAAAGCCAGGCGGAAACACGCGCCAAGCTGATCAAATCGGCCGAGCGGCTGATGATCGCCCATTCCATCCCGGCACTTTCCGTGCGCCAGCTCTGCGCCGACGCCGGATTTACGCAAGGCGCCTTTTATTCGAACTTCGAGAGCAAGGAGTTGCTGCTGCTCGAAGTCATGGAAGGTCACTTGGCCGAACAGCGGGACCGACTGGAAGACCTCGCCGCCTCGATCCCGGAAGCCGATATCGACCAGGCCATGCAAACGCTTGCTGCGTGGCTAGCCGACATCCCCGATCGCCAGGCCTGGGCGGCGCTGGCGCTGGAATTGCAGCTCTATGCCTTTCGCAACCCGGAATTCCGCGCGCAGTACAAGGCTGCGGAGGCGCGTGTAACGGCCCAGTTCCGGGTTCTGATCGAAGGCCTGGCCGCCCAGTTTGGGCAGCCACTCCGCTTGCCCGCCGATGTCATCACCGAAACCTTGCTCATACTCTGGCATACCGCGGTCTTGCGATCGGGCGACGGCACCCAGCCGGAAGAAAGTTACGTGAAGGTCTTCAGGCAGATCATGTTCGGCGAACCGTCAGCCGGATAGCGTTGCGTGACCGCCACCATACCGCATCACCCTTGCCCGGTTTCGTCCTTGCGCAGGTAAAGGGTCTGTGTCGGGAAGGCGAACCCGATGCCTGCCTGTTCCAATCGCTCGTAGATGTCGAGCATGAGATCGTTGCGGATTCTCAGGCTTTCGTCGAAATCGGCGGTCATGATGTAGGCAAAGGTTTCGATCGCCAGCGAGTCCGTTGCAAAATAACGTAATGTCGCCCGGCGCGGCTCCGGGGCGATGTGCTCGTTCTGTGCGAGCGCCTCTGCTATCAGGCCAATCCCTTCACGCAGCTTGGCCGCATCCAAGGCGTATTCGAGGCCGATCGTCTCGTTGAAGAGGAAACGTTCGCGCTTGGTATAGTTTTCGATCTGGCGTGAGGAAAAATCGCCATTGGGGATCGTGACGACGGTTCGTTCCAGCGTCCTGATCCGGGTCGACCGCATCCCGATATCCTCGATCGTGCCGAGCACATCGCCGACCTTGCACACATCCCCGACCTGCACCGGCCGGTCGGCCAGCACGGATACGGTGCCGACCAGGTTCTCGACCGTCTTCTGTGCACCCAGCGCCAAGACCAGACCGCCGATGCCGAGCGCCGCCACACCAGCGGTGACATCGAAGCCGAGCGTGTCGAGGATGCCGAGCGCCCCCAGGACCAACAGTCCGGCCTTGATAACCCGGCGGGCAAAGACGATGACAGACGCGCTCTGGTACCGCGCGCGCCGCGTCATGCGCAGCGACAGCCACCGGGCGAGCGCATCGACCAGGCGGAACAGGAACCACAGGAACACGATCCACGCTGCAATGCCGAGATAGCGCAGCACGACCTGACGCGCGACGATCGAGATCGGCGCAGCGTCCGACCACAGCCGGAAACCGACGATGGTGACAACCAGCGCCAGCGGCGGCAGGGCGGCATCGAGGACCCGGTACACCGCCCCATCGCGCGAGAGGACCTGCCGCAGACCGAGCAGGACCAGCGCGGCCAGCAACCGGGTCGCGATGAAGACGGCGATCAATAGTCCCAGCAGCTTGACCCAATCCAGCGCAGGGGCACCGGCGACGATAGCCTCTTCTTCCGGGATCGCCTGCGGTTCGATATCCGGGAGCGCCTGTAGCGTTTCCGCCGACAGCCGCCAGATGGCAGGCCCGTCCGTGCCGCTGCTCTGTGTCAGCAGGATGGGTATCTCGCCCCCGGCGAGTGTCCCGACCTGTTCGCGTGTCGGGCCGAGGCCATCGTCGAGCCGCCCGTTGGGCTCGTTGGCCAGTTCCTGATAGGTGGCGAGCGTCCCGCCCGCATCGAGCGCTGCGCGCAGGCGCGGCACGACCTCTGCGCGATCCATACCGGCAGGCAGGTCGAGATAGGGATCGAGGGCACCAGGATCTTCGCTCGCCAGCACGCCCAGCAGATTGGTCACGGTCGATCGCGGCGTTTCCCGCCCGAAGGGATCCATCGCCACCTGCGCCTCGGCGGCGTCCCCGGACGACGGAAGAATCGACGTCGCGGCGAAAGCTGCGACGCCGCAAGTGAGCAGTACGGTTGCCAGCAAAGCGTGGAAAAAGGCGAGGATCTTACGCATTTTGGGGGAATGTTTGGCGCGCGAGTGGCGGTTTTTCAACAGCAGACGTGCTCACCATTGTAGTACAGGTAACTTCCTGCGCTGGAGAGCTGTCCTGTTTGCCCGAGCAGGCGGGTAGGACACGCGCGCGCCTCCAGCGTCAGATATCGAGGCACAGCAAGAAACCGAAGTCGTAGCATATGGCTCGTTCGCGTTCAGCGTGATCAGTATTGCGTAGCGGCTATCGGTTTGGGCGGTTTGCTTCAAGGCCACAGCGCGCGCAAAACCTCGTCCACCAACGCGTCTTGCGCCTGCGCGTCCACCTCTCCCGACCGCATTGTCGCGGCCAGCCGTCCTTCGGTGGCCAGATGCGCCAGTCCGTGCGCGGGGACGATGGCGGCGATCAGGCGCGGATCCAGTCGCTCGAACTCGGGGGTCGGCACGCCGAGGCCGCGTGTTCCGGCAGCGGCGGCGGCGAGCGGGCGCATCGCCCGATAGACCGCAGCCCGCAGGTCATCGTCCTCCAATTCGATCAAGTCGGTGCGGCCCATCAGGCGGAAACGGCCCGTGTTGTCGCGCGCGAACCTAACATAGACGGCGGTCAGCGCTCGCAGCGCCGCGTTGCCATCCAGCCCCTCTGCCGCGCCTGCCAGTTGCTTGCCCAGTGCCTCGTAACTGCGCCGCGCCACCTGCGTCAGCAAGCCCGCCATGCTGCCGAAATGATGCGTTGGCGCGCCGGGGGATACGCCCGCCTTGCGCGCTGCCTTGCGCAGCGTGAAGCCTTCCACGCCTTCTGCGGCGATGATCTCTTCCGCGGCGGAAATCAGCGCGCTGCGCAGGTCGCCATGATGATAGCTGTCGCGTTTCGTCTTGGTCATGAGGGCAATCTGGCACGCAATCTAAACAGTGTCTAGACAAAAAGCGCGCGAGGTATCTATACAGTGTTCATATCGGTTCGGGCGCAGGGGCTTTCGCCCCTCACCCCCGACAGGAAGGATACAGCAATCATGACTCAACGCGCTCTTATCGTCGGCCTCGGCATCGCCGGAATGGCCAGCGCCATGTCGCTTAAGAAGGCCGGGTGGGAACCCGTCATCGTCGAACGCGCGCCTGAGCGGCGGACAGGCGGCTATTTCATCGGCCTTCAGGATGCGGGCAAACATGCGGCGGAAAGGCTGGGCGTGCTGCCCGGCATCCATATCCGCACGCCCGAAGCCTCGCCGAATTGGCACATGACGAAAGACGGCAGACGTGTGCGCGTAGCCGGGTTCGCCGACCAGCCGACCCGGCCTGCCACGCTGCTGCGCGGTGATATCGAAGAAGGGTTGTGGAACGGCGTCGACGGGCAGGTCGAAATCCGGTTCGGCACAAGCCCCGTGGCCATTGTTGAGCGCGCGGACGGCGTCGATGTGACGCTGGATACGAAAGACGGCAGTTCAACGATCGAGCGCTTCGACCTGGTGATCGGTGCCGATGGCCTGCGCTTCACCGTGCGCAAGCTGGTGTTCGGCCCGCAAGAGAAGTTCATGCATTCGCTGGATGCGGTGATCTGCGCTTATCAGCTAGAAGAACAGATGGAGACATTCCGCCAGCGCGACGGAGTAATCCTCAATCAGGATAAACGCTCGCTCTGGGTCTTCCCGCTGCAGGATCATACGCCGACGGCGTTCTTTGCCTATCGCACCAAGGATGTAGATGCGCAGTTCGAACGGCCTGCGGTGGAAACGCTGCGCGATGTCTTTGCCGATATGGAGCCCCACTCCATCGTGGAGGAAGCGCTGGAGGATCTGTCCAACGCGCCCGACTATCTGTTCGATTCGGTCCACACGGTGGAGATGGACCGCTGGCACAAGGG
>NZ_JBELMO010000114.1:0-5661 GCF_042095715.1 Qipengyuania sp. | reverse complement strand
CAGCATCCAGCGCCGCCACCAGAAGGTGGTCGAGGAAGCGCCGTCACCCTTCGTGACGCCGCAGATGCGCAAGGCGATGGGCGAACAATGCGTCGCCTTGGCTCGGGCAGTGGATTACCATTCCGCGGGCACGGTCGAACTGATCGTCAGCGGTGCCGACGCGAGCGGGGAAAGCTTCTATTTTCTCGAGATGAACACTCGCCTGCAGGTGGAGCATCCCGTCACCGAGGCGATCACCGGCGTCGATCTGGTCGAACAGATGATCCGCGTGGCTGCCGGGGAGAAACTGGCCTTTGCGCAGGATGATATCGGCATCAACGGCTGGGCTATAGAGAACCGCGTCTACGCCGAGGACCCCTATCGTGGCTTTCTGCCCAGCACGGGGCGCCTGGTGCGCTATAGCCCGCCCGAGGCCGCCACACATCAGGAACCCATCGGGGAAGCCCAAGAGGCATATGTCCGCGTGGACGACGGGGTCGCGGAAGGTGGGGAGGTTTCCATGTTCTACGACCCCATGATCGCGAAGCTTGTCACCTGGGGCCCGACGCGCGACGAGGCGGCGGACCTTCAAGTTGCAGCGCTCGACGCCTTCCGGATCGAGGGGCTGGGCCACAATATCGATTTTCTCAGCGCGATCATGCAGCACCCGCGGTTCCGGGCGGGCGAATTGACGACAGGCTTCATCGCCGAAGAATGGCCCGAGGGTTTCAAGGGCGCGGATACGTCGGCGCGGACTACGGGCGTGCTCTGCGCTGTCGCCGGCGTGCTGGCGACTGCCAATGCCGACAGGAACCGGCGCATCGAGGGGCAGATGAACGGGTCTCTCCCCCCGCCCGGCGATTGGGCGGTTCGCATCGACGGCGAAGATCATACCGTAAGCCTGGAGGAAGAGGCAATCACGGTAGACGGCGAGCCGGTCACCATCCAACTGGCCTATACCCCCGGCGAACCCTCCGTGTCGGTCGCGCTGTACGATGGCGATGCGGATGACGATGCCGAGCCGATCGAAAGCTACGGAATTCAGATTCGTAATACCCGGCTCGGCTACACGCTGACGACACGCGGTGCCCAGCACGACGTGCGCGTCCTGCCGGCAAGATTGGCCCCGCTTGCCGAACACATGATCGAGAAACTGCCCCCCGATCTGTCCAAATTCCTGATCTGCCCGATGCCCGGCCTTCTGGTGAAGCTGCACGTGAACGAGGGCGAGGAGGTGCAGCCCGGCCAACCGCTCGCGACGGTCGAAGCGATGAAGATGGAAAATATCCTTCGTGCGGAAAAAGAGGCGGTGATCGGAGAAATCAAGGCCAAGGAGGGCGATAGCCTTGCGGTCGATCAGGTCATTCTTGAGCTGGATTGACCAGTAACCATTATCGGCTGCATTTTTGTGGGTTCTCCGAAGGTTTCCATATTTAATTAATCAATTCTGTTCGTATTGATTCGACAAAATCAAGGTAAACGCGCTGGAAGTTGTTGCGCCGAGGGTAGACAACGCGCCCATATTTCGATTCGCTGAAATTCAGGAGCAGGCGTCATGGCGCGCAAGGGTATTGGTTTCTTCGACAGCAAGGGACATTTCTTCAAAACGGCAGAGGATGCGACGGTGAGCGACATCGCCTCCCTGCTCGGCAAAGTGGGCGAGGGCGAAAGCTTGGCACCGGGAATTGCCCATATCCTCCTCCGCAGGCGGGAGGAGCTTGAGCGGCTGTTTGCCGAACACGACGCGATGATGGCCGAGCACGAAGCGGTAGTTGCAGCGGCCCGCAATGTCGCGAAACTGCCGGCGAAGCGGCCTGCCGCCTGACTAAAGCTCCAGGTGCAGGTACTGGTTGAAGGCGGTCGGCTTGTAGTCGCCGAAAGCCGGGCCGTTCGTGAAGCCGCGCTTGCGATAGAGGGCCAGTGCGGGCTCGAACACCGGGCCCGTTCCGGTTTCGAGGCTCAGCCGTGTTATCCCCGTCGAACGCGCATGCTCCATGATCCTATCCAGCAAGAGCGCGGCAACGCCCTGCCGTAGATGGGCGGGGTCGGTACGCATGGATTTGATCTCGCCATGCGTGGGCGAAAGCTGTTTTATCGCGCCTATCCCGGCGACCACGTCGTCGGCCCAAACCGCCCAGATGGTAATTTGAGGCCCGCTGAGCCCCGCCAGATCCAGCGCGAAAGACGTGCCCGGCGGCGAGGACTCCAGCATGTTGCGCTGGTGAAGTGCGATCAGCGTGGTGACGCGCGGATCAGACAGATCCGCCTCAGTCACGCGCATCACGGACCGTCGAGCTCATCGTCGAGGAAGAGCGCGATGTCTGCAAGATCCACATCCTTGGAAACGAAGGCCTCCCCGATTCCGCGAAGCAGGATGAAGGGCAACGTTCCACCGTCCATCTTCTTGTCCTGGCGCATGTGGTGGACCAGCACCGCGCCATCGCAATCCAGACCGAGCCGGGAAATTTCGTGGGGGAGCCCGATCGCCGCAACCGCGTCGCAAACGCGACTGGCATCAGCGGGGGACATGAGACCGAGCCGCGCCGAATACCGGGCCGCGAGGACCATGCCCAAAGCCACGCTCTCGCCATGCAGAAGTCGGTCGCTGAATCCCGTTTCCGCCTCCAGCGCATGGCCGAAGGTGTGGCCAAGGTTGAGCAGAGCGCGCATGTCGCGCGTTTCCCGCTCGTCCTCCGCGACGATTTGGGCCTTGCAACGCACGCTCGTCGCGATGGCGTGTTGAAGCGCATCTGTCTCCCTTTCGACGACGGCCGGGCCATTGTCCGCGAGCCAGTCGAAGAAAGACCGATCACCCAGGACGCCATATTTGAGCACTTCGGCATAGCCGGCGCGCAGTTCGCGCAAGGGAAGGGTCGATAGCGTATCGAGATCGGCCAGGACCAGCGCGGGCTGGTGGAAGGCACCGACGAGATTCTTTCCGGCTGCGGTGTTGATGGCCGTCTTTCCGCCAACGGAACTGTCGACCTGGGCGAGCAGGGTGGTGGGGACCTGCACAAAGCCGCACCCGCGCTTGAGTATGGCGCAAGCGAAACCGCACAGGTCGCCCACCACCCCGCCGCCCATCGCGATGACGTGATCGCCGCGTTCGACCCCTTGCGCCAACAGCCAGTCGATCAGCCTGGCGAGCTCCTGCCAGCTTTTGGATGCTTCTCCGCTCGCCACTTCGTAAACCGCGACGTCATGACCTCCGTCCTTGACGGACTGGGTCAATTTCGCACCGTGCGCTGCCCAGGCATTCGTGTCGGCGACGACCGGGACCGTCGTCTTGCGGAGGAATGGTTCCGCGTGCGACGCAGCCCGGTTCAATAGACCGCCGCCGATTGCGACTTCGTAACTTCGCCCGCCCAGCGAAACCGGGATCACATCCATGCGTCTATCGCTTCCAATATCTTCATAGCCGTTTGATGATGAGGGTAGTTACCCGTTTCGATGCGGATAGGCGCTTGGGCATAAGCTGGCGACCTTTCCCGGTGCAGCCTGCTCAGAATGGCGTGGGGATCGCCGGTCTTCAGCAAGGGGCGGGTTTCGCGCCGTGCGGTGCGGGCAACCAGGGTTTCGATATCGCAATCCAGCCAGACGGCGAGGGCGGAGCGAAGGATCAATGCGCGCGTCTCTTCGTCCATGAACGCCCCCCCGCCGGTGGCGACCACGCCGCGACGATCCTCGAGCAGTCTTGCGATCACCCGTCTTTCCCCGGCGCGAAAATAAGGCTCCCCGAACTCTTCGAAAATTTCGGCGATGGATAGGTGCGCGGCCTCTTCGATGGCGTCGTCGCTGTCGACGAAATCCATGCCGAGAAGGCTGGCCAGCCTTTGCCCCACGGTCGATTTCCCAACACCCATCAGGCCGACGAGTACGATGGGGCGATCGAGCCGATTCGCCAGCGTCGCTATGTCTTGGGAGGTAAATTCACTGGACGTGGTCATTGAAGAGTGGCGTAAAGCTGGGCTATCGGCCGTGCAAGCCATGTAACCCCTGAGGACGAGAACGACTTTTGACCAATCTGGGTAACCGTTGGGTTCTGGTGCTGATCGCAGTTGTCGGCATCATCGTTCTGCTGGCTTGGCATGGCGGCGGCGAGGAACCTTTGCGCACGATCGAGACAGATGTGGCGATCTCGGGCAGCGCACGATGAGCCGCGGATCTATCGCCTTCGCGACCAGCGCGGTTCTCCTCGCTTGCGCATCATCCTTCGCGCTTGCGCAGGACGCGCCCGCCGATCTTCTGCCTCCGGGTTTCGACGTGCCCGCGCCAGCGCCAACACCGTCACCTACGCGCACGGCGAGACCCGCGCCTGCACCGACCGCAACCTCCGTGCCCGCACCGACCGCTTCGAGAGCGGCGCCCGAACTGCGGGCCGGCGAGGTCGTTCAAGAGATTCCGGGCGGGGCCGCTCGGCCTTCCGCGCCGGCTTCCGCCGCTTCTGCGGGTATCGATCTCGAGAAACTGCCGACGCTGAGCGAGCTCGAGTCCATGACGACCGACGAGCTCGACGAGATTTTCGGTTTGAAACCGACCGTCGACATTCCCCCAGCGCGGCAGCGCAGCCTCGCGCGCGTGGGGCTGCTTTCGCCGGCCGAAGGCGGATTGCCGGTGAATTCGCTGGCAAACCAGCCGGGGCAGTTGGTTCGCGCTGCCGTTACCGGGATCAAGGGCCAGCTGGTTTCCCGCTGGGGCCACATCCTGCTCCGCCGCATGCTGGCAAGTCGGCTTGCCGCGCCCGGCGATCTGGATCCCGCAGAGTTCGCGGCCCAGCGCGCCAGCCTTCTGGTGAGGCTGGGTGAAAACGATGTCGCCCGGGCGTTGGTGCAGGACATCGACACCGCAAATTTCTCGCCCAACCTCACGAATGCGGCTCTATCCGCCTATCTTGGCAGCAACGACATTTTGGGCGCGTGCCCGGCGGTCCGCCTGCAACGAAGCGAGCGCGACGACGCGGAGTGGCGCATGCTGGCAGCCATCTGCAACGCACATGCGGGTGAGCCGACCAATGCCTACAACGATCTGCGCCGGTTGAGGAACACCGGCCGTGCCGATCGAGTCGATGCCCTCTTGGCCCAGCGCTATGCAGGTGCGGCCGGCGATGGACGCCGGTCCGTGACGATCGAGTGGGATGGGGTTGAGGAGTTGACTCCCTGGCGCGCTACGCTGGCCCGCGCCGTAGGGGCCGAAGTGCCGGCCGAGCTCGGCTCGGCAGCGCAGCCGTGGTATACCTTCAGCGGCGCCACGGCGCCCATGCTTTCGCCGGTGGAAAGGGCCGCCTTCGCCGATGAGGCCGCCCGCCGGGGTGTTCTGTCGTCGCAAGCCGTGATCGATCTCTACTCGCTCGTTTACGGTGAAGGCGGACAGGGCGATGCGGAGGAAACCGCGCAGGCTTTGCGCGCCGCCTATGTGGCCGGCTCGGGAGCGGCCCGACTCGAGGCAATCCGGGCGATCTGGGGCGACGGCCGCGCCGACCCCTATGGCCGCTATGTAATGACCGCCTATGCTGCGGCTCGCGTGCGCCCGACCGAGGAAATGGCCGGCGATGCCGCGCCTCTGATGGCGTCCATGTTGACGGCCGGCCTCGATCGCGACGCGGCGCGCTGGGCTTCTGTCGTGGAAGAGAGCAGTCAGGCCTGGGGTATATTGGCGGTCGCGAACATCGGCGATCGCACTGCC
>NZ_JBELMO010000113.1:0-5896 GCF_042095715.1 Qipengyuania sp. | reverse complement strand
AAGCCTCGGTCGCTGGTCTTGTGCGTCAGTCGCCAGTCGCCCGGGTCGACCGGCAGCGGCAGGAGGATCGCCGCGGCGGGGGCGGCCCATGCTTCGGGCAGCGGCCGGACCTCGAGCGCGAGCGCACCGCCGCGGCTGCACATCAGCCGGATGCAGGCGGGAAAGTCGAGATCGAAGCACAGCGCGTGGATCCGGTTGCGGGCTTCGTGGCGGTCGAAACTCACACCGAGCGCGGTCGCGCTGTCGCGCATGCGGTGCATATGCGCCTCAAGATCGGGGATTCCGGTTTCGGGCTCGAACCGCATGGTTTCGAGCAGATCGACGGCGGGGGCCTGGCGCAGGGGGTCGCTGACCCGAACGAAGGCGCCCTTGACCAGCGCCTCTCGCCATTCGGTGCCGGCATCGCTTCCGGCGACGATCGCCCCGCCCACGCCCATCTCGGCCTTGCCGCGACCGTTCTCTATCTCGGTGAGGCGAAGCGTACGGATCGCCACATTGAAAAGCACATCGCCATCGGGGCCGATCTTTCCGATGGCCCCGCAGTATGGCCCGCGCGCATCGCGCTCGATCTCCGCCAGAATTTCCATCGCGCGAATCTTGGGGGCTCCCGTCACCGAGCCGCAGGGGAACAGGGCGGTGACAAGGTCCAGCGCGCCCGAAGTTTCGGCCAGCCGTGCCCGTACCGTGCTGGTCATCTGGTGGACCGTGGGAAAGCTTTCCACGGCGAACGCATCTTCCACCGTCACGCTTCCGGCTTCCGCAACACGCGCCAGATCGTTGCGAAGCAAGTCCAGGATCATCAGGTTTTCGGCCCGATCCTTCTCGCTGTTCGCGAGTTCTTCGCGCAACGCCCGATCCTCTTCGTCGTCAAGCGCGCGGGGCCGGGTCCCCTTCATCGGCTTGACGAGGGCGTCACGCCCGTCGAGCGACACGAACAGCTCGGGCGATTGCGACAGGAGCCACCTGTCCCCATCGAATACCGCCGCGCCATAGCCGGCGCGCCCCGCCGGTCGCAAAGTGGCATAAAGAGCGAGCGGGTCCCCCGTGAACCCGCCGGCCAGCGGAAAGGTCAGATTGGCCTGATAGATATCGCCCGCCGCGATAGCATCCTGCACCGCCCCGAACATGTCGTCGTAAGCGCCGCGCGACACTTGCGGCACGAGCGGTCCGATCGAGGCAGCGCCATCGGACCGATCCGCGAGAAATTCCGCCACCCCGCTCGGAGGCAGCATCCGGACCTCCTCGAACCGCCCCAGCCATACCAGCGGTCCGCCCGCGCCGGTGCGTGCCTCGGCGAGCTTCGCAAGGCGCGGCTCGAGAGCGAAGCCGGCCTCATAGGCGATATAGCCCGCCAAGGTGCCGCCATGACGACGGCGTGCTTCGTCGGCGGCGGCGAGAACCTGCGAAACCTCCGAGGGACGGCGCGCGACGAAGACCTCCGCCGGGCCCTCGAACAGTTGGGCATCCCTTGCGCCGGACCCGCGCGCATCGTCGAGAAGTACGAGTGGTGTGCGCTTACGCATTTCGAGGCACCCATAGACCATCGCGCGGGCCTGTCGAGACGCTTGACCGCCTCGGAGCGAATGGCACAAGCCGGAACAGCAGATGGAGGATGGTTTGAGCGAGCCGATATTTCTGGGCCTGGGGGCAAATGGGGAGCGCCAGGTGCTTCATCCCTCCCGCGCCAACCGCCATGGTTTGATCGCCGGGGCGACCGGCACCGGCAAGACGGTGACGCTGCAGGTGCTGGCGGAGAGCTTCTCGCGCCAGGGCGTTCCCGTTTTCATGGCCGATGTGAAGGGCGATCTCGCGGGCATCGCGGTGCCTGGATCGGCAACCGCGAAGAACGCGGACAAGCTGGAGTCGCGGGCGAAGGAGATCGGTCTTTCCGACTACGCATACGCCGACAACCCGGTGGTCTTCTGGGATCTCTACGGAGAGCAGGGGCACCCCATCCGGACCACCATTTCCGAAATGGGTCCCCAACTGCTCGCCCGGCTGATGAACCTCAATGACACGCAGACGGGTGTGCTGGAAATCGTGTTCCGTTTCGCCGACGAACAGGGCCTGCTCCTGCTCGACCTCGCGGACCTTCAAGCCATGCTGGCCCATGCGGCGGAGCACGCCAAGGACCTTTCGGCGAAATACGGCAATGTATCGCGGGCCAGCGTCGGCACGATCCAGCGTCAGCTTCTCAGCCTGGATGCGCAGGGCGGCGGTCAGTTCTTCGGGGAGCCGGCGCTGGAAATCTCGGATTTCATCCGTACCGACGATCAGGGGCGCGGCGTCGTCAACATTCTGGCGGCCGACCGCCTGATGCGCAGTCCCAAGCTCTACGCCACCTTCCTGCTCTGGTTGCTCGCCGATCTGTTCGAGGCGCTTCCAGAAGTGGGCGACCCCGACAAGCCGAAGCTGGTGTTCTTCTTCGACGAGGCGCCTCTGCTGTTCGACGATGTCCCTGGCGCGCTTGAGGACACCATCGAACAGGTCGTCCGACTGATCCGGTCCAAGGGCATCGGCGTCTACTTCGTCACGCAGAACCCGATCGACATCCCGGAGAAGATTGCCGGCCAGCTCGGCAACCGGGTACAGCACGCCCTGCGCGCCTTCACCCCGCGCGATCAGCGCGCGATCCGGGCGGCGGCGGAAACCTTCCGCATCAATCCCGATCTGGACGTCGAACAGGCGATCACCGAACTGCGCGTGGGCGAAGCGCTGGTCTCCACCCTGCAACCCGATGGCGCGCCATCGGTGGTGCAACGCACGCTGATCGCGCCGCCGCGCAGCCGCCTGGGCCCGCTGACGACCGGAGAGCGGGCGGTCATCATCGGCGCTAGCCCGCTCGGCGGAAAATACGATACCGCCATAAACCGGGAAAGCGCCGAGGAAATCCTGGCCCGGAAGGCAGAGGATGCCGCCGCCACCGCCGAAGAGGTCGAAGAAAAAGGCCGTGCCGAAGTGGGCAAGCGCGAGCGCAAATCCGCCAGCATCTGGGGCAAGGCGTTCAAACGCGGCGTGAACGCGGCCACCAGTTCGGGCGCGGCCATCGCGGCGGGTGCCATCACGGGCAAGAAGTCGCGCGCCAATCCCGCCAAGACCGCCACTTCGAGCGCGCTCGGCTCGCTCGCGACCGATCTGGCCGGGCCGCTTGCGGGGCGCTTCGTACGCAACCTGATCGGCGGGCTGATGCGCTGAGGCACCGGCCCGCCTGGGCCGATCTACTGCCGTGCGAGCCAGTCCTTGACCTGTGCCAGCGTGCGCGGGCGGACCTTGGCCCCTTCCCTCAGCACGCCGACCGTGCGCAGGATCGGCTTGGCGGTGTCCGGGTCCTGCCGGGCCGCATAGCGTTCCAGCTTGGTGATCATTGCCGGGTCCTGCGACGACCGGCCAAGCCCGGCAAGGTAACGCGCCCGCGCGGAATCATCGATAAGCGGCACGATCTTCGCCTCGTTGGCGAAGAAGAAGTCGACCGCCATGTCGGGATGGCTTTCGGCCACGGAACTGATCATGCCGGCGCTGACCGTCTTGCCCGGCTCGTCCGTCAGCGCGAGGTTGAGAGCCTTCTTCGCCAGCCCTTGGTCCGAGGCGCGGCCCAGCAGGGCATAATAGGTCGAACGTTCGACCGCGCTCTTCGAATTGCGCGCCATCGCCAGCAACTGGTTCCATTGTTCCGCAGTGGCATTCTTCGCGATCACATCGAGCCAAGTCGTCTTGAGCGGGCCATCGAGCGCAGCGGGATCCTGTTGCAGCCGTGCGAACAGGCGGCTCGCCTCGGCCTCCACCCTGTCATCGGCCATGGCGCCGAAGCTTCCGATCAGGCTGGCGCGAAGCTGATCATCGACCAGCGGCTCTCCGGCACGTGGCGCGAAGCCGAGTTGCGTGAGCCGATCGCCGAACTGGCGCGATGCCATCGCGGCGATCTTGGCCTGCGCAGCGGCATCGCCTTCCAGCGCGGAATAGAGGCTCTGGTACCGATCGATCCCCGCCGAGGCCACGCGCGGGTTCGCATCGCCAGGAATGGCGCGCAACAGATCGAGCGCCGGGGCGAAATTCTGGTAATCGGCCTGCGCCAGCGCGTATTGATCATAAAGCAGCCCAAGCTGGTCGATCGGCGCGAGGCCGTCAAATCCCGACCTGAGGCTGTCGAGCATGCCCGGCGTGTAAAGCGTGCGATAATATCCGAGCTGACCGGCGTTGGCCACAACTGGGCCGCATCCGCGCACCGTGACCTGCGCGGTCCGGCCGTCCGCGACCTGGCGCGCGGCCGGGCCGCCTGCCGATACGAACAGGGGCACGCGCCACTGCTGCGGATTGGCGGCCACGGCATCCTTGCGATCCTGGCTGAACTCGCTCTGGGTTATCGCCACCGTCGTGTTCCCGCCGGAACAGCTCGCGCTGGTGACGCGGACGAGCGGAATACCCGGCTTGGTGGTGAAATCCTGCGCGATACCGGTCAGGCCGGTGGCGCCCGCCGCTTCCACGGCCTGCCACAGCTCCGCCGTCTTGGCGTTGGAATATTTGTTGGCCGCCATGTAGCGTTGCAGCCCGCGCTGCCAAACCTCCGGCGTAGCGTAGGCTTCCAGCATGGAAATCACCGCCTCGCCCTTCTGGTAGGTGATGGCGTCGAAGGCCTGGTTGGTTTGTTCGACCGTGCGGATTTCCTGCACGATGGGGTGCGTGGTGGCGAAACTGTCCAGCCCCATCGCCGCTTCCCGCCCGCCGACGCGATCCAGAAGCGGATACCATTCCGGATGGAAATGATCCGAAGCCTTGGTTTCCATCCAGCTGGCGAAGCCTTCGTTCAGCCACAGATCGTCCCACCACGCCATCGTGACCAGATCCCCGAACCACTGGTGCGCGGTTTCGTGCGCCTGCACCTGCGAAATGGATTTGCGGGTGCTGGCGCTGGTGATGGAGGGATCGTTCAGCAGAATGCGTTCGAAGGTGAAGATCGCGCCCCAGTTCTCCATCGCACCGAAGAACTGCGACTGGCCCGGCCCGGCGATGTTGTCGATCTTGGGGAGCGGATATTTCTGCCCGAAATAGTCGGAGAAATACGGGATGAGCGGGGCCAGTTCGTCAAGCGCGAAATCGAGCTGCTCGCCGCTGCCCGCCGGCCCCACGATCCCCGCCTCGACCCCAGGCATGGCTTGCTTACTGGCACGCTCGAAGTCGCCCAGGCCGAAGAACAGGAGGTAGCTACTCATCTTGGGGCTGGTCGCGAAGACAACCCGTTTCTTGCCTCCCGGCACGTCCTCGCTGAGCTTCACAGGCATGTTGCTGAGCGGCATGAGATCGGCCGGGACCACGGCCGCCAGATCGAAGGTCGCCTTGTAGCTCGGCTCGTCGAACATGGGCGCGAACCGGCGGGCGTCGGGGGCTTCGAACTGGGTGAACAGCGCGCGCTTGTCGCTGCCGTCGCGCTTGTCGGGGTAATCCAGCGCGAACAGACCGTTGGCCTGCTGGTTGATCGTGCCGGTGTAATCGGTCGTCAGGCGATAGTCGCCCGGTGCCAGCACGCTGTCCGAATGAAAGCTCGCCGTCTGGGCCGCCTCGTCGAGACCGATCTTGACCGGAATGGCCGCGCCGCCCGCGGCAGGGACGAGCGTGGCGCTGGCAATATCAAGATCGCGCGCATTGAGAACGATCGTATTGGTCGGCTCGAACACGGTGAGATCGACGGTGGAGCGACCCGTGAAGCTCAGTGCGTCCATGTCGGGGACGATCTCGATGGCATAGTGCGACGGCGCCGCAGTCCTCGGGAGCTGGGTGGGTGTGGTCGCATCGAGCGGCTTCGCGCCGCCGGTCATCGCCATATCGGCCGGCGGCACGGTTGCGCAGCCGGCCAGCAGCAATGCGGTGGTGAGTGAGATGCCAAGTCTGATCATTGCGAACC
>NZ_JBELMO010000112.1:0-5941 GCF_042095715.1 Qipengyuania sp. | reverse complement strand
ATCACCTTCTGGTGGCGGCGCTGGAGCGAGCAATCGCGTTCGAACAGGTGGACGACGTTGCCATGACTGTCGCCGAACACCTGCACCTCGATATGGCGGGGCGAGGTGATCCATTTTTCTAGAATCACGTCGTCGTTGCCGAAGCTGGCTTTGGCCTCGCGCCGGCAGCTCTGGAGCATCGCCTCGAAGTCGCCAGGTGCATCGACCTTGCGCATCCCCTTGCCGCCGCCGCCTGCGACCGCCTTGATCAGCACGGGATAGCCGATCGCGTCGGCTTCCTGCTTCAGCCGCTCAGGAGACTGGTCCTCGCCGTCGTAGCCCGGCGTCACGGGTACGCCAGCCTCGCGGATCAGCTTCTTGGCGGCGTCCTTCAGCCCCATCGCGCGGATCGAGGCGGGCGGCGCGCCGACCCAGATCAGGCCTGCATCCTGGACCGCCTCTGCAAACTCGGCGTTTTCGGACAGGAAGCCGTAACCCGGATGGATCGCCTCCGCACCGGTCTGCTTGGCCGCAGCGATGATCTTCTCGCCCACCAGATAGCTTTCGGCCGCGGGCGAGGGGCCGATATGCACCGCTTCGTCCGCTTGCCGCACATGCAGCGCCTTGGCGTCGGCATCCGAATAGACCGCCACGGTCGCGATCCCCATTTCGCGTGCGGTGCGGATGATGCGGCAGGCGATCTCGCCCCGGTTGGCGATCAGAAGCTTCTCAATCATGAGGGTGTGGCTACCCATTTTCATGCTTCAAGGCGAGAGTGGCTTTCCGCCAGCCACCCACCTTCCAGCACTGATGGGTGCGCCCACGCCACATTACGGGCGAAAGCGCGAGCGGAGATGCAACGTTCTCGCCGGAAACCCGGCAAGAATCGGCTCGCTTTCCTACGGCGCAGTCGCTCCGCTAGCCTTGCGGACATGACAGCAATCTGCGCCCCCTCCCGCCATGCCGTTGCGGCATACTTCGCCCTGCGCAGCGAAGGTGACAGTTCGCGGGCGCAAGGCGACGGTTCGAAGCGGCAAGGTTACGCCGCTAGGGCACAAGGCGACAGTCATCGCTCGCAAGGTGACGCGAGTGCGCGCAAGGAGACAAAATTGTCCCCTGGACCGTGGTCCAGGCGGTCCATGTCTATTGGAAAAATGGCTACGGCAGGCGCCGGGCAATGAGGCGAATCGGCACTGGATCAGCCCGATGGCGTTTAGGATCGCATCTAGTCGTAACGGTCGCTGGGCTCTTCTTCGGGCAGCGGCTCCATCGGCGGATCGGGAATGGGGCCGCGCATCCGCACGTCGATCAGGATATCGCCGCGGTTCCATTCCGGCGGCGTTTCCACCGGGTCGGGTTTGTTGCGGAGCGCCTCCCACCAGGCCGCCGCCACATGGCGCAGTTTTTCGAAGCCGGGGATCGTGGTCCGGCTGTCCCAGGCATGGATACCGCGCGCCACCACCTTGTGCCCGATCGCGCCATAGATCCGCGCCGCCGCCAGGACGGCCCAGCGGCTGCGGAACGGGAGCTTCGCCGCGCCAAGCCGCGCCATGGCAAGGTGCTGGTCCATGCGGTCGATCAGCCTCTTCGCCAGCTCGGCCAGTTCCTGCCGATGGTGAGGCTTCAGCAGCTGGCCCGGCTCTATATCCTGTTCGACCATCCATTCGACGGGGAGGTAGCACCGGTCCGCAGCGTCATCTTCCTTGAGATCGCGCGCGATGTTGGCAAGCTGGAAGGCGAAGCCCAGATCGCAGGCCCGGTCCAGCGTGTCGCTGTCGTCCTTGGACACGCCCATCACGATCGCCATCATCACCCCGACCGCACCCGCGACATGATAGCAATAGCGGGCAAGATCCGCCTCGGTCCGGGGCCGCCATCCGTCGGCATCCAGTTCGAAACCCTGAATGACATCATCGGTCATATCCGGCGTTATTCCGACCTCGCGGGCGAGCAGACCGATAGCGTCGAACGCGGGATCGGCCGTCGGCAAGCCCTCGAAGGCACGCTCCGTCAGAAGGCGGATCGAGCGGATACGCCGGTCTGCCCCTTCCTCCGGGCCGAGCGCGCCGCCAAGTTCCTGATCGTCCGCCAGATCGTCGCAGCGCCGGCACCAGGCATAAAGCAGCCAGCACTGCTCCCTAACTGCCTCGGGAAACAGCCGGCTTGCCGTCGCGAAGCTGCGCGACCCTTCGGCAATCATGTCCTCGGCCTGGTCGACCAGATCGTCGCGATCGCGACCCCCGCCCGCACGCGCAGGCGTGGTGCGCAGGATGCGCGAAGGGGCCAGCATCCGCGGCACGACGCGCGTCGGTCGTCGACGAGGGGGGCTCTGGGCCATCTAGAGGTCGTCCGCGGACATTTCGAAGATGGGACGATGGGGGCGATAGCTTTCCATCGCGTCGAGAAGTCCGCTTAACGTCGGCGCCGCGAGAAGAATGCCCTGGTGTGCCGGTCGAACGAAGCCGACGTCCGCCATGTGGCGGTTGAAGGCGATAAGATGGTCATAGAACCCGAAAGCGTTGAGCAGGCCCACCGGCTTGCGGTGATAGCCGAGCTGAGCCCAACTCATCGCTTCCCACAGCTCGTCCATCGTGCCCACCCCGCCGGGAATGGTGACGAAACCGTCAGACAGCTCGGTGAAGCGCAGCTTGCGCTCATGCATGCCGGAAACGGTATGAAGCTCGGTGCAATCGTGGTTCGCGACCTCCGAATTGGCGAGTGCGTCGGGAATGACCCCGATGACCTCGCCCCCCGCCGAAAGCGCCCCGCTGGCTACCGCACCCATCAGGCCCAGCCGGCCACCACCATAAACCACGCCGATGCCGCGCTGCGCCAGACCGGCACCCACATCGCGGGCCAGTTCCATGTAGCGCGGATCGGACGGTGTTGCCGATCCGCAATAGACCGCGAGCCTGTTCATCTGCGCAGTCACCGCGCCAGATCCTCCAGCATCAGCCCCGCAGTGGCCTTCGCGCTACCGACCACGCCCGGAATGCCGGCTCCGGGATGCGTGCCTGCACCCACGAGGTAGAAGTTCGAAATCACGTCGTCGCGGTTATGTCCGCGGAACCAGGCGCTCTGGGTCAGCACCGGTTCCAGGCTGAAGGCGCTACCCATATGGGCGTTCAGGTCGCTGCTGAAGTCGCGCGGCGTATAATGGAACTTGGTGACGATGCGATCGTGGATGTCGGGGATGAGCCGGCGGCCGACCTCGTCGAGCACGCGGCGCTCCAGTTCCGGCCCCATGCGTTCCCAGTCGATAGCCAGCTTGCCCATGTGCGCGACCGGAACGAGCGCGTAAAACGTGCTCATACCCTCCGGCGCGACGCTGGGATCGGTGACGCTAGGATGGTGAAGATAGATGGAGAAATCCTGCGGCAGCACCCCGTGGTCGTAGATGTCGTCCAGCAGCCCCTTGTAGCGCGGACCGAACAGGATCATGTGATGCGGTATTCCCGGCCAGGTGCCCTCGATACCGAAATGCACCACGAACAGGCTGGGGGAAAATCGCTTCTTGGCCAGCCGCGCGCCATAGGTATCGCCCCGCTTCGAACCCGAAAGCAGGGCCTTGTAGCTATGCACGATATCGGCGTTGCTGGCGATGGCGTCGAACCGCTCGCGCCAGCCGCTTTCCGTTTCGACCTCGCTTGCGACGGTGCCCATGGTGTGAACCTTAGCCACCGGATCGCCCACGCGAATGGTGCCGCCCAGACGCTCGAAATGGGTCACCATGCCCGACACCAGTCGGTTGGTGCCGCCCCGCGCCCACCAAACGCCGCCATCCTTTTCCAGCTTGTGGATCAGGGCATAGATCGCGCTGGTCGTCATCGGATTACCCCCGACCAGCAGGGTATGGAAACTCAGCGCCTCGCGCAGCCTTTCGTCTTCGACGTAATGGCTGACCATCGAGTAGACGCTGCGCCACGCCTGATTTTTCATCAGGGCGGGCGAAGCCTTGATCATGCTGGAGAACTTGAGGAAAGGTACGTGCCCCAGCTTCTCGTAACCCTCGCGGTAGACTTCGGCGGAATAGTCCAGGAAGCGTTGATACCCCGCCACGTCCACCGGGTTCAAACGCGCGATTTCGGCGAAGAGGTGCTCTTCGTCATCGTAATAGTCGAACTGCGTCCCATCGGGCCAGGCCAGCCGATAGAACGGCACCACCGGCATCAGTTCGACGTCCTCGGCGATGTCGTGTCCGGAAAGCGCCCATAATTCCTTCAGGCAGTTGGGATCGGTGATGACCGTAGGTCCCGCATCGAAGGTGAACCCGTCTCGTTCCCAGTAATACGCCCGGCCGCCCGGCTTATCGCGGCCTTCGACGATCGTGACCGCAACCCCGGCGCTTTGCAGCCGGATCGCGAGGGCCAGCCCGCCGAAGCCGGATCCGATGACACAAGCGGTCCGGCCTGGCGCGATCACCTGTGCGCGGGGAGCCTTTTCGAGCGGTTCTGAATTGTACGCGTTCATGTGTGATCTTCTTTAACGAGCGGGGCGCCCTTGCCAAGCAGCGCGGACAAGCCCCGCAGGACGGGGACAGGCGGTTTGCCGGTAAGGAGCCGCAGCTTGTCCAGAGCCAGGCTATCGCCTGCATAGAAACGGGCGATGAGCGGCTCTGGCAAACGGTAGAAACGAGCGAATATGCGCCAGCGTTCCTCCGGTTCGGCGGCAGAGAAAAGCATTTTGCCAAGCTGGCGATAGAAGCGCGTTTTTCTCCAGTGATCGCGGGCCCTGTCCTCGATCAACCGCGCAAGTCCGGGACCGGAAAGCTGCGCATGGCGGGCGATCGCAATCGCGTTCGCCGCGGCAAAGGGAAGGGTGTAACTCGTCAGGGGATGGACGAAGAGCCCGCGCGCGCCAGCAAGGGCCACACCGGGGGTTGAAAACTCGCGCCGATGGGCCTGGGCATCCCCCCCGGTTATCACCGGAAGCACGCCAGCCTCCTCGCTCTCGACAGAGCCCTCCCAGCCGCGCTTGGCACAATATGCGCCAACGCGTCGCCGCAATTCCGGACGATCCAGAGCGGGTTGGTCGGCGTAATAGGTGTCTTCGACGAAGATATCCTGCGGGCCCAGGGGCAGGGAATAGACGAAGCGGTAGGCGCCGAACTGATCGATGTCCGCGTCCATAATATCGGGTACGCTTCGATCGTGCGGCGCCAGGGTGTGAATATGCTGGCCCACAAACAGCTGCCAGCCGCCTCTCAAATGCCTGGAAGGCGTGAAATCGCGGCAGTCGATGACCGTCTTGGCGTTCAACCGGGTTCCGTTTTCGAGCGTGACTCCGGAGGCGTCCAACGCATTCGCTCGCTGCCCGCAGCAAATTGCTTGCTGGGGCAAGCTGCGGCGGAGCACGGCATCGAAATCGGTGCTGGCGAGGGATCGGTAATCTGAGCCAAGATGCCGGGTGAAGCCGCGAAACCGCACATCATATCCACCGTGCCAGCGTTTGTGCGGAAACATATCCAGCAGCGCGGCAGTCTCCGGATCGAGATCGCCCTCGAACCAGCTCCAGCGATGGTTGCCGCCGAAAGAGGGGCCGGCCTCGATCAGACGAACCTCTATCCTTGGTTGCGCCCGTTGGAGAGCGAGCGCGATCAGCCCGCCCGCCAGTCCGCCTCCCACAATCGCTACATCGCAGTCGGCGGTGTCGTGCATGGGAGAAGAGTTGCCGGGCATAGACACCATTGCATTGGCCCCCGGAACCCGGCGGTGCAAGCACCGTTCCCGAGCGGGCACCAAGGGGGATCCTGGGGGCCGGGCTCGGTTATACATTTTAGGATACGCCGGACGTCTATGGATGCGTTTTTGCGGCCCCTCTACGCCGCGGGCGTCTGATCTCGCTTGGCTCTGCGTACAGCCTCCGAAGCCGCCTCATCCGTCGATGAATCGTAGTCTTGCAAGCTCTTGGGGGGGGGGGGGGGGGGCGCAAACAACGCTAACTCAGGCAGAATTGCGGCGAC
>NZ_JBELMO010000111.1:0-6015 GCF_042095715.1 Qipengyuania sp. | reverse complement strand
TACACTCGCTCATCGTGGCGGCTGGCTGATCGTCGACGAGGCCTATGCCGACCTCAATCCCTCGCTAAGTGCGGCTCCGCTTGCGGGACGAAAGGGGCTGATCATCTTGCGATCCTTCGGCAAGTTTTTCGGGCTTGCGGGCGTGAGGTTGGGTGCCGTGCTTGCTACGCAAGAGATCTTGAGCAGCATCGAAGATCGTCTCGGCGGATGGGACGTGTCGGGCCCTGCGCTGGATATCGGTGCGGCAGCCTATGCTGATCATGACTGGCAGGCCGCTACGCGCGGACACCTTGCCGTGCGAATGCAGGAGATGCACGCCCTTATCGCGACCTCCGCGTTGGAAGACCGCGGCGGAACCGATCTTTTCCGGTTCGTCCGTGGATCTGACGCAAATGCACTCTGGCGGCGACTTGCTGAGCAAGGCATCGCCGTGCGCCGGTTCGTCGGGGAAGCGCATCACCTCCGCATCGGCTTGCCCGCCGACAAGCTCGCGTTTTCACGGCTTGCACGAGCGCTCAACCCTTGAGACGAAGGGGGAGCCCAGCGACCACGAGTTCGACCGTGTCGGAAATCTCGGCCAGCCGCTGGTTCAGCCGCCCCTGTTCGTCGCGAAAATCGCGGCCGAGGCGATTTTCCGGGACGATGCCCGAGCCGACCTCGTTACTGACCAACACGACATTCGCTTTAGCCCTCGCAATACTCTCGACCAGCGCGTCCACTTCCCTGCCGATGTCGAGTTCGGCCAGCATCACGTTCGAGAGCCACAAGGTGCAGCAATCGACGAGCACCGTGCCTGCGTTGACCGATGTAATCGCACGAGCGAGTTCGATCGGTGCCTCGATTGTGTGCCAGAAATTGGCACGTTCTTCACGGTGCTGACGGATTCGCTCGGTCATTTCATCATCATACGCCTGCGCGGTGGCGATGAACTTGTGCGGTCCCCGCATGCGGCCGCATATCGAAAGAGCGTGGCGGCTCTTGCCCGATCGAGCACCGCCGAGGATCAAATGAACCAAGCTCATAGAGTGAAGCCCTCGACTCTTCGCCTCTCAGCAGCCTGGATTACGGCTCGCCTTTGGTCAGGCGACATTTCGGACCACTCCGCGATCTCATCGAGCGTTCGGCCACAGCCCGTGCAGACATTTCCATTTGCCGACAATCGACATATCTTCTGGCATGGCGATTGCGGGTCATCAATGGTCGTTGCAGGCATGAGAATGGCTCTAACTCGTGCTGGCGGGGCTGGCAAAGTGCACGGACCTTTGCGGTAAGCGAATGATGAAGCGACTTGTCAGCTACGAAAACCTTCTCTCCTGCATCACGCGAGATGAGAGCCATCATGTTGCCACGCTTGACTGGAAGGCGTTTCTGCACCTCTCTCCTATTCTCTGGCTGCGGCGTAGGGAAGCACGTGCGGCGCTGCGGAAATACCTGAGCGGGCTTCAGGGCGCCAAATGGGAAGTCGATACCGTTCGTTTTCCAATCGGAAGTCAGATCGACGAACAGGCACTGAACTCGATCACAGGCGATATCGCTGGCGCTCTAGACGCGATTGCAACGAAGGCCATGACACCGAAAGAGATCTGCAAGGCGCTCAACATTACGAACCAGGAAAGATTGCGGTGGACCAAGGATGGTCGCCTCAAGACATCCGGGGTCGTGAGCTTCAGGAGGGCCAACACCGTAAGCATCTCGACTTACTCTGTACACGCAATTCACGAATTGATGAAAGACCATAGCGTAATTGAAGGTTGGCGACAGAAAGACCTCGATAGTCGAAAATCCTCGCCTCGAAGCTACAGGCTTTGTGGTTCACAGGGGTGTAGTTTGGTCAAAAACCGTGACCGACAGAGATGACGCAGATTTGCACTACAACGCGGTCGGCCGCTTTCACATGTAAGCCAATCAAAAGCGGACCGACGGCTAGCGGCCCACAATTAGCCATTCGCGTTTTGCCCGTCGCAACGTCAGAAACTGGGCCGGAGGCGGACTTTCCGGTTTTAGTTACGTAGGGAAACAATGCGGACATTCGCTTTAAAGGCGGGATTGCAGACTTCGGGCTGGCTCGAGATGAAGGCGCAAACCGTCAGGCCATTGCTGTCACCGACTGATGCAAGTGGTAGACAGCGTCATTTGAGAAGGCATTCGGCACAACTTGGAGTTCCCCAATGGGTACTGAAATGAACTGCGCGAATAGCCGCATCGCCAAGCGGATACATAGATATGGCTTGCCTCGTTTGCGGTGATCCCACCACAGTCAAATCACACCTCACACCGCGCGCTTTTACTCTCGATATCCGCGGAGCCGACACGCGTGCCTACGAAGGTAGCACGGCGTTAGAAGGGACACGCTTCACACAGGCCGGGACTTTCGACAAAACCATCTTGTGCGATGCCCACGAGCACTCGCTCAAAGACTGCGATGATTATGCGATCGACTGGGTCCGCCAGGTTCTTGCCAAATCAATACCCTCACATGAGGGCAAGCTGCTCCACATGCCGAACCCGCGGCCCGATCTCCTGCTCAAATTTGTGTGCTCGCACATATGGCGCCATGCGGTTTCGCCGCAAAACCGTGACTTCGACATGGACTTGGGACCGTGGGAGGTCCTCTTGCGCGAGCTGATCTTCGGGAATGGCAGCCGCTATAATCCGACCTTTCACATTTTTCGCCAGCGTTGGACAAGCCAGGGCAAAGAATTGAAGGAATTGCTCATCCCGCCGCACCGCATTCCTGGACAAGGTCGTAGACGCTGGGAGTTCGACCTTGGCGGGTTACTCTGGGTGATACGCCTCAACGAACGCCACGTTGTTCGCGAGCTCGAAAAGCTGAAAGCCAACAACGCTGACCCGGTGCCGATCCTTGTGCTCGATGACCGCGAGCTTGCTGACCGCCCCGGAATGCTCGACATTGCCGTCAACATGTACCGGAATGAATATGTGCGCGAACGAGGACTAGATTAGCTTCGGCTTCCGCGCCTCTGCGCCAAAAGTTGTATCGACAGACATTGGCAACATGCAAGGAAGCGTTTTTGGATCAAAGAGTCAGTGTAACGCTTCATCTTGTGCTGTATCCCCGACCGCGAACGAACCATCTTTCTCGATCTGCATCATCATATTGTAATGCGCTTGGTGACCGGTTTTGATGAAGATCCTTTCAAACACACCGAGGTATTGTTGCACAGCGTTGTCATCGGCGGCGAGGTAGATTTCGTCATGTGCAGTATGTGAGCCGTCGTGGGTCCAAGAGAAAAGGGAGCGGCAAATCTGCGCTTCGCGGCCTTCGAACTTTGCGACAATATCATCCGGGCGCAAGCCGCCAAGCACTACCAGGTAGTTCTCGATAATGCGGCGCATCGTGTTCTGGATAGTGAGGTTGGCGCGCTCGTTATCGCGCATCTCTTCCCATAGCATTTCATAAGAAGTCTTGACCGGGTTGAACTCATAACGCTGGACAGAAGATGCGCCATCGCGCTTACGCACCACCCAAAATGACTCCTCGCGGCGGCAGCCGGTCGCCGGTCGATTGGAGTCGAAGCTGACCTCCTTGTGAAAATATATGTTGTGGGTCAGCACGAAGACCTGCTTGGCGGATCCCTCACCGTTGCAAGCCTGTTCAACAACTCTCCTGATCAGCGAGCTGACGACGAAAAGCACATCGGCATCGAGGCTCGATACTGGGTCGTCGAAGACTACAACCTTTTCTTCTGTGGTTCCCGTACCCGATGTGCTGCCAGCCAACATGTGGTAGAAATAGAGAAACGTGACGAAGGAGCGCTCGCCCTCGCTGAGCGTGCTTCTCGCATCGGAACCATCGGGCCGGACGATGCGATACATATCGCCGCGATCACCAGCGACCGAGAGCTTGAAGCTGGTAAAGCCAAATGATGCGAGTATCGCGTTGATCGCATCAACCGTTGGCTTAACGCTGGTGACCGCAGCCTCCAGCTCTTTCAATTGCGTGTCGAGTTCCGCGCGCCTTTTGCGCTTCGCCGCAATTCCTTGCTCCAACCCGTCGATTGCTTTCGAAACAGTCTCTGTCGTCGTGTCGTAAGTGGCAAGATCCGTCTTGCGCTCGTCGACGATGAACCGCCAGACTTGGCTTTTCAGCGTTGCTCTGGCGCTGGTCAGATCGCGAACCAACTCGTTGTGTGTCCGGATTGCATCGTTTGCCTGTGCAACCTGCCCGGCCATCGCATTGGCCGCTTCATTGCTGGGCTCTAAGTGGACGGCCTCACTTGGATTACGCCGTTTAGCCTCCAGTCTTTCAAGATTGAGATCGAATGTGCGTTTGAGCCTCTCAAGGCGTTCGGTGAGAGCATCGGCGTCGATGAAGCGCGACGGAGTGGCGAGCAAGCTCTGCACGCGTTGCTCGACCGTCTCGACCGCGCTGGCATATCGGCCAGCAAGCGCCGTTATTTCCGCGATATCCTCTTCGTATTGGCGATCGAAGAACGCGTCGAGATTAGCACGCAGTTCCGCCGGCGCTGGTTGCTGGCAAAAGGGACAAAGGCCATCTGCCGGATCGAGATAATCGACACCTTCTTTGACCCAGTCGCTGTTGCCCAGCTGCTCAATTAGTTTCGCCACGATCACATCGTCGCGACCCACAATCTTACGGTCGAGGATGGGCGACGTTTCCATCTGTTCGAAGCCCGCGAAGTCTATAGGTGCAATCGGAGTCTGCTGGGCCGCATCGGTTCTGAATGTGGTTTCCGCGTGGGCAGTAAGGGTATCAAGGCCGAGAAGGTCTGAAGCGTTGTTTGCCGCTTCCTCGAGGACTTTGGTGCAGAAAGCGGTTTTACTCTGCCGGTGCCCAGCCATCGCTTCTTCGAAAGAACCCTTGTGCCTTTGCTGCGATGCCCAGCACGCTTCTTCCAGTTGCGCCTTCGCATCCTGAAGTTCTTTGCGCCGCCCACTGAGGCCATCGTCGCCCTCAAGATTGCGTTTCAAGCCGTCGATCTCGCGGTCGAGTTTGCCAATCTCACCCTGTAACCGCTCGATTTTCTCCGCGCTCTTGGTCGCGTCCTCGCCGAGCGTAAAAATACCCTTGAGCTGCTCCCCGAAATTGTCCTCAGCGAAATCCCGGTTGTAGACGAGCGTCGCCATCGGTCGAGCGTTTTTCCAGCTAAGAGAATAGCCATGACGCGCATCGGAATCGTGAATTGCCCGCGAAATCGTCGTCTTGCCGCACCCGTTATGGCCGAAAAGATAATTGACCATCTTCAGATCGCCAAGTTCGACCCCGTCGGCCGGAAAGGTCGCCTCTCCGGCTACCGTAATACTAGTAAGCATACGCCCCCACACTCGTTCAGATCACCGCGCGGTTCCGGATAATACATAGTCTTGGAAATAGGATAAGCGTCTCAACGTAACATCACCTCGATAGATAAGCACTCCAATTTCAGGTTTCGGACAAGGGACTGTTTGGCTTGGATGTCTGAAATTAGGGCGCTTTGCTGTCACAACCAACACCTCCCGCAAATGACCGCTTCCCTCATTCTCGTTCCCTAAAGCAGCCTGACCGGAATGTCCCCCAAAGCAGTCTTTCTCGTCCTCCCTTACTTGGCTGACAGGTTAGTCCCGTCCTTTCCATTTTCGGGTCAGCCCTGACCTCGACATGCCGTTCGAGAACGAGGAAGATCGGGAAGCAGTGCTTGGGCTCCATGGTTGTCCTGGCGGCATCGGAGGGCGATGGAGCCAACTGATTGCAGCAGGGTCTTGGCACCTTCAGACTCGCACCCGATACCCATCCGGCTTTTGTCGCGAACAGTCCTGAACCAGGTCAGTTGAGGACAGCAACCCGTTCCTTTGACGGCCGTGTTGGCAGCTACGCTGCCTGCCCGCACCACCCGTCATGAACAGGTTTCCCTTCTGCCCCCAGACAAGTCTGGCGGCCTGCGGTGCAGTCCTCCCATGCCCTGTTTCTTCTGGATGTTCGCAAGCCGGAGATGGTCTCTGGTTTGAGGAACTGAAGGACTTACACCATGACCAATATCGCAATCCTCACCGGTC
>NZ_JBELMO010000110.1:0-2077 GCF_042095715.1 Qipengyuania sp. | reverse complement strand
TTTGGGTCGCGGAGCGCTTGCCCTCTCATGACAGTCGCCGCATGGATCGCTGGATGAGTGCGGCAGCCGACTATCGTGAGGATTCGGACGGGGCGGGGCGGGTGCTGCGCTTTTCCGGCGACATGTCGCTGGCCCGGCTGGGCGACGTGCCCGAGCGTCTGGATCGCGAGGGAGGGGAGGTCGCATCGCTCGACCTGTCCGGTATCGAGCGAATCGACACGATCGGCGCCTGGGTGATCCACCGCTTCGCTCGCCAGCACCGGGCGGACATTACCGGGCTGACGGGCGATGCACAGCATCTGCTCGATCAGGTCGTCGCGGCGGACCAGCCGGTGCAGATGCGCCCGCCGTCACGCTCGTCCTTCCGCCGGGTGCTGGGGGAGATCGGCGACGCGACGATGCATTCGGCGCGGACCGCAATTGGCCTGCTCGGTTTCCTCGGCGCCACGCTGATCGCGTTCGGCGCGGTGATCCGGCACCCCAAGCGGTTTCGCTTCAACGCGACGGTGCAACGGTTCGAGGTGGTGGGCGTGTCCGCGCTGGGCATCATCGGGCTGATGAGCTTCCTGATCGGCATCGTCATCGCGCAACAGGGCGCGGTGCAGTTGCGGCAGTTCGGCGCGGAGGCGTTCACGATCAATCTGGTGGGCCGCCTCACCTTGCGTGAACTGGGCGTGCTGATGACCGCGATCATGGTCGCGGGTCGCTCCGGCTCCGCCTTTGCGGCGCAACTCGGCACGATGCAGTTGACCGAGGAAATCGACGCGATGCGGACGATCGGCGTATCGCCGATGGAGGCACTGGTGCTGCCCCGCACGATCGCCGCGATCGTGTTGATGCCGCTGCTCGGCTTCTATTCGTCGGTCATCGCGATCATCGGCGGCGGGCTGCTGTGCTGGATTTCGCTCGATATCCCGCCCGTCGCCTATGTGGCCCGCATCCGCGAGGTGGTGCCGATCACCGATCTGTTCGTCGGTTTGATCAAGGCGCCGGTCTTCGGCGCGATGATCGCGATCGCGGGATGTTTCCAGGGAATGCAGGTGAAGGGCGACGCGGAACAGGTCGGCTTGAAGACGACGGCGGCGGTGGTGCAGGCGATCTTCATGGTGATCGTCATCGATGCCTTCTTCGCGGTCTTCTTCGAACAGATCGGTTGGTTGTGATGCCGGCACATCAGCGACAGGATGATCGCGACGACGGGCCCGTGATCCGCGTTCGCGGCCTGCGCAACAGCTTTGGCGATCAGGTGATCCATGACAACCTCGATCTGGAGGTGCGTCGCGGCGAGATCCTTGGCGTGGTCGGCGGCTCGGGTACGGGCAAGTCGGTGCTGATGCGCTCGATCATCGGGCTGCAATCACCGGACGCGGGCGAGGTCGAGGTGTTCGGGGAGCCGACGCTTGACCGCAGTGAGACCGAGACGGTCGACATCCGCAAACGCTGGGGCGTGCTGTTCCAGGGTGGCGCGCTGTTCTCGACGCTGACGGTGGCGGAGAATGTGCAGGTGCCGCTGCGCGAATTCTATCCCGACCTCAATCTCTCGCTGCTCGACGAAATCGCCTCCTACAAGGTGGTGATGACCGGGCTGCCGTCAGACGCGGGGCCGAAGTTTCCGGCCGAACTGTCCGGCGGCATGAAGAAGCGCGCCGGGCTGGCGCGTGCGCTGGCGCTGGATCCCGACCTGCTGTTCCTCGACGAGCCGACCGCTGGCCTCGACCCGATCGGCGCGGCGGCGTTCGATGAACTGACCGCGTCGCTGCAGAAAACGCTGGGGCTGACCGTCTTCCTGATCACGCACGATCTCGATACGCTTTATGCGATCTGCGACCGGGTGGCGGTGCTGGCGGACAAGCGCGTGATCGCGGTGGGTACGATCGCGGAACTGCTGGCGCTGGATCACCCGTGGATCCAGGAATATTTCAACGGCCCGCGCGGCCGCGCCGCCGTGGCGACGCAGGAGGCGCACCGCGATGCGGCGCCGACGGCCGCCACGCAGCGCGCCGCCGCGGCCGCTGACGAGATGACCACGACGATCGGGCAGGCGAGCCAGGGCGGCCTTGCCGACAATAACGCCCGC
>NZ_JBELMO010000109.1:0-4130 GCF_042095715.1 Qipengyuania sp. | reverse complement strand
ATGGAAACGCGATCCAACCATGTCCTCGTCGGCGCGGTCGTGCTGATCCTTCTTGCGATGGTCGCGATCTTCACCGTGTGGATCGCGCGAATCGGCGGCAACGAGGAGCGTGAGTACGATATTTTCTTTCGTCAGGCGGTCGACGGGCTGGCGAAGGGGTCCTCGGTCACCTTCTCCGGCGTGCCGTCGGGACAGGTGAAGACGATCTCGCTGTGGAAACCCGATCCGCAATATGTGCGTGTCCGCATCAGCGTGAATAACGATACGCCGATCCTGCGCGGCACCACCGCGACGATCCAGGGCAGTTTCACCGGCACCAGCACGGTCAGCCTCGATGGCGCGATCAAGGGCCAGCCGCCGGTCTCCTGCCCCGAAGAGAATGCCGAAAGCGTGTGCCCTCTGGGCGTGCCCGTGATCCCGACAAAGACCGGCGGGATCGGCGCGATCCTCAATTCCGCGCCGCAATTGCTGGAGCGGCTGTCGACGCTGACCGAGCGGCTGACGGGCATGCTCAGCGACAAGAACCAGGCGTCGATCGCGGGCATCCTCGACAATACCAACCGCCTGACCGATGCGCTGGCGGATCGCGGGCCGGAAATCGCGGCGACGCTGGCGCAAACCCGTGTGGCGATCGCGCAGGCCGGGGTCGCGGCGGAACAGATCGGCAAGCTTGCGGAAACCACCAACGGCGTGATGACGCAGGACGTCAAGCCGACGCTGGCGAACCTCAACGACACGATCCGCTCCGCCAAGCAGAGCACTGATACGCTCAATGCCGCGATCGGCGATGCGCGACCGGGCCTGACGACCTTCTCGAAGCAGACGATTCCGCAGATCAACCAGCTGGTTCGCGACCTGCGCGTCACGGCCGGCTCGCTCTCCGCGATTTCGCAACGTGTCGAGCAGGGCGGCGCCAGTTCGCTGATCGGCCAGCAGAAGCTGCCGGAGTATAAGGGGAAATGACCGTGCGTCGGATGTCCGCGAGCCTGATCGTCGTTACCGCGTCCCTGCCGCTGGCGGCGTGTTTCAGCTTCGGTGCCAAGCCGCCGAAGCAGTTGCTGACGCTATCCGCCGTGGCGCAGCCGCAGCCTGGCGCGGTGCAATCCTCGGCGACCGCGCGGGCGATCGTGGTACAGGTGCCCAGCGTGCCGCAGGCGATCTCCACCGTGCGCGTGCCGGTGCAGGCGAGCGCGACCGAGATCGCCTATGTGAAGGACGCGCAATGGTCCGAGCCGCCCGCGCGGCTGTTTGCGCGCCTGCTGGCGGATACGTTGACGGCCCGCGCGAATATGGTGGTGCTGTCGGCGGCGCAGTCTTTCTCGGAGCCGAGTGCCGATCTGTCGGGCGAATTGCGGAGCTTCGGCCTCGATGCGACGCAACGGCAGGCGGTGGTGATCTATGACGCCTCGCTGACCCGCGCGGGCCGCCAGACCGTCGAGAAGCGCCGCTTCGAGGCGCGGGTGCCGGTCACCGCGATCGACGCGGTCCAGGCGGGCAGCGCGCTCAGCCAGGCCGCGAACGACGTTGCCACGCAGGTCGCCGACTGGCTTCGCGCCGGCTGATCCCCGCCGGTGCGCGACGGGGCCAAGGGGGCAGGGCGAAGCGAAGCGCACAACCGACGCTTGCACCATCCGCCGCGCTCCACTAGGGCCTGACGCCCCGGGGAATGCGGAGCGGTGGCCGAGTGGTCGAAGGCGCTCGCCTGGAAAGTGAGTATACGGCAAAACCGTATCGAGGGTTCGAATCCCTCCCGCTCCGCCATTTGCCGCCGATCGCACGCTAGGGTGCGAGATTCCTCGCTATGTCTGCGCAAACGCCGTCGATAACCGCACCGGCGACATGTGCGGATACCGGCGTCAGCCAGTCAAGCAATAAGCCCACCCGGAGAGTTTTCTCTTCAGTCGGCTACCCATCTCGCACAGGGCATCAGTTGAACAAAGGGCAGAGCTGTCAGATTTCGACTTCTGGTTCGCGCAGATACGCTGTGTGCAAGAGTTCCACGAACTGCGGAGCTGCTGGGATTGCGGTCCCTGCGATCGAGTTGATCGGGACGCCCGGCGTCCAGGAGTTCATCACCACAGCACCAGCGAACCCGCCGACCAAGTCGGGAGTAACCGCCACCTCCCGTTGTGGCTCACCCAGTTCCGTGAGTTGGCGCTTCAGGATGCCCATGGTCACGCCGGTCAGCACGTCGGCAATTGGCCAGACGACAGCCGAGCCATCCCAGTACGCAACATTCCAGATCGTCGCCTCGCCAAGGCGACCGTTGCGGTCGAGAAAGATGGCATCGTCTAATCCGCGCTTCCTGGCATCACGCAGATAGTATGTTTTTGCAGTCTCTCCGGTGTGTTTGAAGGCGGGCAGCGCGCGCTCATGCTGGACCACAGCGAGCCTGAGCGGCCCTTCCGGCCCATTGGAAGCAGGCGAGGTGCGGATAAAGAGCGACAGATCGTTTTGTTCACTCGCCGGAGTGAATTCACCGCCCCGGGTGAAGACCGTCGCTGTCACCGACAGAGCCTCGCCTCCCGCTGCCGCGATACTGCCCCGGAGGTACGATCGCACCCGATCGTCCGGAATATGCGCATCGAACAGAGCCAACGATGCGCCGCGCAGGCGTTCCAGGTGAAGGTCGAGGCCTCGGACGCGGCCATTGCGGACTTGCATCGCGGTGAAGTGGGCAAAACCGGCGAATGCGAGCGGCATAAGATCAGCGACGGTCGCTGGCTGGCCGTCAATCTGCGCTAAGGTGAGCCCATCAAGATCGATCATTCCGTTGCTCCAGTGTGTTTCCTCAAGGAGCTGAAAGGGTTAAAGTCTGACAGCGCTGTTAGAGTCAAGAGGCAATAATGAAGGTCGGTGATCTAGCGAGACGGACTAGCGTCAGCGTCAGGATGCTGCGCTATTACGAAACTGAGGGGCTACTCTCTCCGGCGCGCAGGGACAGTGGCTATCGGGACTACAGCCCTGCGGATGTCGAAATTGTCGAGCGCATCAAACTGTTGAACGCCGCTGGCCTGACGCTACCGGTGATACGTGAACTGATGCCCTGCCTGCGCGACGACCGCTCTGCGTTCGAGCCATGCGATGAGTTGCAGGGGGTTCTCCGCCGGGAGATCGACACCATGAATGAAAAAATCAAACGGTTGGTCCGCAGTCGGGACATGCTCATGGCATTCTACGAGAACCTCGAAAGAGACCGTAGGTAGTGACCTGAACGCTGACCGGGCCAATTTCCTTTGGGGCGCTGCTCATCGCCTTCGTCCGGGCCTCTAACTGCCAATATCGAAGCCGCCACCAGACGGCCGGGCCGCTGCGGGCCCGGTTTCGTGAGTAACGACACGTGCAAATAAGCGGTAAGCATTGAGAGAAAGGCGGCACTATAGGGCTATAGCGTAGACGTAGTGCTCATCATCATCGGACGCGGCCCGCCATTCCTGCCCTCTGCAGGGCTGGCAAACCCCAGCCAACCGACCATGTCCAAGGGCGAAGACCATGAAAGGCAGCATGAATCGATGAGTGTCCCATCACTTATCTTTAGCCGGCCAACTCAATCGTTCCAGAATATGCAAGCGGGAAAAATCAGCAGTGACGAAGTAAGCCTAATCAGCAGACAGGTTGCGTCAACGAACAGCGGAAAATAAGAAGATTCGAATGCGGATAAGGGTTCCGCCTCTAAGTTCTTTTGTCAATAAAATCTTTATTTAAAGCCCGCATTAGATAGATCTTCGAAGGTAAGCGTCGCGCGAAGTCCGGGCTTCGTATTGGTGAATTCAAGCCGCGCACCCAAACGTTGTGCTGCGGAATGCACGATCGCCAGACCCAGGCCGCTGCCCTCCTGTCCGACGCTCGTGCTGAATCGCACGAAGCGTTCGCCGAGCCGCCCTAGGTTGTCATCGCTGATACCGGGGCCATCGTCGGCCACGGCGATCGATGCGGACGCCTCGTCGCCAATGATTGTGACGGTGATCGACGAGCCTCCTTCGATATAGCGGATCGCATTGTCGAGAAGGTTTGACACGATTTCGAACAGCAAGGTGCGATGGCCGGCGATAATCACGGCGCTGTCGGGCGCGTCCAGCTGCACCTCCACACCGGCTCCGATCGCGTCGTGGATGCGGCGGTTGATGGCG
>NZ_JBELMO010000108.1:2080-6302 GCF_042095715.1 Qipengyuania sp. | reverse complement strand
CAATCACCGAAAGCCCCGGAGATACCAGATGTCGTTGCTCGAAGCCCGCAAGACCGACTAGGCCTCCACCAGATATAGTTTCCTGCACCGCCGGAGTTACACAATGTCCCTTCTCGAAGCCCGCAAGACCTACAAGCCCTTCGAATATCCGTGGGCCTACGAGTTCTGGAAGCGGCAGCAGCAGGTCCACTGGCTGCCGGAAGAGGTGCCGCTGGGCGAGGATTGCCGCGACTGGGCGCAGAACCTGGCCGAGCACGAGCGCAACCTGCTCACCCAGATCTTCCGCTTCTTCACCCAGGCCGATGTCGAGGTGCAGGATTGCTACCACGAGAAATACGGCCGCGTGTTCAAGCCGACCGAGGTCAAGATGATGCTGACCGCGTTCAGCAACATGGAAACGGTGCATATCGCCGCCTATTCCCACCTGCTCGACACCATCGGCATGCCCGAAAGCGAATACGGCATGTTCCTGGAATATCAGGAGATGCGCGACAAGCACGATTATCTCCAGCAGTTCGGCGTCGATAGCGACGAGGATATCGCCCGCACGCTGGCCATGTTCGGCGGCTTTACCGAAGGGCTGCAGCTGTTCGCCAGCTTCGCCATGCTGATGAACTTCCCGCGCTTCAACAAGATGAAGGGCATGGGCCAGATCGTGAGCTGGAGCGTGCGCGACGAAAGCCTGCACTGCGAAGGCATCACCCGCCTGTTCCACGCCTTCTGCGCGGAGCGGGACTGCCTGACCAAATCGGTCAAGGAAGACATCATGGACATGTGCCAGAAGACGGTGCGTCTGGAAGATGCCTTCATCGATCTGGCGTTCGAGATGGGGCCGGTGTCCGGCATGACCGCCAAGGATATCAAGCGGTACATCCGCTACATCGCCGATTGGCGGCTGAGCCAGCTGGGCCTGCCCGCGATCTACATGACGGAAGAACACCCGCTGCCCTGGCTGGCCCCGCTGCTGAACGGGGTGGAGCACGCCAACTTCTTTGAAACCCGCGCCACCGAATATTCCAAGGGCGCGACGCGCGGCAACTGGAACGACGTGTGGTCCAGCTTCGACAAGCGCCACACCGCCAAGTCCAAGGCCGCCAACGAGGCGGACGAGGCCGAGAGCGACGGACCGGGGCTGTTCGGGGATGCGGTGGGCGCGGCGAGCGGGAGCGTGGCGGCGGAGTAGCTATAACCAAATGTGGGTTTGGGATCACAAGAAGAATGAAGACAATCGACGAAAGCATAAACTGAGCTTCGAAACTGCAACGCTTGCATTTTCCGATCCGCTATCGCAAACCTACGAAGACCCATTCGAAACTGAGGTCCGATGGCGGACCTATGGAATGATCGCTGGAATCCTTGTACTTGTAGTTCACACCGAGCCAGAAGGTTCGGATGAGGAGACCATGCGCCCCGGTCGAATTATCAGTGCGCGAAAAGCCACTTCCGCTGAGCGGCGCGCCTTTGAAGAAAATTCTTTATGACGTCGGATCAAGCCGTTCCTCTGGATCTAATCGCTCTCGCCTCACTCAGTGACGCCGAGATTGATACGACTGATGCACCGGAGGTTCCCCTTAAAGGCCCCATCGGGGTCGGGAAATACTATCCCTTTAAGTCGCGCAACTACGACGTCCGGGGTGTAGCAAATTGGTTTGTTGAGAGAGCTGAGAAGGCCAGTATTGTTCCGACCAAGGTCTGGATAAATAAGATGGTTTTCTTTGCTTACGAAAAAGCACTTCGCGACTTTCATGTTCTTTTGACGCCCGCTCGCGCAGAAGCGTGGAATTTTGGTCCGGTTTTTAGGGAGATATACTTCAACGAAAACAAGCTCGACGATAGTTCTCGCTTTACAAAGTTCAGTATTGAGGGCCGAAAACGAGTAACCGTAACGGAAGATTTTGAAGGTCTTGACCTTTCGATATTTGAACAGGTATTTAGTGATATTGGTCATTTCTCAGCGTCAAGCCTTACTCATTTATCGCACGAAGAGGGGTCTCCTTGGGATATCATTTGGCGGACAGGAGGACAGGCCAATCCAGGCATGGCAATTCCGCCGTCCATAATAGCTGGGCGTTCGACGCCAAAAAATAGTGGAAAACATACAGACGAAAATTGATCGCGTGTTAAAAACGCCTGGGATTTTCAACTGGGCACGGCAAAATCATCCACGTCTAGATGATACTAGCAAAGAAATTTGGCGGATTGTCGAAAACCCTCCACAAAGATCGCTTTATCCGATCACAAGATTGTGCGAGAAACTTGCTAATCGCCAGATAACCCTAGCAGATGCTAATCATGCAACTTCGGGTTATCAGGGGTATTTGCGCATGGCAGCGGACGAGGTCATTCCCACGTTCGATGAATACCTCACCAAAAGGCAGTTTGAAATTGCTGATGATATTGCCAGCGATTTCCCACCTTATCCGTTTTCACGTGATGCTCGCGGTAAGGTGAGAGCTCTTCCAATTGCTCCGATGTTTGTTTCAATCGAGGGTGATAGGCTAGTGCCAAATTTCATGCTTGGCTGGGCGAGGCCCCGATTTTCCTACCATCAAATCCGCTTAATTTGCTCAATCTTGAAAGACGGACTGTTGAGTCACTCCGACTTTTTAGAAAGCGACGGTCGCATCATTTTTATAAGACGAAACAAGTGGGGCAGTCGATTTGTCGAGACTTGGAACATCCGATCATATGCGACCATGAGCAGGTCGGAACTGGAAGACCAATTCGCGCGCTACAACACAGCGGTACAGAACGTGATCTTGCGTCTCGAAGCTTTGAAGTGACCTAGTCGGTTTGGTATTCAGGATGTCAGACCTTTCTCTTCTCAACACCACTCCCGCCGCCGCCCGGTCCATCGCTCCGCCAGCCCCTCAGCCACCAGCATATCGCCAAGGCTCCGCCCGCCGCGCGTCACGGTGAACAGCGCGCGGCCGTAGCGGTCGTGGGCGGCGGTCGGCTTCGGGGGTTAGCGTGAAGGGGCCGGCGTTGAGCAGTTCGGTAAAGCGGGCGGTGGCGCGGGTGCCTAGCTCGCGCTCGTAATCGCATTTCACCTCATGGGTTGGCGAACCACCCGAGAAATGTAGAAACATTTTTTCTTTCCTATTTGGTTCGTTTGTGCCTTACGATGCGGATGAGCAAGAAATACGCCCGCATCGCCAAGCGCAGCCGCGCCCTGTCCCGCATGGCCAACCGCGCCCCCTCATCCATCGGCCACCCGCCCGAAACCAAAGCGTCCGAAAGCGAACCGCCCTCACCGGCGCCCCCGCCCTCACCCCAAACCCCGCCCCAAAAGCTCAGCCCGCAGCAGCGCGGCGCCCTCACCCGCAAGATCAGGCGCGCCGCGCGCGAGGCGGAGCGGGTGCAGGCCCGCCGCCAAGCGGAGGCCGAGGCGGAAGAAGCGCGCGAGGCGGCCCTCGTCGCCGCCGAACGCGCGAAGCTGCCCAGCCCCGATGCGCATGGCTTCGATCCGGAGGAATACGAGTGGCTCCCCGTGCGGCGCCGCCGGCGCGAGGATGGCTGGACACCGCAGCGCCAGCAGGACTTCATCGCCGTGCTCGCCGAAACCGGCTGCGTCGATCACGCCGCGCAGGATTGCGGGATGAGCGTGTCCAGCGCCTATCGCCTGCGCCGCGCGCCCGGCGCGGAACAGTTCGCCGCCGCATGGGACGTGGCGCTGACCCATGCCTCGCGCAAATTGCTGGACGTGGCGTTCGACCGCGCCCTGCGCGGCACTGACGAGCCGGTGTTCGATCGCGAGGGCCACATGCAGGGCCGCCGCTTCCGCCAGAACGACCGGCTGCTGATGTTCCTGCTGCGCGCCTATATGCCCGACCGGTTCCGCTATGCGCATCGCGATCTGCGCGTGAACGATGAACCCGTGCCCGCCGATCCCCTCCCCATGGGCGAGGTGCTGGCGCGGCTGGTCCCCGTGCCGCCGCCCGAGCCCGAAAAGCTGATGAGCCCGCGCGATCTGGAAGACGCGCGCTCAATCGGCGATCTGATGGAGCCGGGCGAAGCGCCGCACTGGCACAGCGGGAAGGACATTCCCGAACCGGAAATCTACAACGAATGGCGCAAGCAGATCGATGCGATGATCCACCCCAACGGGCAAGGCCATTTCAGCGATGCCAACATGCGGCCCGAAGCGCCCCGCTTCGCACGCCCGCGGGAGAAATAGCGGGACGGGCGCGGGGCCTCGCTCTGTGCGCGACAATGCGTCTTG
>NZ_JBELMO010000108.1:0-2070 GCF_042095715.1 Qipengyuania sp. | reverse complement strand
TCTTGGCCTGAACTTACCGTGACCTTCCGATAGTCTTTCGTTTGGAAACAATGGCTTCACAGGGACTGTGCTTGCGATGACCTTGCGCCCCCGCCCCAACCCTGCGAAGGTCGCATCGGATCGACAGGACGGGAGGGCGATATCCATGAGGAGACGCTTTGCCATGACCCATCACGCCCTTCGCACGCTGCCGCTGGCCGCGCTCGCCACGCTGGCGCTCGCCGCCTGCCAGAACGATGACCGCACTTACGAAGCCGCGCCCACGGCGGAAGGCGGCGGGGAACTGATCGTCGCCACGCCATCTCCGGGCGAAGTGCCGGTGGACGTGCCCGAAACCGAAATGACCAATGTCCCCGGCACCGGCGACATGGCCCCGCCCGCCACCGCCACCCCTACCAATACACCGGTGGGCGAACCGATAATGGACACCGCGCCCGACGAATAGCTCCGGGGTGCTTGTCTCTAACGTGCGGGCTGCCCCGATTCCGCGGCGCTTCGGCGCAGGCGCGGAACCGAGGCGGTGCTGACCCGCTTAACCGGCACGCCCCCCGAAGGAATTGCACGATGAACAATGAAAACGGCAGCCCGCGCGGCCAGCCCGGCTATGGCGACCGGGGAACGCAGTCCCAATCGCAAGGCCAGTCCCAGTCCCAGTCGCAGCCCAAGTCGAGCAGCGACGGCTCGCGGCAGGACGAGGGCGAGCCGGACCGTCGCACGCCCGAAACCGAACCCACCATCGCCGATTACGGCGGGCAGGGCCCGGCAGGTGATGGGAAGGACGAGAACAAGGACGGCGGCACCCGCCCGCGCGATTACGAAAACCCCCCGCGCGATCAGCAGGGCCAGCAGCCCGGCGCCGATCTCGCCAAAGCTCAGGAACAAGGGCCGCTCGACAAGTAGAGTCACCCCTTCGTGCGCGGGCGCCGACCCTCCCCCCTACAGAAGGCCCCGCGCATGTCCTGGCCGCCCCGCCCAACCGGCGGGGCGGCCTTTTTGGTAGGGGCATTTGCCGGGACGCCCTTTCCCCCGCGCCTACCCCCTTCCCCCATCGCCCGCGCCCCGCTAACGCGCGCACGCATGAGCGATAGCGACATCTCCGGCGACATCACCGCCGCGCGCGCCAAGGCGGAAACGCTGATCGAGGCGCTGCCCTATCTGCGCCGCTATGCCGGGCGCACCTTCGTGGTGAAATACGGCGGCCACGCCATGGGCGATGAAGGCGCGGCGATGGAATTCGCCAGCGATGTCGTGTTGCTGAAGGCGGTGGGCATCAACCCCGTCGTCGTCCACGGCGGTGGCCCGCAAATCGGCGCCATGCTGAAGCGGCTGGGGGTGGAAAGCACCTTCGTCGATGGCCTGCGCGTCACCGACAAGGCCACCGCCGAGATCGCGGAGATGGTCCTCTCGGGCGCGATCAACAAGCAATTGGTGGGCTGGATCGCCCGCGCCGGGGGCAAGGCGCTGGGCCTGTCGGGCAAGGACGGCGGGCTGGTGACCGCGACCAAGGTGGAACGCACCTACAAGGACCCGGATAGCCTGATCGAACAGGCGCTGGACCTCGGCTTTGTGGGCGAACCCGCCCGGGTCGATACCGCCGTGATCGAAACCGCCATCGCGGCGGGCATGATCCCCGTGGTCGCCCCCATCGGCGCGGGCGAGGACGGGCATACCTACAACATCAACGCCGATACCATGGCCGGCGCGCTGGCCGGCGCGCTGGGCGCGGCGCGGCTGTTCCTCCTGACCGACGTGCCGGGCGTGCTCGACAAGGGGGGCAATCTGCTCACCGATCTCACCCCCGCGGACATCGCCGGGCTGCAGACCGATGGCACGATCAGCGGCGGCATGATACCCAAGCTGGAAACCTGCACCACGGCGGTGGAAGCCGGCTGCGACGCGGCGGTGGTGCTGGATGGCCGCGTGCCCCACGCGATGCTTCTCGAATTCTTCACTGCTCGCGGTGCAGGAACGCTGATCCGCAGGAACAGTTAGGCTGGCGCGACGCTGATCTTGAGCGTATTAGCGATCTAAGACAGGTCGCAAAAGCAAACCGGAAGGACCTATGGAAGC
>NZ_JBELMO010000107.1:0-6348 GCF_042095715.1 Qipengyuania sp. | reverse complement strand
CAAAACCGCCGCGTCGCGGTGTATGGCGCGGTTACCACACCCCGGCGGACAGCCAAAACTTTTGGTAAACGCGCCTTCACCCTCTTGCGCGCGAATCCGCTCTGATTCATCATCTAGTGGTTTGGTGCCGGGGGCGACCCACTATACCTAGCTATCTCCGCAGCGCGCCCCATATCGGGTGTGTCGCCTGCGCAAGGCCGGGCAGTGGGGAAAAGGGGGAAAACTTTCCCCCCGCGGCCGCCATGCAAATGCTAGGGCGATTGGTCTCGCCCGAATCGAACAATTGCGGAACAGCGATGTTGCGCGCAGCACTGGGGACGGCGAGCCGATGATGGATTTCACAAGCAGGGATACGGGCATGGAGCTTGAGCTGGATACTGCGGTCGACACCACGGACGAGGCGTCCCGCAATGCTCAGGCGGCCAATGCGCGAACCGGCGCGAGAAGCGAAACGAAAGCGATGACGATGGCCAAGGAAGACAAGGGTTCGGCGGATCTCGCCACCGCGACCGCATCGGCGATGACCGAAGCGGCGAAGGCCGTGGCCGCGGCTGCGCCCGTGGACAGCAAGAAGGTGATGGATCGCCGCTTCACGGTGGAAACCGATGCATCGCGCGATGCGCTGCTGACCGAATTCGGCAAGGAGACGCTGACCGATCGCTATCTGCTGCCGGGCGAGGACTATCAGGACCTGTTCGCCCGCGTCGCCGATTTCTACGCCGACGACCAGGACCACGCCCAGCGGCTCTACGACTATATTTCCAAGCTGTGGTTCATGCCCGCTACCCCCGTTCTCTCGAACGGCGGCACCACGCGCGGCCTGCCCATCTCCTGTTACCTGAACTCGGTGTCCGACAGCCTGGACGGCATCGTGGGCACCTGGAACGAGAACGTGTGGCTCGCCAGCAAGGGCGGCGGCATCGGCACATATTGGGGCAATGTGCGCGGCATCGGGGAGCCGGTGGGCCTCAATGGCAAGACCAGCGGCATCATCCCCTTCGTACGCGTGATGGACAGCCTGACGCTTGCCATCAGCCAGGGCTCGCTGCGGCGCGGTTCGGCCGCCTGCTACATCGACATCCACCACCCGGAGATCGAGGAATTCCTCGAAATCCGTAAACCCAGCGGCGACTTCAACCGCAAGGCGCTGAACCTGCACCACGGAGTGCTGGTGACCGATGCCTTCATGGAAGCGGTCCGCAACGGCGAACAGTTCGAGCTGAAGAGCCCGCGCGACGGATCGGTCCGCAAGACCGTGGACGCGCGCAGCCTGTTTCAGAAGCTGGTGGAAACCCGCCTCGCCACGGGCGAACCTTACATCGTGTTCTCCGACACGGTGAACCGCATGATGCCCAAGCATCACCGCGAGCTGGGCCTGAAGGTCTCCACCTCCAACCTGTGTGCCGAAATCACCCTGCCCACCGGCATCGACCACCTCGGCAACGATCGCACGGCGGTGTGCTGCCTCTCCTCGCTCAACCTGGAAAAATGGGACGAGTGGAACGAGGACAAGACCTTCATCGAGGATGTCATGCGCTTCCTCGACAATGTGCTTCAGGATTACATCGACCGCGCGCCGGACGAGATGGCCCGCGCGAAATATTCCGCCATGCGCGAACGCAGCGTGGGCATGGGGGTGATGGGCTTCCATTCCTTCCTCCAGATGAAGGGCATCGGGTTCGAAAGCCCCATGGCCAAGGTCTGGAACCTGAAGATGTTCAAGCACATCAACGCCAAGGCCAACGAAGCCTCGATGATGCTGGCCAAGGAACGCGGCCCCTGCCCAGATGCGGAGGAAATGGGCGCGATGGAACGCTTCAGCTGCAAGATGGCGATCGCGCCGACCGCCAGCATCAGCATCATCTGCGGCGGCACCAGCGCCTGTATCGAGCCGATCCCGGCCAATATCTACACCCACAAGACGCTGTCGGGCAGCTTCGTGGTCAAGAACCCCTATCTGGAAAAGCTGCTCGACAAGAAGGCGAAGAATTCCACCAATGTGTGGAATTCGATCCTGGAGAAGGGCGGCAGCGTTCAGCACCTCGACTTCCTCACGCCGGAGGAAAAGGCGGTCTACAAGACCAGCTTCGAGATCGATCAGCGCTGGCTGCTGGAATTCGCGGGCGATCGCGCGCCCTTCATCGACCAGGCGCAGAGCCTCAACCTCTTCATCCCCGCCGATGTCGACAAGTGGGACCTGATGATGCTGCACTTCCAGGCGTGGGAGAAGGGCATCAAGTCGCTCTATTACCTGCGTAGCAAGAGCGTGCAGCGTGCCGGCTTCGCGGGCGGCGTGGAAGCGGACAACACCGCCGAAGCCGCGAAATACGAACTCGCGCCGGGCGGTGACGGGCAGACCGATTACGAGGAATGCCTGGCCTGTCAGTGAGGCGGCGGGCGCATCGCGGGACAGGGGTGGGATCGGCCCGCCCTTTATGTAGAGCTTGGTTAATTAGATGACGCCTTTTGCGAACATTGTAGCCATTCGACCGCTCAAAGCGGCAACCTGAAAATCTGCCGTCCGTTCATGCTGCAATCGGCAGCAGATAACACATCTAAATTGAAGTATGGTCCCGTAGCACAGCTGAATGATGCACCCCTTTCGCAAGGGGGAGGAAGCAGGTTCGAAGCCTGCCGGGAATTCGGCGAAAGCCACTGGAGCCGGTGATTGATGATCCTCGGCTCCAGATCTGTCAGGGTGAGGAATTTCGCGCCCAATTTCACACGTTCCGCAGATCGGCGCGGCAGCCCGGAATCGACTATTCGTCAAACGCGACCTTTCCCGTTGCGCCATCTTCGACAGGTCATTTCGGAAAATGCAATCGGGAATAGATTTCGGGAAAAGGTCACCCCGGATTGCTGTCGGCACGATCGCCAAAGCGAGGACCGATGCGGATTGCGCGCGCTACCCCTTCAATCGTTCGTTGAACGTCTGGACTAGGAATGTTGCGACGGCTCCTGCCGTATTGACGGTTAGGCTTGCGTGACGTGTCGACGGTTTCACCGGGCGCCCGCCCCTTCCGTGTGCATCGGATAGCTTGTTCCGCAGTGTTCCGATGCCATTGACCATCGTCGCCGCACCGCCAAGAATTTGCTTTATAGCATCTTGGCTATGCTGGTTGGGTGCGAGGTGCAGCTTTTCCGCTGCCGCTTTGTATAGTCTTGGTAAATCATCCTTATCGCCGTAAGGCGTATTGGTTTCGTCTAGGATGCGCTTGATCACTGTTTCCAGCAGCGTGCGCGCAACAGTTATAGCGCCTTCGGGATCGCTCTCCCTGCGCTCAAGCGCTTTTGCCCAAACTACGTGAACCCCTTCCGCGTCGAACGTGCGTAGAGCGTCAGAAGCGGAGGTGTCACCGGGAGCAGTACATCGGCCCTCTAGGTAATCGATTAGCGGGGTGAACGCTTCGCTTAATAACTGCCGGCGCTCTGCATACGTGCCAGCCTTATTTTTGATATAGGGCCAAAAGGCATCAAGATTTCGATAGGTTCTTACGAACGTCGGTAGCAGGTCGCGAATGGCATGGTTTTCTACAAAATCGCGTCGAAGCGCTTCATAGATATGCCCGTCGGGCGAACCACCCGTGGCGCATGCAATGAGAATGCCCTCCATCATCTTGACCTGTTCGACCAAAGAATCAGGGATGTCAGAAAAGGCGTTTGCCCAAGCCATATTCAGCTCCAAATGAAACGGAGCTTGTAGCTTCGCTCCCTGATATATTTGCGGACGTTAGGGCCAGACCTAACAACGCCCGTCAATGGGTTGGTCCTCGCCATTCTCACCATGCTCGCGCTTGGCCGGGGTCTGGTGAGAGGATGGTCAAAATCATACGCTATGGGTCCGCCGTTGACGTATCGTTCCTTCCCTACGCGATGAAAGCGACCTTACGCCGACCGCCAAGCGCTATTTGATCACCTCTCCGAAAAAGTCGAATAGCGTCCCAAAATTTGATCATTTTCGGGACGGCGAGTTACTGATAGTTCGCACTCAAAGCGGAGCGTCGCAAAACCACGCAGTAGCGGCCAGTCGTCCTTTTCTGCTAGCATCGTCAATTCCGATTGAACCCCGGCGCCTCCCGCTCGTTCAACTGTTGAACGGATAAGCTAGGAGAATTTCGTTGAACGACGATCGCATTTGGGAATTCGAGCGCGAGTTGTGGCTGGGTGGCGGGGATGTGTACCGCAAGAACGTGGCGGAGGACTGCGTAATGGCGCTGCCCGCCGAACCTTTTCTATACGATCATGGCGCGGCTAGTGCGGCGGTCGAGAAAACGCCCCGCTGGGACGAAGTGGAATTCGCCGACACGCGGGTGACCCGGCCCGAGGAAGGTCTGATCGTGATCGGCTATCGCGCAAAGGCGAAGGGCGCTGACAGGAATTATCACGCTCTGTGCACCAGCGTGCTGCGGCGCCTGGGCCACGAGGACTGGGTCGTGGTACAGCATCAGCAAACGCCATTCGGCGTCGAGGTCAAAGACCCGGACGCCTGAACTGGCTTTAGGACATCCGGACCGGCGCCGCCTGTGAACTTCGCGGCGCCGGTCCAGTCTCTGCCCTATTTTTCTTCTTCGAACGTCACCGCATTGGCGCCGGTGGCGCTGAGGCGAACCTTGTCGCCTTCGACATCGGCGACGAGGCCCACCGAGATGTAGTGGTGATGGCCTTCGTGGCTCCCTTCGGCCTGCTCGATCTGCGCGCCCGAATCCTTCTTGGTCAGCTTGATCCGGTCGCCCTCGACATGGTCGACGGTGCCCACGTGCACGCCATCGGCTCCGATGACTTCCATATGTTCCTTGATCTTGCTTGTGTCGGTCATGGGTATGTCTCCTTCTGCCTGACCGAACGCGCCGACACCGATTCCGCTCCCTGAAACGCGCCCGAAACGACGAACCCCGCCAGTCTTGCGACGGGCGGGGTTCGGTCATGTAGGTCAGGCGATGGTCAGACCGTTGCAGTTCGTCCGGTCAGGCCTTCCGGGATGCGGGCGCCTTCCTTGAGATAAAGCCTGTTGTCGTCGACGCGGTCCATCTGTTCCAGCGGGATGTAGTGATGGAACGAATCCGCCGAATCCGACTTGGTCAGCTTGATCCGCTCATCTTCGACCTCGTCCACGGTGCCCAGGTGGCGACCGGCGTGGTCGGTGACTTCCATGTGTTCCTTGATGCGCAGCTTGTCGAACATGCTGTGTTCTCCTTTTTCTTGAATGGGTTATACTGACTCAACGGGTCGGGCAGCGGTCTGTTCCCCGGCTCGTCGGCGGTGAGGCTCGCCTCGCGGGGCGAGCTTTGTCTGGCTTTATGGATTGCCCCTCTTGTGCGGTCCTCGCGAAGCTGCTTTCGCCCCGCGCGCAACTTCTCGTGAGTGGTCTATCATGCGCAAATGGCATCGCTGGCTGTCGGTATTCTTCGGCATCTTCCTGTTCTGGATCGCCGCCACCGGCGTGCTGAGCCATCTGGCGGGCTGGTCGCGGCCGGAAGCGTCGGCGGTCGAGGCCGCGCCGCCCGCCGGCTTCGTATGTCCACCCGAATGGCGCTGCACCCCGCCCCGGCCCGGGGCGGAAGGGCTGGGCGGCATGGTCGGCTTCTTCCACCACCTCCATTCGGGCGAGGAATTCGGCAAGCTGGGGGAGGCGATCAGCTTCCTGTCCGGCCTGGCGCTGCTGTTCTTCGCCTTTTCCGGCGTGTGGCTCTACATCCGCATGTGGCGCGAGCGGGCGCGGCGCAAGGTGAAGGACCGCTGGTTCTGGAAGTAGTGTCGTAGGACTGTTCTGCTCGCCCCCGGCCTCACATAAAAAGACGCCCCGCCTTTGTCGGACGGGGCGCCGGGGGTCGCGGGGCTGGCCCGCAAAAGGGGAAAACCGGATCAGCCCGCTTCGCCCCGTAATTTGTCCAGATCAGCGCCGGTCGGCGTCTTTCTCGTCCGCGTCCTCGACCGCTTCGGCATCGCGCTTGTCGATCGCTTCGGGGTCGTTGAGATTGTACTGATCATATTCGGGGCGCGGATCGCCGGCGGGATTGTCGATCGCCATCTTGTCGCTTTCTTCCGTTTCGGCCTTGCGGCGCGCCTTGTCCTCGCGCGGGCCGGTGCGTTCTATTCCGCCCGGCTCGTGTCCCTTGTTCAGCGTGACGTCGCGGCTGTCGCGGGGTTCGTACTGGCCCATGGTAAACTCTCCTTCTGCCAGATTGAACCGCGCCGCGCGCACCCTGTTCCCCGTATGGCAAACGCCCTAGCGCTTATCCCCGCCGAATCGGTTTTGCCGAGTTCAAATCGGGCCCCACATTCCCTATGTAAGACAATCACCGAAAGCCCCGGAGATACCAGATGTCGTTGCTCGAAGCCCGCAAGACC
>NZ_JBELMO010000106.1:0-6558 GCF_042095715.1 Qipengyuania sp. | reverse complement strand
CCTGCGACGGGTTCGATTGCACCAGCGAGGTGCCGCCGCACGACCGCATCGCCGGCAACATTAGCGTGGGCGAAGTCCTCGAGACCTTTGCCTCGGGCAAGGGTCCGGGCGCCGAACTTGCCCGCCTCCATCTGCGCCAGCTCTCCAGGGAGGAACGGCCATGACCGCCAAAACCCTCGCCCATCTCCTTGTGGCACTCGTCACCCTCACAAGCGCGGCTTCCATTCAGGCTCAGACCCGCGATGCGGCAAGGGCTGACGGGAAGTACTTTGCCACCGAGCTGCTGGGCGAAGCGCGCGAGGCAGCAACGACCAATCCCGACGCGGCGCGCATTCCCAATTTCGATCCGCAAGCGACGCGCAACCTGCAGGATCTTGCGCGCGATCCCGACCAGATCGAGGCCCGCGCCCGCAGCGCGGCGACGACCAGCACCCCGATGCGCACCATCCGCGACAGCATGGCCAATCGCGCTCGGTTCGAGCCGGACGAGATCGAGGACGTGATCGCCCGCAGCCTCAGGATCAATGAGACGCCGCTGGACTACACGAGCGGCATGGCAATTTCGGGCAGCCAGGGATCGTGCGTTCCGCTGCCGCCCGGTTCGGGGTCGGCAGGCACATATACTGCAACCTGCAATACGGGCACATGGATCGATCAGTCGGTGGGCCAATGCACGGTGCCGCTCGTCGCCGCGGTCAGCCAGCGACCGCAGTATCATTATCTTTGCAGCCCATTGGGTAGCTTCAACCTGTCAGGTGAGCCGGATTGCGAAGAATTTTCGGGCGCTCTTTGCCAGGTGACCGGACACCGGGACGGTCCTTGCTTGCAGTGGGGATGGTCCGGCGGCCGCAAGTGGTGCACCGAGCCCGGTGATCCGCTTACCGAGCTGACCTGCGACGAACAGGTCGCAGGACAAACGCCCTACCGCATCGCCACGGCGACCACCGTCACGACGACCCCTGACGAAAGCCAGTGCACAGGTCTTGCGGACAATAGCGATTGCACGCTCGATGCCGAGATCTGCACCGATGCCGATCCGCAGACCCGCCTGGTCGATGGCGTCGCTGTCACACGCCCTTGCTGGGAATGGCGACGCAATTACACCTGCATCGCCCGCGAAGCGGCGACCGACTGCTCCGACATCGAAAGCCAGGGCACCTGCCGCTTTGTCCGCGAGGAATGCCTTACCGACGAAGACCCCTGCCAGACCTGGGAGCGCATCTACGAGTGCCCGCTTCCCGGTACCGACAGCTCCACCCAGTATGTCTGTGACGGTGATGTCTATTGCATCGACGGCAGCTGCGAGACGATCGAGCGCACCGCGAACGACGAGTTCAAGGATGCCGTCACCGCGCTCCACGCAATGGACGAGGCCCGCGGCCAGTTCGATCCCGAGACGCTGACGCTGTTCCGCGGCACGCGCAACACCTGCTCATCCAAGGTTTTCGGGGTGCTCAACTGCTGCAAGGGCAAGGGCTTCCCGCTCATCCCCGGGATCAGCCTCTTGGTCGCACTCGGCTGCAGCCGCGAGGAAGTGCTGCTCCACGAACGCGATGCGCAGGGGCTGTGCGCCTATGTCGGGACTTATTGCTCGGACAAGTTCCTCGGCGTCTGCCTGACCAAGAAGAAGGTCTACTGCTGCTTCGAGAGCAAGCTTTCGCGGATCCTGCAGGAACAGGGCCGGCGCCAGCTGCCCAAGCCTTGGGACAAGCCCAAGGAAGAGCAGTGCGAGGGGTTCACGCTCGATGAATTCGCCCGGCTCGATCTCAGCCAGATGGATTTCAGCGAGGTCTATGCCGAGTTCACCGAGGCTGCGCGGCTCCCCGACGAGCTCGAGACCAGCATCCTCATCCAGCAGAAAATCGAAGACTATTACGCAAGGAGTGGCCAATGACGCGCCGCCAATCACTGCCGATGCTGGCCCTCCCAGCACTGGCCATGTGTCTCGCTGCACTGCTTCCCGTTCGGGCAGTTGCCCAGGAAGCGCGCCTGGCAGAGCCAGCTGCGTCAGCAGACAGCCTCTACTGCGAGCAGCGCAGGCTCGGCTACTGGTTCTATTGCGTAAAGCCGGTGCCGGCAGAGGAGCCGCAGATGGCGCAGCCACCGGCCCAGGTAACCGCAACGCAAGAACTCGACGCGGTCACGGGGGAACTGCGCGAACTCAAAGCGCGTGCAATCCTCTATCCGACGCCGGAAAACGTCACCGCCTATATCCGCTTCCAGCGTGCCCAGCTCGACCGGGCTTCGCTGTTCTCCGATGTCTGGCAGCGCGCGATCTGGCAGGATCCCGAGCTCGACTACACGCTCGAACGGCCGGTCGGCGCGCTCGCCAAGAAGCAATGGCAGGACGCGCGCGCTGCCGACCGCGATGCGGTAATGGCCCGGCTCTTCGAGCGCTATGGCCTGTTCTACTTCTTCGCCCAGACCTGCGGCGCTTGCGAAGTGATGAGCCCGATCGTGCGCTCGGTGGCGGACCGCTGGCATATCACTGTCCGGGCGATCTCGACCGATGGCGGACCGTCCCGGCACTTCCCCGACTACAAGGTCGAAAGCGGCCAGCGGCCGCGCATGGGGCTCGAACCCGGCATCACCCCGGCGCTCGTGCTGTGGGACAGCGTGGCCAGGCGCCCGATCCCGATCGGATACGGCGTGCTCTCGGCCGACGAGCTGCAGGACCGCATCTACCTCCTCACCTCGAAGGAAGCCGGACATGATTACTAGCATCCGCAATGCGGCGCTCAGCATAGCTGCCGCCAGCATGGTCGCGTCCCCCGTCGCCGCAAACGTCGGCGACAGCATGGACCGTTTCATGGACGACATGGGCGCGGCGGCCAATGTCACCGGGCCGAGCGCGTTCGAAGGCCAGTCGGCAGGCTATTACAGCCTCGGCAATGTCTGGACGCGCTTCCCGCAGAAGACGACCAACATCGCCAATCTCCAGCTGCCGCGTGCCCGCGCTGGTTGCGGCGGTATCGATATCTTCGCCGGGTCTTTCTCCTTCATCAACGCGAGCGAGATGGTCGCGCTCTTGAAGGCCGTCGCGAACAATGCGGTGGGGTTCGCCTTTAGTCTGGCGATCGATACCGTCTGCCCCGAGTGCAACAAGATCATGCAGGAGTTCAGCCAGAAGGCGCAGCTCATGAACAATCTCTCGATCAACTCCTGCGAGATGGCGCAGGGGCTGGTCGGCGGCGTCTGGCCCAAGGGCGATCTCGCCGACAAGGCGATCTGCGAAGCGATCGGCAATTCCGAAGGCATCTTCACCGACTATGCCGCGGCCAAGCATGGTTGCGGCACCAGGGGCCAGCGCGCCTCGACCAACGAGGGCGCCGGCGCCGATTATGCCGACGTCAATCCCGGTGTGCCGCGCAATTACACCTGGCATGTCCTCAAGCAGAGCGCCTTCTTCAACCCCGGTGGCACTTTCGACCGCGATCTTGCCGAGTATGCGATGACGCTCATCGGCACGGTGATCTACGTGCCGCCCCGCGACGACGAACCGGGCAAGTTCGTGCCTTTCGCGGGCGATGCCTCTTCTACGCTGGTGACCGCGCTGCTCGACGGGACACAGGGCCAGTCGGTGCGGGTGTTTCAGTGCGACGAGCCCGACCAGTGCCTCAACCCCACTTTCCAGCAGATGAGCCTCACGAGCGCAAAGGCCATCCGGCCGCGCGTTGCCCGGCTCATCGGCAGCATGGTCGAGGCCATCCGCAGCGACACAGCGATCGGCAACGAGGAAAAGGAATTGCTCCAGGTGGCATCGGTGCCGCTCTATAAGATCCTCACCGTACAGGCGGCCTATGGTCGCGGGATGGCCACCGACGACCGCGACACGCTGGCCGAGATTGCCAGCATCGATCTCCTCTATGCCATTCTCGAGCGCATCACCGCAGAGGCTGGACGCTCGATGGCGAGTTTCATCGCGGCCGATGAAGCGAAGCTTGCGATTTGGCGCGCTCAGGTTGCCGAGGTGCGATCGAGCCTCGCCCAGCGGCAAGCGACCGGACAGGCGCGGGTCTCGGCGATCATGCAGATCATCGAAAAGACGGCGATGATCGAGAACATGCTCGCCGCCTCGATGTCGCCGTCGATGGCCGCCGCGCTCGACTGGTCGCGCGGGATGCAGTCCCGTTCCATCGTTCCATAAGGGTCAGGCAGCATGGTCGAGATTTTCACGGTCGGCGGCGGCGAGTACATCGTCAACGTCCTCAACGCCGTTGCCGCCTGGACCGGTGCGGGCGGCTACAAGAGCCTCATTCAGGTCGCGCTGGTCATGGGCATGGTGCTCGCGGTCATAGTGGTCGCGTTCAACCAGGACTGGCGTGCCTGGCTCAACTGGTTCCTCGGCGCGACGCTTATCTACATGTGCTTGATGGTGCCGCGCATGGACGTCCATGTGACCGACCGGGTCAATCCCAGCCTTGCACCGGCAACGGTGGCCAATGTCCCGCTCGGGCTCGCCCTGATGGCAAGCTTCACCAGCCAGGCGGGGGACTATCTGACCCGCTCTGCCGAGCTTGTCTTCGGCCTACCCGACGACCTCAACTACTCGAGGAACGGCATGATCTATGGCGCGCGGCTGCTTGAATCGACGCGCAGCTTGCGCATTTCCGATCCGGAGTTTGCTGCGAACTTCGATGAGCATGTCCGGCAATGCGTGTTCTACGATCTGCTTCTCGGCCGCTACTCGATGAAGGAGCTGTCCGAAAGCGACGATATCTGGGCGACGATCGCACCGGGCAGCGCGGCGCGCGCGCAAAAATTCCTGACCCGGCAGGCCGACGACAGCGTGACGGCCTCGATCATCACCTGCCGTGAAGCCTACACCGCGCTGTCGGGTCAGTGGGCGAGCCTCATTGACGATATGACGCTTGTTGCGGGGCGTCAGCTCTATCCGCGCCAGACCGAAGCGCTCGCCAAGGCCAAGCTCATGGCCGACCTCCCGATTGCCTATCAGTATCTCACCGGCATCTCGCGCAGCGCGAGCGACATCTTCCGCCAGGTGCTGACGATCAATGCCATGAACCAGGCTATGCACGGCTTTGCCGGGGCGAGCGGCACGGGCAGTATCGACGTCTTCGCGCAGACCCGGGCAGATATTCAGACCGAGCGGACCTATTCCTCGATCGCGCACAACGCGATGAAATGGGTCCCGATCCTCAATGTCGTGCTGACAGTGGTGTTCTACGCGCTGTTCCCTGTCCTGTTCCCGCTGTTCCTGATGCCGCGGACCGGACCCATTGCATTGAGAGGCTACGTCACCGGCTTCTTCTACCTTGCGGCGTGGGGACCGCTCTTCGTCATCCTGCACATGATCCTGATGTTCAAAGGCGCGGGCGATGTCGCCGCCGCTGGCGGCAGCACGGGCCTCAGCCTCGCGACCTTTGCCGGCATGAGCGACGTCAACAGCGATATCGGCATCCTGGCGGGCTATCTTGTCGCCTCGATCCCTTTCCTTGCCGGCGGGGTGGCACGTGGTGCGCTGGCGATTTCGGGCCAGGCAACGAGTTATCTCAACCCAAGTCAGAACGCGGCCGAGGAAGCCTCGCGCGAAGCGAGCACCGGCAATGTCTCACTAGGCAACTCGAACATCGACAATTCGACGGTGTTTTCCCGCCAGTTTGCGCAGGGCAATCTGGCACCCAACATCGCCTATGGCGCGGCACAAACGCGTGGTTTCAGCGATAGCGGCACGCAGACTACCAGCTTCCCCGATGGCGAGTTCGCTGCTGTCCCGAATTCAAGCTATCCGTTCACACCGACGCTGGGGCAGGACTTCACCGGACGCCTCGGAACGATGGCTAGCCAGAGCCGAACGCAGAGCGAGACCTATGCCAACCTCGCCCAGCAATCGACGAGCTCTGCGCTCACCCGGTTCAGCGAGATCCGCAACGCCTACAGCCAGGGTCAGAGCTCCGACACAGTCAGCGGCGTCGGCACGAACGACAGCATCGGCACGGCATTCAGCGAAGTCGACAATGCCTCAAGGACGCTCCAGCAGCAGTTCGGCCTTTCCCGGCGCGCCTCCGACGACATTACGATCTCATGGTTCCTCAATGGCGAGGTAAGTGGTGGGGCTGGAGCCAATGTTGGCGTAGCTCAAGTGGGTGCCAAGGCCAGAGGTGGCCGCAACCAGTCATGGACAGACAGCGATATCGGAATCGCTTCGGAAGACCGCGGCAGGATCATGGGAACGCTGCGCCAGCTTTCCGACAGTCGCAACTGGTCGAACACGCGTGAAGGCTTTCTGCGCGAGACGAGCTCGAGCTCGGTATCGCAGGTATCGACCAGCTCGTCGGGTCTCAGCCGATCGCTGACCGAAGCCGAAAGCTACACGCGAGAGGCGCGTCGGGCCGAAGAGATAGCCAGCCGCCTCGAGAACCAAGCCAGCTGGTACGAGGCCAACAGTGCCGCAGGCACGCTGAACCTGAGCCAGGCTTATCGCGAATGGGGCATGGCCGAGATCGAAGCCAATCGCGACTATTACGGGCCGGTGCGCTTCGACGACATCGAGTTCCAGATGAGCGCGCGCGGCCAACAGCTGCAATCGCGGTTTGT
>NZ_JBELMO010000105.1:0-6727 GCF_042095715.1 Qipengyuania sp. | reverse complement strand
CGAGACCTTCAAGGCCGAATGGGCCGCCGAACTGCCCGAGGGCGAGGAACTGACGGTCTATCATTCGGGCAATCCGGGCGAGGAAGGCAGCTGGCTCGACATGTGCCGCGGGCCGCATCTCGCCAGCACGGGCAAGCTCGATCCCGCCGCCTTCAAGCTGATGCGGGTGGCCGGCGCATACTGGCGCGGCGACCAGAAGAACGCGCAGCTCACGCGCATCTACGGCACGGGCTGGCTCAACAAGAAGCAGCTCGACGCGCACCTCAATCGTCTGGAGGAGGCCGCTAAGCGCGACCACCGCAAGCTGGGCCGCGAGATGGACCTGTTCCACCTGCAGGAAGAAGCGCACGGCAGCGTATTCTGGCATCCAAAGGGCTATCGCATCTGGCGCGAGCTGGAAGCCTACATGCGCCGCAAGATGGACGGCGCTGGCTATCGCGAAATCAAGACGCCGCAGCTGATGGACGTGCGGCAGTGGGAGCAATCCGGCCACTGGGGCAAATATGCCGAGAACATGTTTGCCGTGCCCGACATCGTGCCAGAGGTGGATGGCCTGGGAGACGGCCCGGCCAATCCGAAGGTGGCGGCGGACGCGGAGTGGATGGCCATCAAGCCGATGAACTGTCCCGCCCACGTGCTCGTCTTCAAGCAGGGCATCACCAGCTATCGCGACCTGCCCGTCCGGCTGGGCGAGATGGGGTGCTGCCACCGCAACGAACCGCATGGCGCGCTGCACGGCCTGATGCGCGTGCGTCAGTTCACGCAAGACGATGCCCACATCTTCTGCACGGAGGCTCAGGTCGTGGAAGAAGTTCGCGCCTTCTGCGCGCTGGCCGACAGCGTCTACAAGGATTTCGGCTTCACCTATCATGTGAAGCTGGCTCTGCGCCCCGAAAAGCGTTTCGGAAGCGAGGCGGACTGGGACAAGGCCGAACAGGAACTGCGCGATGCCGTTGCCGAAGCGGGCATGGCGAACGAGGCATATGGCTGGGAAGAGCTGCCCGGCGAAGGCGCCTTCTATGCGCCGAAGCTCGAATGGCATCTGACCGACGCGATCGGCCGGACGTGGCAGGTCGGCACGATCCAGGGCGACCGCGTCCTGCCCGAACGTCTCGATGCGAGCTACGTCGGGGAGGATGGCGAAAAGCATCGTCCGGTCATGCTGCACCGCGCGATCTTCGGTTCCTACGAACGCTTTATCGGCATCCTTATCGAGCACTTCGCCGGGCGCCTGCCCACCTGGCTCGCGCCGGTGCAGGCTGTCGTGGCCACGATCGTGTCTGACGCCGACGATTACGCAAAGGATGTCGTCGGCAAGCTCCAGGCAGCCGGCCTGCGCGTGGAGAGCGACCTTCGAAACGAGAAGATCAATTACAAGGTGCGCGAGCACAGCCTTGCGAAGGTTCCGCATCTTCTGGTCGTCGGCAAGCGCGAAGCGGATGAGGGCAAGGTCGCCATTCGCACGCTGGGAGAGAAGGATCAGCGGATCATGACGGTAGATGAGGCCATCGCCATGCTCCGCACCGAAGCCACGCCTCCCGACCTGCGCTGAGCGAGATCGCCTTGGGCGGCGGAATCGAGGTCTGGATCGTCGTCGCCGTCACTGCCTTTGCGGCAGGCTTCGTGCGTGGGCTGGCGGGGTTCGGCCTGTCGGTGGTGCTGGTGCCGGTGTTGGGCAACTTCATCGCGCCCCCCTTGGCCGTGCTGGTCGGCAATCTGACGCTGTTCGGCGTCGGGCTTACCGATATCGGGCGGATCAGAAGGGACGCCGACAGGTCCGCCCTGCCGATCGCGCTGCTTGCGCTGCTGGCGGTACCGCTGGGCCTCTATCTGGTTACGACGCTAAGGCCCGACTGGGCCCGTTTTCTGATCGCGCTGGTTTCGCTGGGATCCTTCGTTCTCGTCGTGACACCTTTGGGTCCGCTACGCATGCCTCGCTGGCCGGCGATGACACTTTCGGGTCTGGCGACGGGATTTTTCGGCGGGTTCGCGGGAATGCCGGGTCCCGGAATGGCGCCTTTCTATCTTCGGGGGCGCTTGTCGCCCGGTGCGGCAAGGGCATCGATGATGGCGATTTTTCTCGTCGTCACGCCGCTGTCGAGCGCGCTGTTCATCGCGACCGGGACCGGAGGATGGCAGCAGGTCGCGCTCGCGCTGGCTCTGCTTCCCGTGATGATCGCAGGCGACTGGTTGGGTCACCGCGCCTATGGAAGGGTAACGGAGCGCCAGTGGCGGCTGAGCGTCTTCGGGTTGCTGGGTGCGACCGCTCTAGTCTCGCTGGCCCGATTGGCGGGCGTCTAGAAGGGCAGCGGGCGTCCGGCCATGGTCAGCGCCAGGGCGCAGCCCGACACGATGACGATACGCAGGGCCGCTTCGAGACGCGCGCGGCGTTGTGCTGACATGGTGCGGGCAAGGGCGATAGCGCGGGTCATTCGGCTACTGTGCACCCGCAAACGCTAAGAAAGTCTTAAGGCCGCCAGCCCTCGGATGGCATCTGCTGGCTGGCGCAGTGGAACCCGCCGCCGCCTGCCAGCACCGCATCGGCGGGAAGGCCGATAGTGGCCCGGTCCGGAAACAGCTCCGCGATGGCAGATACGCCCTCCTCGTCATGCGGGCTGCCAAAGGTCGGCACCACCACGAGATGGGTCGTGATGGCGAAATTGGCGTAGCTGGCCGGCTCCACAAAATCGCCGCGGGTGACGAGGCCGGGAGAAGGAATCTCCGCCACCTCGACGCCGAAATCCTCGGCGCGGCGCTTGGCATCGGCATAGATCGCCGCGTTGGGATCGTCCTTGCCGGTCGCGCGAGGCAGCGCCAGCCGGTTCGGCGACACAAATCGCGCCAGATTGTCGACATGCCCGTCGGTATGATCGTTGATGAGACCATCGCCCAACCACAGCACGCGATCAAAGCCCAGATCGCGGTTCAGCCGGCGCTCGATATCTTCGCGGGAGAGTTCGGGATTGCGATTGGGGTTGAGCAAGCATTGCTCGGTCGTGACCACCAGCCCGGTCCCGTCGCCATCGATCGCGCCGCCTTCCAGGATCCAGTCCGCCACCTTGAGCGACAGCCCTTCATCCGTCGACAGCTGCGCGCCAATGGTCTGATCGCCCGCCATCTCGTATTTGCCGCCCCAACCGTTGAAGCCGAAGCGGCGCGCGGCGCGCGCGTCATCCTCGCCAGAGAGGATCAGCGGGCCGGTGTCGCGCAGCCAGACATCGCCATATTCGCGCCGTTCAAGACTGGCCGCGCCGGAAACGAGCTGCTTCGCGCGCGCTTCGTTGGCGGCATCGCGCACCAGCAATCGCACGCCCTGCCCGGTTTCAGCCACGGCATTGGCGAAAGCCGCGATCTGTTCCTGCGCACGCGCAAGCACCTCGGGCCATTCGTCGGCATCGTGAGGGAAGCCGATCCACAGCCAGTCCTGCGGCGCCCATTCGGGCGGCATCCGCCAAGCCATCGCGCTATCCGTCAGCAGCCGGACGGGGACGCGGCGCAATCCTTGTCACGGATCGCCCTGAACTCGTCCCCGGGCACCCAGTTGGGCCAGGCACTGGTTTCGGCCAGGCTGCGGCCGATACGATAATACAGCTGCAGATCGGCCATCACGCCCGACCAATCCCAGTTGGGATCATATTCGTCATTGGGGCCGTGATAGCGATTTTCGGTATAGTCGCCCGCGATCGCCTCGCCAGCGGCGCGCCCGCCCTTCACCAGATCCTCGCCCCCATCGATGTAGAGCATCGGTACGCCCCGCTTGGCGAAGGCGAAGTGATCGGACCGATAGTAATACCCCGCCTCCGGCTTGGGATTGGGGGTGGCCACCCGACCATCTGCAACGAGCGCAGCGTTCAGATAGCTGTCGAGTTCGCTCTTGCCGGGACCAACCACGGTGACGTCCCGCGCAGGACCCGCGATGAGAAACGCGTCCATATTAATTCCGCCCACGGTCTGCGAAAGCGGGAAGACGGGATTGGCGGCATAATAATCCGCGCCGAGCAGGCCCGATTCTTCTGCGGTCACTGCCAGGAAAACCAGGCTGCGCCGCGCCGGCCCGGCCTTGTGGTGCGCTTCGGCCAGAGCGACGAGAGCTGCGGTGCCGGTGGCGTTGTCGACCGCCCCATTGCAGATATCGTCGCCATCGGGCGCGGGCGTGCAGCGGCCGAGATGATCCCAATGCGCGGTGTGCATCACATATTCGTCCGGCGCGCCCGATCCCGGCAACATGCCGATCACATTGCGGGACTGGAACTTGCGAATGTCGCTCTGGAAATTGGTCGAGACCGTGAGGCCCAGCGGCACCGGCCTGAAGCCCTGCCTGCGTGCGGCGGTGGTGAGCGATGCCAGATCCTTGCCCGCGGAGGTCAGGATTTTCTGCGCCACGCCCTTTTGCACCCAGCCGTTCATCATGGTCAGCGGCGGCGCGTCGGGGCCGCGCTGCGCATATGCCTGCGGACCCGACCAGCTCGATTCGACCACGTTCCAGCCATAGGCGGCAGGCGCCGTATCATGGATGATGATCGCCCCGGCGGCACCTTGCCGGGCCGCTTCTTCGTATTTGTAGGTCCAGCGGCCGTAATAGGTCATAGCCTTGCCGTTGAACGGGCCCTCGAGCGTCTCGGCGCCGAAATCGGGATCGTTGACCAGGATGACCGCAGTCTTCCCGCGCATGTCGACGCCGGCGTAGTCGTTCCAGTTGCGCTCGGGCGCGACGACGCCATAGCCCACGAAGACCAACTCGCTGTCCTTCAGCGCGGTCGCCTTGTCCTCGCGATAGGTCACGCCGACCCAATCCTTACCGAACTGAAAGGCCATCGGCTGCGCGCCGCCCTTCACCGTCAGCGGGGCGAAATTCTTGCCAGTAATCTCCACCAGCGGCACGTTCTGGACCCAGCTGCCCCTGTTCCCCGGGGTAAGCCCGGCGGCCTTGAACCGCTCGATCAGGTAGGCGACCGTTTTTTCTTCGCCAGGCGAGCCGGGCATGCGTCCCTCGAAGGCGTCGGATGAAAGCGTGCGCGTCACCTCCTTCATCGTTTTGACATCGAGAGAGGCCTCGGCGGCAGGCGTACTGTCCTGGGCCGGCATCGTTGCGCAGGCGGATATCATCAGGCTTGCGCCGAGCGCGGGGAGAAGCGTGCGTTTCATCGTGCGGTCCCGTATCTGCTATGGCTTGAGGGCTGTGACGCCCGTCTTGCAGAGAGCAACCGCGACCGCAAGCTTGCGTGCGCCGCGCGGTGCGGGCAGGGGGCGGGGATGGCAGATTGGCAGGGGGCGATAGACCGCGCGCGGCGCAACGCGCCCTTCCTCGCGCGGCTGCTCGATCGGGAAACCAAGATCGCTTCGCTGCTCGCGGATGGCCTGGGTGAAGAAGCGCTCGCGGCTGCCCGGCTCGTAGGGGCATCGTCCACCGACGCCGGAGTGGCCCTGCGCCGGGAACGCCGCGCCTTGGCGCTGGCGCTGGCGATCGGCGATCTGGCGGGCGCGTTTCCTCTGGCGCGCGTGATGGGGGAACTCAGCGATTTCGCGGACCGGGCGCTGGACAGGGCGATTGCCGCCGGCATATCGCGGCGCGTGCCGGACCAGGCGCCCGCCGGCTTCATCGCGCTGGCCCTGGGCAAGCATGGCGCGCGCGAGCTGAACTATAGCTCCGACATCGATCCCATCCTGCTGTTCGACCCGGAGACCCTGCCGAGGCGCGAACGCGACGAACCCGCGGAAGCGGCGCAGCGTTACGCGCGTGAAGTGGTCCGCCTGCTGAGCGATGTTACCGAGGAGGGCTATGTCTTTCGCGTCGATTTGCGGCTTCGCCCCGCGTCGGAAGTTTCTCCGCCCGCAATTTCGCTGGCGGCCGCGACGACGCACTATGAAAGTTCCGCACTCGCCTGGGAACGCGCGGCCTTCATCCGGGCGCGCGCCTGTGCGGGCGATGTTGAGGCCGGTACAGCCTTTCTCGATACCATTTCCCCCTTCGTCTGGCGCCGAAGCCTCGATTTCGGTGCGATCGAGGAGGTGCGCAGGCTCTCCATGCGCATCCGCGACCGCTATGCCGGCCCGCGAGAGCCCGGCCCCGGCTTCAATCTCAAGCAAGGGCGCGGCGGCATTCGGGAAGTCGAATTCTTCGCCCAGACCCATCAATTGATCCATGGCGGACGCGATCCCTCGCTCAGGGTGCGTGAAACGCGGCCGGCGCTGGAGGCGCTGGCTGAGGCCGGGCATATCGATGCACGCGACGCTCTTGTAATGGGTGACGCCTATGATCGGCTGCGGACCGAGGAACACCGACTGCAAATGATCGGCGACCAGCAGACCCACAGCCTTCCCGATGGGGAGGCGCTGGAGGCGGTGGCCCGGTTGAGCGGGCAGCAGGACGGCGAAGCGTTGATCCGCAGCCTGGCCCCCGTCTGCGCGCAGGTTGCGGAGCGCTACGGCGATTTGCTGGGTGGGTCTGCCGACGAACCGCACCTGGATGCCCCCGCCGAGATGGCGGAGCGTGCCGATGGATGGACCGATGGCCGCTATCGCGCGCTCCGCAGCGAGGCGGCCATCGGCGCTTTCACCGCGCTGAGGCCGCAACTGCTTGCAGCCTTCGCAGCGTCGGACCGGCCAGACGTGGCGCTCGCCAGATGGGAAACGCTGCTTGAACGGCTTCCCAGTGCCATCAATGTCTTCCGCTTGCTGGAGGCGCGTCCCGGCCTTCTCGACCTGCTGCTCGATTGCCTCACTCTCG
>NZ_JBELMO010000104.1:0-6797 GCF_042095715.1 Qipengyuania sp. | reverse complement strand
GGTCCATGTGCAGGCACAGGACCTGTTCATGGACGGGCTGGCCGGGGTCACCGATCCCGAGGCGAAGCGCAAGTTCATCGGCAAGACCTTCATCGACGTGTTCGAGGCGGAGGCGAAGAAGATCGGCGGGGCGGAATTCCTGGCGCAGGGCACGCTTTACCCGGACGTGATCGAAAGCGTCAGCTTCACCGGCGGACCATCGGTGACGATCAAAAGTCACCACAATGTCGGTGGGCTGCCCGAGCGGATGAATATGAAGCTGGTCGAGCCGCTGCGCGAATTGTTCAAGGACGAGGTGCGCGTGCTGGGTCGCGAGCTGGGCCTGCCCGACGTGTTCGTCGGCCGGCATCCGTTCCCCGGTCCCGGGCTCGCGATCCGTATCCCGGGCGAGGTGACGAAGGAACGGTGCGACATCCTGCGCAAGGCGGACGCGATCTACCTTGAGGAGATCCGCTCGGCCGGGCTGTACGATGCGATCTGGCAGGCGTTTGCGGTATTGTTGCCGGTCCGCTCGGTCGGCGTGATGGGCGACGGGCGGACCTATGACTCGGTGCTGGCACTACGGGCGGTGACCTCGACCGACGGCATGACAGCGCAGGCATTCCAGTTTCCGGGTGACTTCCTGCCGCGCGTGGCGACGCGGATCATCAACGAAGTGAAGGGCATCAACCGCGTCACTTACGATTACACCTCGAAGCCCCCCGGCACGATCGAGTGGGAATGATTCGGGGCCATTTTTGGCTATCGCGATCAATCGGCAAAGCTCGGTCAAAGCATTGAAATAAAAAGACTATCTCACGCTATCTATCGAGGTCAATCGCGGAGCAGCGGTTGGCCCTGGCGTCCTGCGTGACGGTATCCGGCAAACTTGCACTTGGCCCAGTCCAGCGATACCGTCAGAGGTATTGAAGCCAGTGACGGTATTCTTTCCGCACTAAGCCATTGTAAATCATGCGACAATTTCGGCAGAATTGCCGAAAATCGCCTGACGGTATTTTGCGTAGAGGAGGTCGGTATGCTCACCGATGTTGCCCTTAAGAACCTGAAACCACGCGAAAAAGCATACAAGGTCACGGACCGTGACGGCCTTTATGTTCAGGTCTCAACCTCCGGGACGCTGACGTTTCGGCTGGACTACCGGCTGCATGGGCGACGCGAGACGCTGACGCTCGGGAAGTACGGTCCCTCCGGTTTGTCCCTTGCTCGAGCCCGTGAAGCGACGATCGACGCTAAACGTGCAGTCTTCGAAGGCAGGTCCCCTGCCCAGGAAAAGCAGCGCGACAAACGCCGGATCAAAGAGGCCAAGAGCTTCGGTGAGTTTGGTGAGCGCTGGTTGGTGAAGGCGCCGATGGCGGACAGCACCCGCGCAATGCGGCGTTCGATCTTCGAACGAGAGCTTCTGCCAGTCTGGAAGAATCGGCTGCTGACAGAAATCACGCCGGATGACCTGCGCGCCCACTGCGGCAAGATCGTCGATCGCGGCGCTCCGGCGACTGCGATCCATGTCCGCGACATCCTGAAGCAGATCTACGGATTTGCGATCTTGCACGGCGAGAAGGTCGCCAATCCGGCCGACGATGTCGGCCCCGCCTCGATCGCGAAGTTCGTTCCAAAGGACCGGTCGCTGTCGCCGACGGAAATTCGCGTGATGCTCAAGCAGCTCGACCATGTGGCGACGCTGCCAACGATCCGACTCGGGATGCGCCTCTTTCTGCTGACAATGGTGCGCAAGAGCGAGCTGCAGGATGCGGTCTGGGACGAGGTGGACTTCGAGAACGCCGTGTGGACGATCCCCAAGGAACGCATGAAGCGATCCAAGGCGCATAACGTCTATCTCTCGCAGCAATGCCTCGACATCATGATCGCGTTGAAGACCTGCGCGGGTAACTCGCGCTACCTTCTGCCGTCTCGGTATGATGCGGATGCGCCGATGTCCCGGGCGACCTTTAATCGCGTCACCTATGCCGTCGTGGAGCGTGCGCAGAAGGAAGGCTTACCGCTGGAGCCGTTCACGGTACATGACTTGCGCCGCACCGGATCGACCCTGCTCAACGAACTGGGGTTCAACAGTGACTGGATCGAAAAGTGCCTGGCCCATGAAGATGGGCGATCCTCGCGCGGCGTCTACAACAAGGCGGAGTACGAGCATCAGCGGCGGCATATGATGCAGGAGTGGTCTGATATCATCGATGCTTGGGTGGCGGGGCAGAAGCGCGTGCCGGTCCTGATTCCGCCCTCGATGCCTATGCTCGTGCCTGATCCGGCGCTTTGACGGGGCGCGCCTTGCGCTTGCGTACATCAGGATGCGGCGCGCGGTCGATGGGCGATCGCCGAGCTGTCGCCAGGCGCTCGGTCAGCCACGCTTCGACCTCGGCCAGATCCCACACCACACAGCGCGGGGTGAGCGCAAAGCGACGAGGGAATTCGCCGCGCAGTTCCATCTCGTAGATGGTGGTGTCGGCCAGCGGTATGATCTGCCGAAGCTCATGGCGGCGGATCATCCGCTTTTTGAGGGCCTCAGGTTTCGTCGACATAACTCTACTCCAACGGGATTGGCGTCTGATGCCGATTGGAGCCGATAGACCCGACATGAAAAGAGCGAACACACCGGCGTAGGGCCCGCGGCGGCAATGGCGTACAAATCGGCGGGCTCGTTCTGGTTGTCCCTTGGCCCTAGTCATGCGCAGGACGCAGTCCGTCGAGCGGAGCGACGACGTCAACAAACTGCCGGCGCAGGCTTGCCAGTCCGATTGCCAGAGCCAGGTCTTGCCAATCCGAAAGGCCGCGTATCGTGCGTAGATCAATAAATTGAAGTGAAGAAGCAGTCGCCCTTAATCCTGCGCCAGCTTAACTGCTCAATCTTGAACTCCCGACCGAAGTTGCATCGTCACCTCCCGTTCCATACAGACCGTATTTCGGTGTCGACCACAGCAGCGTCTCCTCAGTCAAGGCGCCGTTATGGTAATTCGGTAACTACCCCAAAGGCGACACCAGGGCATGACAGGCGGAGGGATCACTGATTTGTTCCGATAGACGTGGTCGAGGAATCCGTTGCCAATCCTTGATAGGTCGATTCCTGCCACCCGAGTCCGAGTGATTTTTGGATGGCGATATAACTTGCCGTAAGAGCCGCAACCGCACTTTGAAGGTTTGATGCAGCAAGCACTTTCTGACGACCGGACTCGAGTGCGTCACTGCGGGAAATCACCTGTCGCTGGAAGCGTTGTTGTGTCAAAATGTCTGACTCGTCAGCCGATCGCTTGATCTCGGCGAGCGCTGCCACATTGCGACGTTGCTGTGCAAAGCGCGCGAGCGAATTCTCGGCGTCCTGGAACGCACCTAGAACGACCTGTCGATACTGTGCCTCAGCTTCGTCTCGTCCAGCGCGCGCTTGCGTTATCTGGGCCGAAGTTCGTCCAAAATCGAGCAACCCCCATTGTAGCTGGGGCACGGCAATGTTGGAGATATTTCCCAGATCGACCAGGTCTCCGACAGACGTTCCGCCGATGCCTAGGATCCCCATAAAGCTGATCTTGGGAAAACGCGCTGCTTCAGCGACGCCAATCCGGGCGGTCGTGGCCGCCAGATTGCGCTCGGCGGCGCGTATGTCGGGTCGACGGCGAAGTAGAGAGGCGGGATCGCCGATGGCGACGACCTGTGGTGGCAAGGGGACGTCACGCGGGATAGCCAGCAAGGAATCGAGCCTCCCTGGCGCCTCCCCTGCAAGCACGGCGAGCGCATTGAGATAAATTCCGATCTCCGCCTCAGCCGTAGCGAGATCGCCGTTGGTAGCCTGAATGGCGCGGTTCGCCTGACCAATGGCAAAGGCCGGCACCGTGCCCTGCTGAAAGCGTTGCCGAGCGAGGCCTAGCTGCTGCTTCTGCAGGTCCAGCCCCCCACGAAGTGCAGCGGCGCGCTGCTGCCGGTCCCGCAGATTCGTATAACTTTGCGCAACGTCGGCTGCGAGTTGAACGTGTGCATCTGCCGCGTTGTAGGACGCCGCTGCGGCTAGTGCGTTAGCGGATTCTATTTTTCGGATCTGGCCTCCCGCAAAATCGATTTCCCAATTTGCGTTCAGGCCGAGATTGAAAAACTGGAGAGAGGAATCCGCGTCCTGGGAAGGGGGCGTTGCGCCGTTCCCCTGAGCTGACTGCAGATCGATCCCGGGAAGGTCGGCGAAGATTCCGGTCGCTTGTGCCCCAGCTTTCGGAAAGCGGTTAGCGCGCTCCTGGCGCACGGATGCACGCGCCTGACGGAGTCGCGCCTGGGCGACATCGATCGACGGATTCGCTGCAAGTGCGCGTTGCTCAAGCTCGTTCAGGACCGGATCTTGAAGGGCCGTCCACCACTCAGCAACTGCGGGGTCATTGGTGCTCGTACTCGCGGTCTGGCGCACGAACTTGGATTGGGGGGCGGCGCGATCCAACCCCGGCGGTCCGGCGTAGTCCGGGCCAACGACACATCCGCCGAGCAGCAAGGGGGCGAGAACGAGACCTCTGAAGTTTATCATCGCAGCCTCAATGCATCGCCATGGACTGCCCTTTAGGCAGCGGGCGCAGGAACAAAACGAGTGGAAGCGTGGCTAGTGTCGCAAGCGCCATCGCCAGGAAAATGTCATTGTACGTCATGATGAAGGCCTGCTGCTGAATGGTCCCGGCAAGCGACTGAAGGGCGGCGTCCATCTGGCCGAACGTCCTGGTCATGCCGGCGAGATAATCCTGCAACCTTGGGTCGTTTGCCCAAAGGGTCTCTTCCATCCGTCGGCTATGGAGCGACATTCGCTGGTCCTGAAAGGAGGCCAGGGCGGCCAAAGCGAACGACCCGCCGAGATTTCGTGCGGCATTGAAGATGCCTGATGCATCACCGGCATCCTCCTTGCTGACCGAAGCGATAGTGGCCTGGTTCAGGAACAGCATGGTGAGGATCATGCCGACACCACGCAGTAACTGTCCGGCGGTAAAGGCTTCTCCGGCAGATTCCGCGGTGAGGCTGGTGTTGACGAGGCAGCTGGCGGCCATGAGCGCAAGGCCTGTGCCAACGGCGATCCTGATATCGACGACGCGGATAAGCAGCGGGATGACGGGCATCAGCAGGAAGGCAGGCACACCCATGAGGAAAATCACCTGACCCGTCTCAAGGGCGTTATAGTTAGCGATCAGCGCGAGGAATTGCGGGATGACGAAGGTCGAGCCGTACATCACCATGCCCAGCGCCAGCGCCATGACGACGACGCTGCCGAATTGTCGATTCATCACGATCCGCAGCTTAAGCACAGGCTTGGCGGCCCTGAATTGTCCGATACCCAGCATGACAAAACCAATCAGGGTCATGATCGTCAGCCGGACGATGTACGTCGATTCAAACCATTCTTCACGGTGCCCTTCCTCAAGCACGACCGTCAGTCCTCCCAGGCCGAGGATCATGCCGACGATCCCGAACCAGTCCGCCTCGCGGAAATAGACCCAGTTCGTTTTCTCGTGCGGCAGGCCGAGAAGCAGCAGCAGCAAGAGCAGACCGCAGACCGGCACGTTGACGAAGAAGGCATAATGCCAGCTCAGATTTTCCGTGAGCCAGCCTCCGAGCAGGGGGCCAAGAACCGGACCCAGGATGACGGTCATTCCAAAAAGGGCCATGCCGATTGGCTGTTGCGATGGCGGGAGGCGCTTTGCGACGATCGTCATCGCTGTCGGGATGAGCACGCCGCCCGTGAACCCCTGACCCGCCCTTCCGACGATCATTGTCATCAGATCCGTAGCGGTGCCGCACAGGACCGAGAATCCTGTAAAAGAGGTCACAGAGATGAGGAGAAGTGTCCTCAACCCCAAAAGCCGTTCCAGCCACGCGCTCAGCGGTATGATGATGATCTCGGCAACGAGAAAAGCCGTGGCGATCCACGTTCCTTCCGTGCCGGTCGCTCCGATCTCCCCTTGGATAGTCGGCAGCGCCGAGTTGACGATCGAGATGTCGAGTGTCGCGAGCAGCGCGCCCAGCGCGCCGGCCGCGACCGCGATCCAGGCCGTCGAGTCGGCTCGCTCGGCGCGTAACGTCCCCGGAGATGCAGCAACCGTCGCCACGCTCAGCGCTTCCGACTTACGGCCTGCCGGATTCTCTCCAGGTCGCCTTTGGCCGAACGGGTATCGACAGTAATGCCGACCGACATTCCGGGAACCAGAAGGGGCCTGACTTCGGGCGGCGCATCGATCGCGATACGGACGGGCACGCGCTGAACGATCTTCGTGAAGTTGCCGGTCGCGTTTTGCGGCGGGAGCACGGAGAACTGGGCACCTGTGCCCGGTGCGAAGCTGGCAACCCGCCCTTTCAGCTCGACCCCGGGGAGCGCGTCGACGTCGATGCTGACGGGCTGGCCGACTCGCATGAGACCTAGCTGCGTCTCTTTAAAATTGGCCTCGATGAAGAGGCGCTCCACCGGCACCAGCGTCATCAGGCGCGTTCCGGGCTGTACGAACTGCCCTACCCGGACAGCGAGATCGCCGACGCGACCATCGATCGCTGCCTTGAGCAACGTCGATTCGGTGTTCACACGCGCGGCGGAGAGCTGAGCGCGAGCGGCTTCGGCTTGCGATTGCGCCTGTCGTACCTGCGCACCAAGCGTGCCAACGCGCCTTTCTGCTGCGGTAAGGCCGGCCTGAGCAGCATTGGCGCGCTCATCTGCCTGTCGTGCCTGCGTCTGAAGCTGAGCAAATCGCTCGCCTGGCTCTGCGCCAGACGCCGCCAGCGGCTGATAGCGCGCAACCTGCTGCCGCGCGAAGGCGGCCTCGGCGCGCGCCGAGGCCGCC
>NZ_JBELMO010000103.1:0-6980 GCF_042095715.1 Qipengyuania sp. | reverse complement strand
TTGCGAGCGCCGCCACCTGAAGACGGTGCGTCTACCAATTCCGCCATCTGGGCACATGCGATGAGCCAGACTTGTTTCTGGCGTCGCGGGTAGGGGCGGGCCACTAGCGAAGCGATGGGCAGGCTGTCAATCGCCTTTGCGATGCGCGATGCCTTGCGGGGGGGCGGCGCATCGGGCAAGGGCGGACCAGTTCGAAAACCCCAAGGCTGAAAGATCACGACGATGGCAGTTTCCAAGGCGCTGAATGGCAAACTGGTGGTGCTCATGGGCGGCAGCGGCTTTCTGGGCTCGCAGGTCGCGCAGGCGCTGCTGAAGCGCGGAGCGCGGTTGCGTATCGCCTCGCGCCATCCGGAGAAGGCGTTCAAGCTCAAGCCGCTCGCCAATCTCGGCCAGATCCAGGTGGTTCGCGCCGATGCGACCGATAAGGCGGCGGTCCAGCGCGTGATGACCGGAGCGGATGCGGCGGTGAACCTGGTGGGCGCGTTCTCGGGCAACCTCAGGCGCTTGATGGGAGAGGCGCCGGGCTGGATGGCGGAGGCGCTGGCGAGCAACGGGGCGGCCGCTTTCGTGCATGTCAGTGCGATCGTACCCGAGCAGCACGACGGCAACCGCTATGCCGAGGCGAAGCTGCTTGGCGAAGAGCGCGTGCTGGCCGGCTTCCCGGCCGCCACGATCATCCGCCCTTCGCTGCTGTTCGGCCAGGGTGGCGGCGTGACCGACCTGTTCGCCCCGCTGATCGCCCGCTTGCCGGTGATGCCGGTGTTCGCGCCGCAGGCGCAGGTTGCGCCGACTTATGTCGCCGACGTGGCGGAAGCGGCGGTGCGGGCGCTGGAGGCACCGGGCACCTTCGGGGGCAACACCTACGAGGTCGGCGGACCCGAGGTGATGACCATGCTGGAACTCAATCGCCGCATCGCCAGGGCCCAGCACCGCGACCGCAGTTTCTTCCCCGTGCCGGACGAGCTCGGCGGCTTGTTTGCCAAGCTACCGGGCACGCCCATGAACTCCGACCAATGGGGCCTGCTGAAGGCGGGCAATGTCCCCGCATCGGGAAAGGGGGGGGTCAAGGCCTTCGGGATCGAGCCCAAGCCCCTGGGCCTGTTTCTCGATGACTGGATGACCCGGTACCGCAAGAACGGCCGCTTCGGCGAACGGCTCAGCTACTAAGGCCCAGGAGCCGCCTCAAGGCCCCTCGTTTCAGGCTGGAGGCGGTAGTTCGAGCGGCTCCACGCTCAGCACCCCGCCGATGTGCCCGGAAATGCGCACACGCGCGCCTTCCGGCGAATCCGGCCCGCTCGCCATCCATTCCCCATCGCCCACGCGCACCCGGCCCTGGCCGCCTTCCAGCGGGGTCGTGACCACGGCGGTGCTGCCCACCAGCCGGCCAGCCCGATTGTTGAGAAGCGGATCGCTCGATTCGATGGGCTTCTCGCGGACCCATCGGCGCGCAGAGTAGGCGAAGATGAGCGACAGAAAGACGAAGTTGACGATCTGCAGCAGGAACGGCGGATCTCCGGCCAGCACCAGCACGCCGGTGGCAAGCGCGGCCAGCGCCAGCCAGACCAGATAGACCCCCGGCACCAGCATCTCCAGACCGGCGAGCGCGAGGCCCGCGGCGAACCACCACCAATAGGGTTCGATCCCGTCCATCGCTCAGCGCCGCATCACCGCTGATCGCCCGAGCGCGGAACGCCCGATCCGCGCACCCGCGGCACGGGTTCGCGCTCGCGGTCCTGCGTCAGCGGGGTTCCGGATGGGGCAGGGGTGGTCACGTTCCGGCTCGAATCGCCGAAGGTCTCCTTCACCAGCTCGCCGATGCCGCCGAGCGATCCGATGATCTGGGTGGCTTCGACCGGGAACAGGATGGTCTTGGCATTGGGGCTGTCGGCGAACTTGCCCAGCGCACGGGTGTATTCCTGCGCCACGAAGTAATTGATGGCCATGCTGCCCGATTGCGCGATCGCCTGGCTGACCGCCTCGGTGGCGCGCGCTTCCGCCTCCGCTTCGCGCTCGCGTGCCTCGGCGGTGCGGAAGGCGCTTTCACGGGCGCCTTCCGCCTTCAGGATCGCGCTCTGCTTCTCGCCCTCGGCGCGCAGGATCCGGCTCTGCCGGTCGCCTTCGGCCTCCAGAATTTCGGCGCGCTTGAGCCGTTCCGCCTTCATCTGCCGGGCCATGGCTTCGGAAATGTCGATGGGCGGGCGGATGTCCTTGATCTCCACCCGCGTGATCTTGACGCCCCAGGGGGAGGTCGCGTGATCCACCACACTCAGCAGGCGTGCGTTGATCTCGTCCCGCTTCGACAGCGTCTCGTCCAGATCCATTGATCCCATCACCGTGCGCAGATTGGTGGTGGTCAGCGCCATGATCGCCTGGAACAGATTGCTGACCTCGTAGGCCGCCTTCCCCGCGTCCAGCACCTGGAAGAACACCACCGCGTCCACGCCGACCATCGCGTTGTCGGCAGTGATGATTTCCTGGCCCGGAATATCGAGCACCTGTTCCATCATGTTCACCTTCTGCCCGACCCGGTCGATGAAGGGGGTGATGATGTGTAGGCCCGGTTCGGCATGTTTGGTGAATTTGCCGAAGCGCTCGATCGTATAGACGTAGCCCTGACGCACCACCTTCACGGCGGACATCAGGAAGATCACCAGCACCGCCAGCAGAACCAGTGCGAAAATCGTGCCGCCCATCTCTATTCCTCTCCCCATGTCCGGCACGGCTGTCCGGCGCGGAAGTTCACACTAAGTTCAGGCCAACGCGGGCTTCGCTGAGAACGAAAAATCGTTCGATTGCAACACGCTAGCTCGTGAGCAGCCGATGAGGCTCCTACACCGGTTCGCTGTGACGCATCGAGGCCTTCCATCAGCCCTGTTTAGCAAACAGGTCGCGTGTAGGACAGCAAATAGGATTCTAAAGCGCCGCCTTGTAAGTTTCCAGCATCCGCGCCCAGGCGCGTTCCGCCGCAGCCTCATCGTAACTCGGGCTGTCGGGTACGCACCAGCCATGGTCCGCAGGGTACACCTCGATCTCCGCAATCGCACCGGCTGCCTGCGCAGCTTCCCTGAGGGCGGTCTTGTCCCCCGGTGCCTTCGCATCGTCGTTCTTGGCGATGGCGACAAGGTAGTGCTTGCCCGACTGGAACTGCCGGTGCGGACTGCCGGGCTTATCCGTAACCAGCCCGCCGCCGTGGAAGCTGCAGCCGGCGCGCATCTGGGGCGCGGCAGCCGGCCCGATCAGCGCGAAGCTGCCGGTCATGCAATAGCCCTGAGTGCCAAGGCCGCGATCCTTTGCCACGGCGTCCTGTTGCATCAGCCAGTCCGCCGCGGCGCGCTGATCCATCATGATCGTCTCGCTATCGAACCGGCCGCGCCAGGGCGACACCTTCTGAAAGCCGCCGCCCGATGCAAAGGCGGCGAAATCCTCGAACTGCTGGCCCTTCACGTCTCGGTAATATGGATTGGCCAGCAGGACGGCATAGCCCGCCTCGGCCAAACGGCGCGCCATCTGCCGCTTGGCAGGGCGAATGCCCGCGATATCGGGCCAGAACACCACGCCGGGCGCCCTGGTCCCCTCGCGGTAATAAAATTCCCCATCCAGCGTCCCGGCGGGGGCGGCGAATTCCACACCGCGCATGGTTATTTCACCGCCCGCCGCCGCCGGGGTGCTCTGGCCCGCCATCGGGGTGCAGGCCGCCACGGCGCCCATGGCACCCGCGGCACCGAACTGACGCCGCGTGAGGCTCTGCTTCCGGCCCCATTCCTTCAATTCCGATTCGCTGCACATGATGATTTCTCCCTGGTTGCGGGCTTTATGATCTGGTCTCGGGCGTGGGTTACCACAAGGTCGGGCCGGTTCGCAGTGTCAGTCGATCAGGGACTCTGCCCGGGCCCGGGGCGGAAGGGTGCTGCCCGCCGACGCTGGTTCAAAACAGCGAGGCAAAGGAGCTGGGCAATCGGGGCGGTGCCTGCTCGTCCTCGGTCTCGTCGAAGGCGATCCGTTTGAAGCCGATGTTGCGCAGGGCGCTGCGCACGACCTGCCGGTCCTGCTCGGCCAGGCTGGCGGGCAAGACATTCGCCCGTGCATCCAGCAGGATAAACCCGCCGCTCATCAGCTTGCGAAGGGCCTTGGCCAGCGCATTTTCGAAATACACCGGATCGGCGATCAGCCTGTCCTGCGCCGAAAACGGAACTTCCGCGCGAAAATCCACGAACCGACCGGAGCGCCGGTCGCTCACCTGGATGCGGTCGGGATAGATCCCGATTTCGAAATCGATGCGGAACAACATGGTATTCGCCTCGGCGTTCTAACCCCCAACAGGTTCGCAAAATCAAACTGGTAACGAACGCTCTTGTTCCCGTAACGACGAGTGCCCGGCAGCGGCTCTGGCTGCCGGGTAACGCGGCGAATGGCGCCAGCAGCGCCTTCGCCTCCGCGTCTTTTCCCCAAGCGGCTTCTAGCCTGAGAACACGATCGTCTTGCCGGCGCTGAGCAGAACCCGATCTGCCAGATGCAGCCGCACCGCTTCCGCCAGCACCCGGTTCTCGATGTCCCGCCCCTTCCGGATCATCGCCTCGGGCGTGTCCGCGTGGGTGATGGGTTCCGCGGCCTGATGGATGATCGGCCCTTCATCGAGATCGGCGGTCACGTAATGCGCGGTCGCGCCGATCATCTTGACGCCGCGCGCATGGGCCTGGTGATAGGGCTGCGCGCCTTTGAAGCCAGGCAGGAAGCTGTGGTGAATATTGATGCAGCGCCCGGAAAAATATGCCGCCTGCTCGTCGCTCAGGATCTGCATATAGCGCGCGAGCACGACGAGTTCGGCCCCGGTTTCCTCCGCCAGCGCGCGCACTGCGGCTTCCTGCTCGCTCTTGGTTTCCCGTGTCACCGGAAGATGATGAAAGGGAATATCGCCGATCGGCACATGCGTGAGCCACTCGCGCCCGTGGTTGGAGACGATCGCCACCGGGTTCATGGCCAGTTCGCCCACCCGCCAGCGGTAGAGCAGATCGGCCAGGCAGTGATCGAACTTGCTGACCATCAACAGCGTGCGGCGCGGCCGATCCCGCTCGTCGAGCCGCCACTCCATCGCAAGCTCCCGAGCGAGAGGCTCCAGCTGCCGCGCAAAATCCGCCCGGTCCGCTTCGCCCGGATCGAATTCCACGCGCATAAAAAAGGCATCGGCCTCGCGGTCGTTGAACTGCTGCGCTTCGAGGATGTTGCCGCCCGTCTGGAACACCAGGCCGGCTACGCGGGCGGTGATGCCCGGTCTGTCGGCGCAGGACAGCGTCAGGACGAGCGGTCCGCTCACCGGCGTGCGAGCGCCGCTTCGCTTTCGCTCATGAGGCGCGCGATGATCTCGGCCACGGGTTCTTCCTCGGTCACCATGCCGACGGATTGGCCCGCCATCAGGCTCCCGTTCTCGATATCGCCGTCGACGACGGCGCGGCGCAGCGCACCCGCCCAGTAATGTTCGATCTGAAGCTGCGCCTCCGCCATCGCCACCTCCTCGCGGTCCAGGCGGCCCATGACCTCGCGCTGGGTGGCGGTGAAGTGCTCGGTGCCCTTGTTCCTGAGGGCGCGCACCGGAATCACCGGCAGGCGCGGGTCGAGCTGCACGCTGGCCACGGCATCGCGCGCGCTGGCGCGGAAGAAGGCCTTCTTGAAGGCGGGATGGGCGATGCTTTCGGTGGCACAGGCGAAACGGGTGCCGAGCTGCACCCCGCACGCGCCCATCTCAAGATAGCCCGCCATCGCTTCCCCGCGGCCGATGCCGCCGGCCACGAACACGAGGTGGTCCGCCGCCAGCGCGGGCAGCATTTCCTGCGCCAATACGCTGGTGGAAACCGGGCCGATATGGCCGCCCGCCTCCATCCCTTCGATCACCAGCGCATCTGCACCCGAGCGCAGCAGCTTCTTCGCCAGCGCCAGCGTGGGCGCGAAGCAGATCACCCTGGCGCCGCCGTTCTTGATAGCTTCCACGCTGCCCTTGGGCGGGATGCCGCCCGCCAGCACGACATGACCGACATCGTGCTTCGCGCAGACTTCGATCAGATCGAACAGCTGCGGATGCATGGTGATGAGGTTCACGCCGAAAGGCTTGTCCGTCATCTCTCGCGTCGCGGCGATCTCCGTGTCGAGAAGATCGGGGGTCATCGCTCCGCAGGCAATCACACCGAAGCCGCCTGCGTTGCTGATCGCGGATACCAGATTGCGTTCCGACACCCAGCTCATCGCGCCGCACAGGATCGCGGTCTCACTGCCCAGAAAGTCGCTCCCGCGGCGCATCAGCGTGGCGGTTCGTGAATGTGTGGTCATGCCCCGGCGGTTAGGCCGGCCCTCGCGCAGGGGCAAGGGCCAAGCCGGCCATCAGCGCCGCGCCCGCTCCCAAGCGGCATATTGCCGCGCGGTGAGCGCCACCAGATCGCCCATGGTGCTGGGCATGTCGATGAGATGCAGCCCCCAGTCGGGAAGCCTTTGCCCGGCGATCATGACATCGCCGGCGACATCGTCGGCGCGCGGGTCGTTCGGATCGGCATTGACGGTCATCGCCAGATAGCTCGCGCCGCCCTGCTTCACGCATTGGGTTGCGATCAGGCCGGGGGGCGATACGAAGTTGGTGGTGGGCTGGGCCTTGCCCATGACCCAGTCCGGCTGCTTGCCCGAACCACTCGAACCGCTGGTGGTAAAGATCGCGTTCGCCTGGTCGGCATGGCCCATCAGGGCCGCCGGATTGACGCAGACCACCTCCATTCCCGGGGTGGTGGCACGGCCGAACCGGGACTGCGCCGGGGGCGGGGCATCGGCCCGGAATGTGACATAGCTCACCAGACAGCCCGCCTGATCCGCGCTGGTGCAGGGGGGCATCCACGCGAATTCGCCCGATTTGCCATCGGGGCTGCGCTGCACGTTGAAACCGATCGGCATGGCGGACACGATCAGCGCGCGTTCGGCTGGATCGGTCATGCCGGACAACAGGT
>NZ_JBELMO010000102.1:0-7084 GCF_042095715.1 Qipengyuania sp. | reverse complement strand
CCCGGCGATCATGTTCGGGTCACCCGGCTCGTTACCGAAGACGGCCAGTCGATCATCGGCCGCGAAGTGCTCGATCTCGATCTCGCTGCGATCGCCGAGACCTTTGGCCTCTCCGGAGTTGCCGGACCATCGGCTGAGCAGATCGGCGACCTTGTCCTTGCCAGCGGCAAACCGCTGGGCCTCGCAAGCCACAATCCACTCACCGTTAAGCGCTCGCTGGTAGGCGGCGAACAGCGCCTTGAACTGACCGGGTTCTCGCCCGATCGCCTCGACTGGTACAAGAACAAGGGCTGCTTCACCGAGATCATCCGCTACCGCACGCGGCTGTTCGTCCCGGTGTCGAGGGCAGGCCAGATACTCCCAGGCATCGCAATCGGGCATTGAGCTTTGCAATTGCCAAGTCGTGGACTATATAAAGACCAAATTCAGTCCCAAGGTGTTCTATGAAGCTGGACCAGCGCATCAAACCGATCAGCTATCTGAAGGCCCACAGCGCCGAAATTATCCGGGAGATTGGAGATGGCGGCGGGCCACTGGTCATCACGCAGAATGGCGAAGCCAAGGCAGTTCTGCAGGATGTCGCCAGCTACGAGCGCGCACAGGAAACGCTCGCTCTGCTAAAACTTCTGGCGCTCGGACAGGCCGATGTTGCCGCTGGTCGGACCCGCCCGGTGGCAGGCCTTGCGGAGCGCGTACGGGGTAAGTCAAACTGAATGATGACGGCCGCGTTAGCGATCAAGATCACCTCCGGTGCGGAGCGTGATCTTGCGGGTATCTGGCAGCGTCGCGTGGCGCAGCGCGGGCCGGATGGCGACGATGGTGCGGACGCACTGCTGGATGACCTCGTCGCGTCTATCGAGTCCCTTTCCGACAATCCTCAGAAAGGACCGGTTCCACCGGAACTTGAGGCTCTCGGGATCACCGAATTCCGGCAATTGTCGCGCTCTCCCTTCCGCATCATCTACGGATATCAGCCCGAGCCAGCACCCGGTCAGGTGACTGTGTTCGTAATTGCTGATGCGCGTCGGGATTTTCGGACGCTTCTCGAAGAGCGCTTGCTCGGCAGCGGATAGATAGAGTCTCCGCTCAACAGGTCAGGGTCCGAATGAAACTGAGCGCTGCCTCCGATTGCGCTTAAGTTTCCCCTTCTCTCCTCCCCTTCGTGTGTCTGAATGAACCGATAAGCTCCCGTGTCGCGTACGCCGGAGCCCGATCACGTCCTTCCTCAAGTCCGGGCGACTGATCTGCCTGTGCCCGCTGATGACGGGCCTGCGAATGGGTTCGCGCATTGAGAACAACTGCCCTCATGATCGGAACTTAGCCGATCCCTGATCGCCCCATCTCGGTCGTATAGATGTTCGCCACAGCCATTGAAGAGAGTGGAGGGAGCCCTTTGGGCTTGTGGGCCTCGTGATCCTCACCTGCGCCTTCATTCCATCAGGAGAACACCCATGATCCAGTCGATTCCCTTGAAGAAGCTCGTCCCGAGCCCGCGCAACGTTCGCAAGTCGAGCGACGTGCTGGCCGACCTCCAGCTGCGGGCAGACATTGCTGCGCGCGGCCTGCTGCAGAACCTCGTCGTGCGCAAAGGAAAGCGCGGCAAGTTCGAGGTCGAGGCCGGCGGTCGCCGGCTCGCTGCACTGCAGGCGCTGGCCGAAGATGGCGCCTTGCCCGAGAACCACGAGGTCACCTGCCTCGTCATCGAAGGCGAAGAAAGCGAAGTGCGCGAAGCCAGCCTTGCTGAAAACTTCCAGCGTCTGGCGATGAACCCGGCCGACGAGGCGCAGGCCTTTGCTTCCATCATCGAGGCGGGGGCTACCCCCGAAGACGTGGCGCGCCGCTTCGGCCTCACCGTCCGCTTCGTCGAAGGACGCCTGCGTTTGGCAAGTCTCGCACCCTGCGTCTTCGAAGCACTCGCCGAAGGCACGATCACGCTCGACATGGCCAAGGCCTACGGCGCGATCTCCGACGTGGAGCGGCAGGCGCATGTCTATGCCGAGTTGCAGGATGCCTGGTATCAGATCACGCCTGATACGATCCGCCGCATGGTGCTTGATGCCACGGTGCGCGGTTCCGATCCGCGAGCGGTTCTCGTCGGACGCGATGCCTACCTCGCCGCAGGTGGGCGGATCGAACGCGAACTGTTCGACGACGATGCCAGCGAGAGCTGGATCGATGTCGCGCTGCTCGAGGACCTCGCGCACAAGGCCATGGACGAATCCGCAGAAAAGACGGCCCTCGAATATGGCCTTGCCTGGGTTCGGCCGACCCTTGGCAACTACGTCAGCCACGACCTTGTTGAAGGTCTCGGTCGCTTGCCCTGCGAGCCTGCGCCAATAACCGAGCAAGAAGCGCAGGAGCTCGGCGAGCTCGAGGCCGACTACGACCGCGTCGCCGCCGTGCTTGAAGACGAGGACAGCGACGAGGACGAGGTCGCCAAGGCCGAACAGGAACTCGTCGTCATCGACCGCGCCATGCGCGCGCTCAATGACCGGGTGCCGGTACTCGCTGACGAACTGAAATCCAAGGCTGGCGCCTTCCTCGTCCTCTCGCGCAATGGCGAGCCGACGTTGGTCCCGCAGTTCTATACCGAAACCGACGTCATCACCGACGAAGGCGTGGTCGAGGCCATTGAAGAGAGCGGTGCGGCTAAGCCCAAGGGGAGCTCGCTTTCCCAGCGCCTGCTCGACGAACTCGCAATGCAGCGCCGCGACATCCTGGCGGTCCATCTCGCCAACGATCCGGCATTGGCGCTCGACTTTATGGTCTTCACGCTTGCCGATGCCGATGGCCACGATTGGCGCGCCAAGAAGGCATCGACACTGGTGGGTCCGGTGGCATCAGGCCCGGTTACCGGGTTCGAAGCCAAGGACGCACCGGCAAGCGCTGCTCTGGCCGAGTTTGCCGGGTCGCTCGATGAAAGCTGGCGTTCTGGCGAAAGCGATGTCGAGCGGTTTGCAAGGTTTCGGGCACTTTCCGACGAGGCGCGTTCGGCCTGGCTTGGCCATGTCGTCTCTCGGACACTGGTTGCCAGCCTTGCCTGCGAAGGCGAGCGCTCGGTGCCGATGCATGAGACGCTCGGCTCCCTCCTCGAAATCGAGACCGCGTATTGGTGGCGTCCCACGGCCAACAATTACTTCGACCGTGTGGCCAAGGTCCGCACGCTCGAAGCGCTCGATGCGGTCGGCGGTCCCGAACTGGTCAGTCGCTATGCCGCATCGAAGAAGGCTGAGCTTGCGAGCGCTGCCGAACGCATCTTCTCGGGCAACTTCATCGGCGAGGCCGATGCCAAAGATCGGGCACAGGCTTGGGTTCCGCCGATCATGCGTTTCGCCGGCTCCGAAGAACTCGAATTGGCGGACTACGAGGGAGACGAGGCGGTCAACGCCGAAGAAACTGAAGAGATTGCCGAGCAGGCTGCCTGACCCCTCCTGACAGGTCCAGGTCACTCGGCGGGCGGTCCGTCCCTTTCGGGACGGGCCGCCTTTCCCATACAGGATATTGGGCCGGACGCCGACTCACGGGATTGGAGGACGACATCACTAAACCAGGCCCAAATCAGCTGCCTACGACACTGCCTTCGGAATCAGAAACCGAAGGCTAGATAAGCTCTCCCTGATCTTGGCCAAGCATCTTATTGATGAATGGTCGCATGTAAGTGTTGACGGTGTCGAACTCCTCACTGCGAAGCAATGACTCCTTCACCAGTGGGTTAATGACATGCCCGCCATATTCGGCGCCGTGTAGCGAGACCGTGCCAAGGACTAGCTGCATGTCGCGCGGTCTGTTCTTGAGAGCAAAGCCAATTATGGCGGCGGCGTTTGTATCGTCTTGGTCCTGCTGTAGCGGAGTATCTAGGATAATCGGGCACAGACAGGAGGTGGTGAATTCGCGAATCGTATGTAGCAGGGCGAAATGATAGGCTAGAATGGCTCTCGGGCCGTAGCTGCCGGTCTCATTTATCTTGGGCGAGACACTCTTCTTGGCAGCGGCTCCGAACGTCACGCCGAGCTCTACAGCGAAAGCACTGAGCTTCTTGGTGTAGAAGGCAACGATCTCAGCCTTGCGTTTGGCGCTGCTATGCGCCTTCATCGTTTTTAGGGCCTCCTCCTCCCTAGCCTGCCATTTGATTATGCCTTCGTCGATCACGGCACGCTCTGCCGCGATCGTGGCGTCGACGACGCGTTCGCTCTCATCCTTGAGCATGTCGCGGAGCTTTACTTCGCCACGCCTCTCTTCCAGTAGCGCGTCGATTCGCTTTATCCGGTCGTCATACGAATGCAGCGATTGCATCTGGCGCGCGATATCGGCCTCAACTTCGACCAATGAGTGCCGCGCGCTTGCAAGGAACCCCCTGCACGCATCCGCGTCACTGATGAGGTTGAAGCGGTTCGCGAAATCGTTTTCGTGCACGGTATTGCAAGTAGGGCATATGACTTGTGCATCCGACAAGTTCTGGGTGAATTTCACATCCGCATCGAGCTCCGCCAAAGCAGTGCGAGCGATCTCAATTTCCTCCACAAGTACAGCCCGCCGAGATTGGAGTTCGGATATTTTGTGCTTCACGCCCTCATAGATGGTGCGAAGCTCATTCAGCTCCGCCAGCAATTGTTCGATCTGGCTCCCAAACAACTCCGGCGAGAAGGTTGTTGTCACCGGCGAACGCCCGTTTCGCAGTCGCACGGTCGCCCGGTCTAGTGCGCGCCGCTCGGCCTTGAGCTCGTTCTGCTCTCGCTGCGCATCCGCCCGCTGCGCCTGGGCGCTGTAATATTCCCTTGGACGAATCCCGGTGTGATATTCGAGGATGCTCTTCTTGAAATTGGGAATCATGGCGAGGCTCTTGAACGAGCTCCAGCTGTCATCCCAGCCCCGGTCCTGGTCCTGATAAAATGGAAGGAAGCAGAATTGCGGCGGCGGAACCACAAGATCGTTGGACTTGGTGGTCAACTGAATGGTGAAGTCGAGCAGTTCGGCAATCTTTGGGCCGACCTCCTTCATTAGCGACGTTCCCGTCCAGAGGAGATCATCTGCAGCATCGAACAAAGCGAACTGATTATCGAACCGAAGGATCGAGTAGATTGCACCATCCACGGAGAATTCGAGCATCGTGGCGACAGATGCCTTGATCCATTTCTCGTTCACGACCGAGGCATCTGCCCCGAATGCGCCATAGATGGACTTGATGAGATGCGATTTCCCGGTGTCGTTCTCGCCGAACACCACCGTCGTGCATTCGTCAAACTTCTCCTGCCTCGCCTTCCCCTCGAGGCGAGAGAGTAGAAGAAGCCTTCGCAACTTCAAGTTTTTCATGAGACTTCTTTCTGAGGCTTCTAATTAATCGCTTGTACCGCTCGGCTTTAATGATGCGTGTATATTTCATATATTATCATCGCCTTCAGTCTTGAGGGACTAAATGGTGAAAGGTACTTCTTCCCGATCTCTTCTGCATGAAGGTAAAGCGTCTCGACCATGTCGACGAGACTAAGCGTTGCGTCATCTATGACGGTCGGCAGTGCTTCTGCGATCTTCATGCGGATGCGCTGGACAGCGCCGTCGGCCGAGTTCAGCGCGGCAGCACGATAAACCGCATATTCCTGGCTGATGCGAAGCTGGTCCGTGAAGGGATAGGTGAGGCTCGGCGCGATCGTTCCCCAATCCGGAGATCGGCTGTTGCTCTGGATGGCATCCAGCCATTCCTGAACATTGTCCTTGGTCAGCCCCTTTTCCTTGATAGCCAGCTGGAGGGAAGTAGTGTCACCAGAGAAATTTGCTTTCCTGCGGCATTCATCGGCGATCGCTTGGTAAACGGCCTCGGGACTGAACCAAACCGAACCGAGCTGCTCCGCGATGAAGGTCTGCAGCTTACCCTTTGTGTGGGAGACCACGTCTCCAAGGCTGAGATCGGTACGTTGAAATCCGAGCAGCCCGACCTGGGCCTCGGTCGCTCTCGGGTAAGCCTCCTGGATCGATGTGACGATCTTCTTGAAATGGCTAGGCTCGCATTCGTTCAGGCGAAAGGAAGTTTTGCCGGCGTTGAATCCGCAAAGCTGGTTTGAAACGAAATCGGCAGAAAGGACCGCGTCCGGAAACTTATCGACATTATCGAACATCTTGTCGATGAACGAAGGCTTTTCCTTAGTGGCTCCTTTGGTCTTCACTTTCTCCCGTTTAAGAAGCGCAGTAAGAGTCCAACCGCCGTTGGTGGCCTTGGATTTGACTTGGTAGAAACGAACATTTGTGGGATTGCTTGCGCTATCGAGCAATGCAATATCGTCGTGAAACTCGAAGACGATCGCATAGTCGTCATTGGTCCCATGCTGCTGGAACAGCAGCGCCAATCCCCACATTGTTTGAAAATCGTACCGGCCTCCGGTCGCTCCCCTCTCACGCGGGGGCTTGCTGACCAGATCTGTTGCTAAACTCATGCCGCCTCCCAGAGGCGATTTGATGGCCTGAAATTCCACATTTTTCAATCTTCAAAAAGTCAAAACTCGAAATGGCCGACCAAGGAAAACGATAGGCTTCGCAGAGGCATAATCTGACGCCGGATTTCAGTTTCGTTGTCGAGTCCACTGATTGGCGACTTACGGGGCACATAACCGTCGCGTGTTTCTAAGGAGAGAGGAGGGAGCTTTTAATTCCCTGAACCGGGACATGTCTGTCCCGGCCATCAGGAGACCTCCCATGAACAAGTCCCGCCGCACTGCATCGACTTCGCCAGCCCAGCGCATCACTGCCGCAATTATCGAGAAGCTCGAGCAAGGCACAAAGCCCTGGGTCAAGCCGTGGCGCGGTGTGCCAGTCTCGCGGCCGTTACGTTCCTGCGGGACACCATATCGCGGAATGAACACCTTCTGGCTTTGGATGGTGGCCGACGGCTGTGGCTACGCCTCGCCCTACTGGATGACCTATCGCCAGTGCCAGGTGCTCGGAGGGCAGGTTCGCAAGGGCGAGAAATCGACCGTTGCGATCTTCTACAAGAGCTACACCAAGGAGGTCGAGAACGCCGAAGGCGAAGCGGACACCGAAAACCGGCGCGTGCTCAAGGCCTATGCCGTGTTCAACGCTGACCAGTGCGATGGCC
>NZ_JBELMO010000101.1:0-7086 GCF_042095715.1 Qipengyuania sp. | reverse complement strand
CCTCTCTGCTGAACCATGAGACATCGGATCACCTCCTTTCGCGCTAGTGAGCTAGAGGCCGTTTTCAATGGGCCCCAAGACCGCGTTCGCCGCTGATCTTGAGAACAATTTGATTCCTTCGAAGCCTAAAAACAAGCCTTGAAAAAAACTTTTCCCACGTCAGAATTGTCGCTTGTGGCCCGGCAAATTTGCCGGGCCTTTTCTTTGCCATAAACGGCGTCAGCGGCAGTCCTCGATCACCCGCGTCACTTCAGCCCAGCTCGGCAGGTAAAGCGATGGCTGGCCGGCAATCTCCACCGCGAAGCGCCCCTTGCTGAGCGCGATCGCGTCGAGCAGCGGATCGGCGGCGGGAAGGCGCGCCTCGATGGCGGGTGGCTGGCCGGCGGTCGGGGATGCGGCAAGGCTGCGGGTCACGGTCTCGGTGCGAATCGTCATCGTGGTGGCGGAGCGTGCCTGGCCCATGCGGGACAGCACGACGATCTTTTGCGGCGCAATGCACCGCAGCGTGAAACGGCCATCGCCTTGCGAGGGGCCGAAAACGGCGGTGCCGCCACCCGGCGCCGGGAGATAGTACCAGTCGCCCGCCGTCCGCGGGGCATCCATCCAGTTGGAATAGACCGGGGCCGGTGCCGCGACCGGCGCTGGGGCCGGGGCGGGCGTGGGCTCCGCCGGGGGCGGCGCAGGCCTTGGCTGCGGGACACAGGCGGCGATGGCGAAGGTGAGAGCCAGCGAACCGGCGAGACGGGAATAGATCGGTTTCATCCCCCTCCAATGAACGCTAGGCGCAAAATTTCCAATGCCTGCCAAACGACGCCTTGATCAGATGCTTGTGGACCGCGGCCTGGTCGAAAGCCGCAGCCGGGCCCAGGCGCTGATCATGGCGGGCCTCGTCTTTTCGGGCGAGACCAAGCTGGAAAAATCGGGCCAGCAATTGCCCGAGGACGCCCCGCTGGAGGTTCGCGGGCGCGACCACCCGTGGGTTTCGCGCGGCGGGATCAAGCTGGCGCATGCGATTTCGCACTTCGATCTCGATCCGGCGGGCGCGGTGGCGATGGATATCGGCAGTTCAACGGGGGGCTTTACCGATGTCCTGCTGCATCACGGCGCGGCGCATGTCTTCGCGGTGGACAGCGGCACCAACCAGCTGGCCTGGAAGCTGCGGCAGGATCCGCGGGTGACGGTGCTGGAACAGACGAGCGCGCGGATACTGACGCCGGACATGATCGATCGGCCGACTGGCTGGGTGGTGTGCGATGCCAGCTTCATCGGCCTTGCCAAGGTGCTGGAACGGCCCCTCCAGCTGGCGACGCCGGAGTGCCGGCTGGTCGCGCTGATCAAGCCGCAATTCGAGGTAGGGCGGGAGGAGGTGGGAAAGAAGGGCGTGGTCAGCGATCCGGCCCTGCACGCCCGCGTGTGCGCGGAGGTGCGCGAATGGGCGGAAGGCCTGCATTTCGCGGTCCAGGGCATCGTCGAAAGCCCGATCACCGGGCCAGAAGGCAATGTCGAATTCCTGATATCCGCGCTACGTAGCGGCTGAGGGCTCGCTCTACCCGATACGATAGGGAACAACCCCGCGGCTGTCGGGATCGACTTCGATCTCGCGGTCACTGGGCGGAAAGGCGCGCTGATCGCAATCGGGCCGGGGGCAGATGCGGCAGGATATCCCGATCGGCACCACGCTGCGCTCGGAAGCCAGGTCCAGCCCGTCGGCATAGATGAATTCGGCCGCATGGGCGGTTTCGCAGCCCAGAGCCACCGCATAGCGGCGCGGCGGCCGTTCGAACGTGCCGGACGGCTTCACCAGCCCCTTCGCCATGGAGACATAGCGCATCCCGTCGGGCGTTTCGGCCAATTGGACAAGTATCCGGTCGGGCACCGCGACCGCCTCATGCACGATCCACAGCGGGCATGCGCCGCCGAAGCGGGCGAACTGAAGCCGCGTCGCCGAATGCCGCTTGGTGATGTTACCCGCCATGTCGACCCGGCAGAAGAAGAAGGGCACGCCCCTGGCCCCTTCGCGCTGCAAGGTCGAAAGCCGGTGGCAGGTCTGTTCGAAACTGGTGCCGAAGATTTGCGCGATCCGGTCGATATCGTGGCGCAGGCCGCGGGCGGTGCGGCGAAAATCCTCGTAAGGCATCAGCAGCGCGCCCGCCGCGTAATTGCTGAGGCCGACGAACAGCAGCTGGCGCGAGGCGGCACTTTCCAGCCGGGCTCCCTCGATGACCGCGAGAATCTCGTCCCGCAGGGCAAGCGAGACGAGCTGATGGGCCAGCTGGAAGCGGCGGCTTTCGACCGGCTGGCCCGGATCGATCATCAGATGGCTCATTTCCGCATCGTAGCTGCGGATACCCGATTGCCCCGAATAAATCAGCGAGATCGAGAGCGCCTGCCTCACATGCGTCTCGAGCGCGTCGGTATCGGGTGACGGGCTGCGCCCGCGCAGCTTCTGGGCCAGCTTCTCCGCTGCGCAGTCCAGCGTATCGACGTAGTTGTTGGCCAGGTGAAACCAGTCGCGCACCTGTTCCCAGGGCAGCCTGGCGGTGGTGCCGGTCTCGCTCGGGGGGCTGCCGGTGGTCAGCGCCTCGTCCACCATTGCGAGGCGCTGCCCTGTTCGGCGATAGGCCTCGTGCAATGAGATGAACCGCTCGGCAAAGGCCGGGTTCTGCTCTGCGAGCCGCGCCAGCTGATTGGGGGGCAGGGGACCGGAAAAGAGCGGATCGGCGCTCGCCTCGCGCAGGGCCACGATCAGCTGCTCGGTGCCGTCGGTGCCCAGATCCTGCCAGTCGATGGGGAACAGGCTCGCCAACCGGTCGATCAGGGCGGAGGTGAGCGGGCGCTGGTCGTTTTCGAGCTGAGAGAGATAGCTCGCGCTCACGCCGAGCGACCGGGCGAGGTCTGACTGACGCAGCGCACAGCTTTCGCGAAGCTGACGCAGGCGTGTTCCTGCAAAGAGGCGTCTGCGCACTGGCACGGAACTTCGCATAATTTGCAAACAGCTGCTTTGCAAATTTGCAACTTTGCATTGGACAGTCCTCCCACCCAGCGTCAACAGGCAGGCTTCGCCAGTTGCACGCGGCCACCGATTGGATGCCGCACAGGGAGAGTCCATGTCAGCCAACATCGCCGAACTCGAACGTCGCCGGGCCGCAGCAAAGCTGGGCGGGGGTCAGAAGCGCATCGATGCCCAGCACGCCAAGGGCAAGCTGACCGCGCGCGAGCGCCTCGAAGTTCTGCTGGACGAAGACAGCTTCGAAGAACTCGACACCTATGTCGAACACGACTGCATCGATTTCGGGATGGAGAACCAGCGTATTCCGGGTGACGGCGTGGTTACCGGCAGCGGCACGATCAACGGGCGGTTGGTGTTCGTGTTCAGCCAGGACTTCACCGTGTTCGGCGGTTCGCTATCGAAACGCCATGCGGAGAAGATCTGCAAGGTCATGGACATGGCGATGAAGGTCGGCGCGCCCGTGATCGGCCTCAACGATTCCGGCGGCGCGCGCATTCAGGAGGGCGTGGCCTCGCTGGGCGGCTATGCCGAGGTGTTCCAGCGCAATGTGCTGGCGAGCGGCGTGGTGCCGCAGATCAGCCTCATCATGGGACCATGTGCGGGCGGCGCGGTCTATTCGCCCGCCATGACCGACTTCATCTTCATGGTGAAGGATTCGAGCTACATGTTCGTGACCGGCCCGGAGGTGGTGAAAACCGTCACCAATGAGGTGGTGACGCAAGAGGAGCTGGGCGGTGCGGTAACGCACACCACCAAGACCAGCGTGGCCGATGTCGCCTTCGAAAACGATATCGAGACGCTGCTCGCCACCCGCGATTTCTTCGATTTCCTGCCGCTTTCGAACCGCGAGAAAGCCCCCGAGCGGCCGACCAGCGATCCGTGGGACAGGAGCGAAGAGAGCCTGGACACGCTGATCCCGGCCAACGCCAACCAGCCTTACGACATGCACGAAGTGATCCGTAAAACCCTGGACGAGGGGGATTTCTTCGAGGTGCAGCCCGCCCACGCCGCCAACATCATCTGCGGATTCGGCCGGGTGGAAGGGCGCACCGTGGGCGTGGTGGCGAACCAGCCGATGGTGCTGGCGGGCGTACTCGACATCAATTCATCCAAGAAAGCCGCGCGCTTCGTGCGTTTCTGCGATGCGTTTGAGATTCCGATCCTGACGTTCGTGGACGTGCCCGGCTTCCTTCCCGGCACGGGGCAGGAGCACAATGGCATCATCAAGCACGGCGCAAAGCTGCTGTTCGCCTATGCCGAGGCGACCGTGCCCAAGATCACCGTTATCACCCGAAAGGCCTATGGCGGCGCGTACGACGTGATGAGCTCCAAGCATTTGCGCGGCGACCTCAACTACGCCTGGCCCACCGCAGAGATCGCGGTGATGGGCGCGAAGGGCGCGGTGGAGATCATCTTCCGCCAGGACCGCGACGACCCCGAAAAGATCGCGGAGAAGACCAAGGAATACGAAGACCGCTTCGCCAACCCCTTCGTCGCAGCTTCACGCGGCTACATCGACGAGGTCATCTATCCGCACTCGACGCGACGGCGGATTGCGTTGGGGCTGCGGAAGCTGCGCGGGAAAGAGCTCGAGAACCCGTGGAAGAAGCATGACAATATCCCGTTGTGAGGTAATTCAATGTCGAAACTAGTTGTCTTCGTGTTGCTGTGCCTTCTCAGCCTTGGCTGCGCGGTGCTCTTGGCAAGCTGGGGACCGCATTCGACAATCCGTGAAATGTATGTCGTCGACAGTTTCGAAAACCCCTTTCTTCTCATCCTCTATGCCCCTTTCGCCTTCGCGATTTATACCGTCCTCAGCTGGTGGCGCGCCTCGTCAAGGAAAACGAAATGAAACTCGGCCGCCTCAACCACATCGGCGTCGCGACGCCCTCGATCGCAGAATCCATCGCCTATTACCGCGATGTCATGGGCGCGACGAAGATCCGCGATCCCTTCGATCTGGAGGAGCAGGGGGTGAAGGTATGCTTCGTCGATACACCCGGCGATCCGACCGAGAGCGGGCCGAGCTTTGGCACGCAGATCGAGCTGATCGAGCCCTTGTCCGATGCTTCGCCCATCGCCGGCTTCCTCGCCAAGAACCCTACGGGCGGGCAGCATCATGTGTGCTACGAGGTCGACGATATCGCCGAGGCGCGCAGCTGGTTCGAGGGGCTGGGCAAGCGCATCCTCGGCCCCACGCGCATCGGCGCGCACGGCACGCCGATCTTCTTCCTCCACCCCAAGGACATGATGGGGCAACTGACCGAGATCATGGAGACGCCCAAAGACGGCGCGCACTGGTCTAACTGAACGCAACGGGAGAGAGGAACTACGATGCTATTCTACGACAGCCCCAATCCGGCCCCCAATCCGCGCCGCGTGCGCATTTTCGCGGCGGAGAAGGGAATCGACCTGCCCTCGCAAGAGGTCTCGATCCCCAAGCGCGAGCAGAAGGCGCCGGACTTCGTCGCCAAAAACCCGCGCGGGCAGACGCCGATCCTCGAACTGGACGATGGCACCGTGATCGCGGAAAGCGTTGCAATCATGCGCTATCTCGAGGCCGAGCACCCGGAGCCTGCGCTGTTCGGCACAACCTCTCGCGAAATAGCCGAGATCGAGATGTGGAACCGCCGGGTCGAGTTGATCCTGATGCCCGCCGTTGCCGCGGTCTGGGTCCATACCCATTCCTTTACCGCTGCGCTGCCGGGCCGCAATGCGGAGTGGGGCGAGGCGAACCGCCCTCGCGTCGCCGATGGCTTTCGCTTCTTTGACGCCTCGCTGGCGGATCGAACGTTCCTGGCCGGTGACGCCTATTCCGCCTCGGACATCCTGCTGCTCACGACAGCCGATTTCGCCGAATTCATCGGATGCGGCATGCCGGAAGAGTGCGAGAACCTGCGCAAGTGGCACGAAAATGTGTCCGCCCGCCCGAGCGCCCAAGCCTGAGTGACCGAATGACCGACAAACCCAAGTTCGAAGACTGGAAGCCCCTCGCCGACAAGGAGGTGAAGGGCCGCGACCTGACCTGGCAAACGCCGGAGGGGATCGACGTAAAGCCGCTCTATACGAGCGAGGATACCGCCGACATCGACCCCGGTGTCCCGGGCATCGCGCCGTTCACGCGTGGGCCCTATGCTTCGATGTACACAGGCAGGCCTTGGACCATCCGCCAGTACGCGGGCTTCTCCACCGCCGAGGAATCGAACGCCTTCTACCGCCGCAATCTCGCCGCGGGGCAGAAGGGGCTGAGCGTTGCCTTCGACCTCGCCACACATCGCGGCTACGATTCGGATCACCCGCGCGTGGTCGGCGATGTCGGCAAGGCGGGCGTCGCCATCGACACCGTGCGCGACATGGAAATCCTGTTCGACCAGATCCCGCTCGACACCATGAGCGTGTCGATGACGATGAACGGCGCGGTGATCCCCGTGCTGGCGTTCTACATCGTCGCGGCGGAGCGGCAGGGGGTGAGCCAGGACAAGCTGGCCGGGACCATCCAGAACGACATCCTCAAGGAGTTCATGGTCCGCAACACCTATATCTATCCGCCTGAGCCGAGCATGCGGATCGTGAGCGACATCATCGCATATACCAGCGCCAACATGCCGAAATTCAACAGCATTTCGATCTCGGGCTATCATATGCACGAGGCCGGCGCCACGGCGGTGCAGGAACTGGCTTTCACCATCGCCGACGGCAAGGAATACGCCAAGCGCGCCATGGAAGCTGGCCTCGATATCGATGCTTTCGCGCCGCGCCTGTCCTTCTTCTGGGGCATCGGCATGAATTTCTTCATGGAGATCGCCAAGATGCGCGCCGGGCGCCAGCTGTGGCACGATGTCATGACCGAACTCGGTGCGAAATCCGACAAGTCGAAGATGCTGCGCACCCATTGCCAGACCAGCGGCGTAAGCTTGCAGGAGCAGGATCCTTACAACAACGTCATCCGCACCACAATCGAGGCGATGGCGGCGGTGCTGGGCGGGACTCAGTCGCTCCACACCAATGCGCTGGATGAAGCGATCGCGCTGCCGACGGATTTCAGCGCCCGGATCGCGCGCAACACGCAGCTGGTG
>NZ_JBELMO010000100.1:0-7141 GCF_042095715.1 Qipengyuania sp. | reverse complement strand
CCCGCGCGGGCCGGGCACCTGATTTCGGGCGGGGGCAAGCGCCTGCGCCCGATGCTTACGCTCGCCGGGGCGGAGCTGGTCGGGTACAACGGCGCACGCCATCACAAGCTGGCCGCCAGCGTGGAATTCATCCACACCGCCACACTGCTGCACGACGATGTTGTGGACGGCAGCGATCTGCGGCGCGGCAAGGCGGCGGCCAACATCATCTTCGGCAACCCGGCCACCGTGCTGGTGGGCGATTTCCTGTTCAGCCGCGCCTTCGAACTGATGGTGGAGGACGGCAGCCTCAAGGTACTCAAGATCCTGTCGGGCGCCAGTGCGGTGATCGCGGAAGGGGAGGTCGACCAGCTCACCGCCCAGCGCAAGATCGAGACCAGCGAAGGCCGCTATCTCCAGATCATCCGCGCCAAGACCGCCGCGCTGTTCGCAGCTGCCACCCGCATCGCCGCCGTGGTGGCCGAATGCGATGGCGAGCAGGAAAACGCTCTCGACGAATATGGCCGCAATCTGGGTGTCGCGTTCCAGCTGGTGGACGATGCCATCGATTACGATTCCGACGCCGCCGCCATGGGCAAGACGCGGGGCGACGATTTCCGCGAAGGCAAGATGACCCTGCCGGTAATCCTCGCCTATGCGCGCGGCACGCCGGAGGAGCGCGCCTTCTGGAAGGAAGCCATGGGCGGCTTCCGCAGTGACGACGATGCGCTGGCCGAGGCGATCCGTCTTATCGCCAAATATGACGCGGTGGGCGCCACCCGCGAACGCGCCGCGCATTTCGCTCAGCGCGCCATCGACGCGATCTCGATCTTCCCCGAAGGCGCCGCCCGCACCGCTATGGCCCAGGCCGCCCGCTTCGCCGTTGCGCGCGGGTATTAGGGTGCATGTAAGAAATATTTGACATCGCCATCGAAGGCTCTCATCTGTGTAAAAGATATTTTACATGGAAGGAGGATTCGCATGTCGTTCAGGGAAAAATCCGCTTGGGTGATGGCCATGGTGATGATCGTCACGGGGTTGTGGTACGCCTCGCTGGTGCAATCCGCGCCCGATGCGCCGGTGATCGGCCCGCTTCTGCCCTATGTGCTGGCGGTGATTGCGATCTCGATCGCGGTGCAGGTCGTCCTCGCCATCCTTTCTCCCCGCGAGGCGAGCGCGCCGCTGGACGAGCGCGAGCGGCTGGTCGCGGCGCGGGCCGGGCAGGTTGCCGGGGTAGTCCTGGCCGTCAGCGTGGTGCTGGCGGGTGGGGTCTATGTCGCGTTCCCGCACGGCAACATGCTGTTCCACCATCTGCTGGGCGGATTGATCCTCGCGCAGATCGTCAACTACGCGATGCAGATCGCCTTGCTGCGGCGCGGCTACTGACATGGCCAAGCGGCCGCCCATCACCAACCGCGTGCGCGAACTGCGTGAGGCGAACGGGCAGATGAGCCAGGCGGCGCTGGGCGAGGCGGTGGGCGTGACACGCCAGACCATCATCGCCATCGAACAGGGCCGCTATTCGCCTAGCTTGGAAACCAGCTTCCGCATCGCCCGCCGTTTCGGCGTAGGGCTGGAAGATGTGTTCGGCTGGGAAGGCGAATGAGCGACCTTCCCATCCATGCCGTACTGCCAGATCTGCTTGCCGCGCTGCGCGGGCGGACGGGGGCGGTGCTGGTGGCACCACCGGGGGCGGGCAAGACCACCGCGGTCGCGCCCGCGCTGCTGGCGGAGGAATGGTGCACGGGCACGGTGATCCTCACATCGCCGCGCCGGGTGGCGGCGCGCGCTGCGGCGGAGCGGATGGCCCAGATGCTGGGGGAAAAGCCGGGGCAGACGGTGGGCTATCTCACCCGCCTCGACAGCAGGCGATCCGCGAAGACGCGCATTCTGGTCATGACCGAGGCGATCTTCGTCAACACTATCCTTGCCGACCCCGAGCTGCCGGGCGTTTCCGCCGTGCTGTTCGACGAGGCGCACGAACGCCATCTCGACAGCGATCTGGGGCTGGCGCTGGCGCTGGAGAGCCGCGCCGTTTTGCGCGAGGATCTTCGCGTCCTGGTGATGAGCGCCACCATAGACGGCGCGCGCTTCGCCCGCCTGCTGGGCGATGATGCCCCGGTGGTTGAGAGCGAAGGCAGGGCCTATCCGCTGCGGATCGAATGGCTCGGCTCGCGCCCGCAGGACCGGGTGGAAGATGCGATGTCCGCGGCGATCCAGACCGCATGGCGCGCCGAGGAGGGCGACATACTGGCCTTCCTTCCCGGCGTGCGCGAGATCGAGCGCGTGCGCGAACGGATGGTCGAACGCCTTCCGCAGGCGCTGGTTCTGCCGCTGCACGGCCAGGTTGAACCCGCCGGCCAGCGCACCGCTATCCGCCGCGATTCGCAAGGCCGCCGCCGCGTGGTCCTGGCCACCGCCATCGCCGAAACATCGCTGACGTTGGACGGCGTGAGCGTGGTGGTGGACAGCGGTCTGGCGCGCCGCGCCGAGTATGACCGCGCGGCGGGCACGACCCATCTCGTCACCCGCCGCGCCAGCCAGGCCGCCGCCGCCCAGCGTGCGGGCCGCGCCGCGCGGCAGGGCCCCGGCGTGGCGTATCGCCTGTGGGAAGAGGCCGCGCATCCCGGCCGCCCCGCCTTCGAACCGCCCGAGATTACTGACGCCGATCTGGCGCCGCTGGTGCTGAAAATCGCCCAGTGGGGCAGCAGCGATCCCGCCAGCCTCCCATGGCTGGATGCGCCTCCGCCGCCTTCGGTCGCGGCGGCGCGCGGCGCGCTGGAGGCGCTCGGCGCGCTCGATGGGCAGGGGCGGATCACCCCGCTGGGCGAACGGATGGCAGCCTTGCCGATGGATCCGGTCGGAGCGGCCATGGTGCTGTTCGGAGCGGAGCACGACGCGGCGGAGCGCGCAGCGCGGCTGGCGCTGCTGTTGCCGGAGCGCGGGCTGGGCGGCCGGGGGGAGGACCTGGAGGCGCGGCTTTCGCGCTGGAACGCGGACCGCAGCCCGCGCGCGGAGGCGAGTCGCAAGCTGGCGGCGGGTTGGGCGCGCAAGGCGGGCGGGGGGCAGGGTGGTACCGTCCCGTTAGGCGTGATCCTGGCCGCCGGGCGCCCCGAATTCGTGGCGAAGCGCCGCGATGCCAGCGGAGAAAGCTGGCAATCGGCAGGCGGGCGCGGCTTCGTGCTCGACACCGTATCGCCGCTGGCTCGTGCCGATTTCCTCGTGGTGGGGGATGCGCAGGGGCAAGCGAAGGGTGCGCGCATCACCGCCGCCACGGTGCTGGAAGAGGCGAAAATTGAGTTCTGGCTGGGCACGCGGATCGAACGGCGCAGCCTGCTGCGCTGGACGGGATCCCGCGTGGAGGCACGGCTCGAACGCAGGCTGGGAGAGATTGTGCTGGCGAGCGGGCCGGATCCCGATCCCGATCCGGCGGCTATCGTGGATATCCTTGTGGATAAAGCCGTGGAGAAGCTGGGGACGCTGCTACCGCCGGAGTTGCTGGCAAGGGCACGCTTCGCCGGAATCGCGGAGCTGGAGGAGGCTGCGCTGGCGGCGCGGGCGGAGGAATGGTTGGTCCCGCTGCTCCATGGGCGGCGCGATCTCGATCTGACGCCAGGCGCGCTGGCCGATGTGGCGCTGGGGCTGATCGACTGGGACAGCCGCCAGCGGCTCGACCGGCTGGCGCCGCGCCGGTTCGCCTCGCCTGCCGGGACGCACCACGCCGTCGCCTACACCGGGGACGATGCCCCTTCGGTGGAGGTACGGGTGCAGGCGTTGTTCGGCCTCGACCGTCATCCGATGGTTGGCACAACTCCGCTGCTGCTCAAGCTGACCAGCCCGGCGGGCCGCCCGATTCAGGCGACGCGCGACCTCCCCGGCTTCTGGCGTGGGAGCTGGGCCGATGTGAAGAAGGATATGAAGGGCCGCTATCCCCGGCACCGCTGGCCCGACGAGCCATGGACCGAGGCGCCGAGCCTCAAGACCAAAAATGCGTTTAATCGCAGCCAGGCTTAGGCTAACGGACCAGCATAGCTGGACCGCAAGCGCGACCGCGCGCTGCGGCTCCTGCCGCGAGAGCCAAGGCGGACGGAGGTCCGCCGCCCGGCGTTTGAGGGAAGAACAAAAATGTCCGCACGTATCTATCAACGCCCCAAGAACGCCATGCAGTCGGGCAGGGCGCTGACCGATCAGTGGATTTTGGAATTCGAGCAGTCGGAGGCGCGCCGCCCCGACCCGCTGATGGGCTGGACCGGCAGCGGCGACACGCAGGCACAGGTCCGCCTGACCTTCCCCGACAAGGACGCCGCAAAGGCCTACGCGGAAAAGCACGGCATCGCCGCCCGCGTCCACGCCACGCCGCCCAAGTCGCTCAAGCTTCAGGCTTACGCCGATAATTTTCGCTGAAGCACAATCCTCTCTGTTGCGTGGCGATGGGGAGGGGGATCGCGAAGCCGAAGCCCTTGCGGTGAGGGCGCGCGGAGGCTTCGACTTCACCTCTGGCGCTTGCCAAGCCTGCCAACCCCACAACCGACATATTGCATTCCGCGCCGTCCCAAGCCATATGCGCGCCTGGGAGTCGGTCGGACGCTTGCGTCCGCCAACCTGGTCAGGTCCGGAAGGAAGCAGCCACAACGGGTTGCGGCGGGTCGGCCGGCTCCTCATTCCCACCATTGGGCTGAATTCCACGCCGCGCGGCATGACATTTGCCGAAGCCCGGCCTAACTAAGTTTGCGATGCCCGATTCACCGGACAACTCGGACAATCTGCCTTGGGATACCGATCCCGAGCGCGATGACGCGGGGCCGAGTGCGGCGGAACTCGAACAGGCTGGACAATCGGCGATGTTCGGGGCCGATCAGGAGAGCGCTCCGGTGTCTGACCCATATGCTCGACAGGGTGATGAAGCGGTTGATGGACAAGTTCGGGCGCCCGATCCGGATCCATCATCGGCCGCCGCTCCCGACCCGGCGCAGCCTTATCGCGTGCTCGCCCGCAAATACCGGCCCCAGACCTTTTCGGAGCTTATCGGGCAGGATGCGATGGTGCGGACACTCGCCAATGCCATCAAGCGTGATCGGCTTGCCCATGCCTTCCTGATGACCGGCGTGCGCGGTGTGGGAAAGACCAGCACCGCGCGCCTCATCGCCAAGGCCTTGAATTGCATTGGCCCGGATGGACAGGGCGGCCCCACCATCGACCCTTGCGGCGTGTGCGAACCCTGCGTTGCCATTGCCGAAGGCCGTCATATCGACGTGATCGAGATGGACGCCGCCAGCCACACCGGCGTGGACGATGTTCGCGATATTATCGAGGCGGTGCGCTATGCGGCGGTCTCGGCGCGCTACAAGATCTACATCATCGATGAAGTTCACATGCTGTCTCGCAATGCTTTCAATGCCTTGCTGAAGACGCTCGAGGAACCTCCGGCGCATGTGAAGTTCCTGTTCGCCACTACCGAGGTGGACAAGCTGCCGGTCACCGTCCTCAGCCGGACCCAACGCTTCGACCTGCGCCGCATCCCAGCGCCCATGCTCCAGGACCACTTTGCCGAAATCTGCGCCAAGGAAGGCGTGGAGGCCGAGGCGGAGGCGCTGCATCTCGTCGCCTCGGCGGCGGAAGGCTCGGTAAGAGATGGACTTTCCATTCTCGACCAGGCCATCGCTCATGCCGATCTGGAAGGGGCGGCAGAAGGAGCGAAGCCGCAGGTTACCGCGGCGCGGGTGCGCGAAATGCTGGGTCTGGCCGACAAGGGTGCACGGCGCCGTATGCTTGGCCATCTGCTGGGCGGAGAAGCCAAGGCGCTGCTGGGCGCGCTGGACGAGCAATACGCCCTCGGCGTCGAACCGCTGGCGCTGATGCGCGCGCTGATGGATGTCGTCCACCACATCACCGTGGCGCAGGCGGCGGGGGAAGCGGACGCGCCTGGCGCCGAGGAACGCGCCGAGCTGATGGAATGGGCGACGCGACTGTCGCCCGGCCAGTTGCACCGGCTCTGGCAATTGCTGCTCAAGGGGCACGAAGAGGTGCGCCATGCGCCCGATCCGCTGGCATCCGCGCGCATGGCACTGCTGCGTGCCCTGCATGCGGCGGACCTGCCCGATCCGGGGAAACTGGCCAAAAAGCTGGAAAATGTGGTCTCTGCGGCAGCCCAGATCGCTCCGGGTGCGCAGGGCGAGGGGGCATCGCCCTCGCAGCCTCAGGCGCCTGCGGCGATCGACTGGAAGGCATTGGTGGCGGAGGTCGAGCGTAGTGGGTTCGCGCTGGCCGCCAGCATCATGGCGCTTCAGGTGCAGCCCATTTCGGTCGAGCCGGGGCTGCTGCGCTACAGCCGCTCCGAGCAATACCGCGACGATACCGCGTCCGTGATCCGCGATGCGCTGAAGGAAGTTACCGGTCGGCGATGGATCCTGGAGGAGCTGCCAGAGGGCGGTGAACCGTCCCTGGCGGAACGCGACGCCCAGGCCGCGCGAAAGGCCGCTGACGAAGTTCGCGCCCATCCGCTGGTCGCCGCGGTCTTCGCGGCTTTCCCCGAGGCCGAACAGATCGAACACGCCGATGGACCGCCCGGTGGCGGCCGAGAATGGAGGAATCAGGCATGAAATCCATGGAAGAAATGCTCGCAGCCGCGCAACAGGCGGCCGAGACGATCCAGAAGCAGATGGGCGAGGCGCAGGCCAAGCTCGATACCATCGAGGTAGAAGGCAGCGCAGGCGGCGGCCTTGTTAAGGTTCGCGCCACCGCACGTGGCCGGATCATCGGCGTCGTTATCGACGACAGCCTGATGAAGCCCGAGGAAAAACAGATGGTCGAAGATCTGGTGGCAGCCGCCTTCAACGATGCGCGCGACAAGGCCGACCGCAAGGCGGCCGAAGAGATGCAAAGCGTCCAAAACGGCATGGGCCTTCCGCCCGGCTTGAATTTGCCCGGTTTCAACTAGTTTTGGTTTCTGACCTGCACAAATGCGTGTAAGGAAACTGTTATGACCCCCCAGGATTGGTCCCCGGAAATCGAGCGTCGCAGCGAGGCGCGTCGGCATCTTCTGTTCGCCACGACCGTGACGAACGGCGATGGCGAAGCGCAGCCCGTTCTCGTGCGCGATATTTCGGCCCGCGGATTGTTGCTGGAGGTCGAGGATGGGGCCGTTCTCGAAAAAAGCTTTCAC
>NZ_JBELMO010000099.1:0-7262 GCF_042095715.1 Qipengyuania sp. | reverse complement strand
CGGCCCGTTGCTGGGCTTTCGATTTGGCGGGCATCGTCTGGCCTCCTTTGCTTGGCGTCAGTTGACGGCCTCAAGCTCGCTACCGAGCTTGAGGACCTTGTCGCCGTCTTCCTGCTTGATGAGATAGGCCGGATCGTCTTCGCTACCCTTGCGGGTGACCTCACTGCCTTTTAGCGTGCGCGTAACCTCGCGCTCGAAGCGCTCCTCGATCTGGCCCTCGGCGCTGCCGTTGCCCCAGCTCCATTTCACGTATTGGTTCGTCTGGAAGCTGTTGGCGTTGCTCATTGCGCCATGTCTCCTTCCGTTTCTTCTTCGGGTGTGTCGGGATTGGTAATCACGGGCTGTCCATCGACCACCTCTTCCTGCGCACCGACGGAGCCAGGCGCGATCAGCGTATTGTCGTTTCCAGCTTCTTCCGCCTGCATTTCGCGGCTCTGACTGATGTATTCTTCTTCCGGCGTATCATCGCTGAATGCCGCCCCCGTCACCCAGACGATCGTCAGAGCGCCGATGGCGAGCACCGTTCCGATGATGAGAACCCAGCGGACCACGCCCTCTTTCGACCCGCCGCTGACTTCTTCCTCGCTGACGTGAACCGATTGGCCTTCGTTATGCATGTCATACTCCCTCGCGTGATGGCTAAACGGGGCGCGGGGCACTGGGTTCCGGCCCGTGCTTCAGTCGCGCAGCAGTTCGTTGATGCCGGTCTTGGAGCGGGTCTGCTCGTCCACCGTCTTGATGATGACCGCGCAGGCGAGCGAGGCGCCGCCATCCGGATCGGGCAGGGTGCCGGGCACCACCACCGAATAGGGGGGGATATGGCCGCGCACGATCTCTCCGGTGCAGCGGTGGACGATCTTGGTCGACTGGGTGATGAAGACGCCCATCGCAACCACGCTGCCTTCGCCCACGATGACACCTTCGACGATCTCGGAGCGGGCACCGATGAAGCAGTTGTTACCGATGATGGTGGGATTGGCCTGCATGGGTTCGAGAACGCCGCCGATTCCGGCACCTGCGGAGATATGGCAGTCCTCGCCCACCTGCGCGCAGCTGCCTACACTGGCCCAGGTGTCGATCATGGTGCCCTTGCCGACATAGGCACCGATATTGACGAAGCTGGGCATCAACACGCAGCCGGGCGCGATATGCGCACCGCGCCGGGCGATGGCACCGGGCACCACGCGGATACCCGCCTTGCGAAATTCCGCTTCGTCCCAGCCCTGGAACTTGCTGGGCACCTTGTCGTAAGCGGGATGGCCCGCGCTGCCGCCCTCCATGACGCGGTTGTCAGCGAGGCGGAATGATAGCAGCACCGCTTTCTTGAGCCACTGGTTGACCTGCCAGCCGCCGTCACCGTCGGGCTCAGCCACGCGGGCCGAGCCATCGTCGAGCATCGCCAGTGCCCGCTTCACCGCGTCCTGCACCCGCGTGTGGCCGGGCGACAGCGTGTCGCGCGCGTCCCAGGCGGTTTCTATGATGGCGGCCAGATCGTCTGTCATGTGTTCGTCCTGCGCGGCGATGGGCGAGTAAACGGGGGGATCGTCCCCGCCGTTAGGGGGTGGTGCGCAGCAGGGCAAGCGGCTCCCGTTTTTCCAATCTTCGCCTTATGTCCCGCATACCCCGTTAAGCCTTGTGCCAGCATTTTGCGGTTATGGCCGGGCGTTCTCGCCTGGGCGGCGAGGTTAAGATGGGGTTTCGGGAATGAAGCTATCGATGGGCAGCCTGCGCCCGACGCTGGCGCTGATGATCGCTGCGGCCCTGACGGGTTGCGGAGGGGGCGGTTCGGGCGGCGGCGCGGTTTCCACACCCCCCCCGGCGCCGGCGCCCACCCCGTCTCCGGCGCCCGCTCCAACTCCCACGCCAACCCCGGCGCCCGCGCCGCTTCCGCCGCCACCGCGCGGCTTCGACACCCCCGAGTTTCGCCGCTCCGATGGTCCGCGCCAGCACGGCGCGATCACCGCCTGGCAGGGCGGGGCCACCGGCGCGGCGCAGACCATCGCCATCATCGATACCGGAATCGACATCAATAGTCCCGAATTCGCGGGCCGCATCGATCCGCGATCGCGCGATGTCTCCTCTTCGCGCTCCATTGATGCCGTGGACGATCACGGTACCAATATCGCACTTGTCGCCGCCGCTGCGCGCAACGGCACCGGCGTGATGGGGATCGCCTTCGATGCCTCTCTGCTGGTATTGCGGGCCGACAGCGTGGGATCGTGCCAGGGCGGCGCGCCGGGCGAGACGCTGGACGGCTGCACCTTCGACGACCGCGACATCGCTCGTGGCATAAGCGCAGCCGTTTCCGCCGGCGCGCGAGTCATCAACATCAGCCTGGGCGGCAATGGGACCATCGCGCGCGCGCTGACCGATGCGGTGGCACAGGCTTCCGCTGCGGGCGTGGTGGTGGTGGTGGCAGCGGGCAATGGCGGCGCCGGTAGCGAATCCGGAACCGATCCCAACCAGCCCTCCGCCTTCGCCAGGCAAATCCGAGAGGCGGGCGGCAGCAACGTCATCATCGTCGGCGCGGTCGATGCCAACGGGACCATGTCTTCGTTCTCTCAGCGCGCCGGCGCTCAGGCTGCCTGGTATCTGGGCGCCAGGGGCGAAGCTATCTGCTGCGTCTATAAGGACGGGGAGGTCTATGTCGGGCGGGATTCGGGTGGGTCCTTCAACCTGCTGTTCTCCGGCACCAGCTTCGCGACCCCGCAAGTTGCCGGCGCGGTGGCGCTGCTGGCGCAGGCCTTCCCCAATCTTTCTGGTCAGCAGATCGTGCGCCTGCTGCTCGATACGGCGCGCGACGGCGGCGTGGCGGGAATCGATAGCGTCTACGGCTCCGGTATCCTCGACATCGCCGCAGCCTTCCAGCCTCGCGGGGTGACGACTTTGCCGGGCACCGACACCGCCATCACTATAGGTGGTCAGAGCGCGCTGGGGTCGGCGGCCACGGGTGACGCGCTGCGCACCGGAGCGGGGCTGCCGGTCACGGTTCTCGATTCTTTCGGGCGCGCCTATGGCACCGACCTCGCCAGTGGGTTTCGCGGGGCTGAGGCCACGCAGCGGCTTGCCGGCGCGCTGGGAGGCGACATCCGCAGCCAAGGCGTAACCGTGGGCGGCACATCGCTGGCTTTTACCGTATCGCACCAGACCGCTCGCGAAGGCGAAGGTCGTTGGGCCCGCGAGCTCCGGCTTACCGACCGGGAAGCGCGCGGAGCCGAACTGCTGGCCGCGCGGGTCGCATTGCGGATCGCTCCGAAAACGCAACTGGCGCTCGCGCTGCGTGAAGGGTCTGACGGGCTGAGTGCGCAATTGCGTGGCGCGGACCGGCCGGCGTTTATGATCGCCCGGGGGGCAGCCGGCGATCACGGCTTTGCCGCCGCGATCGACCAATCCATGGCGGTGCGTCACGCGCTCGGCGCCTGGGGTGTATCCTTCGCGGCCGAGACTGGCCGGGTCGCCTTCGATCATCTGACTACGGGAGGCTACGGCCCGCTTGGCGAGGCGCCGCGCGACTATCGCTCGCGCAGCTTCTCGCTTGGCGTGGATCGCCGTTGGGGTCCCGTCGATATGGCGCTGTCGGGAAGCTGGCTGCAGGAGGATGAGACGATCCTTGGCACTCTGCTTGCGCCGAGCTTCGGCGGGCAGGGAGCCGACACGCAGTTCCTCGATGCGAGCGGCGGGCTGTCGCTGGCGGATGGATGGCGGCTGGGCGCCCAATGGCGGCAGGGCTGGACGCGCGCCCGCGCTGCCGGGCTGATCGCTTCGGGTTCGTCCTTCGCCAGCGTGGCCTGGAGCGCGGACCTTACCAAGACAGGGTTCACTGGACGCGGGGACAGCCTGGGGCTGCGCGTCTCGCAGCCGCTGCGCGTGATGTCGGGCGCGCTCGGCTTCACCCTGCCGGTGGCTTACGATTACACGACGCTCACGGCCAGCTACGACACGCGCTTCGTATCGCTCACCCCGACGGGGCGGGAGATCGACGCGGAACTCGCGTGGCGCGGCCCGCTATGGGGCGGGGATGCCGCGGCCAGCTTGTTCTACCGCAGCGATCCCGGCCATTCCGCCAGCGCGCCAGACGATCGCGGCGTCGCGGTCCGCTGGCGCAGGGATTTCTGATCGACGGGCGCAGCCGGCTTATTCCGGCATGCCCGCCTTGACCGCGAATTCGTAAGCCCGATCGACGAGCGGCGAAACGCGCTCGCTCGTCTCCTTGGCATGCGCGGATGAAGCGGTGCCGTCGATCACCCGCTTCTTGATGCCCTGAATGATGCCCGCCAGCCGGAACAGGTTGTAGGAGAAATACCAGTCCATCGGCGGCACCGGATAGCCGGTGCGCGCGACATAGCGTTCAACAGCTTCCTGCGTCGTAGGAATGCCCAGCTCTTCCAGGTCCACGCCCAGCAGGCCGGCGCGGTTTACCGATTCGGTATGCCAGTTGAGCATCAGATAGCTGAAATCAGCGATGGGATCGCCCAGCGTGGACAGTTCCCAGTCCAGCACCGCGATCACGCGGTTCTCGGTCTTGTGGAAGATCAGATTGTCGAGCCGGTAATCCCCGTGAACGATGCTGCTCTCGTGCTGCGGCGGGATGGTTTGCGGCAGCCATTCGATCAGCCGCTCCATCCGCGGCATATGCTCGGTTTCGGACAGCTTGTACTGCTTGGTCCAGCGCGCGATCTGGCGCGCGCAGTAATCGGTCGGCTTGCCGAAATCGCCCATCCCGATCTCGTCCGGCTTCTTCAGGTGCATGTCGGCCATGGTATCGATCATGGCGTTGTAGATGGCGCGCCGGTCTTCCTTCGAGAAACCGGGCAGCTTGCCGTCCCACAGGTTGCGCCCGTCGGCCAGGCCCATGACGAAGAACTTGGAGCCGATAACGTCTGGATCCTCGCAGAGGCCATAAGTCTTCGGCACTGGAAAGCCGGTGGGGCCAAGAGCGTGCATCGCCTTGTATTCGCGGTCCACCGCATGGGCGCTCGGCAGCAGCTTGCCAAAAGGCTGGCGGCGAAGGACGTAGCTTTGGCCGGGAGTGTCGATCCGGTATGTCGGGTTGGATTGCCCGCCCTTGAACTTGGAATAGCTGATCGGCCCTTCGAAACCCTCAACATTCGCCTCGAACCAGGCGGTCAGCTTTTCCAGGTCGAGCGCGTTTTCTTGCGTAACCTCGGTGGTGCCGATCATGTCCTGATTGGGGTCGGCCATGCCCGCGTCCCCGCCCATCAGTCGAACACCACCACGCTTCGCGCGGAGTGGCCCCCGCGCAATTTGTCGAAACCCTCGTTCACCTGATCGAGGGGGATGCGCTCCGCAATGATCGTGTCGAGGTCGAGCAGTCCGCGCATGTAGAAATCCACCAGTCGCGGCAAGTCGACCGGAAAGTGGTTCATGCCCATGATCGCACCCTGCAGTTTCTTGCTGGCGAGCAGGTCCATGGCGCCCAGGCCGACCTTGCAGTCGAGCGGCATCATGCCGAGAATGGTCGCGGTGCCGCCGCGGCGCAGGATCTTCACCGCCAGATCGGCGCTTGCCTGCCGGCCCACCGCCTCGATGGCGTGATGCACGCCGCCGCCGGAAATGCGCATCACCTGCTCCACCACGTCGTCGGCCATGGCGTCGATCGTGTGCGTTGCGCCCAGGGTTTCGGCCAGCGCGCGTTTTTCGGACAGTGGATCGATCGCGATGACCTTGCCCGCGCCCGTGATCTTGGCCGCATTGATAGCGGCCAGGCCCACGCCGCCGCAGCCGACGATGGCGACCGCCTCGCCCGGGGTGACGTTGCAGGCGTTGAAGACGGCCCCGGCACCCGTGGTCACCGCACAGCCGAGCACCGCGGCGCGGTCCATCGGCATGTCCTTGTCGATGGAGACGCAGGCATGCTCGTGGATCAGCATCTGCTCGCTGAGCGCGGAAAGGTTGAGCATCTGCGCCACGGGGGCGCTACCGTCGGCGCGGGTTATGCGCGGGGGCTGGGTCTGCTTGCGACGGGTGTCGCCGCCCAGGCACAGCGCCATCCGCCCGGTCACGCAGAATTCGCAATGGCCGCAGAACGCGCTCAGACATGTAACGACATGATCGCCGGGCTTCACGGTTTTCACCTCGCTGCCCACGGCACGCACCACGCCTGCCGCCTCATGGCCCGGAATACAGGGCATCGGGTGGGGGTAGGCCCCGTCGATGAAGTGCAGGTCCGAATGGCACAGACCGCACGCCTTGGTGTCGATCAGTACCTCGTGCGGCATCGGGTCTGCCATCTCCACCTCGCCGATGGTGAGGGTGCCCTGCTGTTCCAGTATCGCGGCTTTCGCCATCGCGTCGTTCCTCCTTGGCCGCGCTCAGGGGCGCGGCACATCCAGTTGAGGCGGGCCGGATCCGTCCGGCCCGCCGCCGTGTCGATCAGCGCGTGGCGCCCACGTCGCCGGAGCTGTAGCTGCCCGCGCTTCCCGCGCTGGCATAGCTGGCCTTGTCGCTGCGCAGCGCGTTCGCGCTTGGCCCTTCGTTGGGGGCATGCTTGGCAAATTCCATGCGCGCGATGGAACGGGCATGGACTTCGTCGGGCCCATCGGCAAGCCGCAGGGTGCGCTGGTGAGCATAGGCCTTGGCCAGACCGAAATCGCTGCTGACACCGCCGCCGCCATGGGCCTGGATGGCATCGTCGATGATCTTGAGCGCCATGTTCGGCGCCTGGACCTTGATCATGGCGATTTCCTGCTTGGCGTTCTTGTTGCCGACCTTGTCCATCATGTCGGCGGCCTTGAGGCACAGCAGGCGCGTCATATCGATATCGATGCGGGCGCGCGCCACGCGCTCTTCCCAGACCGAATGCTTGTAGATCGGCTTGCCGAACGCCTCGCGCTCCTGAAGGCGGCGGCACATCTTTTCGAGCGCTTCTTCCGCCACGCCGATGGTGCGCATACAGTGGTGGATGCGGCCCGGACCGAGGCGGCCCTGCGCGATCTCGAAGCCGCGCCCTTCGCCCAGCAGCATGTTCGAGGCGGGCACGCGCACGTCCTTCAATTCGACTTCCATGTGGCCATGCGGCGCATCGTCATAGCCGAACACGGGCAGATGGCGCAGCACCGTGACGCCTTCGGCATCGAGCGGCATCAGGATCATCGATTGCTGCGCGTGGCGCTGGGCGGAAAAATCCGTCTTGCCCATGACGATCGCGACCTTGCAGCGCGGATCTCCCACGCCGGAGGACCACCATTTGCGGCCGTTGATGACGTATTCGTCGCCATCCTTTTCGATCCGCGTCTCGATAT
>NZ_JBELMO010000098.1:0-7382 GCF_042095715.1 Qipengyuania sp. | reverse complement strand
GCTCGGCGTTCGACGTCGCCAATCGACCGGCACCGATCCAGGGATTGTCTTCGAGGCCGACCCGAACATGCCCCCCCATTGCCGCCGCCTGTGCCGCAACCCGCATTTGAGCCTGTCCGGCAGCGAGCACCGACCAGTGATAGTCCGCGCCGAACAGCCGATCGGCGGTCCGCTTCATATGCAGCACCTCCTCCGGGTGCGCCCCGATTCCGCCAAGCAGGCCAAAACAGGTTTGAATGAACAGCGGCGCCTTCACCAACCCCTCGCGCCAGAAATAATGAAGGTTGTGCAGGTGACTGGTATCATAGCATTCAAATTCGTATCGAGCGCCGGTGTCGTTCAACGTTTCAAGCGCGTAGCGGATATCCTTGAAGCTATTACGAAACACCAGGTCGTGACTGGCCTCCAGCATCGCTGGTTCCCATTCGTACCGGAATTCACTGTATCGCTTGAGCATCGGGAACAACCCGAAGTTCATCGACCCCATGTTCAGGCTGGCAACTTCCGGCTTCCATACCGCCGCGGGCCGAACCCGTTCCTCGACAGGCATATAGGGCGATCCACCCGTCGTCAGATTGACGATCACGTCCGAGGATTGCTTGATGACCTTCAGAAAGGGTTCGAACGCCTCTGGCGACTGATCGGGGCGCCCGTCCTGGGGATTGCGAGCATGCAGATGGACGATGGCCGCGCCCGCGTCCGCCGCCTCAAGCGCCGAGCGCGCGATCTCCGCTGGAGTGACCGGCAGGTGTGGCGACATCGATGGCGTGTGGATCGATCCCGTGATGGCGCAACTGATGATGACCTTCGACATGCCTTGCTCCCCGCATTTTGACGATCTTCTGGCTCAGTCGGCGATAAGGTCACGCGCCATCGCCGCGATATCCGCAGGCTGGGGGACGAAAGCTGTTTCCAGCGGCTTCGAGAACGGAACGGGGCAATAGGCCCCGCCCAGGCGCTTCACCGGCCTGCGCAAGCGACCCCACAACTCCTCCTGGATGGTGGCGGCGATTTCAGCGCCGATCCCGAACGCTTTCACCGCTTCGTGGACGACGAGCGCCCGACCGGTCTTGCCGACCGACGCCAGGACGGTTTCGCGATCCCAGGGGGCGATCGTGCGGAGGTCAACCACTTCCGCGGAAATCCCCTCCCCTTCGAGTTCAACTGCTGCCGCAAGGGCATGACCGACCATCAAGGAATGGGCGATGATGGTCAGATCGGTGCCGACCCGCGTGACACGCGCCTTGCCGAGGGGATGCTTCTCGAACGTCACATCGCCGGGGGTCCAGAGACTGGGAATATTCTCGATGAAGAGGACCGGATCTTCGTCCTCGATCGCGCTGCGCAACAAGCCGTAGGCGTCGTCGGGGGTCGACGGAGCAACCACCTTCATCCCCGGCATATGGGCGAACCAGGCCTCGAGATAGTCGGAATGCTGACCACCGGTGGAGAAGCCCGCGCCCGTGGTCGTGCGGACGACGATCGGCACCGCCGTCTGTCCTCCCGACATAAAGCGCAGCTTGGCCGCGTGGTTGTGCAGCATGTCCATGGCGACGGTGGTGAAATTCATCATCATCACCTCCGCCACCGGGCGATAGCCACCGATCGACGCACCGATCGCGGCGCCGACGATCGCCTGCTCCGCGATCGGCGCGGTGCGCACACGCGCCTCGCCGAAGGCCGTCGACAGTCCCTTGGTCGCGCCGAAGACGCCGCCTTCCTCCGGATCAGCCACGTCCTCGCCGATCACCAGCACGCGCGGGTCCGCCGCCATCGCGTCATGCAGCGCGCGATTGATCGCCTCGACGATCGTCATCTTCTGGGGTGCGGTCATCGTCCGGTCCTCACGCAATTTCCTGCGCGAACACGTCGCGCGTCAATTCGGCCAGTTCGGGGAAATCCGCCGCGAACGCGGCGGACACCGCTGCGTCGATTTCGGCACCGATGTCCGCCTCGATCGTCTCCAGCGCCGCAGCGTCAACGAAACCGCCGTCGATCAATTGCCGCCGTAACCTGGGTACGGGATCGGCGGCCTGAGCCGTGGCATATTCGGCTTTATCCATGTATCCGCCCGCGTCACCGATCAGGTGCCCATTGAACCGATAGGTCATCGCCTCAATCAACGTCGGGCCGCCGCCTGCACGGGCGCGATCCACCGCCTCGCGCGCAGCGTGGTACATTTCCTGTGGATCGTTGCCATCAACCGTGACGCCGGGCATCGCATAGCCGGCCGCCCGCAGCGAAAGGCGTTCGACGGCGGTCGAGCGCGCCATGGTCGTATGCTCGGCATAACGATTGTTCTGACATACGAAGACGACGGGAAGCTTGTAGAGCGCCGCCATGTTAAGGCTCTCGTGGAAAGCGCCGATGTTCGCGGCACCATCCCCGAAGTTGGCAATCGACACACGCCCCTTGCCATCAAGCTGCGCCGCCCAGCCGAGGCCGTTGGCGATCGGCATCGATGCGCCGACGATCCCGGTCGTCACCATGCATCCCTTCTCCGGAAAGGTCAGATGCATCGGGCCGCCCTTGCCCTTGCAACTGCCCGTTACGCGTCCGGCAAGCTCCGCCCAGAGCAGGTCGAGCGGGAAGCCCTTCGCCACCATGTCGTGGGTGCCGCGATAGATCGTGCAGATGGTGTCATCGTCATCAAGGCACAGCGATACCGCGGCGGGGATGATCTCCTGCCCTCGTGCGCTGTAGTAGGGCGTTACCAGTCTGCCAGCCATCATCTCCTTGATGACACGCTCATCGTTGAGCCGGATCCGTATCGCCAGCCGGTAGATGGCGAGCAGCTGCGCGCCCGTCAGTGCGAGGTCGTTCTCCATCACCCTCTCCCTTCTTGTCCACGGTACAGGTCCCGCGCGATGATCTGCCGCATCACCTCGTTCGCGCCGCCGGCGATGCGGCTGATCCGCGCATCGACATAGGCTTGGGCGATGGGATATTCGGTCATGTAGCCATAGCCGCCGAAGAACTGCAGACACTGGTCGACGACGCGGCCGTTCAGTTCGGTAACCAATAGTTTGATCTTCGACGCATCGACGGCGGACAGGTGGCCGTCCATGAAACGGCGAATGCCCCAGTCCACGAAAATCCGCGCCTGGCTGACTTCGGCCGCGAGTTGCGCAAGGACGAACTGAGTGTTCTGCATGTCGCCCAGCGGCGCGCCGAACAGACGCCGCTCACCAACATAATCGACCGTCCAACGCAGCGCGGCCTCGCAAGCCGACATGCCCTTGACCCCGACCGACAGACGCTCCTGCGCCAGCTTCGTCATCAGCATCCCGAACCCCTGTCCCTCTTCACCGAGGCGATGGCTGACGGGGGCGCGGCAATCGTTGAAGAACAGTTCGGCGGTATCCTGCGCCTTCAGCCCGATCTTCTCCAGCCGACGGCCGCGTTCGAACCCCGGCTGATCGGCGTCGACCACGATCAGGCTGACGCCGCGCGCTCCCGCCGCGGGATCGGTCTTACAGGCGAGAACGATCAGGTCGCATTGGCCGCCATTGGAGATATAGGTTTTCTGGCCGTCGATCCGGTATTCATCGCCATCGCGCACTGCGCGCGTCCGCAACGCCTTCAGATCGCTGCCAGCCCCCGGCTCGGTCATGCCGACGGAACCGATCACCTCGCCCGCCACCATGCGGGGCAACCAGGCGTGCTTAAGCTCCTCAGTACCCCAGGCGAGAATGTAGGGGGCGACCATTTCGGAATGGACCATGAACCCCGGGCCGGTCACGTTGGCGCGCGTGATTTCCTCGATCACCACCACCGAATAGAGCCAGTCGGCACCGATGCCGCCATATTCCTCTGGCACCGTCGGGCACAATATGCCGAGTTCCGCCGCCTTGCGCCAAGCCTCGCGCGGAACGATGCCGTCCTTCTCCCATTGATGGTGATGCGGTTGCAGTTCGCTTTCCACGAAACGGCGGACGACAGCACGAAACTGGTCATGTTCGTCGCTGAAGATGTCACGGTCGACGAGGCTACCGCTCTCATGTGCCACGTTCATCATGGTCGCACCTGTGCCAGCGTTCGCCGCGCCGCCTTCAAATGGGGGATGTCGTACATCTTGCCCTCGATCCCGATGGTGCCCACCGCCGGTGCCGCGTCGAAGGCGGCAACGATCCGCCGCGCGACCGCGATCTCTTCGTCGGAAGGCGAGAAGCTCTCGTTGATCGCTGCCACCTGCGACGGATGGATGGCGATACGACCCGAAAAGCCTTCCGCGCGCGCGGCACGACACGAAGCGCGCAAACCCGCGTCGTCGCGGAAATCGACGTACAATGTTTCGATCGCCGGAATATTGGCAGCATGCGCCGCCATCAGCATCAGCGACCGTACCATCTGGTAGGTGAAGGCCCAGCGCCCGTCGGGGCCGAGGTTGGTACTCGCGCCCATCGCCGCCGCCAGGTCTTCCGCTCCCCAGGTCAGACCAGCAAGTCGTGGCAGGACAGTGGTGCCGAAATCACCCAGCCGGAACGGCGCCAATGGCGTTTCGGTCGCGACCGGAAGGATGCGGATCGCCCCCGGATCGATCCGGCCGCTCCGCTCGAAATCGTCAAGCAGGTGCGATAATTGCGCGACATCATCAGGCCCGTCGATCTTCGGCTGCATGATCCCGTCGGGCACGCCCCCGACGATCGCCGCTAGGTCGAGTGCCGCATCAGGTGTCGAAAGCGGGTTGATGCGCACCCACAGTTGCACGGCGCGGGTGTCAGGTGGACGTGCCGCCAGAAATTCCGCGACATGTTGCCGCGCAAGCGGCTTGTTCGTCGGCGCGACCGCATCCTCCAGATCGAGGATTACCGCATCGGCGCCGCAGCCATCGATCCTGGCGAGCTTCTTCGGGTCGTCACCCGGAACGAACAGAAACGAACGGAGCCCTGTCATGACGGCCGCTTCCGCTGCAATCCCGTGCGGCGGCACGAGGCGACCAGAACATCATCCTGATTATAGGCACGATGAATGAAGGTCACGATCCCCGCTTCCGGGCGTGACCGGGACTCGCGCAATTCCGCCACCTCCGTTTCCACCCGCAGGGTATCGCCGATGAAGACCGGCGCTGGAAAGCGCACCTCGTCCCATCCAAGGTTGGCGACCGCCGTGCCGAGCGTCGTGTCCCCGACCGACACGCCCACCATCAGGCCGAGCGTGAAGGTGGAATTGACCAGGATGCGGCCATATTCGCCCTCACGCATATAATGGGCATCGAGATGGAGTTGCGCCGGATTGTGCGTGAGCGTCGAGAACAACAGGTTATCGGTTTCGGTCACCGTACGACGGATCGCATGACGGAAGGCCTGGCCGACCGTCAGATCCTCGAACCACAGCCCCGCCATCAGTCCATCCGCCCGAGGATCGAAATGGCGGCCACGCCCTGATAGGGCACGCCTCCGAGATTGTGGGTGAGCCCGATCGAGGGCCCCGACAACTGCCGCTCGCCGGCCCGGCCGAGCAACTGGTTATAGACCTCATAGGCCATGCGGAGGCCGGAGGCGCCAATCGGATGACCGAAGCATTTGAGACCGCCGTCGATCTGGCATGGGATCGCGCCATCCCGGTCATAGCGCCCGTCCAGAATGTCGAACACCGCCCGCCCCTCGTCGGAAAAGCCGAGATCCTCCATCGTCACCATCTCGGTAATCGAGAAACAGTCATGCACCTCCGACAGAGAAATCTGGCCCTTCGGATCGCTGATCCCGGCTTCGCGATAGGCTTTCGCTGCCGCTATCCGGGTATTGGCGACATAGCTGCCATCCCAGTCGTTGGTCTGCGTTTCACGTCCGGAACTGGCCGAAAGCTGCAACGCCTTGATCGTGACGAGATCGGTCTTGCCGAGCGCGCGAGCGATTTCGGGCGTGGTAACGATTGCGCAGGCGGCACCGTCCGATACCCCTGAACAATCGAACAGACCTAGCGGGTCGGAGATCATTGGCGCGTTCATGATCGTCTCCATCGAGACGGGCTTGCGGAAATGCGCCTTCGGACTGTGCTGGCCATTGATATGGCTCTTCCACGAAACATGGCTGATGGCCCGCTTCAGATCCTCTTTCGAGGTTCCGTATTTGGCGCGGTAATAGGGTGCGAGCTGCGCGAATCCCGCCGGTGCCGATCCCATGGGCATCCACAGGTCGTTGAATGTTCCCTTGAATGGTGGTGGCAACCCGCCGAAGCCGGTGTCCTTGAGCTTTTCAGAGCCGATCGCGAGTGCGATGTCGACCGCGCCGGATGCCACCGCATAAGCGGCACCGCGCAGCGCCTCCGTCCCGGTCGCGCACATATTCTCGACGCGGCTGACCGGGATCCCTTCCAGCCGCAGCGCCATGGCGGCAGGGATCGCGCTATTGCCGACATTGACTCCGTCACCCCAACATCCGAACCACGCGGCCTCGATCGTTTCACGCTCGATCCCGGAGTCGGCCAACGCCTCTTCGAAGGCTTCTCGCATCAGATCCGGCGATCCGACGTCCCAACGCTCGCCAAATCTGGAGCACCCCATGCCCAGGATGGCGACCTTGTCCTTGATGCCCGTTGCCATGGCTCGATCCTCTCAGGCCGCGCGAAGCGGCGTCGCCTTCCAGAAATAGCGATTGTACCCGCGCTGCCGGTCTTGCTCCTTGATACGGAACACCATCCGCAGCGGCGTGCCCGTGTCGATGCCGCCTTCACCGACGTCGACGAACTCCATCAGCACCCGCGCGCCATTGTCGAAGGTGACGAAACCAACGCGAAGCGGCGGTGCGGGGTGATAGGAAAGCCAGTCGGCCGTCTCGGTCTGGACCTGCGCGGGCACGTCTCGCAGCGGCACCGGCGCCAGCCGCTCCGCCGGCGCGTTGCAGCGCACGCAATATTGCAATTGCGGGAACTGGACGGTGCCGCAGTTGCCGCACTCACCCGCGACGAACGCCTCCATTTGGCCGGCGGAACGATATTGCTCGCTCAGCGAGGTTTTGGAGCTCTTCTCCGCGCGCATCCCCCATTCCATGTCGATCCCGCCCTGAAAGGACAGAAGCCGCAGGTAGCTGTCCGTCGGAACCCCGTCTGCGAGCGATCCGGCAATGCCGCGCGCGGGTCGCGCCGCGACAATCGCATCGGTCGCCTGAAGGACGAGCGCATCGACCCCCTGACCGAAGCCCAGGAGCAAGATCCGCTCGTCGGGTCCGGCGCGTTCCAGAACGGCCGCCAACATCAGCAGCGGATGCGCCGCGCCGCTATAGCCGATCCCATCTTCCAGTCCGCTGGCGATGCTGCCGGTGAACCCCAGCCGCTTTGCAACCGCTTCCGCCGCTCCCTTGAGATAGGAAGGCATGATGAAGTGCTGAATGTCGCCGATCCCCAATCCAGCATCGGCGAGAGCAGCCTGCGCCGCTTCGGGT
>NZ_JBELMO010000097.1:0-7484 GCF_042095715.1 Qipengyuania sp. | reverse complement strand
CAATCGGGCCGGTGACGAAGACAGTGACCAGCATGACCACGAACGCGCCCACGGAAAAAGCGGCGAGCACGGTTTCGGCGGGGATCTTCTGCATCACCGCCGATCCGACGAAACGGCCAACCATCATGCCACCCCACAGGAAGGTGAGATAGCGCCCCGCCTGCTCGGCGGTGACGTTGGCGATGTCGGGTTGCGACACGAAATTCACGAACAGGTTGGCGACCCCGATCTCCGCGATCAGGTAGATGAAGATCGCCGGGATGCCGAACACCAGGTTGCGATGCTTCCACAGCGAGTGCTGGCGCCGTTCCTCCTTCGCGACCCGGCTGGTGGCCCCGCCCATCGCCGGCAGCGGGAAGCGCGCGATCACCATCGCGAGCACCACCAGCACGATCGCGACCAGCACATAGGGCAGGATCACCGACTGCGCGTCCGCCAGCCGCTCGGCCTGCGTCAGCACGGTCCCCGCCGCCGCGGTGCCGCCGCGCGACCGGCCAAGGATCAAATAGGCACCAAACAGCGGCGCCAGCATGGTGCCTGCCGAATTCATCGCCTGAACGAGGTTGAGCCGCGAGGAGGATGTTTCGGGCGGGCCGATCGACGCGACATAGGGGTTGGCCGCGACCTGAAGCAGCGTGATGCCGCTGGCGATCACGAACAGCATCAGCAGCGTGACGCCATAAGACGGCAGGCTGGCCGCGAGCACCATGCCCAGCGCGCCTGCCGCCATGACGAGCAGGCCGACCACCAGCGATTTCTGATAGCCGATCCGCTCGATCAGCTTGGCGGACGGGATCGAGGCGAAGAAATAGGCGATGAACCACACGCTCTCTATCAGGGTGGTCTGGGTGTAGTTCAGGTCGAACACGCTGCGCAGGTGCGGCAGCAGCGTGTTGTTGATGACGGTGATGAAGCCCCACATGAAGAACAGGCTGGCAAGCAGCATCAGCGCGGAACGGTAGGACGCGCCCGCGCCTGTTCCGCCACCCGGCGACGCCCCCACTCCCGTCGATCCGATCGGACCCGCCATGCTATTTCCCCCTCCTGGGCTTCGATTATCGGCCGTTTCAGGCCATGGATGCCTTGCCTCGTTTATTTATGTCTGACTATATTCGGCGCCATCGGTGGTCAATGCGGAATTGACGCGGGCCGGATGGCGCGTGCGTGTGGGGAGGAACATCTTGGAACAGCCGGTTCGCGTGATCTTTCGTTGTGCGGTGGCGATACTGCCTTTCCTGGCCGCCCCGGCGCTTGGCGCGACGGCAGAGCGCTCGGCGTTCGGCACGCTGCCCGATGGCACGCGCGTCGAGCGGGTCACCCTCACGGGGGGCAATGGCGTGGTCGCGCGCATCATGACCTTGGGCGCGACGCTGCAGACGTTCGAAGTGCCCGGCCGCGACGGCAAGGTGGTGGACGTGACGCTCGGCTATGACGATGCGGCCAGTTACGTGCGAGCACCGAACTATTGGGGGCAGACGATCGGCCGCTATGCCAATCGCATTCGCGGCGGCCGCTTCTCCCTCGACGGACGCAGCTATCAGGCGCCGCTCAACGACAAGACCAATACGCTCCACGGCGGTACCGAGGGCTTCGACAAGCGGGTGTGGCGGATCGTCTCTGTGTCCAGCGGCGCGCAGGCCAGGGTGGTGATGGCGCTGACCAGCCCGGCGGGCGATCAGGGCTATCCCGGAAAGCTCGATGTCACCGTCGCTTACGCGCTCGACGATCGCGGCTCGCTGACCATCGACATGGACGCCGCTACCGACGCGCCCACGGTCGTCAACCTGACCAATCACGCGCTTTTCAACATGGCGGGCGAGGGATCGCCGGGCGGCATCTACGCCCAGCGGCTGACTATTCCGGCGCGCCGGTTCACCCCGGTCGATGCCACCCTGATCCCGACGGGCGAGATGAAAGCGGTGGCCGGCACCGTGTTCGATTTCACGCGCGGGCGGCTGCTGGGCGATGGGATCCGCGACGGGCGCGACCCACAGATCGTGATCGGGCGCGGCTGGGACCATAATTGGGTGCTCGACAAGGGCGCGACCGCCGAGCCGCGGCTCGCCGCGCGGCTGGAGGATCCCGCCTCCGGCCGGGTGCTGGAGGTGTTGACCACCGAGCCGGGCGTGCAATTCTATTCGGGCAATTTTCTCGACGGGACGCTGATCGGCAAGGGCGGTCATGTCTATCGCATGGGCGACGGGCTGGCGCTCGAACCCCAGAAGTTTCCGGACACCCCCAACCAGCCGGGCTTCGGCTCGGCGCGGGTCGATCCTGGCAAGCCCTATCACCACCGCATGATCTACCGCGTCTCCACCGCGCGCTGATCCTGGAGCCTGATCACGTGACACAGAAGCTGCGCAGCCGCGCCTGGTTCGACAACCCGGACAATATCGACATGACCGCGCTCTATCTGGAGCGCTATCTCAACTTCGGGATCAGCCTGGAGGAGCTGCGCTCGGGCAAGCCGATCATCGGCATCGCCCAGACGGGGAGCGACCTCAGCCCCTGCAACCGCCACCTGCTCGTCCTGGCCGAGCGGGTGCGGGAGGGCATCCGCGACGCGGGGGGTATCGCGTTCGAGTTCCCGGTCCATCCGATCCAGGAAACGGGCAAGCGGCCGACGGCGGGCCTCGACCGCAACCTCGCCTATCTGGGCCTGGTTGAGGTGCTATACGGCTATCCGCTCGATGGCGTGGTGCTGACGATCGGTTGCGACAAGACCACGCCCGCCGCGTTGATGGCGGCGGCCACCGTCAACATCCCGGCGATCGCGCTGTCGGTCGGGCCGATGCTCAACGGCTGGCACAAGGGTGAGCGAACCGGGTCGGGCACCATCGTCTGGAAGGCAAGGCAACTGCTCGCCGCCGGCGAGATCGACGATGCCGAGTTTATCCGCCTCGTCGCCTCCTCCGCGCCGTCGACCGGCTATTGCAACACCATGGGCACGGCGACGACGATGAACTCGCTGGCCGAGGCACTGGGCATGAGCCTGCCCGGATCGGCGGCGATCCCCGCGCCCTATCGTGACCGTCAGGAGGTGTCGTGGCGCACCGGCAAGCGCATCGTCGAGATGGTGGCGGAGGATGTGAAGCCCAGTGACATCATGACCCGCGACGCCTTTCTCAACGCCATCGTCGTCAACTCGGCGATCGGCGGCTCCACCAACGCGCCCATCCACCTGCAGGCGATCGCGCGTCACGCGGGGGTGGAACTGGACTGGAAGGATTGGCAGGAAACCGGCCATAAGGTGCCGCTGCTGGTCAATCTTCAGCCCGCCGGCGAATATCTGGGCGAGGATTATTATCGCGCCGGCGGCGTGCCGGCGGTGGTCAGCCAGCTGATGGGCGAGGGGCTGATCCGTGAGGATGCCCTCACCGTCAACGGCCGCACCATGGGGGACAATTGCCGCGACGCCGTGATCGAGGACGACAAGGTCATTCGCCCGTTCGACCGGCCGCTGAAGGATAATGCGGGCTTCATCGTCTTGTCAGGCAATTTGTTCGACGCCGCGATCATGAAGACCAGCGTGATCGGTCCCGAATTCCGCGATCGCTATCTCTCCAACCCCGACGATCCCGACGCCTTTGAAGGGCCGGCGGTCGTGTTCGACGGGCCGGAGGACTACCACCACCGCATCGACGATCCCGCGCTGGGGATCACGCCGGACACGCTGATGTTCATGCGCGGCGCCGGTCCGATCGGCTATCCGGGCGCGGCGGAAGTCGTGAACATGCGCCCGCCCGCCTATCTCATCACCGAGGGGATTCACGCGCTGCCCTGCATCGGTGACGGGCGCCAGTCGGGGACTAGCGGCAGCCCGTCGATCCTCAACGCCAGCCCGGAGGCGGCGGCGATGGGCGGCCTGGCGTTGCTGAGGACGGGCGACCGCGTCCGCATCGACCTGAAGCGGGGTACGGCCGACGTATTGATTTCGGATGAGGAGCTTGCCGCGCGACGTGCGGCGCTGGAGGCGGACGGCGGCTACGCCTATCCCGCCGCGCAGACCCCCTGGCAGGAGATTCAGCGCGCGGTGGTGGGCCAGATGAATACCGGCGCAATCCTGGAGGGCGCGGAGAAATATCAGCGGATCGCCCAGACCAGGGGGCTGCCGCGCGACAATCACTGATCGCGTCGCGCACCGGCCGGGCCGGCGCGGTCAACCCGCCTGCCTGACGCCGGTCGACGGCCGGGCTTCCTCGTGGTCGATCGCCTGTTCGGTGTCCGCCTGCGCCTGACGGACCAGGATCATCGTCGCGTCGCGCGCCGCCTCGGCATCGCCGCGTGCGATCGCGTTGAACAGCGCCTGATGCTCGGGCAGCGGATCGCGCGGTATCCGGGAAGCGCGGTACTTGAAATAGGTCGTCCAGCGGACGGCGGCGGCGATACTGGCCGACAGGCTGACCAGCAGTTCGTTGCCGGTCGCTTCCAGGATCACGGCATGGAAGGTCTGGTCGGCGGCGCGACCCGCCTCGCTGGCGAGGCCGTGGACCGACATTTCCTCCAGGGCATGGCCGATGCGGGCGAGTTGCGCCGGGGTCCGCCCCACGGCCGCCAATTCGGCGGCGGCGGGTTCCACGATCAGGCGGAGCTGGAACAGGCTGCGCACGAAAGACACCGGCGGCGCGCCTTCGAACATCCAGCGGAGCAGTTCGGGATCGAGGAGATTCCACGCCTGCCGCTCGCGGATACGGGTGCCCGCCTTCGGCCGGCTTTCCACCAGGCCCTTCGCTGACAATATCCGCAACGATTCACGGATCACGCTGCGCGATACCCCCGACCGTTCGGCCAGCTCGATCTCACCCGGCAGCACCGATCCCACCGCATAATGGCCGGTGACGATGGCGACCCCGATATCGCGGGCAAGCGATATGTGAGCGGGCTTTCCCCTCTTGCCGCCGTTCATTCCGCTCCCCTGTCAGACGAACCGCTTGTGCCGCAGGCCGCGCCATGCGGCAAGCCGCGCGCCTGCGGCTCGGGGGTCCGCCGCGATTGGTCCGGGCATATTCGATGTCTATCAACCGGCAGGAGCGGCTATCGTCGTCATCGCGGAAAAGTCAGGCTGCGTTCCGGGGCAGCGAGTCGGTGAGTGGCGATGGCGGGAGGACAGCGACAGGCGCAAGGCTGGCGCCCGGCCATTTCCGACTATTTGTCGGCTTGCAATCAGGGGGAGATGTATCCGGCTTTCTGGCCCCTTCGTCACCCCAGTGGGTAAACTGGGCGGTGCGTGCGCCCGGACCGCTGGCGCCGCAGGTGCTACCGGCCGCTTAGCGCGCGCCGGATGTTCGCCTCGCTGCTCGGTTCCTCCACGAGCGAGGAGGACGCCTCCTGGGCTTCCAGATAGGCCTGCATCCAATCCGGGCCCTCGAGCGACAGCGACTGACGCTTTCGCGCACGAAGCGTCGCCATGCTCTTTCGAGCGATGACGCTTGCGAGGTCCAGGGCGAGCGGCAGGACCGCCGCCGGAGGCACCACATAATTGAAGAAACCGGTCGGCTCGAGTTCACGGGCCGAGAAACTCCGTCCCGTATACAGCATCTCACGCACCTTCGCTTCCGGCATCTTCAGCATCGCGAAAAGCCCGGCGCTACCGCCGACGAGGCCATAGTCCACTTCGGGACAGGCAAAACGCGCCTGTTCGCTGGCGATGCGCATATCGCACATGCCCGCCAGCATGACGCCTACGCCAACCGTCGCGCCGTTTATCGCCGCCACCATGGGACGCTCTATTCGGTGGAAGCGCGGCAGTTGCTCGTTGATGAAGCCATAGCGTTCACGGCGACGCTGCGCGGTCATGCCCTTGAACTCGTGAAGGTCCGCGCCGCCGCACCAGGCCTTGCTGCCCTCCGGCGCGGTGATCACGAGCACGCGGACGCGATCATGGGCTTCGACATATGCGGCCAGGCGCCCGATGTCCTCGTAGACTGACAGCGACACCGCATTCACCGGCGGCCGGGAGAAGGTGACCAGCGTCACACCGTCGTCGCGCACAGCGATCTTGAAGCAGCCGAGCTGGGTTTCCTCGCTGGGCGTGAACGAGCAAGTGTGCATGGTCATCGTCAGTTCGTTCAGGCTGCCACTGGCTCGGGCACGAAGGCGACCCCGGTCAGGCGGGCAAGCTCTTCGCGGCTTAACCCTGGCACGAGCTCGACGACCGAAGCGCCCCCCGGGCCCACGTCGAATACGCCGACATCGGAGTAGATGCGGGACACGCAGGCGATCCCGGTCAGGGGGTAGGTGCAGCGCTGAACCAGCTTGCTTTCGCCCGATTTGGTGAAGAGATCCATCATGACGAAGACGCGCTTGGCGCCGATCGCCAGGTCCATGGCGCCGCCGACCGCCGGGACCGCGTCCGCCGCTCCGGTGTGCCAGTTTGCGAGGTCGCCGTGCACCGAAACCTGAAAGGCGCCGAGCACGCAGATGTCGATATGTCCGCCCCGCATCATCGTGAACGAATCGCCGTGATGGAAGAAGCAGCCGCCAGTCAGCAGCGTCACGGGCTGCTTGCCCGCATTGATGAGATCCCAGTCCTCCTGGCCCGCCATGGGTGCGGGGCCCATGCCGAGGATGCCGTTCTCGCTGTGAAGGAAGATTTCGCGATCGGGAGGCAGGAAGTCGGCGACCTTCGTCGGCGCCCCGATGCCAAGATTGACATAGGCTCCTTCCGGAATGTCCTGCGCCACCCGCTGGGCAATCGCTTCACGGCTCATTCGTTGCATGTCTGGCAGACTCCTCAGGCGGCAGCGACGACGACGGGGGCGGCGCCGATCTGAACGACGCGCTTCACGAATATGCCGGGTGTCACGACCGTTTCGGGATCGATCTCTCCGAGCGGCACCATATGGCCGACCTGCGCGACGGTGCATTTCGCGGCCATGGCCATGATGGGGCCGAAGTTGCGTGCCGCCTTCCGATAGACGAGATTCCCCCAGCGATCGCCCCGCTCGGCCTTGATAAGCGCGAAATCCGCGTGGATCGGATATTCCAGGACGTAGTCGCGACCGTCGATGTTGCGTGTTTCCTTGCCCTGCGCGAGGAGCGTTCCGAAGCCGGTGGGGGTGTAGATCGCACCGAGGCCCGATCCCGCTGCCTGTATCCGCGCCGCTAGGTTCCCCTGTGGTACCAGCTCCAGTTCGAGCTCGCCGGAGCGATACCGTTGCTCGAAGTGATGCGAGGCGGCCATCCGCGGGAACGAGCAAACGACCTTGCGCACCCGTCCCGCCTTGATGAGCGCGGCGATACCGATCTCGCCAGAGCCCGCGTTGTTGCTGATGACCGTCAGGTTCGTCGCACCATGATCAACCACGGCCTGGATCAGTTCGGCGGGGGCGCCGGCATCCCCGAAGCCGCTGATCATGATGGCGGCACCGTCCTGAAGATCGGCGATGGCCTCCATCGCGCTGGTCACGGACTTGTCAATCATCGCTGTTCCTTCGTGGAAAATCTCGCCGAAGCCATCATGATAAAACCGACAAACATTCGGT
>NZ_JBELMO010000096.1:0-7913 GCF_042095715.1 Qipengyuania sp. | reverse complement strand
CAATCAATTTACTAGATAATTTAATTTTAAAAAGTGAGATAGTATTATGGAATGGACCTATGGGTATGATTGAAAACGAAAATTTTGCTCATGGGTCTAGTAAATTAGCCTCATTATTAGCTAATTGTTCTAGTCAAGTTGTCATTGGTGGTGGTGATACTTTATTAGCAATCAATATTGCTGGGATTAATTTTGACCAATTTCATTTTGTATCAACCGCAGGAGGTCACTCTAACAGCCCCAGCCTGAACACGCGATGGTGGCAGGGGATGAAGGTGTGCGCCATGGGTCAAGCTCCTCGAACGGGGAACTTGGCAAATTGCGGCGATGTAGGAAAGCTTTTCGTTTCGGGGGTTTGCCCGAGCCACCCGGTCAGCCCAGGCCGACCGCGCACAGCCCGGCGGAACTGGCGGTCACTGTCACCACCTCCGCATCGCCGACACGGCGCACCCGCTCGACATATTCGCGCAGTGTCACGGGGCGTTCGCGTTCGCCCGGCCGGGCCTTCAGCCCTTCGAGCTTGCGGAGCTGGTCGATGGTCAGCCGGTCCACCATGCGCCCGGCCATGCAATCGGCCTCACGCTCGGCAACCCCGGCATCGATCAGCGCGGAGCGGACGCGGCTTTCGGCGATCGTCTGCGCGCAGCCGGTCACGATGGCGAGGATTGCCGCGCCAAGGGCGAACCGCCGCACCATCAGTCCATCGCCTTCACGATGTCTTCGACCATCTTCTTCGCATCGGCGAGCAGCATCATGGTCTGGTCCATGTAGAACACATCGTTGTCCACGCCGGCATAGCCCACGCCGCCCATGCTGCGCTTGATGAAGAAGACCTGCCGCGCCTTGTCCACGTCGAACACGGGCATACCGTAGATGGGGCTGGACTTGTCGGTCTTGGCAGCGGGGTTCACCACGTCGTTCGCGCCGATGATGAAGGCGACGTCGGCCTGCGCGAATTCGGAGTTGATGTCCTCCAGCTCGAAGACCTTGTCGTAATCGACCGATGCCTCTGCCAGCAGCACGTTCATGTGCCCGGGCATCCGGCCCGCGACAGGGTGGATGGCAAACTTCACCTCAACGCCCTTCTCTTCCAGAATGTCGGTCATCTCGCGCAGCGCGTGCTGTGCCTGTGCCACCGCCATGCCGTAACCGGGGATGATGATGACCTTTTCGGCCTGTTCCAGCATGAAGGCCGCATCCTGCGCGCTGCCCTGCTTGTAGGGGCGCTGTTCCTTGGCCTCGCCCCCGCCGGCACCGCTGTCGTCCGCGCCGAAGCCGCCCGCGATCACGGAGATGAAGCTGCGGTTCATGGCGCGGCACATGATATAGCTCAGGATTGCGCCAGAGGACCCGACCAACGCGCCGGTGATGATCATCGCCGTATTGCCCAGCGTGAATCCCATCGCCGCCGCCGCCCAGCCGGAATAGCTGTTCAGCATCGACACCACGACCGGCATGTCCGCCCCGCCGATGGGGATGATCAGCAGGAAGCCGATAAGGAAGGCCAGCACCGTCAGGCCGACGATCAACGGCATTGTCTGCGCGGGCGCGGCCATCGCGAACAGCGCGGTCAGAACGATGATCGCCGCCAGGGTGCCGAGATTGATGACATGGCGCGCAGGGAGCAGGATCGGCGATCCGCTCATGCGCCCCGACAGCTTCAGGAAGGCGATGACCGAGCCCGAAAAGGTGATTGCCCCGATCGCGATGCCAAGACCCATCTCGACTTTCGAGACCGCGCCGATCTGCATGGGCAGGCTGTAATCCGTCCCGATCGTGTCCATCGGCACCAGCAACCCGAAGGCACCCGGATTGAGATAGGCCGCCCAGCCCACCAGCACTGCAGCAAGACCGACCAGCGAGTGAAATGCCGCGACCAGCTCGGGCATCGCGGTCATGGCGATTCGCCGGGCGATGACGAGGCCGATAATCGCGCCGATGGCGATGGCGATCAGGATTTCGACCAGGTTTGCGATGTCATGCGTCAACAGCGTCGTCACCATCGCAATCGCCATGCCGATCATGCCGTAGCGGTTGCCCGTCCGGCTCGTCGCGGGCGAGGACAGGCCGCGCAGCGCGAGGATGAAGAACACGCCCGACAAGAGATAGGCGAGAGCGACCCATGGGTTCACCGCTTCTCCGGTCGAGGCATGGGCGGGGGTAGCTCCCAGTACCGTCATCCCCGCGAAGGCGGGGATCCAGCGCCACAAGGAGCTATGCGCGCTGCCCTGGATTCCCGCCTTCGCGGGAATGACGAGGCTGGAGACGAAGCGAGCCATCACTTCTTCTCCTTCTTCTTGTACATCGCGAGCATTCGCGCCGTCACCGCGAAGCCGCCGAAGATGTTCACGCTGGCGAGCACGATGCCGAGCAGCCCGAGCCACTTTGCCCCCGGCACATCCGCCGCCGCCGCCGCGATCAGCGCACCGACGATAATCACCGAGGAAATCGCATTGGTCACCGCCATCAGCGGCGTGTGCAGCGCGGGCGTAACCGACCAGACCACGTAATAGCCGACGAAACACGCCAGCACGAAGATCGACAGGATGCTGATGAAGTCCAAAGGTCTGCCCCTTCCCACTCAGATTGCGGCTTATTGCAAGAGCGCAGGGGCAAGTCGAGCGTCGTTAACGATAAAGGGCCCCGGGCGGCAATCCGCCCGAGGCCCCCCGTAATACCGGTGCGGCAGTTACATCGTCGGCGTCAACACCCCGTCCACGACATGGATGATGCCGTTTGACTGCATGACATCCGCCTGGGTGACATGCGACATGCTTCCGTTCTTGCCCGTCAGCATGACCATGTTGCCCATCATGGAGGCTGTCAGTTGCTCCCCTTGAACGGTAGTCAGCATGGCCTTGCCGCCGCCTGCCTTGATGCGCTGCATCAGATCGGCTGCGGTAACGCGGCCGGGCACGACGTGATAGGTCAGGATCTTGGTCAGCAAGGGCCGGTTGGAATCCATCATGGCGGAATCCAGCATCGCCTTCGGCACCTTGGCGAAGGCTGCATCGGTCGGCGCGAAGACCGTGAACGGGCCGGTTCCGGACAGCGTATCCACAAGACCCGCCTGTTTGACCGCCGCCACCAGCGTGGTGTGGATCGGCGAATTCATCGCGTTTTCGACGATGGTCTTGCTCGGATACATGGCCGCGCCATCGACATAGGCGATGCTGTCGCTCGCCATATCGTCGTTCATGGTTGTCGCGCAGCCGGACAGCGCAAGCGCGGCGGCGCCAACGCCTGCAAAAATCAGCTTATTCATCCGTAATTCCCTTCAGTCATCCCAGTCCCCGCCTATCAAATGGGGGGAAGGCCCGGATGTTCCGGGGGATCGCAAAGGGGATCAGTTCCGGGCGAGTTTCTCGTTCACCACTTCGCCGCCCCGGGTGAGGCGCACGGCATCGCCGATTTCCTCGTCCAGCACCGGCTTGCCCGCTTCCTTGTCCCAGAAGGCGGACAGGAAGTTGTAGAGGTTGCGGGCATACAGCGCAGACGCATCGGCGGCGAGGTGGGCGGCGGTGTTGGCATAGCCGACGATCTTCACCCCGTGCTTCTCGATCACCTGATCCGCGACAGACCCTTCCACATTGCCGCCCTGCGCAACCGCGAGATCATAGATCACGCTGCCCGGCTTCATGCTGGCGATCTGCGCATCCGAAATCAGGCGCGGCGCGGGCCGGCCGGGGATCAGCGCGGTGGTGATGACGATGTCCTGCTTGGCGATATGGCCCGATACCAGCTCGGCCTGCGCCTTCTGATACTCCTCGCTCATTTCGGTGGCATAGCCGCCGGCGCCTTCGCCCTCGATTCCCGCCACGCTTTCCACGAAGATCGGTTTGGCGCCCAGCGACTGGATCTGTTCCTTCGTCGCGCTGCGCACATCGGTGGCGCTTACCTGCGCGCCCAGCCGCTTGGCGGTGGCAATGGCCTGAAGGCCCGCCACGCCCACGCCCATGACGAAGCACTTGGCCGCCTGCACCGTGCCGGCTGCGGTCATCATCATCGGGAAGGCGCGGCCATAGGTATCGGCCGCGGCAATCACCGCCTTGTAGCCGGCAAGGTTCGCCTGGCTGGAGAGCACGTCCATGCTCTGCGCGCGGGTGATGCGCGGCATGAATTCCATCGCCAGCGCCTCCAGTCCTGCGGCGGCATAGGCATCGACCCGCGCAGGTTCGCGAAACGGATCGAAAGTCGCGGCGACCCATGCGCCCGGCTTCGCCCCGGTCAGCAGCGCCGGATCGGGGGCGACGACGCCGAGCACGATGTCGGCTTCCTTCACCACGCCGGCGGCATCGCCGATCTCGGCACCAGCCTCTCGCAAGGCATCGTCGGTTACGGCGGCTGCGATCCCCGCGCCCCGCTCCACCGCCACGGTTACCGCCCAATCGCCGCCAAGCGCGATGAACTTCTTCACCGTTTCGGGAGAGATCGCCACCCGGCTTTCACCGGGCGCGCGTTCGGCAAGGACTGCTATGCGCAAGATCGCCGGGCGCTCAGGCGATGAGCCAGACCACGAACGCCGCGATCAGTGCAATAAGCGGCACCGACCATTTGAGTGTGTCGATGAAGCTGCCGTAGGTGCGGTTCGCCGCATCCATGTCGTTTGCCGAAGCCATGGTTTCGTTTCCCTTGTGGGCGGCACGATGCCGCGCGTGATGACGGCCAAGGCTCTATCGCGCCTCTTGGCGTTGCTCAAGCCCGCGCGGGACCCGGGGCCCATTTCCCTCCGTTCCCGATACGGGACAACCTTAACCCGCCTTTCACCCCTTTGCGCTAGTCAGCTTCGTGAAAGCCCAGCTGGGCTAAGCACTTACGCATGGAAGGCGAACGCAATTTCATGGCCACGATCGACAACCGGCTGCTGCTGCTGATCGACGACGAGCCCGCACAGGGCCGTCTCGTCAGCGCGCTTGCCGCCCGCGAAGGCTATCGCGCCATCATCGCGACCACATCGGAAGAGGCGCTGGAACGGCTTCGGGGTGAGGAAGGCGATCAGATCTCGGTGATCCTGCTCGACCAGTGGGTGCCGGGCGAAAACGCCTGCGAGTTGATCCGCGATCTGCGCGAACTGCGCCCCGAGATCCCCGTGCTGCTGCTCACCGCCAGCACGTCGCCGCTACTGGCGGTGGAGGCGATGCGCGCGGGTGCCGCCGATTACCTGGTAAAACCCGTCGCGCCCGAACAGATGCTGCAGGCGCTGCGCATCGCGGGCCGGCGCGAAACGCCGCGCGCCGAACTCGCGCCGCTGGCGGAAAAGCTGGGCGCGCCGCTCGATTTCGATGCCATGGTGGGCACCGCCCCGCCGTTCCGCACCGCGCTGGCCAAGGCCGCCACGGCCGCGCGCGGCCACGCCCATGTGCTTATCGAAGGCGAAAGCGGCACCGGCAAGGAAATGCTGCTGCGCGCGATCCAGGCATCCAGCCCTCGCGCCAAAGGGCCGCTGCGGTCCATCAACATCGCCTCCATCCTGCCGCAATCGCTCGATTCGCTGCTATTCGGGCATGAACGCGGGGCCTTTCCCGGTGCATTCGACCGCCAGATCGGCCTGCTGCAACTGTGCGATGGCGGCACGATGGTGATCGACGAGGTAGACCGGCTGGGCCCCGCGCAGCAGGAGCGCCTGCTGGAAGTTCTGGAAACCGGCATCGTAAGGCCCACCGGCGCCGCCCACGGCTTCCGCATAGACGTGCGGGTGCTGGCCTCCAGCGACCGTTCGCTCTCGCAGCTGACCGCCGCGGGCGAATTTCACGCGGGCCTGTTCGCCCGTCTGGCCAACCCCGCCATCACCCTGCCCGCCCTGCGCGACCGCGCGGGGGATATTCCCGCCCTAACCCGCTATTTCCTCGCCCGCATCGGCGAGCAGCCGGGGCTTCGGCAGCATTCCATCGCCGACAGCGCGCTGGCGCTGCTCGAAGCCTACGATTGGCCGGGCAATGTGCGCCAGTTGCAGGCGGTGCTGTTCCGCGCGGCGGTGTTCTGTGAGGAAGAGGCGCTGACCGCCGATTGCTTCCCGCAACTTGCCGAATTGCTGGGCGGACAGGAGAAGCGCAGCGAGAACCGCCAGCGCGGCCTGTCCGTGATGCTCTACACAGAAGACGGCAACGTCCGCGCGCTGGAGGAAATAGAGGCCGACGTGATCCGCCTCGCCATCGGCCATTACCGCGGCCGCATGACCGAAGTCGCCCGCCGTCTCGGCATCGGCCGCTCGACACTCTACCGCAAACTAGGCGAACTGGGCATCGACAACGCCGCATGACATTGCTGCGTGGGGATTGGTGTCACCAAACTGGAAAAGCGGAACTTCCGCTAACGACCCCATAGCGGACGTTTCTTAGATGTCGTCCCGGTCGGTGAAACGCACTTCGACATTCGTGAAATGCTCTTCATCACCAAACCCCGCACCAAAGTCGTAAAGGTAGAGAGTGACGGGGCAGGATTGGCTCTCTGCCCACTTTATAGCCTCGGATACTGACACGGCTTCAAGCGCCTCGTGATCCACTGTCACCTTCGGATCGCTTTCCGGCGCTTGGTCGGCATCAGCGCATGAGTTGTCATGCTCTGTCGCCTCTATGATCGCATTAATTTCGCGCCACCGATAAGGTCGCTTGCGCTTGTCGATTACGTTCCAAAGCATGGCTGGAAGCTAACGGTTCGCGCTCAGACCGGCAATGTCGGTTGCCTACCCCAATTCCCGCCCTAGCCGCACGTCCGTGGAGAGGCTTTGCGCGCGGCGGACATTGCGGGACTGCACCGTCGGGGCGGCCCTCAATCGACAACTTCGCATAATTACTCTATCCACCCCGCACCAAATTGCATTCGGGAGATCCTCAGGTGGTCAAGACTTTCCGCTGACGCGGCACACATTGACCGGGGCGGCTTGCGCCCTTCCATCCTGATACCCGAGGTATCCTTATGACAAAACTGAACGACACGCTTTGCGTGATGACCGGCGGCGCGCGCGGCATCGGCAAGGCGATCTGCGCCGCATTCGTGGCCGAAGGCGCGGACGTGATCCTGACCGACATCGACTCGGAGGGCGCAGAGCACGCCGCAGCCGAACTTGGCTGCCGCTTCATGGCGCTCGACGTATCGGGTGAGGACGAGTGGAAAAGGCTGGCCGAAGCCGCCCCCCGGGTCGGCGTGGTGGTAAACAATGCGGGCGTGACCGGGTTCGAACGCGGCACCGCCGCCCATGATCCGGAAAGCGCTAGCCTTACCGACTGGCGGGCGGTGCACGCCATCAACACCGACGGCACCTTCCTCGGTTGCCGCTATGCGCTGCGGGCGATGCGCGATGCGGGCGAAGGATCGATCGTCAACATCTCCTCACGCTCCGGCCTGGTCGGCATTCCCGGCGCGGCGGCATATGCTGCCAGCAAGGCCGCGATCCGCAATCACACCAAATCCGTGGCGCTCTATGCCGCGCAGCAGGGCTGGCGGGTGCGCTGCAATTCGATTCACCCGGCGGCCATCCTCACCCCCATGTGGGAGCCGATGCTGGGCGATGGGCCGGACCGGGAAGACCGGATGGCCGCGCTGGTTGCCGACACGCCGCTGAAACGCTTCGGAACGGTGGAGGAGGTTGCCGCCCTGGCGGTCTTCCTCGCCTCTCCGGAAAGCGCCTACATGACCGGAACGGAGCTGACGGTGGACGGCGGCCTTCTCGCGGGGAGCGCCGCCTCGCCCGGCTGACGCTGGAACCCGGGGCCGCGCCTGCCGTTCGGGTTCCAGAGTTCTTCAGCAACAGGAAAAGACCGCCCATGGATATCGTCGATTGCATCCTCGCCGACCACGATCAGCAGCGCCGCATGTTCGCCGCGCTCGACGAGGCGCGCGACGATACCGACTCCGCCGCCAAGATCTTCGAACGGTTGAAGGATTTCCTCGAAGCGCACGCCGCCTGCGAAGAG
>NZ_JBELMO010000095.1:0-7930 GCF_042095715.1 Qipengyuania sp. | reverse complement strand
TATATTGTAAAATATTTCCATACACGACGATCTTCAGTTATACGTCATCCGCCGACACAAGTATAGCGGCCGCCCCGGCTCAGAAGGTTAGTTCCTGAACACTCGCAGGTTTGGCGGACGGATGATCCGAACCAATGACTAATTCGGCCTGGGTCCCTTTCAGCGCCTGCAGCAAGGCGGACGTCCCGGCGCGCTGCGATCCAGCCACGTCCGAGCTGGCGATCTGGTGCGGCGCATCGATTGCCCGGGCGACGATGGCGGCGTTCTGCAGATCCGCGAAAGGCAGGCTGGTGCTGGCGAGGCGCAATGCCGCCACCTTCGATAGATCGCGGTCCGCCAGCGCGTCGCGCGCCGCCTCGACTGCCATGGTGATCGCGTCCTCGTCCCAGTTCGCGAACGCACGCGAGCCCTTCGCCGCAGAACGCAGGCCGGGCATGGCCCAGCGATGGGCGTCGGCGATGATCGCCCGGTCCAGTCGCAGCCGCGGAACATAGGCGCCGAAGGCAGAGATGCCGAATGCGGTCATCTTCTCTTCCTCAGTAAGATTTCGGGAGCCCGAGCTCACGCTCGGCGATGAATGAAAGGATAAGCTGTTCGGTGATGGGGGCGATCCGCATCAGGATCGACTCCCGGAACAATCGCTCGACCTGATATTCGGTCGAATAACCCATCCCGCCATGCGTCAGCACCGCACGGGTGCAGGCATCGAAAGCGGCACGCCCGCCCAGAAACTTGCCGGCATTTGCCTCCGCGCCGCACGGCCGCCCGGCGTCGTACAACCATGCCGCCCGCATGATCGTCCAATAGGCGCTCTCCAGGTAGATCCAGTTTTCCGCCAGGGGATGCTGGATGCCCTGGTTCTGGCCGATCAGACGCCCGAACACCTTGCGCTCGCCGGCATATCGGGCGGCGCGTTGCAGGGCCCCGCGACCCAGACCGACCGCCTCGATCCCCACCAGGATCCGTTCCGGATTGAGACTGTGCAAGATGTAATGGAAGCCTCGCCCCTCTTCACCGATCCGATCGGCATCCGGCACGAAATAGTCATCGAAGAACGTCGCATTCGAGTCGACGGCATTTCGTCCCATCTTTGCGATACGGCGCACCTCGACCTGATCACGGTCAAGATCGGTGTAGAACAGCGTCATGCCGTCGCTCGGCCGGCGACAATCCTCTTTCGGCGTCGTCCGGGCAAGAATGATGATCTTGTTGGCAACTTGGCCGGACGACGTCCACATCTTGCGTCCGGAGATGCGATAGCCGCCGTCCACCTTCGTGGCGAAGGTTGTGATGCTGGTCGTATCCAGTCCGGCGTCCGGCTCCGTCACGCCGAAACAGGCGCGATCGGTGCCGGCAATGAGCGGGCGCAACATCCGCTCCTTCTGCTCCGGCGTCCCGTTGACCACGACGGCATGAGGGCCGAAAATATTCAGGTGGATCGTGGAGGCTGCCGAATAGCCGCCCGGACTGGCCGCCACCTCGTGCATCATGATGGCAGCTTCGGTTACGCCCAGATTGGCGCCACCGACGTCTTCCGGCATGGTGATGCCCAACCATCCCGCATCCGCCATCGCGCGATGAAATTCGAACGGGAAGCTTTTTTCCTCATCCTTGCGGGACCAATATGCGTCGTCGAAGCCGGCGCACACTTTACGGACGCCGTCACGGATCGCTTCCTGCTCTTCGGAAAGCCCGATCTCCATCACCCCTCCGTATCGCTGATATATGGTTTGTCAGCGTACTATAATTGGCGCGCATCAAGCGCAAGAGCGGATTGATATAAATGGTTCGCTAGAGCACGTTCCAGCTCGCCGAGGGAAGCGGATCCATCACTTCGCCGGCGCAGCCGCGCGCGAACCCATGAATTTCCGGACTCCCCCGACGAATGCGTCCGTCGCTACGGCCTCGGCCACCGCGTCCCGCTCGGCGCGCAATTGCATATCCAGGTCGTTCGCAACCGATGCTCGCAGCAGGTCGCGCGTACGCCTGACCGCGTCCGGCGGCAGAGCTGCGACGCGGTCGGCCAACTGACGGGCGGCCTGTTGCAATTCTTCTGCGGCGACGATCCGGCTGATGATGCCAAGCCGCAGCGCCTCCTCCGCATCAATGGTCGCCGCAGTCAGCGCCAGTTCCGATGCCTTGCGGACACCGACCATGCGAGGAAGGAAGTAGGAAAGCCCTCCGTCCGGCGGCAGGCCGAGACGCTGATGCGGAAAGACGAACCGCGTCCCGGGTTCCGCCAACGCGATATCGGCGGCAAGGGGATAGGCAACCGCTGCCCCGGCCACGGCTCCCTGACATGCCACCACTATCGGGCATGGCAATGCGGCCAGTGCCGTAACCTGCCGGCGAGCGCGATCCATGCGGGCATGATAGTCGGCGTGGCGCTCCTCTGCCGTGTGGTTGATCGTCAGCGCGAAGCCCTTCACGTCACCACCAACACAAAAATTATCGCCCTCGCCGCGCACCAGAAGTGCGCGCACGTCAGGGTCGATCGCAACCTGCTCGAAAACGTCCGCCAATTGCGGGATGGCCGCGCTTGGCAGGGCGTTGCCGGCGTCGGGACGATCCAGCGTCAGCGTCAACACCCCGCCAGACGACAGTTCGAGCCGGAATCCGTCCCATGCATGGCCGTAGCCCTCGAACGCCATCCTCGCCCCTCCTATTCCGTGTGCATACGTACTATTTCCACCATAAAGTTTGTCAATAGCGTGGCGCATGCATGCGCGACCCTTGCGTTCTTCCTGCATCGGGCCCACTCTCGGTGGAAAGGATAGTAAGTGAGCGAACATGAGCGCCGAGCCTGACCTGATCAAAGATGCGCCCCGGACGGCCCCCGCCAAGCGCCCCACGGCAAAACAATTCCGGTTCGGCTACCTCATCCATGACGTGTCACGGCTCCGCCGGATCGTCATGGACGATGTGATGCGGCCTTATGGCATCACCCGGTCCCAATGGTCGGTTCTGTCGGCGCTGTCGCGGAGCGGCAACGGCGGCATGACGCAGGTGGATCTGGCGCGTTTACTGGAACTTGGGAAAGTGACTGTCGGCGGCCTGCTCGAACGGCTGGAAACAAGCGGTCAGATCGAACGGCGCGCGGACGATTCGGATGGGCGAGCGCGGCGCGTGTTTATCACCGAGCAAGGGTATGAGACGATCCGCCTGATGATCGCCGTGGCATCCAAAACCAACAAGAAGATGTTGAGAGGACTAAGCGCGGAAGAGGCCAAGATCGCTGAACGCGTGATGTTCAAGATCAAGATGAACCTAAAGGACATTCACCACGAACATGAATTGAGTGGCCAGGCAAGCGAGCCCGCCGTGTTGAAATCCTCTGAGGACGACCTTTGACCGGCATGGACAATCGACCCGTTCACTGATCGAGAAATCAAGGATCAGCGGGGCCGAACCGGACGCCATCCCGGTTTCCGCCGTCTCCGCGGCGAGCGGGTCCGGTTGCCCCCCGGAAAACACGGCTGGGCCGATGAAGGAGTCCCACGGCTGCGGCGTCGCCGCACAAAGGGTCGTCACTTTCATGGCCATCACCGACAAGGCATCTCACCAGGTGACCGCCAACCTACCCTGTCACGGTAGTCAGAAAGATCTTCGTCCCCCCGCCCCCCGATTCCGCTTCAGCGTCCGGTAAAGTCCGGACGACGCTTCTCGATGAACGAGGTGACACCCTCGCGATAGTCTTCGGTGTGGCGCGTCAGCCCCTCATAGGCGACCCCAGCCTCAAACACCGATGGCAACAACTGGCGCAACGCGATGTTCGTCACGGATTTTGTAAACCGTATCGCCGACTGGGCGCCACGCGCCAGCCGCGCGGTGTAGCGGGCGACTTCGTCATCCAGATCACCGGGCGCTACGGCGAAGGCGATGAGGCCAAGCCGCTCCGCCTCACGCGCCTCCACGGCCTCGCCGGTCAACAAATAATGACGCGCCTTGCCGAAACCGATCAGTTGTGGCCAGATCATCGCGCCGCCATCGCCGGCGACAAGACCGACCTTGACATGGGGATCGGCGAACCGGGCACCTTCGGCAGCAAAGACGACGTCGCATAGCAGCGCGATCGTTGCGCCGAAGCCGAACGCATCTCCATTCACCTTCGCGATCACCGGCTTGGGACAATCGAGCAGCGAACTGACGATCCGCCGCATCGTCCGGGCCTCGACGACGAAGGGGGCCAAGCCATCGCGCAACTCGTCAGCCAGCCACTTCATGTCCCCGCCGGCGCAGAAGATCGACCCGGCGCCCGTCAACACGATGACGTCGCTGTCAGGGTCATCGGCCACATCATCCCAGACCCGCGCCATCTCTTCGTGCAAGGTTTGAGTGACAACGTTCGCCCGTTCCGGAAGGTTGATCGCGACGGTCAGCACGCGACCATCGCGACTGAAGGCCAAGGACGAATATCGCGCCGGGTCGAGAGGCGAGCACAATTTGGTCATGCGGCAAATCCCTATTGCGTGACATTGGTAAGCTGGCATACCATTAATGACAATCCGTTTGTGGGATCGCTATGGCCTTTTTTCTGATGCTCTGCCGGGATCGGCCCGGCGCCGCGCCGGTGCGCGCCACACACCGGCAAAGGCATGTCGACTATTGGTTGGGCATCCCTGGCGCGGTGAAGGTCGCCGGTGCGATAATGGACGGCGATCAGCCAATCGGCAGCAGTATCCTGATCGAGGCGGCCGACGAAACGACGGCGCGCCAGTTGGTGGCGGGTGATCCGTTCACCACCGAGGGGGTGTTCGCCGATCCGCCGGAAGCGATTGCCGTGCGGCCCGCGATCGGTGCGTGGATTCCCGCCTCGTGATCCCGACATACAGCATGCCCCCCGTCAATCGGTGCGTCATACTCATCCGACGACCGGACGGCATTCCGCTGGCCCGCGATTTTGCAATCGAAGAGCGCCCGCGCCCGAGGATCGGCAATGGGCAGATCCTCGTCCGTAACTTGTATCTGTCGGCTGATCCGGTGCAGCGAGGCTGGGCGGCCAATCCGGCCATCAGCCCGACCGGCGAGACAATGCGCGCGCTGACGGTTGGCGTTGTCCTGGAAAGCCGTCTGCCGGGCATCAGTGAAGGGGCACTGGTTCACGGCATTTTTGGCTGGCAGGATTATGCGGTCGCCTCGACAGCGGACATCCTCAGTCACATCGCGGAACCGCGCGCGCGCGCATCGGCATTCGCCGGCGTCCTGGGTATGCCCGGCGTGACGGCATGGCTGGCGCTTGCCGATCTGGCCCCCCCTGCCCCCGGGCAGACCATCCTCGTCTCGACCGCCGCCGGCTCTGTGGGCAGCGTCGTCGGGCAGATCGCCCGCGCCGCTGGCGCCCGTGTGATCGGCCTGACCGGCAGCGACGACAAGGCGGCGCGCTGCCGGGGCCGCTATGGCTACGATCTCGTCTTCAACTATCGCGATGGCGACCTGGCTAGCGCGCTCGCCAGCGCCGCTCCGCATGGATTCGACACCTTCTTCGACAATACCGGCGGCTGGATCGCCGACGTCGCGATCAGGCACATGGCGCGATATGGCCGCATCATCCAGTGCGGAACCGCCGCGACCGCGAGCTGGTCGCCACCACCTAGCGGCCCACGTCCGGAGCGCGAGGTGCTGACCCGTGTCCTGACCTGGAGCGGCTTCTACATCTTCGATCATGCAGCCCGCTTTGCCGAGGCCATCGAGCGTCTGTCCGACCTGATGAACGCTGGTGCTCTGTCGTATGACGAGGACATCGAGACGGGTTTCGCCATTGTGCCCGGCGCGCTGGAGGCGATCTTCGCCGGCGCGAACACCGGAAAAAAGCTGATCTTCATCGGCTAGACCAAGAAACAGGGAGAGGAACATGAACGTCGATGCCATCCGCACGATGCGGATCGATCCGATCGTGCAGGATTATACCAAGCGGGATGCCATCCTCTATGCGCTCGGGCTGGGCTACGGCGCTGACCCGCTGGACGCTGCGGAGCTGCCGTTCGTATACGAAGGCGACCTTCGGATAGTCCCATCATACGTCAATCTGCTTTGTCACCCTGGCTTCTGGGCGCAACGGCCCGAGTTCGGCATCGACTGGATAAAGATCCTGCATGCCGAGCAGGAATTCGTCATGCACGCGCCGTTACCGGCGACGGGACGTGCACGAGGGGAGTATTCCGTGCGCGCGGTCGAAGATAAGGGTGAAGGCCGCGGCGCGCTGCTGCACCAGGACAAGCAAGTGTTCGACGACGCGACCGGCACCCATGTCGCGACGGTCCGATCCACTCTCTTCCTGCGTGGGAACGGTGGCGAAGGCGGCTTTGGTGACGCCCCCCCGGCCGCCGCTGCGCTGCCCGACCGAACGCCAGACCGATCCGTGTCGATTCCGACACTGCCGCGGCAAGCACTCATCTATCGCCTGTCGGGGGACTGGAATCCGTTGCACGCCGATCCCGCCATCGCAGCGAAGGCGGGGTTTCCTGCGCCCATCCTCCATGGTTTGTGCACCAACGGTATCGCTGCACGCGCCGTTCTGGCCTGCTATTGCGACAATGATCCCGCTCGACTGCGCGGCATGTTCACGCGCTTTTCAAAGCCGCTGATCCCGGGAGAGACCATTCGCATCGACTTCTACGAGGACGGTGACACCTTGCGATTTCGGGCTGTCGCACAGGAACGCGGCGAGGTTGTTCTCGATCGGTGCAACGCGGCGATCGGATGACCGCCGCGTTGCCGCGCCCACTCAGACCTTTTCGGTCAGTTCCGGCACGACCTTGAACAGGTCGCCGACCAGACCGATGTCTGCGATCTGAAAGATGGGCGCATCCTCGTCCTTGTTGATCGCGACGATAACCTTCGAGTCCTTCATGCCGGCCAGGTGCTGGATCGCACCCGAGATGCCAACCGCGATATAGACTTCCGGTGCGACGATCTTGCCGGTCTGCCCGACCTGATAGTCATTGGGGGCGTAGCCCGCATCGACCGCGGCACGGCTCGCACCGACCCCGGCACCCAGCTTGTCGGCAAGTGGATCGATCAGCGCATGGAACTGCTCACCCGATCCGAGTGCGCGGCCGCCCGACACGATGATCCTGGCGCTGGTCAGTTCGGGACGGACATTTTCTGCGATCTCCGAGCCGACATAGGTCGACACGCCGGTGTCGCCTTTCGACGCCACCGCCTCGATCTCCGCCGAGCCGCCTTCGGCAACCGCCTTGTCGAACGCGGTGCCACGCACGGTAATGACCTTCTTGGCGTCCGACGTCCGCACCGTCGCGATCGCATTGCCGGCGTAGATCGGGCGGGTGAACGTATCCTCGCTCTCGACGGACAGGATGTCGCTGATCTGCATCACGTCGAGCAAGGCGGCGACGCGCGGCGCGACGTTCTTGCCGGTGGTGGTCGACGGCGCCAGGAACGCATCGTGATGCCCCATCAACTGGGCGACGAGCGGCGCGACATTCTCAGCGAGCGCGTGTGCATAGGCCGCGTCATCGGCGACATGCACCTTGCCGACGCCCGCGATCTTCGCGGCGGCCTGCGCGACGCCATCGACGCCCTGCCCCGCCACGAGCAGATGCACCTCGCCCAGCCGCGACGCAGCGGTGACCGCCGACAGCGTGGCATCCTTGACGGCCCGACCGTCGTGTTCGACCCAGACGAGCGTCTTCACTTGGCAATCCCCATTGCATGCAGCCTGCTCACGAGTTCGTCGACATCGGCGACCTTGACCCCTGCCTGGCGCTTGCCTGGCTCGACGACCTTCAGCGTGGTCAGGCGCGGGGTGACGTCGACGCCGTAATCGGCGGCGACCTTCTGCGCCAACGGCTTCGACTTCGCCTTCATGATGTTGGGCAGCGCGGCCTAGCGCGGCTCGTTGAGGCGCAGGTCGGTGGTGACGATCGCCGGGAGCGGACACGGGTCCGTCTCCCGCCCGCCAGCGACTTCG
>NZ_JBELMO010000094.1:0-7960 GCF_042095715.1 Qipengyuania sp. | reverse complement strand
CGGCGACCTACACCGGCGCCTTCACCCAGATCCGCGACTGGTTCGCCGGCCTGCCGGAGGCGCAGGCGCGCGGGTACAAGCCGGGGCGCTTCAGCTTCAACGTCAAGGGCGGCCGGTGCGAGGCGTGCCAGGGCGACGGGCTGATCAAGATCGAGATGCACTTCCTGCCCGACGTCTACGTCACCTGCGAAGAATGCGGCGGCAAACGCTACAATCGCGAGACGCTGGAGGTGCGCTTCAAGGGTCTCTCCATCGCCGACGTGCTCGACATGACGATCGAGGATGCGGAGGAATTCTTCAAGGCCGTGCCCCCCATCCGCGACAAGATGCACATGCTGAACGAGGTGGGGCTGGGCTACGTCAAGGTGGGCCAGCAAGCGACCACGCTATCCGGGGGCGAGGCGCAGCGGGTGAAGCTGGCCAAGGAACTCGCCCGGCGCAGCACCGGGCAGACGCTCTACATCCTCGACGAGCCGACCACGGGCCTGCATTTCGAGGATGTCCGCAAGCTCCTCGAAGTGCTGCAACGGCTGGTGGACCAGGGCAATTCGGTCGTGGTGATCGAGCACAACCTGGATGTCATCAAGACCGCCGACTGGATCGTGGACCTCGGCCCCGAAGGCGGCGTGCGCGGCGGGGAGATCGTGGCGGAAGGGACGCCGGAACAGGTGGTGAAGGTGGAGCGGAGCTTTACGGGGCGGTATCTGGCGCCGCTGCTGGAGCGCGCGACGGAGTCTGCCGAATAGCGCCGGCTAGTTTAAGAAGGCGATTGGTCCGTCTATCCAAAGCTTGTCACGTCTGGTTCTACGGGTAAATATGCCGGTTATTGAAACCTGCCGGCCACGGTAAAGCTGATTATCATCGTCAAGCTCATTGAAGTCAGCTCGTGGCATAACACACGTTGTTTGACGCTCTGCCATATCTTTGATGATGAAGGTTCCTGCAACCCCATTGACCTCTATAATAACGCCAACAAGAGTTCGCACATCGAACCCTTCGATCTCTGCTTGAGCCGCTACAATTGTACGACGCTGATTTCCTTCGATAATGGCGGTGTGCAAATTCATCCCATCATTAAACGTTACTTCAACCCTTGAGAGGTTTTCATCGTCCGAGGGGATAAGTCCCTTGAGATTCGTCAGGAATATCTGATTCTCTATTTTGAAATCCTGAGAAAGCTCACCGGTCTGATCAATTTGCTCAAGGGTCCGATTCAAAAGGCCCCAAAACTCTCTTCCTTGATTGCCAGCCTGTAAATTTAGTGCCTCCGGATTGACGCCTTCGAGCCTTCTTGAAAGCGCAATTCTCGCCTCGTCAAAGGTGGGCTTCTTCGCAGCCAAAACTAGGCTTGAGAACTTCGGTTCGGCCATTTCGACGTCAAAGAAGCGATAATCCCTACCCGTCATAAGAGCTTGCGGCAAAAGCGCTTTTTTCACAAAAGCAGCGAAATCATTGATTTTGTCCTGCAATACCGACAGCGGAACCTGACCGCCTTGTACCGCTGCCCCAACAAACCGAAACGCAATAAAAGCTTCTGCCTGTTCTAAAGTGTCCGGGACTAAACCATAGCGGCTATACAAGGCAATTTTAGGCTGAGGTAACAGGTCATCAAATTGGCCTTCAGCCAAGCTTTGGAAACCGTTTATAGTTCTAAGATCGGTTTCGATTAACCAGCCCTCTGGCCTATCCAAAGCGCCACGCAATGACAGCTTTCCTTGCCGCAGCGCTGCGACAATTCGATCATTTGTCTCAACCGCTAGGAAAAAGTCTGCCAGTTCACCTTCATCGCGTTTAGCAAATAGAAGTTCGTTGAAGCCAACTCGAGCTACAAAAACGACCGGACCTTCAAATTCATAAAGTACTTCAGATATGCGGATTTCTCCGCCATGCCAATCACGCTGGATCGGTTCGGCATCCACCCACATTTCAGTTTCCCTTGGGTTCTAAAATTAGCTGGGCGCGTTCACGCAGGTCAGTATTTTCGTAAGGCCAATATGTGTGATGGCCGTTCTCGCCTGCTGGTGACAGACGTCCCTCTACCTCTTCAACGTCACTGCTGAATACAAACTGGCGCTTCATCCAAGGCATTATATGTTCGCGAGCGTGAACGATCTCATCGTGAGATATCCAAACTGACAATCCCCATCCTGCGCAATTAGCCGGATCAGCTTTGCGCTGCTTTTGAGGAACTTCTGATTCATTATGTGGACGGAAGTCCTCTTCAGAAGGCGGGTTTTCGCGGCAAACTCGAAATAAAGTTGCCTCTTGTTCGAAAGCCTCATCTCCTGGACAATGAGGTGGAAGTGGTGCTTGGTACACGTGGGCTCCAACCATTTTCTTTGCGCCGTTAAAAAGACTTCCGAAGTCTGTCAATTTTCACGCGGCTGCGCGTTCAAACCGATTTGTTCAGTTGCCAGTGTAACTTTTCCTCTGTCCTACACGCCCCTTCATGCATAATAAGCCTGATCCGTTCTCACTGTGTTCTCGGAGATCGGATCATGGATATGTCTTCCCATCCTGAGGATGACCGCCTCGACACCGGTCAGACCGGCCAGCCCCGGACCCCTGCTGCCCCCAACGCAAACCTCTCCGCGCTTGCCGACGCGCTGCCCGGTGACTCGGACAGGGCGGCGCAGACGGGTTTTACGCGCGATTTGCCGGAACAGGTGGTGAAGGTGGAGCGGAGCTTTACCGGCGCATATCTTGCGCCCTTGCTGGCACGGTAGGGGCTAACCAAAAAGGGGCGCCGCGATTGCGACGCCCCTGTTTTGGCTCATTCGATGGTCGGGCCAGTCGGCCCTTCGCATTACGAATAGGTGAGCTTGGCCCGGCCCATCGCGCTCTGGCCGCTCTTGCGGCGCAATGCAGCGCCGATAGCGCCGAAGCCCAGGATAAATAGCGCCCAGGTACCCGGCTCGGGAACGGCTCCGCTACCGATGGCGATACCGTAAAGCGAACGACTGGTCGTGCCGACCAAGGTCGACGCGCCCGTGTGGAGGTCGACCGTATAGAAGCGGCTACCGTCAAGCATATAGGCGGTGTTGTCGAAATCGATATCGAAACTGGTCCGCGGGCCGGCAAGTGCGCCCAGCGCGCCAACCGTCGTCAGCGTGCCGGCATTGTTGGCCTGCATGACCAGCGTATCGAGGTTGGTATCGATCGCATATTGCGTGGTCGTGCCGTGCAGATAGGCGTTGCCCGCCACGATGGCGTTCTGCCCTGCGGCTACATCGCCAGCGCCATAGGAGACCGGAGTCGCCACGGTAGAAATCGTACCCGTGTCGGCATTGATGACATAGTTGCTGTCATCATTGCTGACGATCCGGATCGCATCGACGACCGTGTTGAAGTCGAAGCCGAAATTGCTGCCGGACAGTGCCAGTGGGCCTCCCACGGCACTGGCAACCGCGGTTGCGGTATCGATGGTGTAGAGTGTCAGATCGTCGCCCAAGCCATAAAGCAGGCCGTTGCTATCGCGGAAATCGAGCGCCAGGAAAGTTGCGCTGGTGCCCGTGATCAGCCGTTCCGACGTGAACGCGCCCGGTGCACTGCTGTTGAACGTAACCAGGAAATTATCCGTGTCGACGCCGAATACGGTTGCCGCTTGTGCACCCGTGCTCACGGTGGCCGCCATCGCGGCCCCAATTAGAAGTTTCTTCATCGATAAACCCTTTTGTGTCTGCGGCCCGTTGGGCCGAGGCGCAGAATTGCATCCCCGCTAAGGTTAAGGGATAGAGTTAACAAAGGTTCCCCGATTCTTTACGAGATCGGACTATTATTCCGATCTCACCGCTTGGTTTAAATATTGGCCGAATGGCTTCGCCCTTCTCGACCTGTCCATCTATCTCGAACTCACTTTCATGGACGACGTTTATGGGCCCACCCCCGTTGTCGAGCCTCTCGCCATCGACGTGCGTTCGGCGCCGGTGCGGGGGGCTTTGCGCTTTTCGGAATCGGCGTAAACCTTGATGCGCAGCTCACTATCGACCTCACCACCGGTCCCCTTGCTCTCGCGAAATGGATAGGTCGCCGGAGCGGATTCAGCGGGACCGGTCGGTTTGGCGTTGCAAGAACCTGAGGACGGCCAGCATGCATTGAGAGGCGTGGCGATCAATCCCCCACCGCCACCGCTGGAAATCAATCCCGCCTAGTATCCAGCTTCCTGCTTGCTTTGCTTTCGTGCTTGCTGCCGTGGACCGCGTTGACTTGCGGGCCTTGTGGGCGGGTGCCCATGCGGTCGGTCTTGCGGCGTTCGAAGTAAACACCCGCGATCAGTGCGGCTGCGACCAATACACCTACGATGGCCAGTATGGCCCACATGCTTTCGCCCATTATTATTATCCTTATCTACGCAAAAGCGCGTCTTCCCTGATCAACGCGCGCGGGGGCATTACTTTCCACGGCCTCTCCGATTGTTCGTCAACGCACCGGGTCTTAATAGGACAGGGGGCGGCACGCCCTCGGCAAACTCGGGGGCTGTCCTACACGCCCCCACATGCATAATAAGCCCGATTCGTTCTCGCTCTGTTCACGGAGATACGGATCATGTCAGCCTACACCCCGAACCTTCCCGCCCTTGCCGCCGCCATCCCCGACGATGCCGCTCGCCCGCCGCAAACCGGGTTCGACCGGGCAAAGCAGGTGGCGTTTATCGAGCAGCTTTCGCTCACCGGATCGGTGCGGGCCGCCGCCGCCGCCACGGGGGTCAGCCATCAGAGCGCCTATCGCGCTCGGCGGTCTTGTCGGCATCTGAGGGTAGCGTGGGATGCTGCGCTGGTGGTGGCGCGGGTTCATGTGGCCGATGTGATGGGATGCCGCGCGCTCGACGGGGTAGAGGAAAAGGTCTTCTACAAGGGCGAGGAGGTGGGGAGCCGCACGCGCTATTCCGACCGGCTGCTGCTCGCCCATCTGGCGCGGCTCGACAAACTCGTCGAAAGTCCGGAGGCCGCCGCCTATGCCGAAAACTGGGACGAATGCCAGGATCGGCTTGGGCGCGGCGAGGCGCCGGTGGCCGCGCAGGACCCCGACGAAACCTCCCCATATCGGGGAATGGATTTCCGCTCTGGACCGTGGTCCAAGTGGTCCATGTCTCCCCCGCTCCCGGAGGAGGAGACCCTGTGGACCGAGGACGATTGGCGGGTGACACGCTATTGGGAGGAGATGATGGCGCAGCGGCCCGATGGGGCGCCGCCGCCCGAGGTCTTTGCCGATCTGGCGGAGGCGGTGCGCTGCCAGGCGGCTGCCTTCGAAATGGGGGACGAGAGCTGGTGGTTCATGGGCGAGGACTACAACTCCTACGTCCGTGACGGGCGCGACCAGTGGCACCCAGAGCCGTCGGACGATTGCGAGGACGCGGACGAGGCGCATGAATGCGTGGCCGATGAGACCGGGTCCGACGAGCATGAGGGCGATGGGGCCGGGGACACGCACGTGCCTGAATGCGATGCCGGGCGCGATGGCGCGGGTGACACCGACGCGGCCATCGAGCCAGACGCCTTCCTTTCGCTCGCCACGCCGTGGTCCGCAGCGCCCGAGCCCGAGACGACCGCTGACCCCGCAACCGCGCCGCCGCTCAACCGTGCCGCGCGGCGCCGGGCCGAAAGCCTGCGCCGCCGGGACGGTCGCGGCGGTCGCGGGGCACACATAACCGTCCTGTAACGGCACACATGGCGGCGTGTCGGCGGAAATGTCGTTTTCGTCCTATACCCCGATTAACACTTATATAGTTCTGATTGCGGGTCGTTGACGTGTTAACCGAGGGGGTCCTCACCATGTTTCGCAATGCTTTCACTGCCGCCGGGGCGGGTCTCGCCGCGACCGCGCTCGGCGCCGCAGCGCCGGCTTCGGCCGAAATCGTCACTATCACGCTGGGTGGAGACGATACGTTTCAGACCCAGCAGGCTGTGGGCTATGGGGTGGTCTACACCGACTTTCAGAAAGATTACATCGCCAGGATAGGTGCCAATGGCGGCGGGCCGTTCAGCTTCACCTATCGTTATGACAGCGATGCGGTGGCGGTGAACGGGCGCTACGCCATTGAGTTGGTGAGCGGGAATGCGGCGGGAATGACCGACTGGTCCGATTTCACCGCCTATGCGCAGTTCCAGAATGCCGGCACCAACGGCACCGCGCTGCAATTCATGCTGGAAAAGACCGAGGTTTTCGGGACTAATCGCTACACCACCTGGGCCTCAACCTCGCTCGCCAGCCCCAGATCGACCGGGCTGATCCAGTTCGGGATGCTGCCCACCAGCTTCGGCGCGCTGAGCGATTACAAGCTGCGCGCGGCCAGCTTCCAGACCTTCGGGCGCGGCGGGACCATCGCGCTCAACACCTCGCTGTCCTCCATGAGCGTGGGCGCGCCTCCGGGTGGCGGGGCGGTGCCTGAGCCATCGGCGTGGGCGCTGTTCATCCTCGGCTTCGGCGCGGTGGGGGCGGCCATGCGGCGTGGCCGGTTGCAGGCCCTGCGCGCGATATGATCCGCGCGATCTGAGTTCGCATCCGCTTCGTGCTGTCGGGTGGTGGCGCGGGGCGGGCGCGCACCCTTGGGGGCGGGAAACGCGCGGCTTTCCGCCGGTTTGATCTCTGTTAAGCCGAATCCGACTAGCCAGACTAGGTAAAATCCCTAGGTTCGATTACGGATAAGATTAACCTTGATCGGGCAGAAGCCATTAGTCGGTCAGGGCAGGCACCTGAGCAGATACCGAGGGTCTAGCTGGAATGAGAGAACAAACCTTTATCATCGCGGACAGTGATTGCACCAATCGCAACTCGCTCGCCCGCGCCGTATCGGAATTCGGATATGTCATTCCGGTCGACACGCTCGAAGAGCTGGGGGACCGCTGGCCCGACAATGCCTGGCTGATCGTGGCGGACGAAGGGGGCCAGCTGCGCGAGGCGCTGGCGTGCCTGAACCGTTCGGGGCAGTTCTATCCCATCGTCGCCTATTCCGCGAAGCCGCAGACCGCGCGGGTGGTCGACGTCCTGAATGCCGGCTGTGCGGGCTATCTGGAATGGGATGGAGATGCGCAGGAACTGCGTCACCGCCTGGAGGCGATCCGCGTGCGCGGCGAACAGCGCGCCTCGCGCACCGTGTCGCAGGTGCGCGCGCAGCAACGGCTCGAACAGCTGACGAAGCGCGAGTTCGAAGTCCTGGAGAGCGTCTGTGAGGGCCGGTCGAACAAGGAAGTGGCGACGGTGCTGGGCATCAGCCCGCGCACGGTCGAAATTCACCGCGCCAATGTGTTCAACAAGCTGGGTGTGCGCAACATTGCCGCCGCCGTCCGTCTTTCGGTGGAGGCGCAGCTGGGTTCGGGCTCGTTGTGGGGATCGCAGCGCGAAATGGCGCTGTAAGTTTCAGCTTATCAGTCGATCAGGGCGAGATCGACGGTGCCGTGACCGCGTCCGATCAGGCCCAGTTCCGTGGCGGCCGCACGGCTGACATCGATGGTCCGCCCGCTGTGATACGGTCCGCGATCGTTGATGCGCACGACCACCGTCTTCCCGTTGCTCTGGTTCGTCAACCGCACGAGGCTGCCGAAGGGCAGGGTGCGGTGGGCCGCGGTCATGGCGGTCATGTCGAACCGTTCCCCGCTCGCCGTCGGGCGACCGTTGAAACGGCTTCCGTAATAGCTGGCAACGCCGGAGCCCAGTTCGCTCACGTTTTCATGGGTGGGCTCGATCGTCGGCTCCACCATGTCGAGATCGACGACGCCCACGCCCGCTTCCGGGGTGGCCGGCAGAGATTCATAGCTTGCAAAGCTCTGTTCGAAGGCGGCTTCGCTGGCAGCGGAGTGCGCAGCGCCACCGAGCGGCATCAGGCAGGCAAGCGCCAGCACCATGCTGCGCGGAGTGAAAATCGGCATCGGACGTATCCTCCCGTTCGATGCCAGCGGTATAGCCGAATGGTCCCCCGCGAGTCCTTAAACGCGCCCGCGTCGGCCCCATTCTCGCCACCATT
>NZ_JBELMO010000093.1:0-8227 GCF_042095715.1 Qipengyuania sp. | reverse complement strand
CCGGTAATCGGTGAACAGCGGGTCGTTGCGCACGGTCTCGCTGGTGCCGTAATTGGAGCCGACGCCCGGATAATCCTGCACCCGGTCGGCGCCGGTTTCGTTGGGAACCTCGGCCATGAATTGGCTGAAATTGCCCCGGCAGCCGACGCCGTGGATGAAAGCCCAGTTGCCCTGCGCATTGCCGCTGGCGTCCGACTGGTTGGTGCCGCGGAACACGTCGCATTTGGAGAACACGGCCACCGCGATATTGCCCACCACGCTTTGCAGCGTGGACGTGCGGCGCGTCGGCCCGTCGTCGTAGAAGGCATTCCACCGCCCTGCCAGCAGCGCACCAGCGTGGGTGTTGTTATGAATTATGACGTGGCTGTTGTTGCCGGTCGCGCTGTCGGCCGAGATCCGCACCGCCGGGCCCGTAACCGCCGTGCTATATTCGATCACGTTCTGCACGAAGGCAAAGCCGTTAACGTCGTTATCGGCCGCGATCCCGAGAGTTCCTTGGCTAGAGCCGGGGTTAGGCAGCGTATTGAATGCCTGGATCGCACCGGACTGCGACCTCGTACCACGCTGAAATGTCGCGTTCCAAATGTATGAGCCCACAACACACCATCCCTCGATCGGAAAGCCGCTGGCGCCATAGGCGGACGGGATCAGGCGGATCCCACGCAGCAGCCGGTGCTCGAAATTCGCGGGATTGAGGATGGTCCCGTTGGTATTGCTGACGTTCGTGAACGTCGTGCCGAAATGATAATCGTGCGCCTGGTTGATCCAGGGGAAGTCGTAGCCCCCGTTGTCGAAGTCGCAGTTATCGAACATCAGCTCCATCTGGTTGGTGCTGTTGGCGACGAATGCGCCGGTGCCTGTCCGCACCACGCCAAGATCCTTCAGCACCAGCGCCCCGGTTGTGAGCGGCGCGGTGAGCGAACCGCCGGTGCCGAGGAAGGGCCCGAAGCTGGCCGCGCCGAAGCTGACGCGCGCGTTCGCTTTGGGAACGGCGGGGTCGCGGGTGATGGTCAGCGCCGCGACCTTTTGCGTGCGGTGCGCACTGGTCGCCCCAAGAACGAAGGGCGTGCCGCCATCATGACCGACGCGAATTTCGCCCATGTCGACGCCGCTGGTCGCACTCAGCGCAGTCTGAAGCGCGCTGATCGCGGCTGAAACGCTGGCAAAGGGGCTGGCGCTCGCGGTCGCGGCGTTGGTCGAAACGACCGCACTGCCGCTGTCGCTCCCGCCATTCGCGGCGGTCTTCACATAAGCGAGCGTCTTGGCGCCGGTGTTCTTGAGGAAATAGCGGGTGCTGAACCCACGCGCGGCATTGCCGTCCAGGGCGCTATCGGCGATCGAGCGACCGTCACCGATGCGCGGATAGACTTTCGCGTCCAGCCTGATCAGGCCCGGCGCAAGGCCGTCCACGTTGATATTCGCCTTGTAGGCGATAACCGCGTTGCGGTCGCCCGCGCGGTTCGAGACGACCGGCAGGCCGACCTTGACCGTGGCGGTGGCGCCATCCTTGTCGGTGGCTATGAACTCGACGCAGGCGACTTCCCTGCCGCTGCCCGCATTGCGGTGGAAGGCCGTCAGTTCGGCTTCCAGCGTGCTGCCAACCACGAGGCGGTGCGGCATGATCCAGTTCGCCACCGGCTTGGGACTTATGACCGTCGAATTATTGACGACGTCCACGATGCTGTCGGTCGCATAGACGTAATCGGACAGCGCCACCTGATCGGTGGTCAGATCCTTGTGCAGCGGATACGGCTTGCGCACCCGCTTGGTCGTGAGAAGCGTCTCGGTGGTGACCGCTGCCGAACCGGTCGCATCGAAGCCCTGCCGCTGCACGGCGACGGACCTCAAGGCGAGCTCCTGGGGCGCGATCATCGTCGCGCGCCAGCCATCTTCGGCGATGGCGCTGATCGGCGCGGTGGCGGCGACAACGGCGGCAAGCGCCGCGATCGGGGTTCCGCACCCCAGGCATGCTCGCAGGATCATCAGGAGAAGCGCCCGGTCGCGATGACGGAGACGTTCGCGCCGGTCGTCACGCTCCAACCCGCTGCCTTCGCCGCGGTCCCAAGCGGGAAGGTGAAGGGATGCAGGGTCGAAACGCTGTCGGCCCCGCCCGTGAACACGGTGATGGCAGCCCCCGCCCCGTCCTTGACCGTCACCGCGCCGGGGGATTTGGTCGCGGGAATGATGGTCAGGGTAGCGAGCATATCGCCGACCGCTCCCACCGCGCCCAGCTTGGTCGAAACGGAGCTGGCGGCGACCACCTGATAATGCGGGCTCTTCAGCCCCTCGATCGCAAGGGTGTTGGCATCCTGCTTCGCTTCGGTCGCCTTCCCGGTCAGTGCTTCGGCGATCGCCTTCAAACGGCCGAGCAGCGTATTGGCCCCGGGATTCGCGGCTGCGGCGCCCATGGCGTCGGCGCCGGTTTCATCGACGATCGTCTGCGAAACGGCGTGAACGTCGCCGCCGACGTCCTTCGACTTGAAGGTGGTCGCGCCAGCGGTGAAATTATCGGGCATCGTCTGTTCTCCTGCATGCGAGGGTGACCGCCGCGGCCGAGACATCGGCGCGCGTGACCAGCCATTCGCTGTCCATCATCGTGAAAGTGGTGCCCTTCAGGCGGCGGCGGGTTTCCAGGTCGGCCGTCGCGATCGCGACCTCGGCCGTCTCCCCCTCGATACGGACCTGCGCCATGCGCGCCACGCCCGGAATGGCCACCATCTCGGGAGGTGCGATCTCGATCTTCATCGCTGGGCCATCCTTATGCTCACCGTCTGTTGCCAGCTGCGCTGCGGGTCGCTGTCCGTGCTGGCGGTGACTTCGAAGCTGCAGGCGGCGCCCTGACCCGCCCAAGTCTGCGCGTTGACCTTCGCGGGATCGATCGTCGGCCAGATCGCGATATGGCGATCGTCCACCTGTCGCGCCTGATATGTGCCGGTCGACGGGATGGAGAAGCCCAGCGCCGCGCTCGCCGGCAGCACAGCTAGCGAAACCGTAGTGAAATTCTCCCCGTCCTCGAGCAGCGCGGACAGATCGAGAAGGTAGTTGAGCTGATTCGCGGGATCGAGGACATGGCCGGCCACCGTGAACCCGCCGCTGCGCGTCAGCCTGATGATGCGCTCTGGCGGCGTGGGCAGCGGTTCGGGCAACGGCGCATCGTCGAAGACGCCGAGGGCGATCAGAATGGGTATCATGGTGCGCCCGTCAGTTCGTGTTGGGATCGATCGCGGATTGCGCCCGCGTCCATGCAATCAGCGCCTCGAGCTGGAGCGCCTGCTCGGTGGCGATTACGTCGCGGGCGAGCTGCTCGGCATCGGATCGAGGAAGTCGCGGATAGCGGGCGGTGTCAGCAGCTCCGCCGGCGCCGCCGGCCAGGCCGGGCATTTCGCCTCCACCGCCCGGACCGGGAGCGGCGCTTCCACCCTGTGCGAGCTGCCGCCGCAGCCCGTCAGCGCGAGCGCGCAAGGCCCCAAGGTCGCGGGCATGGCTTTCCAGTATCGCATCGGTCGCTTCCTTCTGCTGTGCCATGACGCGGGCGATGCGCTGCCGCTCAAGCGCGGCCGCCTCCACCTGCGCCTGGCGGTACGTCTGTTTGGTGAGCCGATGCGCCTGCGCTTCGGCATCGCGCTGCGCGGTGACCTCCGCCACGTCTTCGACCAGCTCGGCGATGCGATCCTTGAAGCCGTCAATTGGGCCCAGGCCTTCGATGCGCACGGTCTGCGCCGCCATTCCGGCCAGTGCGACGATCGCGATTGCGCCGTAGATCTTCGACGTCAGGATCGAGAAGGGGTTGAGCGTCATGCGCGCAATCCCGCCACGTACTGCGTCCGCCCCTTGGCAATCCGCGCCGTCAGATCGTGTTGCCGCAGCCGGCCGTGCCGATAGCTGACGTGCACCCAGCGTCCGAACTCGTAGATCAGCTGGTCGTAGCGCAGATTGCGCTGGATCCACTGCGCGACATCGAGGACGTGGATACCCGGAACGGTGATGTCCGCCGCCTCGCCCTTGCAATGCTGGCTTGAAGAGGCTCCGCCGATCGCGCGATTGAGCTCGGGACCGCGATAGCCGCTCGATACGACAACCGGTCGGCCGAAATGCGTGCGCACCGGCTCGAGCACCTCGACGCAGAGCGTCTTGAGCGCCCCGACCGCTGGCGCCGGCGGCATATTGTCGATCCCCCGGCGCGCGGCCGTTTGGGAGACGACCATCTCCTCGAGCGTGAAATGCGGGCTCAGCTGCATGATCGAAGCACTCCTGCGATGAGGAACCAGCTCGCCAGCGCGGCGAGATAGGCGAACCAGAAGGGACGGCGATAGGTGCGCCCCTCCCCCATGGCCGCGACCCACACGAGCGCGGACTTTCCGGCGATCACCATGACCGCACCGAGAAAATAGAAGGGGTTCTGGATGGCGAAGGATTGCCCGTCGCGAAGGATCTGTTCGATTCGGCCGAACAGGGTGAACCCGTAACCGAGCGCGACCAGATCGATGCCGACGCTCATCACCAGCGCGGCATTGAAGATCGAAAGCGGGAAGCGCGCGCGCCATCCCGAACGCGACCACCCAAGCCCAATGAAGGCGCTGCCGATCAGCATCCACCCGAAGAGCAGCAGGATCATTCGCCTTTTCCTTTGGTGAGGGCGTCGAGCGCCCGATCGATGCCGGCTTTCGCCTCGAGTTCGGTGAGGCGGGCATCCATCGCCTTCGTCATGTCGCGGATATCCAGGCCGATCAGCCGCAGGAAACGCTCCAGCATCAGTCGTCTCCCAGTCCGAGGAACTTCTTCTCGAGGAGCTTGATGCGCGCTTCCTGTTTGCTCAGGATTTCGCGCAGCGGCTTCACCACGAACATCTGGCTCGCGGTCCAGCCCATGCTGAAGATCGCAGCGAAGACCGGGATGGTCAGCGCGCCGAGGTCGATATCGGGCATGATGTCTCCAGGCCGCCAGCGGCGGCGTCAGGGCTCGATTTCGAGCCGTTTCCAGAACAGATAAGCGCGCAGGCAATGGTCGGGCCCGTCGCCCAGCCTCACCGCGCACCAGTCGAGCACCGCGGCGGCGCGCAGGCCCCACGGCATCCCGTTGAATGCCGCCTTCCCGACATAGCCGCTGATCAGCTGCCGCCCGGTCGGCCGATCGGCGAGGCCGAATGGATAAAATAGGCTCAGCCAGACGGTGCAGGCGAGGATATCGATCGCGCGCAGCATCGGAAGGATGCAGTGCGCGCAGCGTGTCAGGAACCCGGCCACCCGGCGTTCAGGTCGGTGGCTTCCAGCTCGGCCAGGCTTGCGGCCGCCTCGATGGCAGCATCCAGTTCGTTCTTGCGGTACTGGCAGGCGGCAACGTGCTGTGCGACCTGGACGCCCATCCCGATCATCGCGGCGGCATCGAGCGTGACATATTGGTTGTCCTCGGTGCGCCAGATCGTCGAGAATTGCGCGCCGCCGATGCTGGCCAGCTGGACCGATCCACTGATGTTCAGTCGGCTTTTCAGATCCGTTTCCACGCGGCCGACGCCGGGAATGGTAATCCCGCTGTCGGTATGTTTTTCGCGCAGGGCTTTCACCTTGGCCATTGCGTCGGACCGGGCGACCGCAAGTGATCCCGCCTCGTCGATAACCGGCTCTTCGCTGTCGAAGGACCAGACCATGCCGACAGGGTCCACGCCTTCCGGCCAATCGCGAAAGACTGTGCCCTCGCGTTGCGGCTCGAACTCGACTTGGTCGACCGACACCAGTCTCTCGATCTTGCCCGTGATCTCGTCGACGAACGCCTTCATCACGAGGTCCTCACGTAAAGGTTTCCGCTTACGTTCGTCGATGAACCGGCCCCGGTTTCCCTACGAGAATAGAGTTTCACCCTGTATGTCTTGGATGAAGTGTGCCCCGTAGGCAGACTACCCGATGGGCCAAAGACGCCTGCCGGCTCGCTTACATAAGCAGTCTCGCCGGAGGCCGGGTTATTGCCCTCGAAATCAAGTTCCGCTCCACCGTCGGTAAGGTTCTGGTATGTGAGCTTCAGCTGGGGCTTGTAGGTCGTGCTTGTCGTTGAGTAGCTGGCGGTAGCATCCGCAGAAAGAGTCGATCCGGCAGGCACCGTAACGTCGATCTGTTGGGTGAACGCATAGGTGGCTGTGTTGCCCAGGGCGTTGAAAGACTGCTTGAACTGTTGGGCGGCTGCCCCTTCGGGCTGCTTGTCCAAGGTGATCTCGACCGTCCCGATCTGCACCCCCTGATAGGTAACGACGACCGAGGCCTTCGCACTATCTACCGAGAGCCCCGTCGCCGTGAAGGTGGCCCCCGACATGCTGCCGGAGAACCCGGTGGTATTGGCAAGGGCGAAAATGCAACTGCCGGTGATATCGGCGCTGCCGCGCAACACCTTGAGGGTCACCGATCGGGGAAGTTGCCCGGACTTCGGGACACCATTCTGCGTTGTGGCGATGCTCCACGCCGTGCTGGGCGGGGATATCGTGAACCCGTCCTGCCCGTCCGCGCCCTTGATCAGCGACCACGTATAGGCGGCGGGGTCGCCGCTGTCGGCGGGCGTGCCGTCCGTATAGACCCCAATATAGGTACGCCCGGTCGGGTCTGAGAGATGGAAGTCCGTCTGGCCGTTAGCGGAGTTGGCATAGGCGATGTGGACGTAGGAAGGCTGTCCGTTCGATCCTGCCGGTCCCGGTGTGCCCTGGTCCCCCTGAGCGCCCTTGATCAGCGACCAGGTGTAAGCGCCGGGGCTGTTGCTGTCGGCTGCGGTGAAGTCGGAATACACGCCGATGTAAGTCCGGCCGGCGGCGGCGCCGGTGGTGAAGTTAACCGTGCCATCCGCGCTGTCGGCATAGGCGAAATGGACGTAGCTCGTCTGACCGTTCGAACCGGCGGGGCCCTGAATACCTTGCGGGCCTTGCAGCCCATCCGCGCCCGGGTCGCCTTTCTCACCCTTGTCACCGTCTTTGCCGGAGCCGGTGAGGGTTACATCTTCGACACGGGCACCAAGGGATGCCATGGCCGCCCGGAAGCGGAGCGGGTTTACAGAGCCATACCACTCGTAATTCGCGAACTCGACGTCGTTGATATAGAAGCGGACATACTTCTTGCCGTCGAACTGGACCCGGCAGCGGGTGGGTTGGTTCATGTCGACCGTGGGACCAGCAAAGGGCAGCTGGGCACCCTGCACGTAGGCGGCGGTCACCCCATCATCCCGGCGGAATATCGCGAAGGTGACGCTCTCGTAACTGTTGCCCTTATCGCCCGTAGGAACCTCTTCGAGGCCGGCCATCATGTTGCTGTTTGGGCCGGCGGGATATGTCCAAGATACAGATGCACCTCTTGCATACTGCTCTTGCGAGTAGACGAGTCCTGCACCCCATCCCAAGTTGACGGTGTTGCGGGCTGAGCCACCAAGCACCTCGGTGTTCGCCGACGTCTGGGTCAGCAGCGTGACGTTGCCCGACCGCTGCTGCGGGAAGGCACCAAACTCTACGTCGGCGATCCGGCCTTGGACCGTAGCGATCGAACTGTCGAAATAGAACTGGTAGCCTGGGCCGATGTCTTCCTTGTGGCGCTCTACGCCCAGATAGAGAAAACGAACGTAGCGGCCGTCATAGACAACCTCGAAGGTCCCTTGCCCTATGTAATTTGGAATTACGAAGCCTGGGATCTCGCTGCCGCTGCGATAAATCTTGACCTCGGTCTCGTTCACATACCAGGCGTAATCCAAGCTGTTGTAGCTCGAATCGGCAGTAGGATCTTGGTTCAGACCCGCCATGACCCTCTGGTCGTTTCCGATCCGAAAGGCTGTGCGACAACCGTTCTTGTAGCCTACTGTCGAGTAAGCCTGGGAATTCCATTCGTAGGCGGCGCTCGGCACCTTGATGACCTGATTGCCGGCAATCGAGACATTCGTCCCCGCCATGCCGAAGGGCGGCCCCTTGTATTCGCGCCAGGCATAGGAGGCCGGGTTGGTGCTGTCCGCCTCGACTTGGTCGACGTAGACGCCCTCGAAGGCCCGCTCGCCGGGCGCGCCGATCGTGAAATCGATCGAGCCGTCCGCACTGTTCGCATAGGCGTAGTGAGTGAAGCTGCTGTTGCCATTGGCACCTGGTGCGCCGGGCACACCCTGCGGCCCCTGTTCGCCCGGCGGCCCTTCGAGGCCGACGAACGCTCCGGTCGTTACCGGGCCAAGGATCCTCCGCGCGCCAAGACGTCCCCGAACGCGATAGCGCACCGCGACA
>NZ_JBELMO010000092.1:0-8322 GCF_042095715.1 Qipengyuania sp. | reverse complement strand
CCTTGTCGCGTGCGGGGCGATCGGTGACGACGGTGATCCCGGTGACATTGGTGCCACCCTTGGTTTCGCGGGTGTCCGGATCGCGGGCGATGCGGCCGGTGAGGATTGCGATATTGGTCATGATGATAGTCCTTCGGTTCCTCAAACCGGAGACCATCTCCGGCTTGCGAACATCCAGAAGAAGCAGGGCATGGGAGGACTGCACCGCCGGAGCGAAGCTCCAAGGGAAACCTGTTCATGACGGGTGGTGCGGGCAGGCAGCGCAGCTGCCAACACGGCCGTCAAAGGAACGGGTTGCGGCTCCTCAGCTGAGCTGGTTCAGGACTGTTCGCGAAGAAAGCCGGATGGGTATCGGGTGCCGGTCTGAAGATTCAGATGATCCCGCTGCATTCAGCTTTCGCCGTCGCTTTCCGATGCTGACAGGAGATCCATGAAGTTGCGGGCTGCTTCCCGGTCTTCCTCGCTCTCGAACGCCACGTCGAGGTCGGGGGCGGATCAGGTTGCGTCAGCTTTGCGCCCTAATTGCCGCCCCTCGGCTCGTCAGAGGCAATCCTAGGAGCGAACATGAAATCAGGCGGGGCACGCCGCTAACATATCCGCATCATTAGACCGCCGCTTCGGCCCCTGTTGCATCCAGAACAGGCGGCCTAAATGCGAACTGGGTCTCGCATTTGTCATGCGCACACACCGGCTTGTTTAGGCCGAACGGCCGCTGATACTTGGTGCGGCCGCACACGCATTCGAATTGCTGCCGGAACGCCTTGAACTCGTCCCACCGCGTCTGCTCGTCCCCAATCGAGCCGTTGCCATATGGGGCGTCCTGAAAGTGGCTTCCGAAATTCTCAATATCGCCTTTGATAAGGCTAGTGATGAAGCGGTTGTTCACGCCCGGCACATCAGCAGGAGTCAGCTTTAGGTCGCCAAGGAAGCCGCCGATCGCCGCAGCCAGCTCGGCGCGCTCGTATGAGTAGGCCTTTTCAAGCTGTCGGATGCGGATATTGACGCCGAACCCGCGGGCGATGCCCAGCAGCCATTCCTCCTCCGCTTGACGCATCTCGTTGGCAGCGGATTCTCCCTTGGCCCAGCGATCGGCGATCATCTCATCGGTGACCTTGTGGTCGGCGAAGCGAGGCCCATACGCCGGATCAAGTCCGATGATGCGGGTGAACTGCCAGTCCTTCGCTGCGAGCTGGTCCTTTAGATGATTGAAGAAACGTTCGTCATGGGTGGCAAGGACGATCTGGCAGTCGGTGAACATCTTCGCGAGAAGCGCACCGATCGCGCGGCGATGATCGGCGTCATAGGACGTGACGACATCGTCCAGCGCAATCACCGGTGCGGCACTATTGAACTTCTTGATCGCCGCAAGGCGCAGCGCGAGCGCGACCGAATGGATCTGAGAGTCGCTGAGATAGCCGGCCGGCGCGACGCTTTGACGATTGTCCGCAAAATCGATCACTAGCTGCATACGCTGCTGGTTGGTGTCTTCCTCACCAGGCAGTTCAAGCCGGATCGGCTTGGCGTCGGCGCCTTGGATCTCCTTGTAGATGTCGTTCATCGGCGCCTGAAGCGTATCGAGGAGCGACTGGACCTTCTCCCGGATTTTTCCCGAAACGAGCGTGGCCTGCGCAACGAGCGCGTCGTGCAGCGTGGTCAACTGCTCGGAGGTGCGAGTTGCCAGCGCCACATCCTTTTGGAGATTGAGCAGCCTGTCGATGCTGGCCTTGACCTTGCCCCAAGTATGCTCGCCCTGTTTCGCCTCGATGCCGGCGATTTCATAATCGAGGTCCGAGAGGCGGGTCTCCAACTCAGCGACGATGGCGGCGGAATCGGGCGCGTTTACAGTCGGCCATTCATCAACGCCGGCTTGGTAGGCGAGGAGCGCAGTCTTAAATCCACCGCCATCGTCATCGGACAAATGCTCGATCATCGCGGGAAGACGCGCTACGAGCCGACTGTGCGCCTGCCTGGCGGCGGTCTCGGCATTGTCCAGGGCGGTCTTTGCATCGTTGTAGCTTTGCAGATCCTCGAGATGGGTCTTCAGGAGATCGCGGATCGCGGGCACGCTTCCGGCGGAAGTGTCACCGATTGCCGTGGCACAGACCGGGCATGCGTCGGGCGCGGTCGCATCGTCGGCAAACAGCTTCTCGGCTTCTTTCCAAACAGACCGGAAGACCGTGCCCGCCGCCTTGTCGCGCTCAACGACCTCAGTGGCCTTCGCGTCGGCCAGCGCAGACCGCGCCTTATCGAAAGATTCGATGGCGCCCGAATATCTTGCGTCGCCGCCGTCCTCGGGGACGATTTTTTGCCACAGCGCAATGAGCGAATTACGAATCTGCTTGAGGCTGGCGAGACCGAGCCGCTTTTCCTCCGCATCAACACGATTGCAGACCTCGATATAGCTCTCGTCCTCGGCAGAGAGCGCTGCGAGCGCTAGCTCGGGATCAAGCGGAGCGATGACGCTCACGTTGACAAAATTGAGCACGGTCGCGTCATCCCACGCCTGAACAGCCTGTGCGGTCTCCGTTCGCAACAGACCGGCAAGGCGAACCTGTTCGGTGGTACTCTCGGCAGCAGCCTTCACATCGCGGCGCAAAAGACGAAGGTTTTTCTGCACTTCCACCAGCGGCGAAAGCTGCAGCCAGCTCGCCACTTCGCTGTAGCGATTCTCGGGACTATGCGTTTCGACGAAAGTGCGCAGCGTATAGCCGCGGATGATCGGCGAGACGACGAACCCGGCTTTCATCGCGGTCGCAGCCGGATGGATCGGGCGAAGATTGCCGGTAGCGGTGCGACTGCCCTCGACGGTCGTCTTGCCAGTGATCGTGCTGAATTTGACCATCGGCGCGATACCAGCCGCCTGCGCGCCATTGTGCTCGAGCGCGGGCGGTCCGGCCTGGTTGTTCAACGTGCGCTGCCCGAGACGTTCGAGCGTGCCATGTTCGGAGAACAGAAACTCGAGGGCGTCGATGACGCTCGATTTGCCGAGGCCGTTGGGCGCGAAGATCGCGAGGCACGGCTTCTTACTGAGGTCGAAGGTCTTGGGCTGAAGATAGGCGCGGAAGCCTTCGAGAGTAAGCGAGTGAAACAGCGTCGGATCAGCCATCGGCCTGCACCTCGGCCGGTGCAGCGCGTTTCGCCGCGAGCGCGACGATCGCGGCCTTGGCATTGGCTATGGCATCAGCATGTGGCTTAACCGTCAGCAGTTGATCGGACAGGATGACGGCAAGATCGACGTCGACATTGTCCGACGCACTGAGGGTCTCGGAGAGGGTCGAGAGGAACACTTCGGGCGAATCCGCCTGTTCAACCTGTGGCGCGGCCAGTGCCGCAAGCATTTCGGGAGTCGCCGCTTCTTCCGGTGCCCCCGTTTCATCCTGCCCCATCATTCCCCCCTTAATGTCGGCCTTCTTCCAAGAAGGATCGACGGTGACGACCTAGCAATGCCGCCAACATCAGATGGCGGGGGGGCATAACTGCAGGCGCTGGCTATTCCCCCTCACTCAACGTGAAACCAGAGAGCAAAGGCGTCAATGGTCAGAGGTGACTTTAGAGCCCATTCCTTGCTTGATTTTGCGAGGTCGGCCGAAGCACGAAAGTCTGATTTCCCACTGCTGGTGCTTGAGCCGGAAAGTCAGCAATCGTGAAGGGTTCCGGGCGCCGGAGGCGTACAGAACCCTTCGCGATGACGGACTGGCAGGTTTGCGATGACCATTGGCTGAAAGGTGCCGATTGGCAGGCGCACTGCTAATCGACGTTGGGCGCCATCCGGCCGTCCGCCGGATACTGCCATTCGTTTGCCTCAGTCCAGGGACGGGTGATGTCGGCTGACAGATGCGCGACCGGTTGAAGGACAAGAGGAGATCGAATGGCAGGCAAGTGGCTTGACCCGTGATCCAGGGAGATCAGTTTCATGCTTGCCAGTGGAGCGCGAGCGAATGGGCTTCGGCATGAGATTAGGAGCCTATCACTACCTCACAATGCTGTCCCGCCACCGGACCGATGTCGAAGTCACTTTTCGGCACACCGGCAGCGTGCAATAGGAGATGCATGCCTGCACCAAAGATAATCAGTGATCTAGTTGAACGCTTCCGCCTTCACAAGGATGCTTACCAAGCCAGCTCCTACAACGAAACTCAGGTCCGTAGGGAGTTCATCGACCCGTTCTTCAAGGCTCTTGGTTGGGACATCGACAACGAGCAGGGCTATGCTGAAGCTTACAAGGATGTGGTGCATGAAGATGCACTCAAGATCGGTGGGAATACCAAGGCGCCCGACTATGCCTTCCGTATTGGAGGCACGCGAAAGTTTTTTCTGGAAGCGAAAAAGCCATCGGTAAACATTAAGCAGGACGTTGGCCCAGCCTTCCAAATTCGCAGGTATGCTTGGAGCGCCAAGCTATCTCTTTCGATTCTCACCGATTTTGAAGAGTTCGCCGTCTACGATTGCCGGGTCAAACCCGAGAAGAATGACAGGGCCAGCATTGCTCGGACGGCGTATTTCACCTTTGAAGATTACATCGACAAGTGGGATGAAATCGCTGAGATTTTCTCACGCGAAGCTGTCTTAAAGGGATCCTTCGATAAATACGCTGCCGACAACCGGCGGAAGCGAGGGACGGCCGAAGTCGATGATGCGTTTCTCGCGGAGATCGAAAACTGGCGGAGCATGCTCGCCAAGAACATAGCCCTTAGAAATCGACAGCTTGACGTAAGGGAGCTAAATGCTGCGGTTCAGAGAATTATCGATCGCATTGTGTTCCTTCGGATCGCGGAAGACCGAGGAATAGAAAAGTATGGTCAGCTTCAAAGCATTGCTGATAAAAAAGGCATCTACGAGGGCCTAACTGCCCTGTTTCGCAAGGCGGATGATCGATACAATTCCGGGCTGTTTCACTTCAAAAAGGGAGACGGATCACCTGAAACTCTGGACACGTTCACCCTCGACCTTGAGATAGACGACAAAGTTCTCAAGCCGGTAATCAAGAATCTGTATTACCCAGAGAGTCCGTACGAGTTCTCAGTTCTGCCAGCGGATATTCTTGGGCAGGTCTACGAGCGCTTTCTCGGAAAGGTCATTCGGCTCTCTGGCTCTCGCGCCACCATTGCGGAAAAGCCAGAAGTCAAAAAGGCCGGCGGCGTATATTACACGCCCAGCTACGTGGTGAATCACATTGTTGCCAAGACCCTGGAGCCCTTGCTTGCTGGAAGAACACCGGCTCAGGCGTCTGGTCAGGATGGCAGAGTCAAGAACGCAGCCCCCCTTCGAGTTGTGGATCCCGCATGTGGGTCAGGTTCGTTTCTCATTGGGGCGTACCAGTTCTTACTAGATTGGTATCGCGATGCTTACGTGAGCGAGGGACCACAAAAACACTTGGGCGGAAAAGACCCGAAACTGTTGGAGGTCGGTGAAGATGACTGGCGCCTAACCATCGCAGAGCGTCGACGTATCCTCTTGGCGCACATTTATGGTGTAGATATCGATCCGCAGGCGGTCGAAGTGACCAAACTTTCACTACTTCTAAAGGTGCTCGAAGGCGAGACCGCAGACGCAATGGCTCGTCAGATGGACCTTTTCCGCATTCGGGCACTTCCCGATCTCGGAGAGAACATCAAATGCGGGAACTCCCTAATTGGTCCGGACTTTTACCAGCAAATTTCAAGCGATCTGTTCGGTGAAGAAGACTTATATCGCATCAACAGTTTTGATTGGAAGTCCGAGTTTCCCTTTTTCAAGACTGAAGGCGGTTTCGGCGCTGTAATCGGAAATCCACCATGGGTGTCTTTAACAGGGAAGTTCGGGAACGACATTCTTTCAAATGAAGAACAAGAGCACCTCATAAGGAAGTTTGATGGAAATACATACATGCCAAACATGTATGAATACTTCATTTCCATGGGACTCACGATAACCAAAGATGGCGGCAGATTTAGCTTCATCGTGCCGGACCGTTTTGGAAAGAATGACCAATTCTTGGGGCTTAGGCAAAAGATTTTGAAGAATGTGGCCTTGGGGGAGGTGCTATATCGTGCGCCATTCCCTGGTGTCACTGCCGATACGCTGATCTTCGGAATCGAGAACAGTAAGCCAAGCTCTCGTGAAGAAACTTTGATCGGGGACTACACCGGGCATAGACGGTCGATTCCTCAGGCGTCTCTCCTGAATGGGGCTAACCGTTTCCGGTTTGAAGATCTTGATGCTCTAGCCTTAGGGAAAGCGTTGGTACGACTGGAGGCGAGCGGGACGGCAAAACCGCTTGGACAGCTTATTCAAACGACTTCTGGGTTCGGTGGGAAATCAACCATGATTACCAATGCCCGTCAGAATGCGAAACAGATTGAGGTACTAAAGGGTGCATCCATATCAAAATTTCGGGTCGGGAACCCGCTTTATTTCGATTTCAACAAAAAGAATATAACAGGCCGAACAACTGATAAGGCCAAGTTAGGCTGGAGCCCAAAAGTACTGATCCGAAAAACTGGATCTCGTCTCATCGCAGCTTTTGATGAAAGTGGCACCTTCCCAGAGCAGTCTTTGTATTTCACTTTCGGCGACTCGAGCATAAACGAGCACTATCTTCTTGCACTGCTCAACTCTCGCCTAATTGGCTACATCTTTGCCGAGCGGATGCTGACCAATCAGGACAGCATCGCACAAGTGAAGAAGGTAGACCTTGATGCCCTCCCAATTGTGATGGAAGATCAAATCGGTGATGGCAAAAACCGCGTCGACTTAGTTGCTGAAGCGGCAAGATCGATTTGCTCGTCTTTGGCCGCGCATGATGGTGCCAAAAGCGAACAAGTGAGAGCGGTTCACCGACGCACAATCAAGGCCAGCCTCAAGAATATCGATCAGCATATATACGACCTCTACGCTTTGACGCCTGAGGAGCGCGCTGAAGTAGATGATTGGGACGGGCATCTAGAACTAAGCTTTTAGGGGACTGGCAGTCGGGATTGTCACCGCTAGAACATTAAGTCGTTTCGCACGCTTGCTGAGGCTTTCCGGCGAGCATCGATGACTACGATTTCCGAAGTCCGTTCACCGCGTGCTTCAGCGTCCTGTTTAAGCTTTTCGATCTTGCGCAACTTTCGGCCCATGCCACCAATATCCATGATGACGAAAATCGCTTGGGAGGTGGTCGCTGCCTTTTTGTAGATTTCCAGCTGCGTCTTATAGCCATGCTCTACGCGCCCCTTGGAAAGCTTCATCTCGACAAGGACGCGCCCACGAAAGCCGGTGGAGAATTTGAAGTCTACCGGTCCGCCGCCTGAGTTAGTCTCTGGCGAGATGTCAACGTTGTTCACCGCGCACATGACGTTGGCGATTGCGAAGAAGAGCAGCTGACTAGCCCGTTCGTGCCTATGCGTATTGCCGTGCCAGAGCAGCTCCCACATGTTGTTGTTTTCGACCAGGCCCTGGAACGTTTCCATGATGGTCATGACCGTTTCGAGGAGCGTAGAAGCATCCTTCGTAGCGGGATTGCTTAGTGCTCCGACATAGGGCGTAGGGTCTTCGCTGAGGATTCGCCGGAACTGAAAGTATCCGTCTAGGTCGGCTTTCTCATCATAGCTTTCAGCGGCGGCTCCCACGGCTTCGATCAGTTCGCGAAGTAGCGATTCCGACGAAAGCACGGCTCTCCGCAGCGCTGCCTTCTTCTGTGACAGGGTAGCCTTGGCGAGGTTCCCGAACATGCTGTTCACTGCGTCCCGGATTTCCTGAATTTCCATGACTACGCGGCTGACATCCGACCAGTCAGCAGCGAGAGGTAAGTCACGAAGAATATCGCGCGGCACCATGATAACGGGCTTGTCGGTCTGGAACGGATTTTCGGGCAGATTGCGGTTGCCGTATTTGTCGCCAAAAGCGCGAACAGGGACTTTGTTAGTTGCGCAGAATTCCTCAGTCACCTGACACAGGACGGGCAAAAGGAAATTCGTTGTCATATCGCTGAGCGTGTCTGGGCCAACCCCCTCTTCAAAGAGAGGCATCAGCGGGATCATGCTTGGGTCTTTTACCCCAAGCGCAATGATCTCTTTGGCCGTTCGAAGGATTCCGTTTCTGAGCGTTGGCGGCCGCGAGCTGCCGCTTGTTCCTGCGCCGCCATAGCCCAGCCCGGTTTCTGACCGTTCTGACAGGTCGAGCGCATTGAACGCGCCACGCCAAGCGACATCGCCCTCATTCTCTGAAATGGATAGCAAGCCGACCACGTTCTGAAAGCCGCTCTCAAGATCCTCCCGTCCCTGCTTCTTCATTTTCGTATTCTGACTCTTCGGGACGAGCAGAGGATCGATGAAGAGCTTCGTGTCGCTATTGAGCACG
>NZ_JBELMO010000091.1:0-8310 GCF_042095715.1 Qipengyuania sp. | reverse complement strand
CGTATCCATGCGCTGCGGCCAGGCAAGGCAACTGGCGATGGGTACGCGCATGTCCGCGGGGCCAAGCTGCGCCAGCGTGGATCCGTCGCGATATTCGACCATCGAATGGATCACGCTTTGCGGGTGAACCACGATCCTGAGCTTATCCAGGCCGACCGGAAACAAATGATGCGCCTCGATCAGTTCCAGCCCCTTGTTGAACATGGTGGCGGAATCGACGCTGATCTTTGCGCCCATGTCCCAGTTGGGATGCGCCACCGCCTGTTCGGGTGTCGCCGCTGCCAGCTGGTCGGCCGTCCATTCGCGGAAAGGCCCGCCGCTGGCGGTCAGCGTGATGGTGGCGACATCGGACAGCGCCTGGCCCTGCAGGCACTGGAAGATCGCGTTGTGTTCGCTGTCAACGGGGAGCAGCGTTGCACCGTGGCGCGCGACGGCGCGGGTCATGACCTCGCCCGCGGAAACCAGCGCTTCCTTGTTGGCAAGGGCGATGGTGCCGCCCTGTTCGATGGCCGCCATCGTCGGGGCAAGGCCGGCACAGCCGACGATCGCCGCCACGGTCAGGTCGACGGGCCGCGAAGCTGCCTCGACCAGCGCGGAAGCACCGCCCGCAGCCTGGGTTCCGCACCCTCCCAGAGCGGCGCGCAGATCGGCCAGACAATTCTCATCGCCCAGCACTGCGATCTCGGCCTGGAATTCGCGCGCCAGCGCGGCCAGTTGCTCGGCTTGGCAATTTGCGGTCAGCGCCACGACGCGCCACTGGTCGCGGTTCCGGCGCACGAGATCGAGAGTCGAACTGCCGACCGAGCCCGTCGCCCCCAGGATGGAGATCGAACGCATCACCCACCCGTCCCCGACAGCAGGCCCACGATCAAAGCCACGGGCAATAATCCGTCCACGCGGTCGAAAACGCCGCCGTGTCCCGGGATCAATCGCGAGGAATCCTTCACCCCGGCCTTGCGCTTCAGCCAGCTTTCGAAAAAGTCCCCCGCCTGCGCCGCTATCGCCAGAATTGCCCCCCCCAATGCCCAAAGCGCGGCCTCACCCCGACCGATACCGAAATCCTCGGCAAGCTGCACGAAATCGCCGGTATTGTGGGCGAGCGCCGCAAACGCGATCAGCCACAGCGCGCTTCCCGCCATGCCGCCCAACAGCCCGGCCCACGTCTTCGAAGGGCTGATCTTCGGTGCGATTTTGGGGCCACCAATGGTCCGTCCCGCGAAATAGGCGCAGGTGTCGGTGAAAATCACCACGCCAAGCACGGCGAGCAGATGATAGAGGTCCATCGAGGCAAGACCGAAAGCGGCGAGCCCGATATAGACGGCGCCCGCGATCAACCCGGCCAGGCGGAAGGGTATCTTCGCAGTAGCCTTCAACACCAGCCGTGCGAATTCCACAAAGCACGCCAACGCCACGAGGGCGATGAAGGCCGCGAGAACCGCGCCCCCCAGCCACACGGCAGCGGCGGCAATTCCCAGCATGACGACCGCCGAGGCAGCCCGCTTCGGCAGATCCGATGTGCGGACTGCAAGCGGTACGGCGACGTAGCGCCGCGCCCGCGCCTTAAACCGGTCGCGCTTGCGGAGCTTCGCCTCAGCGTCCGCCATAGCGGCGTTCCCTTGCGGCAAAGGTGTCGAGCGAGTGCGACAGCAACTCGGGGGTGAAATCGGGCCACAACACGTCGAGGAACAGCATCTCCGCGTAAGCCGCCTGCCACAAGAGAAAATTGCTGAGCCGCACCTCGCCGCTCGTCCTGATCAGCAGGTCGAGCGGGGGCAGATCGTGCGTGAATAGATGGCGCTCCAGCGATTGTTCGGTGATGGCCCCGTCCTCGGCGGCCAGTTTCGCGGCGCGAACGATTTCCTGCTGCGAACCATAGTTGAGCGCCACCGCGACCGTTCGCGTGCCATGGGCCGTCCGCGCGATCGCATCATCAAGAAGCTCTACGATGTCGTCCGCCAGGACCTTGTAGTCGCCGATGATCTTCAAACGGACACCGTTCTCGACGAACTCTTCCAGGTCGGAGCGGATGAACTTGCGCAGCATGTTCATGAGGTCGGATACCTCGTCCTCGGGACGCTTCCAGTTCTCGCTTGAGAACGCGTAGAGGGTCAGGCACTCGAGATCCGAATTCTTCAGGGATCTTACCAGCTTGCGAACGGCCTCCACGCCGCGCTGATGGCCCAGGGCGCGCGGAAGATGGCGCTTCTTCGCCCAGCGGCCATTGCCATCCATGATGATGGCAACATGCCTGGCACGCTGGGTGGATGCATTCATGTGGCGGAAATCCCGGCCCTTACTGGGTCAGGATTTCCTTCTCCTTGGCGGCGGCGGCTTCATCCGCCAGCGCGACATATTTGTCGGTCAGCTTCTGGACTTCCTCTTCGCCGCGCTTGCGGTCGTCCTCGCCGATTTCCTTTTTCTTCTCGTCTTCCTTGAGCGCTTCCATGCCGTCGCGGCGAACGTTGCGGATCGCAATCTTGGCATTTTCGCTGTACTGCCCGGCCAGCTTGGCGAGGTCGCGGCGGCGCTCCTCTGTGAGGTCCGGAAGCGGTAGGCGCAGCGTCTGCCCGTCGATCATCGGGTTAAGGCCGAGATTGGCCTTGGCGATGCCCTTTTCCACGGGTGTAAGGTTGGCCTTGTCCCACACCTGCACGCTCAGCATGCGCGGTTCGGGCGCGGACACGGTGGCCACCTGGTTCAGCGGCATCATCGCGCCGTAGACCTCGACCATCACGGGATCGAGCAGGCTGGTATTCGCGCGCCCGGTCCGCAGCCCGCTCAGATCGCTTTTGAGACTGTCGACCGCGCCCTGCATCCGGCGCTCGATATCGGCTTTGTCGTATTTGGCCATCAGGCGCTCTCCTGTCCTAGTCGGTCTGTACGATGGTCTGGATACCTTCGCCGGCAAGCACGCGCGCCAGATTGCCCTTCTCGCGGATCGAGAAGACGACGATCGGGATGTCGTTATCGCGGCACAGCGCAACCGCGCTGGCATCCATGACCTTGAGGTTGTCCGCGAGCACCTTGCCGTAACTCACGGTTTCAAAACGTTTTGCCTGCGCATTGCGCTTGGGATCGCTGTCATAGACCCCGTCGACACTGGTGCCCTTGAGCAGCGCATCGCAGCGCATTTCGGCTGCTCGCAGCGCCGCCCCGCTGTCGGTGGTGAAATAGGGCGCACCCACGCCCGCTGCGAAGATCACGACGCGGCCCTTTTCCAGGTGCCGTTCGGCGCGGCGGCGAATGACCGGCTCGCACACCTGGTCCATCTGGATCGCCGACTGGACGCGCGTCTGTACGCCCAGTTGCTCCAGCGCGTTCTGCATCGCCAGGGCATTCATTACCGTCGCGAGCATGCCCATGTAGTCCGCCTGCGCGCGGTCCATTCCCTGGGCCGCCCCGGCCATGCCGCGAAAGATGTTGCCGCCGCCGATCACCAGACAGATCTCGAGCCCGGTATCCTTCGCGGCCTTCACCTCCTCGGCAAGGTCCATGACGAAAGCCGGGTCTATTCCGAACTGCTGGCCACCCATCAGCACTTCGCCCGAAAGCTTGAGCAGAACGCGCTTCATCGGGGGCAGGGCCATGAGTTTGGAATCTCGCACGTAACGGGGTGGGCGCGCCTTATCGGTTGCGCGACGCGATGCCAAGGGCAGCGGATGCAAAAAGCCCCGCACCGGCATGCCGATGCGGGGCCTGATGTGAGCTTCGGTTTAGCCCTTGACGGCTGCGGCAACCTCGGCGGCGAAGTCGCTCTCTTCCTTCTCGATGCCTTCGCCGAGCTGGAAGCGGACATAGTCCTTGAGGACGATCGGCTTGCCGGCGTCCTTGCCGGCCTTGGCGACGACGTCCGCGATCGGAGTCTTGTTGTCCATCACGAACAGCTGGCTAAGGAGCGCGTTCTCCTTGGCGAACTTGGCGATCGCGCCGTCCACCATCTTGTCCTGCACCGCTTCGGGCTTGCCGCTTTCCGCGGCCTTCTCCTTGGCGATCGCGCGCTCGCGCTCGATCAGTTCGGCGTCAAGACTGTCGGCGTTGAGCGCCAGCGGGAAGGCGGCGGCGATGTGCATCGCGATCTGCTTGCCCAGCGCTTCCAGCGTGTCGGTATCGGCTTCGCTCTCAAGCGCGACGAGCACGCCGATCTTGCCGAGGTTCGCAGCAGCGGCATTGTGCATGTAGGGCACGACCACGCCGTTGGCGACTTCGACCGACTTCAGGCGGCGGATCTGCTGGTTCTCGCCGATCGTGGCGACCGAATCGGTGAGCTTCTCCGCCACGGTGCCGCCATCGGGATAGCTGGCGGCCTTGAGCGCATCGACATCGCCGGCATCGGTCTTGAGCGCGGTCTCGGTGACCTTGCGCACGAAATCCTGGAACTGCTCGTTCTTGGAGACGAAGTCTGTTTCCGAATTCACCTCGACCGCTACGCCCTTGTTGCCTTCGACAGCGAGGCCCACGAGGCCCTCGGCGGCGGTACGGCTGGACTTCTTCTGCGCGGTAGCAAGGCCCTTTGCGCGCAGCGCGTCGACGGCAGCTTCGATATCGCCGTTTGCTTCGGTCAGCGCCTTCTTGGCATCCATCATGCCCGCGCCGGTACGATCGCGCAGGGCCTTGATGTCGGCGGCAGTGATATTCGCCATGAAAATTTCCTCTTGGATTCGAGTGGTATGCGGCGCCGGGCCGCTGATGGCAGCCCGGCGCTTAGTTCGATTGCGTGTCAGGCGCGTGACGGCGCGGTCACGCGGCCCGAAGCTACCTCAGGCGGCGGCTTGCGCGGTTTCTTCCGTCGGCGGGGTTTCCATCGCGCCCACATCACGGCCCGAATCCTGCACGCCTTCGCCGCGGCCCGAACGGGCAGCCTGGCTGACGGCGTCGCAATAGAGCTTCACCGCACGGGCAGCATCGTCGTTGCCCGGGATCGGGAAGGCGATGCCGCTGGGATCGACGTTGGTATCGAGCACCGCGACCACGGGAATGCCGAGCACGCCGGCTTCCTTAATGGCGAGATCTTCCATGTTGGCGTCGATCACGAACATCACGTCCGGAATGCCGCCCATGTCACGGATGCCGCCGAGCGAAAGCTCCAGCTTGTCGCGTTCGCGGGTCAGCTGAAGGACTTCCTTCTTGGTCAGGCCGCTGGTGTCTCCCGAAAGCTGTTCCTCGAGCGTCTTGAGGCGCTTGATCGACTGGCTGATGGTCTTCCAGTTGGTGAGCATGCCGCCCAGCCAGCGGTGGTTGACGAAGTGCTGGCCAGCAGCCTTCGCGGCCTGCGCGATCGGCTCCTGCGCCTGGCGCTTGGTGCCGACGAACAGCACCTTGCCGCCGGCGCGGGCGGTGTCCTGGATGAAGTCGAGCGCGCGCGCCATCAGGGGCACGGTCTGCGACAGGTCGATGATGTGGATGCCGTTGCGCGCCCCGAAGATATAGGGCTTCATGCGCGGGTTCCAGCGGTGGGTCTGGTGGCCGAAGTGTGCGCCGGCCTCGATCAACTGCTGCATCGTGACGGTAGGAGCCGCCATAGGTAAATTCCTTTCCGGTTATGCCTCTGGAAAGCTGGAACCCGTTGCGGAGCGTCCCGCTGGGGCACCGGTGATGTGCGCCTTCCATGTGGATTTGACTGTCGCTACCCGATTGATCGCCCCCGCGAACGCAGAAAAATCGACCGAGTTTCGACAGACGGGCGGCCCGTTAGCGCATACGGACGACAAAATCCAGCCCCCCGAGCGAACCTCGCGGTCCGTCTACCCCAACTTCCCGCTTGACAAATAGGAACAGAACAGGAACATTAAGCGCATCGAAGACGAATCGCGTTCCGTGTCCCCGTTATGGACGGGGTGAGCGTCGAGAGAAAGGGAAACATCATGTCGATTGCCATTGTCGCATTCCTGGCCGCATCGTTCACCGTCGTCGCGGTTCTCGCCGACAGCGCGCTCAGGCTGATGTCCGTACTCGACATGCGGGACGGCGCCGGGACGAGCCTGCGCACCGCCGCACCATCCAGGGCGGTTTCGATCACGGTCGCCACGCCCGCACCCCGCCCCGTGGTCCGTATGCCAGGTACGAGGCAGTCGGGCGCCGCGGCCGATACTACTCCGCGCGCAGGGCCCCGCCGCGCTGCCGCCTGATGCGGCCATATCGAACGATCCCGACCGGGATCAGGGCCAGATAGCCCGCGCAGATCACCGTGAGCGTCCAGAACGGTTCCTGTAGCAAAGCGGCGAACAGCAGCCCGGCGACCAGGATCAGCCACAGGCGCACGGTGCGCCGCGGCCGCAGCGAGGTCCAGCTGAGAGTCGCCACGTTGGAGATCATCAGCAGGGCGATGAAAGCGACCCAAGGGCCGACCAGAGCGGGTTCGCGAAACAGCGCCAGCCCCGTCGCCTGCCAAAGGTAGAAGGGCAGGAATGCCAGCCCCGCCCCCACGGGCGCGGGAATGCCGGTCAGGAAACCGGCGGACTTGTGCGGCTGAACATCGAGATCGATCTGCGCGTTGAATCGCGCCAGCCTGAGCGCGCATGCGACAGCGAAGGCCAGCGCCGCGAACCAGCCGAAGCGGGGCACGTCCGACAGCGACCACAGGTAGATCACGATTGCCGGCGCCGTTCCGAAGGACAGCGAATCGGCAAGGCTGTCCAGTTCTGCCCCGAAGCGCGACTGTGCCTTCAGCATGCGTGCGATACGTCCGTCGATCCCGTCGAGAAGGCCCGCCAGGATGATCGCGAACACCGCCGCGCTCCAATCCCCACCGATGGCGAAGCGAATGCCTGTCAGTCCCGCGCACAGCGCCGCCGCGGTGATCGCATTGGGGAGCAGCGCGCGCAGCGGAAGCCCCCTGCCCGTGCCCCGGACGGGAGAGATATCCTCGTCTTCCGCTGCCTTGGGGCCGATGCGGGCGCGATCCTCGGGCGGCAGGCTCATGCGCCGCTCTCCATGACCGCTGCCTCGAAAGCCGTTCCGAATACCCGCGTCATTGTGCAATTCCCTCGATTAAAAGCTGCTGTCCGGCCTCGGCAAGAATGGTTTCGCCCGCAATGCAGCGCTGGCCGAGCAGAACCTTCGCGTCGGTGCCGGCGGGCAGATAGACGTCTACCCGGCTGCCGAAGCGGATCAGCCCGACGCGCTGGCCGGCGCCCACCGCGTCGCCCGGCTTCACGAAAGGCACGATGCGCCGCGCCACCAGCCCCGCGATCTGCGTAAAGCCGACTTTCAGTCCATCGGCCCGTTCGATCAGGAAATGCTGGCGTTCGTTGTCCTCGCTCGCCTTGTCGAGATCGGCGTTGAGGAACTTGCCGGGAATATAGACGACGCGGCGAATGGTGCCCGCGATCGGGGCGCGGTTGATGTGAACATCGAACACGCTCATGAAAATCGACACGCGTGTAACCGGGCCTTCGGGCAGGCCGGGAAAACCGGTGCCGTCATCGATCCGCAACTCCGCCGGGGGATCGACGCGGGCGATCAGCGAAACCATCCCGTCGGCGGGCGCCACGATGGCGTTATCAAGCTGGGGTACCACCCGTTCGGGATCGCGAAAGAAGGCGAACACGCCAATCGAAAGCAGCAGCAGGGGCCAGCCTAGCCATTCCCAGCCGAAGCCGAGCAGCACCAGCAGTGCGATGGCCACGGCACCGAGGCCCAGCTTGCGCCCTTCGGGATGGATTGCGGGAAACTGCCAGGCCGCGTCGCCGCGCCCATGGTTGTCGAGAAGGTCACCTGCCATCCGCAGCACTTAGAGGCTGCGCGGCGGGGTGGCAATGACGCCGGTCGGGGCCTCGCCTCTCGCCACGCCGACTTTTCTGGATCACTTATCGGATAGGGTCCAGCCCTCCGCGCTCCAGGGCAATGCAGCCAAGTCCTTACCGCGATTGCCGCTTCACCGGGATACGAAGGTAAGTCACGCCATTCGCCTCCGCCTCCTCGAAGTTTCCGGCACGGATGTTGACCTGGAGCGAGGGCAATAACAGCTTGGGGACGGACAGTCCGGAATCGCGCTGCTCCCGCATGGTGACAAATTCCTCTTCGCTGACACCTTCGTTCACATGGACGCTCGCCCGGCGTTGCTCTCCCACGGTCGACTCCCAGCGATAGGCATCGCGGCCAGGCGCCTTGTAGTCATGGCACAGGAACAGCCGTGTCGCATCGGGTAAGGCCAGCAAACGGCGGATCGAGCGAAAGAGCGTCCTGGCGTCCCCACCGGGGAAGTCGGCGCGGGCCGTGCCGTAATCGGGCATGAAGAGCGTATCGCCGACGAACGCGATATCGCCGATCAGATAGGCGACATCGGCCGGCGTGTGACCGGGAACGTGCATG
>NZ_JBELMO010000090.1:0-8364 GCF_042095715.1 Qipengyuania sp. | reverse complement strand
AGGTGGCATCGACCACGATATCGCCGGGCCGTGGGTCCAGATGAGCCATCACTTCGTCCAGCAGGACGGGGATGTGCGGGGCGGCATTGGCCTCTGTATTGTTGGGGGCGGTGGCGGTCATGCGCGCTTCGCCTTCACTTCGCCGACCAGCGCCTCGCAGGCGGCCTTGGCGGCGGCCCAGTCGTCGCCCATCTTCATCAGCTCTTCGGGGTTCCACAGGGTGAAGAAGCGCCCGCCGCCCTGAAAATACAGGCCGTCCCCGACGCTGGCGAGCGCGCGCAGATATTCGGGCATCACAAAGCGGCCGCTGTCGTCGAAGGGCAGTTCGACGAAGCCGTTGAGCTGGCTGGAGCGGGTTTCGCGGTCGAAATCGCGGCCCATGCGCAGGGCGCGTTCCTCCTCGCGGTCGAGCTGGTCTTCCAGCTCGTCCTTGCGGGACAGACCGAAGCCGACCAGGCAGTTCCAGCGATCGTGCTTGGTGAGGCACAGGACGCGGCCATCGCTGCTTTCCTTCACTGCCTTGCGGAACAGTGGCGGCAGGACATAGCGGGACTTGTCGCCGGCGGGCGCATAAGCCTGTCCACTGTATCCTGCGAAAGCCACGCTCGCCCCCTGAAACCCCAGATCAAGGCAGCCGACTGCACCGCGCGAAGCACGGGCTCCTCCCGCCCCGCACCTGCCGCGCGAGGATTCGAGTCAGATTGCCTTTCCGATGTACGAAGGAATATCGCGTCCGGCGCGGGGATGGAAGGGATTTTTACGGGAAATTGCGGGAATTATCCACAAAGCCCTGTTTTGAGGTCATGAATCCGCAGCCAAGCTCTCCAAACACCGTCCAACGGGCGAACGAATTGTACAGGTTTTCCCTAGGTCAAAGCGCACTTTCCCGTGCCGTCCCGGGCACGTCCCCGAAAATCCCCGGACTCAATCGAACGCGCGGTTCAGCAGCTCCGCAAGCGCGGCGCGGCGCGCCGGGTCCGCGCCCTCCTCGCCGTCTTCCAGCACCGCCGCATCGGCGACGATCACCGCCCGCCCCCGACCCAGGGCGCAGGTAGCGATGATGTCCTCCAGCGAGAGCTTGCAAGGGCTGCCGGGCAACGGATTCCAATGCCCGGCCACATCGACAGGCAGCACCAGCCCATCGCCGGCAACGGCATGTTCGCCGTGTGGCTGATCGGGCGCGAAGGTCAGGTCGAGGCCCCAATGCGCCAGAATGGGCGATAGCAGAGCCACATCCTGCGGACGCCTGCGATCCCCGATCGGATAGAGAGTGTGGGCAGTGAGCATGGGGTCGGCGAATAGCAGCAGCCTGCCGCCATCCCGCACCCAGGCATCGAGCGCGACATTCTCTTCCGGCGAAAGGGCCCGCGGCTGTGCGAGGACAAGCAGATCGAAGCTGTCAAGCGTTTGCTGGTCGAGAACGTCGAGCGGATTTAGCGTGTAAGAGCGTTCAAGTGAGGTCCGCACCCAGCCTTTCTCCTGGTCCTCGCGAACGAGGTCGCCAAACGCGCCCGTCTCTGGCCAATAGATCGGAAGCGAGGTCATCAGTCCCAGGGGGTGCCGCGCCTCGTTTGGCAGCGGTCCGGACACGGAATTGCACGCCGCTGTGAGCAGCGCGATGCCAGCGCACAAGAGTGCCGAGTGCCTAACGGGCACCCTGCGCCTGACCTTCAGAAGGCGTATCGGAGGCTGCCGGATTTTTCGCACTCCCGCCGGCGGGCAGCGATGATGTGGGCGCGGGGCTGGGCGGCATTTCGGGGACCACGCCCGCTTCCGCGAGGGGATCCTGCTGCTCGACAGGCGCGGTCGGCTCGGTGGTGGCTGCCGCATCCGGAACCGAAGCGCGCTCGACCTCCTTGGCCCGATTTTCGACGACCGTCGCCAAACCGACCATCAGGACGACCCCGACCACCCCGATCAGGCCGAACTGGAGACGGCGAAATGCCTCGGCGCGTGTGCCGCCGAGCGGTGCCGACGATACGTCGCCCGGAGGTGCCGGGGCGCGGGAGCGTGCGGGCTCTGCCATGCGGCGCACCCTATCGAAGAGGCTCACGGGGTCAATCCCGCGCCAACCAGTCGAAAACCGGAAGGCCTTTGGACTCGAGCCATTGCGGGTTGTAGAGCGTCGACAAATAGCGAAATCCCGTGTCGCAAAGGATCGTCGCCACGCGCGGCGTCGTTCGGCCCTGCGATACGAGATGGCGCCCGAGGGCGACGGCACCCGCCACATTGATTCCGCTCGAAAGGCCGAGGCAAAGCCCCTCTTCCCGCAAGAGCCGGGACACCCATTCCAGTCCTTCCTCATCGGAAATGCGAAATTGCGTGTCGATGGGCGCGCCTTGGAGATTGCCGGTGATGCGACCCTGACCGATGCCTTCCGCGACCGACGATCCCTCCGCCTTCAATTCGCCATTCTCGAAATATTCGTAGAGCGCGGCACCATGCGGATCGGTGAGCGCGATGACGATATTCTCATCGAAGGATTTCAGACCGAATCCTACGCCGGCGATCGTGCCGCCCGTTCCCGCGGCGCAGGTAAACCCGTCAATCTTGCCGCCAAGCTGGTCCCACAGTTCGGGCGCGGTCGTGTCGATATGCGCCTGCCGGTTGGCCGTGTTGTCGAACTGCGCGGCCCAGATCGCTCCCTCGGTCTCTTCGGCAAGCCGTCTGCTTGTGTGCACGAAATGGTTCGGGTCGGCATATTTGGTCGGTGGCACGGTCACCAGTTCGGCGCCCAAGGCCCGCAGGGTCGCCATTTTCTCGGCGCTCTGGTTGTCGGGCATCACGATGATGCAACGATAGCCCAACGCGTTGCACACGAGCGCCATGCCGATCCCCGTATTGCCTGCGGTGCCTTCCACCACGCAGCCGCCCGGCTCCAGCACGCCTCTGCGTTCCGCGTCGCGAACGATGCTCAAGGCTGCCCGATCCTTGACGCTGGCGCCTGGATTCAGGAATTCGCATTTGCCGAAAATATCGCACCCGGCCGCTTCACTGGGGCCGGCGAGCCTGACGAGCGGCGTGTTGCCGATCAGATCAAGCGAGTTGGGAATGATCGAAGCTGCGTTCATTCGCTTGATCTAGGGATCCGGCGACCACGCGGCAAACATCAATCTTCCGGAGCGATCGTAACCTTCAGCCCGTCGAGATCCGCTTCGAAAGGTATCTGGCAGCTCAGGCGCGAATTGGCGACACGATGATCGCTCGATTCCAGCAGGTCGTCCTCATCCTCGCTCATGGGCGGAAGGCGGTCGACGAAATCCGGATCGACATGCACGTGGCAGGTGGCGCAGGAACAGCATCCTCCGCACAGCGCAAGCAGTTCGTCGAAGCCGTTGTCACGGATCGCCTCCATCACCGTCAGGCCATCGCTCACCGAGATTTCGGAGGTCTCACCCTCCCGGTTGGTGACGATCAGTCTGGGCATTGCGCAAAGCTCCTGTATTCCGCGTATGGGCGGGCTGCTAGCACGCGACGCAGCTTTCGCAAGGTGGAGAGGGCCTTACACGATGGGATTGACGGCCGAACAATTGCATCACGATCTAGATGCGCTGAGTGAAATCGAACCCCGGTTTGCCGCCGCGATCGAGCGGGTCGGCTATCCGGAACCGCGCATTCGCCCCACCGGCTATCGCACCTTGTTGAGGACCATCGTGGGGCAGCAGGTGTCCGTCGCCTCGGCCGCCGCCGTGTGGCGCAAGCTGGAAGGGGAATTGGGCGAGGATATCCTGCCGCAGGAGCTTCTGGCACGCGATTTCGATGCCCTGCGTGCCTGCGGCCTGTCACGGCAAAAGCAGGGCTATGCGCGCAGCCTGTGCGAACTCGTGACCGCTGGTGAACTCGACCTCGACGACCTGCCCGCCGACGATGAAGAAGCCATCGCAAAGCTCGTGAGGATCAAGGGGATCGGGCGGTGGTCGGCGGAGATCTATCTGCTTTTTGCCGAGGGACGCCGGGATATCTGGCCGGCAGGCGATCTGGCCGTGCAGGCCGGCCTCGAAAAGCTGCTGGGGCTTCCCGTGCGGCCGTCGGAGAAAGAAACGCGCCGGCGCGCCGAACCGTGGCGCCCCTTTCGCGGCGCGGCGGCCATCTTCACCTGGCACTGCTACAACAATCCGGCGCTGTAACGGGCAGTCTCCGGTTGCGTGGTCGGCTACAGGTGAGTTATGTCTGTACCACAGCACGATTTTGATAACGGGAGCCCGACGATGACGCGCATGATGCGATCCACAATGCTGGCAGCCGCTGCCTCGATCAGCCTGGGCGCCTGCACTTCCATGACCGATGAGAGACCCATGACCGCATCCACCACCACGGCAAGCAACGCCGAAGCTACCCAGACGGCCACCGCGCTGATCCCGCGTCAGGCCTTGTTCGGCAATCCCACCAAGGCCGGAGGACAGATCAGCCCCGACGGGAAATGGCTGAGCTGGATGGCGCCGTGGAACGGCACGCTCAACGTCTTCGTCGCGCCGGCAAGCGATCCCACGGCCGAAAGGCGGATGACGAGTATCGCGGACCGGCCGCCGGCAGGCTATTTCTGGGCGCCAGATGGCAAGAGCATCCTCTATGTCCGGGACAAGGGGGGCGATGAGAACTTCCTGCTTTACGGGGTGGATCTCGCATCCGGGACCGAAAAGGTGCTGACACCGTTCGAAAAGACGCGGATCCAGCTGCTCGGCGCATCGACGATCCAGAAGGACAAGGTGCTGATCGGGGTCAACAACCGCGATCCCCGATATCACGACGTCTATCTGCTCGATCTCAACACGGGCAAGACCAGCCTCGTGCTACAGAACGACAGCTACGCCGGCTTCATGGCCGACAACACACTCGCATTGCGGATGGCCACGCGGCCCAATGCCGAGGGTGGGACCGATTTCTTCCCGATCCGCAACAGCAAGGTCGCGGAGGAGCCGCTCGAAAGCACCACCCTCGACGATGCGCTTACGACCAACCCGGCCGGTTACACGACCGACGGCAAGACCCTCTACTGGATCGACAGCAGGGGCCGCGACACCGCCGCCCTTTACAGCCAGGATGTCGCGACCGGCGAACGCACTCTTATCGCCCAGAGCGACAAGGCCGATCTCGGAGACACGCTCCGCGATCCGGTCAGCGGCGAAGTGCTGGCGTTTTCGACAAACTATCTGCGCAACGAGTGGACCGCACTGGACCCTGCCACGAAAGCTTCGTTCGATATTCTCCAATCGAAGCTCAAGGGCGATTGGGGCGTGCAGGATTCGACCGAAGACGGGACCAAATGGATCGTCTGGAACGATCCCTTGACGGCTCCGAGCTCGACATATCTCTTCGACCGCGCCAGCGGCACGCTGACCAAGTTCTACACGACGCGGCCCGAGCTGGAAGGCGCCCCGCTCCAGCCGATGTACGCCCGTGAAATCCGATCGCGCGACGGTCTGGTTCTACCCAGCTATCTGACCCTGCCGCCCGGGAGCGACAGCGATGCCGATGGCGTTCCCGACAACCCCGTGCCTCTGGTGATGCTGGTTCACGGTGGGCCTTGGTCGCGGGACGAATACGGCTTCAACTCCTATCACCAGTGGCTGGCAAATCGCGGCTACGCAGTGATGAGCGTCAATTTCCGCTCCTCGACGGGGTTCGGAAAGGCCTTCCTCAACGCTGGCAACCTGAAATGGCGCACCGCGATGCAGGACGATCTGGCCGATGCGCTGGACTGGGCGATCGAGAACGGCGTGACCACGCGCGACAAGGCCGCCATCATGGGCGGCAGCTATGGCGGTTATGCCGTGCTGGCGAATCTGGCCTTTTATCCAGACCGCTTCGCTTGCGGCGTGGACATCGTGGGGCCATCCAACCTCGAAACCCTGCTCAAGACGATACCGCCTTACTGGGCACCCATCGTGCGCCAGTTTCATGACCGCATGGGTAATCCGAACACAGAAGAAGGGCTGGCTCTGCTGAAGGAGGCAAGTCCCCTCTATGCCGCCGACCAGATCAAGAAGCCCCTGCTGATCGGCCAGGGTGCCAATGATCCGCGGGTCAACAAGGCCGAAAGCGACCAGATCGTCGGCGCGATGCAGAAGGCGGGCATTCCCGTTACCTATGTGCTGTTTCCCGACGAGGGACACGGCTTTCGCGAACCCGCCAACAACATCGCTTTCAACGCCGTGGCGGAAAACTTCCTCGCCCCATGTCTGGGTGGACGCGCGGAGCCGATTGGCGGGACCGTCAATGCCTCCAGCGCCGAGATCGTGGCTGGCGGAGAATATGTGAAAGGCCTTGGCGGCGGCAGCGGCGGTTGACGCGACATCGGGACGCGCGAATAAGCCGTTCCGGGTAGGCAAGAGCCTGCCCGGAAACGCATGGAGAGGCGAGAAAAAATGAGCGAGCGCAAGGCGATCTTCGTCACCGGCGGGGCATCGGGTATCGGACGCGCCATCGCGGTCCGCTTTGGGCAAGCCGGCTGGTTCGTGGGCCTTGCCGACATCGACCAGGCCGGCATGGTGGAGACCGAGAAACTGCTTCCCGGCGGCTTCAGCTACGCCCACAAGCTCGACGTGCGCGATCGCGCAGCCTGGGACGAAGCGCTCGACGCCTTCGCGACCGCGACGGGCGGCCGGATCGACGTGGTGGCGAACAACGCCGGCATCCCCTTGGGTGGCGGGATCATCGAGAACACGCCCGAGGAAATCGAACGCTGTCTCGACATCAATCTCAAGGGCGTGCTGTTCGGGGCACAGGCCTCCCATCCCTGGCTGAAGAAGACCGCGCCGGGCAGTTGCCTTCTGAACACCGCCAGCGCTGCGGGGATCTACGGGACGCCCGGTGCCAGCGTCTATTCGGCCACGAAGTTCGGCGTGCGGGCGATAACCGAAAGCCTGGACGCGGAATGGGCAGAGGACGGGATCGAAGTCCGCTCCTTGATGCCCGGCTTCATCGAAACCCCCCTTCTCGACCACACGCCGCACCATGGCGCGAACGAGGATATTCGCGCGCGCGTTACCGGCGCCGGTCTAGAGATTACGCCTGCCTCGGACGTCGCCGATGCCGCGTGGCGGGCGGTCCACGGCAAGCGCCTGCATACGCCGGTGGGCAAGACGGCCTACACCTTGCGTTTTGCGGCGCGGTGGATGCCGGGAAGACTGAGGAAGCAGGTTCGCAATTCCAACCGCCCGCTCGGGAAATAGCGGTTATTTCACCAGGGCGCTGATCTTCTTCGCCAGTTTCATATCCCGCTTGGTCAGGCCGCCAGCGTCATGCGTGGTCAGTTCGATCTCCACACGGTTGTAGACATTGGACCATTCGGGATGATGGTCGGCCTGTTCGGCCAGCAACGCAACGCGGGTCATGAAAGCGAAGGCTTCTGAAAAATCGGCAAATTCGAACTTGCGCTTGATCGCCTTGCCGTCGCGCGAAAGTTTCCAGCCCTTCAGCGCCGTCAACCAGGCCGAACATTCGTCTTCGGTCAGTTCCTGTATGCCCACTTTCGCTCCTCCGCCCGTGTATCCGGGTTGTCGCCAGCGTTTCCGTGATACAGCCGATAACCGAGCCGGACGGTGCGGGCCAGCGCAAACCGCGCAATCCGTCGTGAAGATCAGGGGGCTTGGCGCGTTGCGGGGCACCGCGTAACGCTGGGGCCATGCCTGCCAGCCTCGTCGCGACAGATCTAGCATGCCGACGCGGCGAACGCCTGCTGTTCAGGGGCCTTTCGTTGTCACTCGGCCCCGGCGAGGCGTGCCACATCGCGGGCACCAACGGCATCGGAAAATCCAGCCTGATCCGTTTGTTGGCGGGTCTCGCAAGGCCATTCTCCGGCACGGTGAAAAGGGATGGCGCGGTCGCTCTGCTCGACGAGAACCATGCCCTCGATCCGCAGGCCGACCTTGGCACCGCACTGGCGTTCTGGAGCGCGCTCGACACGGCCGATCACCCGCTCACTCGGCTTGGAATTTCCGCGTTGATCGACGTTCCGGTGCGCTATTTGTCCACCGGTCAAAAGAAACGCGCCGCATTCGCGAGGTTGATCGGTCAGGGCGCGCCGATCTGGCTTCTGGACGAGCCGCTCAACGGCCTCGACAGCGGCGGCGTGCAACTCGTCGAAGGGCTGCTGGCAGACCATCTGTCGGGCGGGGGGATCGCGGTCGTCGCCAGCCATCAGCCGTTCGTGAGCAGCGCGGCGGTGCTGCCGCTCGCGGAGTTCGCGGCATGATGTGGACGCTGCTCAAGCGCGATCTCGCCGTCCTTATGCCCGGCGGGCGGCGTGGGGGCAGCCTGCTGCCGCTGCTGTTCTTCCTGGCGGTGGCAATGCTCTATCCCTTCGCGGTTGGCCCGGACCCGCAGATGCTGGCGCGCACAGGGGGCGGCGTGGTTTGGGTGGCG
>NZ_JBELMO010000089.1:0-8519 GCF_042095715.1 Qipengyuania sp. | reverse complement strand
TGGTGGGCGACCCCGAGCAGTTGCAGGCGATCGAAGCAGGCGCGGCGTTCCGGTCGATTGCCGAGCGTCACGGCGCGGCCGAAATCACCGAGGTCCGCCGGCAGCGCGAGGACTGGCAGAAGGATGCGACGCGCGCGCTTGCCACGGGCCGCACGGCCGAGGCGATCCACGCCTATGCAGACCGTGGCATGGTTCACGCAGCCGACACGCGCGAGGCTGCGCGTGCCGAGCTGGTGGATGGCTGGGATCGCCAGCGCCAGGCCGATCCGGACAAGACGCGCATCATCCTCACTCACACCAATGCCGAGGTGCGCGAGCTGAACCGGGAGGCGCGCGAGCGGGTGCGCGCGTCGGGCGGGTTGGGCGAGGACGTGGGCGTGACCGTCGATCGGGGCCGGCGCGACTTTGCGGCCGGCGACCGGATCATGTTCCTGCGCAACGAGCGCTCGCTGGGCGTGAAGAACGGCACGCTGGGCACGCTGGAGCGTGTCGAGGGCGGCCACATGGCGGTACGGCTCGATGGGGGAGGACGCGCCGCGTTCGACCTCAAGGATTATGCCGCGGTCGATCACGGCTATGCGGCCACCTTCCACAAGTCGCAGGGCGTCACCGTCGATCGCGCTCATCTCCTCGCCACTCCCGGCATGGACCGGCACAGCGCCTATGTCGGCATGTCGCGGCACCGCGACGGGGTGCAGCTCCATTATGGCCGTGACGACTTCGCCGATCAGCGCCAGCTTGCCCGCGTGCTGTCGCGTGATCGCGCCAAGGACATGGCCGGCGACTATGCCGCGCCGTCCGACGAGGACCGGGCGCGCAGCTTCGCCGAGCGGCGCGAGATACGCTGGCCCGAGCGCGCCCGTGAGATCGTCTACCAAGTCCGCGACAAGGCCAGGGATATGTTCTCGGGCTTTCGGCCGAAGCCTGCTGCCATGCCGGAGAAGGCACCTGCCCCGGATCGTGCCGGCGCGGCGATCGGCGGCAAGCCGGGCCAGGCCAGGGCGATCGAACGCTATGCGCGGGCGTCGGCCGACATAGGCCGGATGCGCGCGCAGGAGCTGCCGGTGCTGCCGCATCAGGAGAGCGCGTTGCGCCGCGCCGGCGAGGCGCTGGATCAGGTGCGGCCCGATGCCGCGCGCGACCTCGCTTCCGCGTTCCGCCGCGATCCCGGGCTGATTGGGCAGGCAGCCGGGGGGAACACAGGCGGCGCGGCGCGCGCGATGGCCGAGGAGCGCCGGGTGCGGCTCGACCCCGATGCGCGCGCCGAACGTTTCGTGGAGAGCTGGCGGGGTCTGGCGCGCGAGCGAGCGAGCGGCGACCAGGCCCGGTCCGACAAGGCCGTCACGCGCATGGGCGCGATGGCCGAAGGCCTGCGCCGCGATCCCGAGTTGGCGAAGGCGCTGGAGCGCCGCGCGCCCGAGCTGGAGCTGAAACTGGAGCGCGGCCGAACCATCGAGAAATCGCTGGAGCAGTCGATCGGGATCGGCCGCGAGCGAGACAGGGGCATGAGCCGATAAGGGGAAGACGTGATGGCGGATGATGAAGGGCCGAGTGAAGCCGCGCAGGCGTTCCAAGAGCTGCGCGCGGAGGTGACGCTGATGCGCCGTGCCGTCGAGCGTCTAACGGCCGAGCGCATGGAGGTGCCCGAGCCGCCCGACTATTCCGAGACGTTGGGCGTGATCGCCAACAACATCACCGCTACGGCGCAGCGCGTCGATATGCTGGTCAAAAGCCCGATGCTGGCGATGACGCCGGAGCAGTTGGCGGGACGGATCACCGCGGCGGCGAGCACGGCGCGCCAGGAAGACCGGCAGACGATCGCTACGGCGCGCACCGGCCTGGAGGACGTGACGCGCCAGCTTCACAGCTATGTCGTGTCGGCGCGGCATGGCGATGAGCAGAACCGCTGGCTGATGTGGAGCGCGATCGGCGGGATCGTGGTCGGCATGATCTTCTGGGCGGTGTTCGCCGGCATTGTTGCGCGCGCCGTGCCCGCGAGCTGGCAATGGCCGGAAAAGATGGCGGCGCGTTCGCTCGACCTGCCGATGTGGGAGGGCGGCCAGCGTCTCATGCGGACCAGCGCGCCCGACGCTTTCGCCAACATCGCCGCAGGTGATCGGATCGTCACCGCTAATCGGCAGGTGCTGGAGGCGTGCCAGAAACGTGCGAACAAGGCGGGAGAGGCGACGCGATGTACGATCACCGTAGAAGCGGGCAGGGGTGCCCGATGAGCGACGAAGCCGAGCTGATGACGGTTATGGACCGCCTTCGGAGTGGGCATGACATGCTGCCCTTCCTCGCCGGCCTGTATTCCGCCGGCCAGGTCAAGCTCCAGCCCGTGCCTGCGGATATGCAGGCGTTACTGGAGGACGCTCCGGATTACCGCTCGCTCGATCCGGGTGAAGGGCCGGTCTGGTTACAGATCGCGAGCGCAGACGATGCAGCCGAGCTGGTGGTGTACCGGACCCGGGGGACCGGCACCCTGTATGTTGTTGCCCCGGACCGGCAGCCTGGCTGACACACCGGGAAAGGCGTCCCTTTCCCGGTGTGCTTTATCGGTTACTTCGCGCCGCTAGGAACCCGGTTAAGTCCCCACCTCAGAAAAATCAGAAACGCGCTGCCAAGAAGCCACTTGTAGGAAAAACTACCAACAACAATTGTAACGGGAATAAGAACAGACATTAAAACACCTCTTAATAAACATAAGCAAAATCCTTTGCTTGTTTGGACAAAATGCAGTATTGGCCTTCGCCTTGACTGCCTGTACATAATACAGGCGGGGCAGGAACGGCGTCTATATCTTTTTTCGCGATGCTCCCGCACCAGCGCTAACCGCTGAAGGTATGGCAGTCCGCTGACCTGATGCGCCGCGCCCAAGCCGTGCGAGTTGACGAGCTGAAGCCCGGACCGGACGATTGCAGGCGCGAACAGGAGGAATGATGGCGGACCAGAATGCCGTGCGGCTGGCGTTGCGTGACGAGGAAGAGTTCACGTCGATCGACATGGTGCTGACGGCAGTCGGCGGGATCGAGCTTTCCGGCCAGGACACGGGGCCAACTGTCAGGCAAACATGGGGGGACGCTGATTTCGAATATGGCATCCGGATCGCGCCGGAAGACGTTCCGCGGCTCGCGTTTGCGCTGGTTGCCGAGCACTACCGGGGCGAGCTTGGCGCAGTTCAAAAGATCAGTGAGCTGGCCGAGCGCCACGGCATCAGCGCCGAAACGTGGAGCTTCTAATCAAATGACGATCATCCGCATCCTTCACCGCGAGGCTGGCAAGGTGTCCGACTACGGGCACGACTACGGCCCCGAGGACTTTGCTGGGCAGGTGCCGGCGATCGGCGACATGATCCTCGACCCCGGTGTGCCGGTCGGACAGGACCGGCACGATCCCCGGAACCGGGAAATCTGGACCGTCGTCGGTCGCGTGTTCAACCCGCGGGACAATAAGGATTACGTGTCGCTGATCGTGGAGAGCCGCAGCGGCACACTGGCCGACGAGGCATTCGCCTAGTGGCGGATACCCGTACACACGAACAGCGTCGGCGCATCATGCAGTCGGTCGGGACCAAAGACACGGGTCCCGAGCTGATCGTCAGGCGCCTCCTGCACAGGTTAGGCTACCGCTACCGGCTCCATCCAAAACAGCTTCCGGGGCGTCCCGATATAGTATTGCCCGGCCGCAAAAAGGCGGTCTTTGTGCACGGCTGCTTTTGGCACGGTCACGAGTGCCAGAAGGGACGGGCTCCCAAATCCAAACTCGATTATTGGGGGCCGAAGCTCGATGCGAATCGCGAGCGGGACGCGCGTAAGGAAGCGGAGCTGCGCGCCCTCGGTTGGGACGTGGCTACAATCTGGCAGTGTGAGATTGCTGATCGGCAAGCCCTTGAAACAAGCCTAGTTTCTTTTCTGGGCCAGCCTGGAAAAAGCGATCGACAGGCGCCTGCAAACGTCGTAAGCTCGCCCGAGAACAAAACGGAGACAACATGAGGCCCTTGGGCATCGATTTATTCGCCGGCGCGGGCGGCATGAGCCTGGGCTTCGAGCAGGCTGGGTTCGACGTAGCGGCCGCTGTCGAGATCGACCCGGTGCATTGCGCCGTCCACGCCTTCAATTTTCCCGATACGCCCGTCATCCCGCGATCCGTTGTCGGGTTGAAGGCAGCCGAAGTGCGCGCGATCGCCGGCATCGGTAAGCGGCCGATCGACTGCGTGTTCGGCGGCCCTCCCTGTCAGGGCTTTTCGATGATCGGAAAGCGGGCGTTGGAAGACCCGCGTAACACGCTGGTGCGTGAGTTCGTGCGCTTGGTTCAGGAGTTCGATGCTCGCACTTTCGTGTTCGAGAACGTGAAAGGTCTGACGGTAGGAAGCCAGCGCGCGTTTCTGGACGAACTGGTGGAGGCGTTCGACAAAGCCGGTTACGATGTGCGCCTGCCTTGGCAGGTGCTGGATGCGGCGAATTATGGCACCCCTCAACACCGGCAACGGTTGATCCTGATGGGCGCACAGAAAGGTGAAGCTGTGCCGGCCTATCCTGCCCCGATCACCAACGCGGCAGATGGCCGTAAGCCTATAGGCGAGCTTCCTATCGGCCCTACCGTTATGGACGCTATTGGCGATCTGCCGAACGCAGATCGTTTCCCCTCACTCATCGAGACTGATGCGACCCGCACCGCAGCCTTCGGGAAGCCTTCGACCTATGCCGCAGAGATGCGGGGCCTCAGCAACGATGCTTGGCATTTCGGTCATGTTCGCAATTGGAACCCCGGTATTCTTACGTCGAGTGCGAGAACCACGCATACGGATATCTCGCGCCGCCGCTTCACCGAGACAGTTCCAGGCACCGTCGAGCCGATCAGCCGCTTCTTGAAGCTGTCCCCAGTTGGCTTGTCCAATACACTACGCGCCGGGACAGACGGTGCACGGGGGGCGTTCACTAGCCCGCGGCCGATCCACTATAAGCACCCTCGCTGCATAACGGTTCGGGAGATGGCTCGCCTGCATGGTTTCCCCGACTGGTTCAGGCTGCATGCTACGAAGTGGCATGGCGCTCGCCAGATCGGCAATGCAGTTCCACCGCCGCTTGCGCGCGCTATCGCCGGGGCTGTGATCGACGCGCTTGGGGTCGATCCGAGCCGCCCTGAGCAGCCGGTAAACCTTGGCGATCCGACGTTACTCTATCTCGAAATGTCGGAAGCGGCCGAACGGTTCGGCGTTCCGGCACCGAGTAGCAAGCGCGACCGCAAGAGCGGTGCCAAAAAGCGGAAGCAGCATGAGATCGAGGAAATCCGTTTGAAGCTCGTCGCCAATGGCCGGTGACGACGAGTTTACGGACTTCGGATACTTCAAAGCGGTCGTGGTCGATGTAGGAACGGAGCAAGCAAGGATCGTGGCCCCTGAGAACGACGATAGCCTCGCCACGACAGACGAGGCTCTGCCCGACGACGTGGAGCCGGCAACGCCCGCACAAACCAATCGCTATAAAGCAATCATCGAGCGTATCTTCTCCGACCGATATACCCAGGGTGCCACAGAGGTCGCTTTTGCGCGCGTCGATATTGTCACGACAGCCGCAGCGCTCGGCGTAGATCTGCCGCAAAACCTCGGCGATGTGGTGTATGCGATCCGTTATCGGATACCCATGCCCGATGCTATTCTAGCAACTCAGCCCGAGAAGCTGGAATGGATCATCGAGGGCGCCGGGCGCGCTAAGTATAAGTTTCGGCTCGTTCCGGCGACCCGGATCAGACCGAACGAAACGCTTGTCAGCATCGACATTCCCGATGGTACCCCCGAGTTGATCCGGGCCTATGCACTCGACGACGAACAGGCGCTGTTGGCGATCGTCCGCTACAATCGCCTGATCGATATATTCCTGGGGCTAACCGCCTCTAGCTTGCAGAACCACCTTCGCACGACGGTGAAGGGCATCGGTCAAATCGAGATCGATGAGCTGTATGTCGGCCTCGATAAGCGGGGTTGTCACTACGTTATCCCGGTGCAGGCTAAGGGAGGCAAAGATCAAATCGGTGTCGTGCAAACGACCCAAGATATTCGTTACGCCGATCAAAAGTTTCCCGGCTTACGCTGTCGTCCAATTGCGGCTCAATTCATGGATGGTGGCAAGATCGCATTGTTCGAGCTGACCTTGCAGGAAGGTGAGGTCCGCTTGGTGGACGAGAAGCATTACCGTCTCGTGCCGGCCGACAAGCTCGACCGAGATGCGATCCGCGACTATCGGGATTAGTAGATCGTGACCGAGTGGAAGCCGCGTCGGTCGCCTCAATATCGGATGCCCGAGGGGCCGCAGAATCGCTCCCCGGCCGTCATGGCTCAGCGGACTGAAGCCCTCGACAGCCTGGACGACTTCCCGACTCCGAAATGGGCGACACGCGCCCTAATCGAGGAGGTTCTCGGCGGAGAGAAGTTCGATAGGCTTTCATGTTGGGAGCCGACATGCGGGCGCGGCTATATGGCTTCCACGCTGGCAGAGTATTTCCGGACCGTGCGCAGCAGCGATGTGCACGGCTACGGTTATGGCGAGATATTCGACTTCCTGTCGCTCTCCGCCGAAGCAGCGGCCCCGCATGATCGTCCCGACTGGATCGTGACCAATCCCCCATTCCGCTTAGGCGAGGAGTTCGTGCGGCGCGCCTTGCAGCTCGCAAGGTCCGGTGTCGCAATGCTTGTCCGCACTGGCTTCATCGAAGGAGCCGGTCGCTACGAGCGACTGTTCAAAGACCGCCCCCCGAGCTGCGTCGCGCAATTTGTCGAACGGGTTCCCATCCTCCGCGGTCGCGTCGATCCCCGCGCATCGACGGCCACAGGCTATTGTTGGCTGATATGGCAGGCCGGTGTCGCTGCGCCGACCCGGCTCGCTTGGATACCCCCATGTCGGCGGCGTTTGGAGAAGGCGGGAGATTACGAGCTTACGCTTTATCAGGTGCCGGCACAGGTATGCTGAACGCATTCGCTCGCATCCTGCTCACCAGCTCGGCTATCGCGCCCGTGGGGCTGACCTATGCCTGGGTCGCCTACATGCAGGATCAGCCAAAGCCGGCGATCTACATTCTTGCGGCTAGCCTCGCTACCGTGGGCATCTGTCTGATGCTGCTTCGGTATGCGCGTAAGAACCTCGAAGCGTCTCAGTTTCAAGCGGTCGAAATCGAAGCGGCAGACCGTGAGAATATGGGATTTCTTCTGCTATATTTGCTTCCGCTTTTTACATCTCAGTTCAACACCCTCAACTGGCAACTGTGGATTCCAACCCTCGTTATTTTCGCGCTGATAACGGCGACTGGATACAACTATCACTTCAACCCGCTTCTCGGATTGTTAAAGTGGCACTTCTACAAGGTTCAGTCAAAAGAGGGTGTTACCTATGTTCTTATAACAAAGAAGCAGCTTCGAACGGTAGCTAATGCCGTTACTGTCGGGCAGCTTACCGAGTACATTCTAATAGACTTAGAGGATGCTTGATGGTCAATCTATTCGCCCTTTGTCGCTTAACAACAGGGTTGCAGGTTAAGCGGGTTGCGCTCGCTCAACCGGTGCAGGCGAAGGTTGGTCATATCTTTCAGACACAGGCGAATTATTTCCTGAACGGCGTCGCTGAGGAGGTCGATTTCTCGGGCGATTGGAAACCGGATGACGACGAGCTGCTGGTGATTGACGCTCCCGCTGAGGCGGCCGTCATCACTGCAACAATCGCGGCCAATCCGATCAGTCTGCCGGAGATCGACGCCCAGAACTTCATGGCAGAGGGTATTCGAGGCCTCTTCGTGATCGATCCGGTAGGACAGGGTCATCGTGTCCTGATCCAAGCCTTTTCGGCGCAGCAGCTTCTATCCCGCAGGTTTACCCTCTTCCAGTCGGGCAATTCGTTCAAGGAGCTGACGGAGCCGGGATTCACCCTCGACAACAGTATCGTTGCCATCATGGAAGGAGGAAAGCTGAAGTTCAAAAGCTTTCAGCGGACGCGCAGCGTGTTTGACCTACAGCAGTTCTATAAGGCGGCAACCGATCAGGAGGTGGATGCTTTTTGCCAGCATGCCAGCCTAGAGGTAGCCGACGTTGCTGCGTTCAAGGTGGCGGCGGACCAAGGCGTCAGAAAGCTCGTACATGCCATCACTAAGGCCAATGTGTTGAACACACATCAGGTAGATGTGATTGCGACGAAGGCAGCAAGCCTGGGAATTAATATAACCGTGCAGAATGGAAAGCTTCTGGTTCCTACTGATCGGAAATCTATAAAAACGCTTTTTCGGTTTTTGGACGACGGCATCTATCAAGCCGCGCTCAGCGCATCGAGATATGTTACCAACTCAAAAAGAAGAATCCCCTAGACGAGTAGAAGGTCTAGGTGGGTAGCAGTCCAGACATTCGTCGTGATTGTTCAGAAAACGACCGATTGTTGAACAGGCTGAGCCGAGTGTCCTGCCACGATCAAGGCGAAGTAGCTGGGAGCTTTAGGGGAGCCTGTTAGCGGTTCACTTGCCCCGGACACGGCCAAGCCGAA
>NZ_JBELMO010000088.1:0-8696 GCF_042095715.1 Qipengyuania sp. | reverse complement strand
GGCCTTCGCCGGGTTGGAAAGCGATTTCGGTGCCGACCGCGTCTGGCGCATCGACAGCAATTTCACCGCCAGCGATCCCCAACTCTACGCCCGGCTGGCGCGTGCGGTGGCTCGCTTCGGCGTCGCCCCGTCCGGCGAAGTCGCCACCGGCGGGGCCGATCTGAACTGGGTGCGGGAACAGAACGGCGCCCTGATCGACCTGCAGCAGGATGGAACCCGCTATTTCGATCTGCACCACACGCCCGATGATACCTTGGACAAGATCGATCCGGTGCAGTTGCGGCAGAACGTGGCCGTGTGGACGGCGGTGGTCGGCATCCTGGCGAACGCACCCGATCCCATCGTAGGGGCAGCCAAATCAAGCCGATGATCGCGTTCCCAACGAATTAACCTCTCGTCGGTATGGAGCGCACACCCGCAACTGGGACGCCGTATTTGCAGGAACTGGTTTTCTCTCTCGCCACGCCGCTTATCGCGCTAGTTTTTGCTAGCGCGTTCTTCGTGATGTGGTTGCGAGCCCGTCCGGGCGCCTACATGCTCGCCTTCGCGCTGGGCTATGTCGGTTTCGGCGTCGGCTATCTGGCCAATCACGAGTTCGATCTTACGAGCGCGTGGGGCTTTCCGTTTGCCCACCTGGCCTACACGGCGGGCAGCGCGGCGCTGGTCTGGGGGGTCTGCACCCGCGCGAATACGCGCCCGCCCATGGTCTCGATTGCGATCATCTACACAGTCTGCCTGCCGACACTCATGCTCGCGCTTTCCATGACCCGCGATTTGTCCGTGCCTCTTTATCTCGTCAACAGCAGTTATGGCCTGATCTTCGCGATCGCGGCACTGAGACTGGCGGAGGCCCCCCGCAGGGAAGCGGTCGATAAGCTGATCCTGGGTATCTTCCTGCTCTCCGCCATTCAGTTCTTCGTTCGCCCCCCGCTCAACCTGCTTGCGGAAGCGGACACGATGGAGGCGGCGGCCTATCGGTCCTCCGCCTATTATTCGGTGCTCAGCCTGTTCATCTCGGTCCTGAGCGTGGTGACCGCGATGATCCTGCTCGCGGCCTGCATTCAGGATATGCTGAGGCGGGCACGTGAAGTCGGGGAACGGGATCACCTGAGCGGGCTTGCCAGCCGCCGTTCCTTCGAAGAGCGGGCGATTGCTCTGCTCGACGAAGCCGCCGCGTCGAACACGCCCGTTTCCCTAATCGTCTGCGACATCGATCACTTCAAGCGGGTCAACGATATCTTCGGCCATCAGGCGGGCGATGCCGCGATTGCCGCGTTCGGCAGACTGATCGCGGACTCGGTTCGCGAAGGCGACGTTGCCGGGCGTATCGGTGGGGAGGAGTTCTGCATCGCTGCCTGGAACTGCACCGCAGCCGCAGGGCTATTGATGGCGGAACGACTTCGCATGGCGCTGCTCGACACCGGCATGGAGGGGATGCCCGCCGACCATCGCCTGACCGCGAGTTTCGGCGTGGCCCAGTGGCAGCTTGGCGACAGCTATGGTCACATTTTCGGACAAGCCGACCGGGCACTTTACGAGGCGAAGGAAGGGGGCCGTAATCGAACCGTCGGCGCGCATCGCCCTGAAGGCGCCAATCTGGTAATGGTCCCCCGGTCGGGAGAGAGGCAGGGCTAAAAGCGTCCGTCAGATTGCGGAGCTGAATTTGGTCCTCGCGACTGCGCGATAAGGGTCGAACAGTGCCGCGATCGTGCGGGCATAGGGCAGGCCGTCGGGCACGATGGTCAGCCAGCCGTTGTCCATATCGGCCAGGCCCCGCGCTACAAACCGCTCGATATCTTCGGCAAGCTCGGTCGCCAGCCGGGTTCCGATATAGGCGCGGCCCTGACACAGAAGTTGCTCGATGATCTCCCCGCGCCACCGATCTTCCGGGCTGCGTTTGGCTCCGCGGGTCACGGCCAATTTTTCCTGCGAAGCCAGCATGCGGTATCGCCCGGAATTTTTTTCGTTCTGAGCCAGCAGCTCGGGAAAACTGCTGATCGCCGATGCGCCCAAGCCGATCAGCACGGGGGCCGGATCATCGGTGAAGCCCTGAAAATTGCGGCGCAGACCGCCTTGCAGCGCAGCCATCGCGAGTGGATCGCCGCCGGGCCTCGCGAAATGGTCGAAGCCGACGGGGGTATATCCATGCGTGACGAAATAGGTATAGCCAAGCGACGCTATGCGGAATCTGGCCTCCTGGCCGGGGAGATTTTCCGCCGGGATCATCCTTTGCCGCGGCACAATATGAGGGACATGGGCATATCCGAAAAGCGCGACCCGATCTGCACCAAGCACCCGCGTGCGATGCAAGCTATCGATCAGATCGTCCTCGCTCTGACCCGGCAGTCCGTACATGAGATCGAAATTGAGCGATTCGACGCCTGCCTCGCGCAGAATGTCCACGCTGCGCATGATCAGGTCCTCGTCCTGCTCCCGGCCGATCGCCCGCTGGCAGTGCGGGGCAAAGGTCTGGACACCAAGGCTAGCCCGCGTGACTCCGACCTTACCCAGCACCTGCCCCCAAGCCTCGCTCAGGGTGCGCGGGTCCAGCTCGATCGACCAAACGGGATCGCTGACCTGAAACGCGACCGTAAGGGCATCGACCAGTCGGACGAATTCCACCGGGGCAATCGCATTGGGGCTGCCACCGCCGAAGGAGATGCGCCTCACCCGCGCACCGGCAGGCAGGATAGAGGCGACGGTCTTTATTTCGGCGTGCAGGGCGGCGAGATAGCTCTCCAGCCGCTGGCGCTTGCCTGCCGCGCCGGTGTTGCACCCGCAATAAAAGCAGATCTTCTCGCAGAAGGGGATGTGCAGGTAGAGCGAGATGTCGCCGCCCGCCGTCTCCAGCGCGCGTCGATAGGCTTGCGGGTCCAGCGGTCCGAATTCGGCGGCGGTCGGGAAGCTGGTGTATCGGGGCACCGGCTTGGCAAGCAGATCGGGATGATAGGGCCACATGCGAACCAGTTGGCATCGCGGCACAGCAATGTCCTTGCGCTAGATCAATCCGCGCTTGCGGTTGCAGCCCGCATGGCAAGCCTTCGCGCCGCAGGGCGGGTGAGGGCGTTTCTCGCCGTCGCGGAGCGGGATGACGATGCTGCCGCCGTTGCACATCCCGGCGACGATCGCACCGGGTTCGCCAGAGGGCATTGCCACGATGCCCATCATCAGCGGCGCCAGCGCGACGATACCGAAAATAGCGCCCATTACAGATCGTCCTCCTCGATCAGGATGCGGTTGGCCGCGCCGTCAAGATCGTCGAACTGACCGCGCTTCATCGCCCAGAAAAAGGCGCCGAGGCCCAGAAGGCCCAGACCCAGCGCGATCGGGATCAGAAAAACGAGGCTGCTCATCGCGCTGCCCTCATCAGGCGGAGCGAGTTGCCCACCACGATCAGGGAACTGAGCGACATCGCTATGGCCGCGATGAGGGGGGTTACGAAACCCATCACCGCCAATGGCACCGCCAGGGCGTTGTAGACCACCGCGAGCGTAAAGTTCTGGCGCACGACTGTCATCGTCTTCCTGGCCACGCTTACGGCGACTGCGACCGGCATCAAACGCTCACCAACGAAGACGGCGTCGGCCGCCTGCTGGCTGATGTCGCTGGCCGAACCCGGCGCAATCGAGGCGTGGGCGCCCGCCAGAGCCGGACCGTCGTTGAGGCCGTCGCCGATCATCAAGGGACGCCGTCCCTGCGCCTTGAGCTCTTCAAGCAGGGAAAGCTTGTCCTGAGGGCGCATGCCGCCGTCACCTCTCAGGCCAAGCGTCTCGCCGACCGCCGAGACCGCATCGGGCCGATCCCCGGACACGATGCGGGACTTGATACCCATGGAAGTCAGCGCGCGAATAGCGTCTGCGGCGTCGGGGCGGAGCTGGTCCGAGAAGTCGATGACCCAGGCCTCGGTGCCGATCTCCAAAGAGCTTGAGGAGCCCTTGGTGTGGTCGGTACGCTGAAGAGAGACCGGGATGTCGCCCCATCGCGCGAACAGGCCTTCTCCGGCGATTTCCCTGACGTGGTTAATCCTGGCGGGCTCGACACCGAGGGAGGTGAGGGACGCGGCAATCGAGCGGCTGAGCGGATGACGACTTTGCTGCGCCAGCGCCAACGCCACCGCCTTCGCCCTTGCCGGCATTTCACCGAAATCGGGCCGGGGTTCTCCGATGGTCAGCGTGCCGGTCTTGTCGAAGAGCGCGACATCGATTTCCGCCAGTCGCTCCAGTGCGCTGCCGTCCTTCACTAACAGCCCCTGCCGCCCGAGCGCGCCCGCTGCCACGACCTGCGCCGCAGGCACGGCCAGCCCGATCGCGCAGGGGCAGGTGATGATCAGCACCGCGATGCCTATTATCAGCGCCTGATGCCATCCAGCGCCAGCCAGGAGCCAGCCGACAATGGCGAGCGCGGCCAGCGAATGCACCGCCGGGGCGTAGAGCCGTGCTGCACGGTCCGCGATGCGCACGTAACGGCTGCGCGACTGCCCGGCCTCGTCCATCAGTCGCGCGATATCGGCCAGAACGGTATCGGCGGCGGCGGCCGTAATTCTGACCGTGATAGGCCCACCCACGTTGATCGTACCGGCATGGACGAGGTCGCCGGGGCAGGCGAAATGCAATTCGCTTTCGCCCGTTAGCATCGCCTTGTCGATCATGCTTTCGCCGCTTTTGATCACGCCATCGGCGGCAAGCGCTTCGCCCGCCGCAACCAGCATGACAAGGCCTGGCTCCAGGTCCTCGGCCTTGACCTGCCGCGTCGAACCGTCATCGCGCACCACGGATGCGCTGCGACCCATTCGCGAAAGAAGAGCGCCGATGCCCGCGCGCGTCCGCCCGCGCATCGCTGCATCGAGCGCGCGCCCCGCAAGCAGGAAGAACAGCAGCATCACCGCGCTGTCGAAATAGGCGTGGGGACCCCGGGTGACCGTTTCGTAGAGGCTGAGCCCGGCGGCCAGCAGGACGCCGATGGAAATCGGCACATCCATGTTCGTCCGGCGATATCTGAGCGCCATCCACGCCGATGCGAAGAAGGGCCGCCCGGCATAGCCGATAACGGGCAGGGCGATAATCGCGGAGAGCCAATGGAAGAGTTCCCGCGTGCCGCCCTGCGCGCCGGACCAGACGCTGACCGAAAGAAGCATGATGTTCATCATGCCGAAGCCGGCGACTGCCAGCGCGCGCAGGAGGCTGCGGACTTCGCGGTCGTCCTGCGCTAGGGGATTTGCCGCCACCGGCTGCGCTTCGAATCCCAGGCCTTCCAGCGCGCTTACCAGCGCCTGTTCATCGACCCGCGCGTCATGACGAATGGCAACGCGCTTGGCAGAGAAATTGACGCGCGCGCTTGCCACGCCAGCCATCCTGGGCAGTTCCCGTTCGATCTTCGCGATGCAGCCTGCGCAGCGGATGCCCGGCACCGTCAGCCGGGTATCGAGGGCACCGGGAAGTTCAGTGTCGATGGCGATAGGGGCGTTCACGAGATGTTGGTCTCGTGCGACCACCGCCGCCCCGCGGCCTCTACCTCCAGCCGCACGATCCAGCGGCCCGGCTCGATGTCGGGGGCCAAGTAGAGGTTCGGCCCCGTCTCGATCATATCGAGAGTGAGGTCTTCGGGCGGTCCGATCGGGCGTCTCAGCGCAGCGACCACCTTGGCCCCTCGCGGTACGCCGTGAAGCTGCACGATCAGGTGGCCGCCAGCATCCCGCGAAACCCGCGCGGACCAGCCCATGCCGTCCTCGACCTGGGCCTCTTTCAGCCAGCCGTTGAATTTCTGGCTGGCGACATAGGAATTGTCGACCACCACGCCGCCGAAGCCGCATACGGCGAACCACGCCATGGTGAAATTGACCGCAATGATCACGCCGAAGAAGCTGACCAGGATCGTGCTCATCGTCCTTCCGGTGAAGGCGCGTCGGTTCATGGGTTTTCTCCTGGGGCTTCGAAGCGGGCTTGGCCGATGTCGAATTCGCCCTGTTCATCGAGCGATGTTAGGCGGAACGCGAAATCGGTCGCGCGGGTGCTGGGGGGCGCCATCACATAGGCGCGTACTGTCGTGACCTGATCCGCCGCGACCCTGACGGTTTGCTTCGGCGCGGCCTGCTCCTTTGAAATGGTGTCGGTCCACAGCACGCCACCCGTCAGACCCTCCAGCGCGATTGTCATGTCGCGTGGACGGCTTTCCATGTTGCGCAAGCGCAGCGTGTAGGAATTGCGGATCGAGCCATCGCTCATGAGCATGAAGGGTGGATTGCGATCCGCCGCCACGGTGAGATCCGTATGGCTTCGCGTCCCCAGGGCGAACAGCAGGCCTAGTCCGATGCTGCACCAGATGAGAAAGTAAGCGACCGTTCGGGGGTGCAGGATCGTCTTCCATATCGGTCTGGGCGCCTCGCCCGCAGCTTCCCGCTCGCAATCCTCCAGCGTCGCGTAATCGATCAACCCGCGCGGACGGCCGATGTCGTTCATCACCCGGTCGCAGGCGTCGATGCACAGCGCGCAGGTGATGCACCCGACCTGAGGGCCCTCGCGGATGTCGATGCCTGTGGGGCACACCTGCACGCATTGCTGGCAATCTATGCAATCACCGAATTGCCCCGGCTGACGCCGCGCTTTCTTCACGCTGCCGCGCGGTTCGCCGCGCCAGTCCTTGTAAGTGACGATGAGGCTTTTTTCGTCCAGCATCGCCGTCTGGATGCGCGGCCATGGGCACATGTAGATGCATACCTGTTCGCGCATGAAACCACCCAGCGTGACAGTGGTGATCGTCAGGATGGCAACGGTGATATAGGCAACGGGAGCCGCCTCGCCGCGCCAGAATTCCTCCACCAGCGTTGGCGCATCGGCAAAATACATGATCCATGCGCCACCGGTCCAGAACCCGATAAGGAGATAGACCGTCCACTTGGCTGCGCGCCGGACCACCTTGCCCCAGGTCCATGGCGCGGCATCGAGCCGCTTGCGGGCGTTGCGATCGCCGTCGAAGAAACGGTCCACGTGCTGAAAGACGTCTGTCCATACCGTTTGAGGGCAGGCATATCCGCACCAGGCGCGCCCCACGGCGCTTGTCACCAGGAACAGGCCGATGCCCGCCATGATGAGAAGCCCGGCGACGAAGTAGAATTCGTGCGGCCAGATCTCGATACCGAACATGTAGAAGCGCCGATTGGCGAGATCGACCAGCACCGCCTGATCCGGAGCGTAAGGGCCCCGGTCCCAGCGTATCCACGGCGTGACGTAATAGATCGTCAGCGTGATCGCCATCATCGCCCATTTGAAGCGACGAAAAGGGCCATCGATGCGCTTGTTGTGAACGAATTCCCTTTTCTCGTAGAGCCGTTGGGGCAGGTTGGTGCGAGCCGGCTCGTGTGGTTCGTGGCGCCGGGTCGCTGCCGCGGGTTCGGCTACGGAGCTCGAGACCGGCTCGTTCGTTTTTGCAATGCCATCGTCGATAACGAGGGTGGGGTCCTCCTCACTCGACATCGACCGCGGCCTGTTCCGATGCCGGATCGTCAGGGGTGGCCGCCTCCATGGCGACGCTCTGCTCCCCGCCACCCAGTGAATGGACATAGGCAGCCAGCATCTTGATGGTGACGGGATCGAGTCGGCCTTCCCATTTGGGCATCATGCCCATGCGGGGACGCAGGATCTGCTGCACGATCTGCTCCTTGCTGCCGCCATAAAGCCAGATTGCATCGTTCAGCCTCGGCGCGCCGACCTCTCGATTGCCGCCGCCCTTCGGGCCGTGGCAGACCGCGCAGTTATCCGCGTAGAGCTGCGCGCCGAGCTGGCTGTCCCTGGCCTTGCCGTTGAAGGAGAGGACATGATCGGCCACCGCTGAAAGCTGTGCCGGGTCGAAAGCGCCTTCGAACGGAGGCATGACGCTGGAGCGGGTTTCGTCATCGCCGTGCTGCCTGATACCATGCAGCAGGGTCGTATGGATCGCTTTCAAGTCGCCGCCCCATAGCCAATCGTCGTCGTTGAGGTTCGGATAGCCGAGCGTCTGGGAGCCCGCGGCGCCCGAACCGTGACACTGCACACAGTTGACGCGGAACGCGGCCGCGCCGCCTGCCACTGCCTGTTGCATGAGGTCCTGGGTTCCCGGCAGCTTTTCGACATCGATCGCCGCGATCTGTTCGCGCATGCCTTGGCGCGCGCGGTCGGTCGCGTTCATTTCTTCGGCCAGTTGCCCCCGGCTCGTCCAGCCGAGTACCCCGGCGGTGGCCCGGTCGATCATGGGCCAGGCGGGGAATGCGATGACATAGCCGATTGCGAACACGATGGTGAGATAGAAGGTCCACAGCCACCAGCGCGGCAACGGCGTGTCGAGCTCTTCGATGCCGTCCCATTCGTGCCCGACGGTTTTGGTGCCGGTTGCCTCGTCGACGTGCTTATCGGCCATCGTTGTCGTCCTCGAAGATCATGGTGGCCGCCGCGTCGGCGTGGCGCTTGCCGCCGGGTCGGAAGGGCCAGAGTGCAAGCGTCAGGAAGATGCCGAACATCAGCAGCAGGAAATGGCTGTCTGCGAAGTGGCGGAGCTGTTCGTAAAAGCTCATCGGCCCGTCTCCGTGGCCAGTTCTTCCTGCGCGGCGGCGCTGGAGAAATCGACCATGGTGCCCAGCACCTGAAGATAGGCGACCAGCGCGTCCATTTCCGTCAAGCGGCCAGGCTGGCCGTCAAAATCGCGGACCTGCGCTGTGGGATCCCGCT
>NZ_JBELMO010000087.1:0-8873 GCF_042095715.1 Qipengyuania sp. | reverse complement strand
CTCCTGCGCGGCGTTCCAGTCCGACACGTCAGATGTATTGACGGCCGCGTCGCCGCCCATCTTGCGAATGGCCGCGACGACTTCCTGCGCGGGGGTTTCATCCACCCCCTCGCCGGCAGCCGACGATCCAAGATCGTTGACCACGACCTTGGCGCCCTGCTCCGCCAGCTTCAGTGCATGCGCGCGACCCAGCCCACGGCCAGCGCCGGTCACGATAGCGACCCGCCCTTCCAATAGTTTCATGTCTCTTCCCCTGTTCAGCGTGAGCGCTTGTAGAGCATCCGCGCGGCATGCAGTTTCGTGCCCGCCGACATGATTCCCAGCGCTTTGCGGATCTCGGCTGGCTTGACGATCGCGCGGATCGGCATCGCCCCCATGATCGTTCCTTCCACGACGAGATTGTCGCCATCGGGATAGATGGCGCTGACTTCCATCAAGTCGGAATTGTCGGTGGCGTAGAGTTTCATCGTTTTGCTCACGTCGCGCATCCTTAAAAGGCGGGGAACATGGTTTTGAGATCCATGCGCATATCCATGGCCATACGCATCGCCGTCGCGCGCCCGCCGAACGTCACCGTACCACCGGGATGCATGCAAGGGCCGGCGAGGTAGAACCCCGTAAAGCCGGGTACCCGATATTGCGCCAGCTCTGGCGTCGGGCGACGGCCAAGCAACTGGCCCACCGTCGAGCCGATGCCGAAAATGTCGCCGTTCATCATGCTCGCGGAATGATGGTGATGATCGAGCGGTGTCTCGATGTGTCGGGCGATAATTTTGGAGCTGTCGATATTGGTGACGTTCTTCAGATACTCATCCAGGATCGCGTCGGCATAGGCCTGCCCGTTCTCTGGCCGCGCCCATGCTTCCAGCCCGCCGTCCGCGAGTGCCAGAGGCGCGAAATGATAGAGATAGAGGGCTGACTGCCCGCTGGGCGCGCGCGACGGATCGCGGCGGGTGTGGTTGATCGCCAGTGGGCTGAGACAGCCCTGTGGGATACGCCCGTATTTATACTCGTCGAAGACGCGGCGCACACGTTCGACGTCCTTGTGGACGAACTCGACGCACATCACGTCGTCGAACTGGTCGCCCGCGGCGAAGCGCGGCGGCTCGGACAAAGCGATCTGCTGGTTGATCGCGCCATGGTTGGACAGATGAACCCGCCGCGCCGCGCTCGCGATCTCGGGATCGACATCCGGCAGCCAGGCGCCGAGCTTCCATGGATGAACATTGGCGACCACGGCATCGCGCGCTTCGATCAGCTCGTCGCCGACCCATACGCCGCGGACTTCACCCGAGCGGATTTCCAGCTTCGTCACCTCGCTCTCGGTCCGCACCTCGCCACCATGCGCCGCGATGCAACGCAAAAGGCTGTCGACGATCGCCCTCGCCCCCCCGACCGGGGCCGCGCCGTCCTGGGTATGCGCCATGCCGAACAGGTTCCACAGAACCGCGCCGGTCCCCTTCACGTCCGGCCCCTCCATCATCTCCGCGCACCATTTCAGGATGTGGAGCTTGACTTCGGGTGTCTCGAAGAGATCGTCGATGACCTCGTAGAAGCTTTTGAAGAAGGCAGCGGCGATGCGTCGCCCCAAAGCGCTGGATTCCAGCATCCCGAGAAAGCTGGCCGTCGGCATCGGTGGGGTGGCCGCACCACGCGACAGGATCGGCAGCACGCTGATCGCATCCAGCGCAAAAGCCCGATAGGCATCGGCATCCTTGTTGGAAAACTTGGCGATTTCCGCACAGCTGCGATCGAGATCGGTGAAAGCCGTGATGTGCGTGCCGTCGTCGTAGATCGTGCCGAACCCTGCAGGATATCTGACGAATTTCAGGCCGAACCGCGTCGTCAATTCCAGTTCATTGTCTTTGATCGCCGGGTTCGACATCATCGGATAATAGCCGGTCGAATGCGGATCATGGATGAAGCCGGGCGCGATCTCGATCGACACGACGCCGCCGCCGCATTGATCGTTCTTCTCAAGAACGAGCACCCTCTTGCCCGCCTTCGCCAGATAGGCCGCGGCCACCAGGCTGTTACTGCCCGCCCCAACAACGATGATGTCGTATGCCAAAGCCACCCTCTTCCCTCATTGCCGACACTGCATGCCATCTACATAGTACGCAGGCAAACCATTTCGCGCGCGTTCTGGATCGCGCTGCCGCCCGCTCAGACGTCGAGCAGGCGACCAAGCCGCGCATGGAACGCCCGCAGTCGACATTCCTGATAGGCACCGAAATGCACCTGACCGCGCCCCGGGTCGCCGCCTTCGACACCCCGCTGGATCAAAGGCAGATTGCCCATATCCTGGTCGAACACCTCATCGAACAGACCGAACCCGGCCTGCCGGTCACGATAGGTCTCGTCGAAGTCGAGTTCGAGCATCGGCGCCTTCGGCGGCCGCTGGCCACCGGCCGGCAGCGGTAGCAAGAAGCGGACGTCCATCACGCTTTCGCGCGGATCGTCGCCGAACGGCATGAACTGATACCAGAGCGGCGCCCCCTCCCCAAGCCAAGGGAAGAAGTTGGGAAACATGAAATACTGGACCGCGTCGAGCATCCACGCATCGGACGCGGCGGACGCATCGTTGCCCGTCATCGCCTGCAGCACCTGGCGACGATAATCTGCCGCGAAGGCACGATCGAGCGTCGGGATGGAGTCAAAGTCGGGCAGCGGCATCCCCGGGGGCGTCACCGCGATGATCGTCTCCATGATGGCACGCCGGACGTCGGCCTCATCGCCCAGCTCGGGACTTGGCACGGCGGACGGCGTGATCGACCGACTGATCTGACTGCCTGCATCCTCCCATATATCGTACTGGGTTGAGCTATCGCCGTTCCAGGCCTGCGCCTGCGGATGGGTTTCGGAAAGATGCCAGCCCTCCATGAAGGCTTCCATCGCGAGTTTCCAATTGGCCCGCACCTTCTTGCGCACATGGACGGCGGTCCAGCGATTGGCATAATCATAATCCGCGAAATGCTGCGGCAGGACACCCAGGGCCGTTTCCAGCGGCTCCGCCGCCGGATCGGGATTGATGAATATGTTTCCACCCCAGGTTGCGCAGCGCACCTCGGTCAGCGCGAGCGCAGCATCGGGAACGCCGGAAAAGTCCCATCGGCCGGGGATCACCGAGGGAGCGCCGTCGGGCGTCCAGCTCCAGCCGTGAAATGGGCACCGGATATGCGCGCCCTCACCCCGTCCCGTGCACAGGCGCGTTCCGCGATGGCGGCAACTGTTGTAAAATGCCCGGATCGTGGTCGCATCGCTGCGCACGATGATGAAGGACAACGTGCCGACGTCATAGGAGAAGCGGTCGCCCACCGCGGGAATGTCCTCGCTGCGCCCGACGACCTGCCAGGTCTTCTTCCAGAGATGCTCCATTTCCGCGGCAGCGAATGCGCGATCATAATAGCGGCTGCGATCAACGCTCGGCGCGTCGACGCGCCATTCGCCGACTGCCGCGAACGCCTCGGGAACCGGGCGCGTATCGTTTCCGAGCAACACCGGGTAAAGCGGGCTCACGGCTGTTGCCCGGCCTTTGCTGACACTGTCGGTTTCGAGTTGCACACCCGCTCTCCTCATCGCGACGGACCTGCGCCCGCTCTCATCGAATCAAGTACCCTAGCATACGATATTGTGCAAGCATGAGTGTCGCGAGATTTGACCGGAGGCGCTTCCTTCGGCTCCTATGCCCGGCACGTTGTACCCACGGGAGAGCTCTGAAACCGACTTGCCAAAACCCGGATAAGTTAGCTATCGTACCATTAGGGTCCAACGCATCAACCCAGGACCGGACTGAGAGGATGATCCGACGGTGACGATCCGGCCGGCCAAGCCACCTTCGCTCACGCCACGGATCCCCGGCGATCCTGGCGTATGGGTGCTGATTTTCGGCGACCTTTTTGTGTTTGCGCTCCTCTTCGCGACTTTCGCTTATTATCGCGCGCAAACTCCCGCGGTCTTCGTTCAGTCCCAGCGGACACTCAGCCAGGCTTCCGGCATCCTCAACACGCTGCTGCTGCTGTCCAGTTCATTGCTCGTTGTCTGTGCGATAGCGTTCAATCGTCGGGAGAATTTCCGCGCGGCTCAGCGGTGCGTCGCCGGTGCGATCGGCCTGGGATTCGGTTTCGTCGCGTGCAAGGCGATGGAATATACCGCTAAGATTTCGTCGGGCCATTACCCGGTAACTAATGACTTCTATATGCTCTATTACGCGCTGACGGGCCTTCATCTTGTTCATGGATTGGTGGGTTTGGGTGGGCTTGCCTATCTTCGAGTCCTGATCGCAAAACCAGCGACGCACAGTCCTTTCACGGAATCCCTTGCGTTGTTTTGGCACATGGTCGACCTGCTATGGGTAATACTTTTCGCAATCCTGTACATGCATCGATGACGATCCACGGCGCTATCACCACATGGCTGCTCCTCTTGCTGCTGACGGCCTTGTCCTATGCCACCTGGCTCGACACGCGTTGGGCTGACCAGCGGTTGGCAGGATCACTCGTGATCGCCCTGGCAATGGCGAAGGCGTGGCTGATCGCAAGTCGCTTCATGGAATTGCGCGATGCTTGGTGGCCGCTACGCCTGTTGATGATGATGTGGTTGCTGCTCGTCGGTGGCACGCTGATATTTTTGTTTGGCTGGGCATCATGATAAAGGGGAGGATGACGTGACGGTATCGATTTCGGCGCAGCGAGCACTGATCTGGTGGTCGCTCACATTGTTGTTTATCTTCATGCTCAGCTTCGTCTTCCTGTTGAGGATGGTCCCGCTTCCACCGGCGACGTTGACGGCAAGCCAGGTCGCGGAGATTTACCGCAACAATAGTGGATCGATACGGATCGGCGCTGTAATATGTAGCTGGGTCGCCGCGTTCATGGTGCCGCTGGCCCTGGTGCTATCGATTCAGATGAAACGAATGGAAACCGGGTGGCCGATTTGGTCCGTCCTTCAATTCGCGGGCGGCTGCCTCATGTCAATGTTTCTAGTATTTCCTCCGCTATTGTGGGGCGTTGCCGCGTTTTCACCAGATCGTCCCGCCGATATAACACTGATAATACATGAACTGGCCAACTTGACGCTGGTTACGACGGACCAATATTTCATCTTTCAGTTCGTCGCGCTGGCGGTGGTGAGCCTTACGGCACCGCAAGATCAACTCTCCGCCTTTCCGCGGTGGTTCGGCTATTACACGATCTGGACGGCCTTCATGTTTGAGCTTGGCGCCTTCGGCTTCATCCCCCGCACCGGCCCGTTCGCGTGGAACGGCCTGTTCGTATTCTGGATTCCGCTATCGATCTTTTGCGCATGGATCATCGTCGCCAGCACCTTGATGCTGAAGGCCATCGGGCGTCAGTCCCGCGCCTTGACAAAGGGGATCTGAGCCGTGCCGACCATTCTGATCACCGGGGCCGGCAGCGGCATGGGTCGGGAACTCGCGCACCGCGCCGCATCGCGCGGCGATCGTGTGATAGCGGCACTGCTGCCAGGAGAGCGATGCGGTCTGGAGGGCAATCCCGCCGTCTCGATCATTACCATGGACGTGGGCGATGATGCGTCGGTGGAGGCTGGCTTCGCGAATGCCCAATTGAGCGAGTCCGGGCTGGATTGTGTCGTCCATTGCGCCGGCATTTCGCTATCGGGTGCGGTCGAGGTTGAGCCGCTGGACACCCTGCGTCACGCATTGAACGTAAACACGGTCGGCTCCGCGCGGGTATTGCGCCAAGCGCTGCCGCTGATCCGGCCGACGCATGGCCGGATCATCCTGTTCGCCTCGCTTTGGGGACGGGTCGGCGGCCCGATGCTGTCCGCTTATTGTGCGTCCAAACACGCCATCGAAGCGATCGTCGATTCGGCTCGTCGGGAAACCCGCGGACAGGGTATCGACATTATCCTGATCGAGCCAGGCGTCGTACGGACCAACATGGTCGAGCAGACAGTGACCGGCTCAAGATCGGGCGCCAATTCGCTGCCTGAGCGCTATCGCGCGCTTTACGGCGATCTGTATCAGAAGTTCGCGCGCATGATCGATCGTGAATCCACCGGCGGCGTAAGCGTCGAAGAGGCCGCAGACGTCATCGAACAGGCGATGTTCGCGGCCCGCCCCCGCACGCGCTACCGGGTCGGCAAGGATGCGAAGGCCGTGATCGCGCTCGCCTCGCTTTTGCCCGATCGCGCGCTTGACGGTGTCTTCCGTAAGATGCTCGACCGACAGTGACGCGGTAGATCGACCAGGGCGATGCCTGCGTGCTGGCGCCACCTCTTGCCGTAACCGTGACCGCCCTTCGCAGCGACCTTATGGGCACGCCCGCCCCGATCTGCGCTTGGGCGGTAGCCTTTCGACGTGGCTGACGCCGGAGGGCCAAACCGGCAGTGAGAAGCCCGGATAGTGCGGGTGTGCCGAAACGGCGACCACCCGCACTCGTTGTTGGCGCCGCCTGCCTAGTTGATCGACAAGCGTCCGATCCGGTTTCCGGTCAGTGCACCAAACCAGATGGCACCGTCCTGACTATTGTTGATGTCGCAGATTCCCGCCAAGGGGGTAGGAACAACGAATTCCTTGAGCGTCTTCGTTACGGGATCGAAGCGCCCGATCTTGTTGCCGCCCTCGAACCCGCCCTCAGCAAAGTAAATCTTTCCGTCCGATCCTTGCCGGATCGGCCCAGGAAGCGGCAGGGGGTTACCAAGCGATACAGAAACCGGCAGTGGCCCCCGCAGGGCCAGGAGGTTATACTCGGTGATCTTGCCGGTAGTGATATCGAGCGTGCCGATCTTCTGGCCCGCGCTTTCGGTAAACCAGATCAATCCATCGCGATCGGTCGTCACACCCTGTGGCAGGGCGGCTAGTGTCGGAACCACATACTCCTTGATCTCACGTGTAAAGACGTCGATCGTTAGAAGCTTGTTCGCGGCGGCCAGTGAAATGACGAGCAAGTTACCCGGACCGGGCTGAATGATCTGGGTCAACGCGCTGACCGTGGATAACGGGGTCGGCAGCGACACGACTTCGATCTGCTTCGTGGTCAAATCGATGCGGCCAATCGCCGCGCTGCCCGACATGCTGAACCAGATGGCGTTGTCTTTACCGGTTGCCATGTCGGTCGCGACAGCCGCGCCGACGTTGACGGTGCCGCTGACGATCCGGCCCAACGGGATGGAGTAGCTTTGCATCTCGCCGGTCGTGGCATCGATCCGGGTGATCTGGTTGGTCGTAAGCTCGGGAAACCAAATGCCATTGTCCGGTCCGATCTCGATCCCGCCAGGCGTTGCAGCAGGCTGTCTCAGCGGAAACCTGGCCCACACCCCGGTCGCCGGATCGAAACGTGATATTGCGTTGCCCACTACCTCCTCAATCCAGGCCTTGCCCGATCGATCGAATTCGATCTCGCACGGGGCAACCGCGGGGTTCGGCAGCGGGAATTCCGTCACCTGCGGCGACGGTGTGCTGATCAGCTGGCCTTGTGCCGGCGCAATACCGAGCAGCGCGACAATGGACGAAGCTGCCATGCATTTTCGTAAAACTGCGCTCACTCTTTCGAAGGAAGCGTGACGAGGGGGCGGATTGTCGGATCGAACGCGCATTGTTCCTCTCCTTTTTAAGTCGAGAGGGGCCTCTGCCCCGTTGAAATCACTCTCGACATGCCACCTTAAGCGCCTCGTATCTGGTACGCAAGCATACGAATCCTATCATTTGGCCCGCCGGTTCAGGTATAGGGCATAGACGACGCGACCCGACTTCGCCGGATCACCCGAGAATGAGACGGTGGCACCCGAGCGGAAATCCTCGCCACGTTCCGAGAGTTGCGATGCCGTGGCTTGGATCTGCTCCATATTCGCTTCAGCGGCCGCGCCGACGGCGTCGAACCCACCAGTTACGGCACACACATCCGTTCGGCATTCAGCATGGACGCCGACACCTCTCGTAAGTGAAGCGAACGCTCGATAAATGGCATTCTCCTGTGTCTGCGCCCACAACTCGTCTCGTGGCTGTGCGGATAAACGCCCGTACATGATCGGGGGGCCGACATAGTCCGGAACGATTGTCCGTGGGGCATCCTCCATTTGAGCAGGATCCAGCGCTTGCTGGTTCAACACCCCACCGCCATCGACAACCTGGATCTTGCCCGAGGCTGTTCGTGCGTCCTGTGACGCGCTGCGAGGGCGCAACATTTGATAGGCAATCAGCCCGCCCAGCAGCGCCACCAACACGAGTCCGACGAAGCGCCTCATCATCTCGCTTGCCTCATAAAAAGGTATGCACGGTCACTTTATTATGATCTTAGACGTCGGCCGGCAATAGCATGGCTCCTCAACCGATTGCCGCGATCCGCCAGTATCACGTGACACAGCGCCGACAACGGCGCCGAAGCCAGGCCCGCCGCAAATTCTATGCGGACGATAACGGTCGCACATGTAGGGCCCAGTCGCGGGTAGCTCGAAAGCCTCATCAAGGCGTTGCATGCGTTGGGGGCGATCGCGCGAAGCTATCTCGCCTGGGCGGTCGGCAACCCGGCGTATGTCGCGATCGTCAGTTTGTGATCACTAGCCGACATCATCTTATCGGTCCCGTCGGTGCCAGGAAATGAGTCGGTTCGCTTGCTAACGCTCGACGTCTTTCGCCGGGTACGGAAGGATATGCTCCGACCCGGCCAAGTCCTCGACGGTGTCATGTTCCATGCGCCGCGCAGATTTAGTTCTGTCGCCGCATCTCGACGCCACGGTCTTCAACCGCCTCATCTTCGTGTTTTCGGAACCGGTAGCGGCCCATAGTGACCTGGGCCGAGGATACCACAGCGGATCCATCGCCGGCGGCGGGGCGGGTTTGGGACGCACGAAAGCCCCGGTCTGTTGGGACTGGGGCTTGTGCTATAGTTGGT
>NZ_JBELMO010000086.1:0-8934 GCF_042095715.1 Qipengyuania sp. | reverse complement strand
CCCGGTATGCGCCTTGATGAAAGGCGCGGCCGACAAGTGATCGGCATGGGCGTGGGTTTCCAGCACCATTACGATCCGCCACTCGTTCTCCTGCGCAAACGCGAGGATCTTCTCGGCCGAGCGCGTATCGGCGACGCCGCTCGCTATGTCGAAATCGAGCACGGGATCGATGATGGCCGCGCTCCGCGTCGCCGGATCGCCCACGAGATAGCTGATCGTGTTGGTCGGCTCGTCGAAAAATGCCTCGATAACGGGCTGGCTCATGGAATTCTCCTTTTTGCGCTTGCAAATATATTAGTATTCGCTAAATAAGCAAGTGCTAATGGAGTTGCGACGATGCTCAAACCGCCGATGGATCTGCAGACTTTCGAGGCAAAGGCCGGGCAGGTTGCCGATATCCTGAAGGCGATCGGCAATGGGCGTCGGCTCATGCTGCTGTGCAAGCTGGTCGAGCATGGCGAGGTCACGGTCGGCGATCTGGCGCGCGATGTCGGCCTGTCGCAATCGGCTTGTTCCCAGCACCTGGCCAAGATGCGCGACGAAGGCCTCGTGACCTATCGCCGGGAAAGCCAGACGCTCTGGTACGCCATTGCCGACGCCCGCGTCGAAACGCTTCTCGGCACACTCTATCAACTTTACTGCAAGGATTGACGCGATGACAATTGCCGCCCTTTCGCCTGCCGAAGCCCGCGTCGCGATCGATGCCGGCGCGCGCCTGATCGACATTCGCTGGGTCGACGAGCACGCCCGGGAGCGTATCCCCGGTGCGGTCAATCTCCCGCTCGAACGGGTCGGCGATCTTCCGGCTGACGGCAGGCCGATCGTCTTCCACTGCAAATCGGGTATGCGGACTTCCGCCAATGCGGCGCAACTCTGCGCGGCTGCGGGCGATGCCCCGGTGTATATCCTCGGCGGGGGAATCGATGGGTGGCGCAAGGCCGGACAACCGACCATCGCAGATCGGTCGCAACCGCTGGAGATCATGCGGCAGGTGCAGATCACCGCCGGCACGCTGGTGTTGGCCGGTGTTCTGCTCGGCCTGTTCGCGGCCCCCGGATTTTTTGGACTTTCGGCCTTCGTAGGAGCGGGACTGATGTTCGCCGGCGTGACGGGGTGGTGCGGCATGGCCAATCTGCTGCGCATCATGCCTTGGAACCGGCGCTCGCCAGCTTGATACAGTCATGGGCGCCTATATCGCGGCGTTCTGACCCCTGGTTTTACCGTCCCATCCGTCGCGAAATTGCCGGTTAGGTGCCCGAATCACTCCGCTTTGCGGACGAACACCGTTCCTACCGAATAGCCCGCGCCGAAGCTGCAGATCAGTCCCTCGTCTCCGGGCTTCATGTCCTCGTGATTCAGGTGGAAGGCGATGATCGACCCCGCGCTGGAGGTGTTGCCATAGGTATCGAGCACCGTCGGGCTCTCGTCCTCGCTCGCTTCGTGGCCCAGCACTCGCTGGGCGATGAGGCGGTTCATCCCCGCATTGGCCTGGTGCAGCCACAGGCGCCGGAGCGCGGGCGCGTCGATGCCCAGTTTCTCGGCCTCCTCCAGGATCAGTGCAGAAACCATCGGCACCACTTCCTTGAAGACCTTGCGCCCCTCCTGCACGAACAGCTTGTCGTCGGCGCCCGCGCTTTCGGGATGGGCGCGGTTGAGGAAGCCGAAATTGTTGCGGATGGCGTTGGAGAAAACCGTCTTGAGGCGGCTGCCCACGATTTCCCAATGCCCTTCTGGCGCGAGCGCCGCGTCCTCCACCAGCACGGCGGTTGCGACATCGCCGAAGATGAAATGGCTGTCGCGGTCGCGCCAGTTGAGGTGGCCGCTGGTGATCTCGGGGCTTACCACCAGAACGCTTTTGGCGTGGCCCGCGCGGACATAATCGGCGGCGGTCTGGATTCCGAAGGTGGCGGAGGAGCAGGCGACATTCATGTCGAAGGCGAAGCCCTCGATACCGAGCGCCTCCTGGATCTCGATCGCCATCGCCGGATAGGGACGCTGCATGTTGGAGGCCGCGCACAGCACCGCATCCACATCGCCCGCATCGCGCCCTGCCCGCTCCAGCGCATCGCGCGCAGCGGACACGCCGATTTCGGCAAGGATCGAGATTTCCTCGTTCCCGCGTTCGGGAAGGCGCGGCGCCATGACCTCGGTGTCGAGCACGGGGGCCTTGGAGACGACGTGGCGGGCCTTGATGCCGCTCGCCTTCTCGATGAAGGCAACGGAGCTTTCCACCAGCGGTTCGCAAGCGCCCGCCGCGATAGCCTCCGCATTTTCCGCGTTATGCTGCGCGACGTAGCGGTTGAAGCTTTCGACCAGCTCTTCGTTGGTGATGCTTTCTGGCGGGGTGTAGAGGCCGGTGGCGGAAATGACCGGGCGATGTGTGAGTTGCATCACCCACGCCTAATTCGGCGCGGGCGCGGGGGCAAGATCGCGTCAGCCGCCCATGACCAGATAGGCCGCAAGCGAGGCAGAGATGGCCGCCAGCGCGATTACCCCCACTTTCACCAGCGTGACATTCCGCCGTTTGTTGCGCGCAGCCAGCCTGCGCCGGTCCTCTTTCGTCATGTCCATCGTTTCGATTATCACTTTGGAAGGAGCTTTTGAATTTCCGATTGAGTGGTCAGGCTAAGATAGAACCGCCCACGTTGCGAGGTCCGGGAAAAGGGGGCTTTTCGGAAAGAGTCAAGGATACGCGGCCCGAAGTCGAGTGGCGAGTTTACCGTGGCAACAACCGATAACCAGAAGAACGCTAGGCGGTTAACCTAACCAACGGTAGCTGAAGCGCTTATCCAACGTACGTAACCGGTGCGCCACAGGAGGATCAAAAATTGCTGGCCATTAACTTTCGGGAATATCCTGAAATCCCTGTCCAACCCTAGCCATTGCGCGTCAACAGGGGTCCGCAGTCTTCGTCACCCCCGCAGGCGTGAAATCAGGGGTAAAAATCGAATGGTATTCAGCAAACACAAGCTGCTGCGCGGCACTGCACTTCTTTGTTCCTTCGCCACATTCGCCGGTGGGATCGCACTTCTCCCCGCGGCTGCGCAGGATGCGACAGAATGTTCGGATGTGGATAATGACGGAATCTGCGATGCCGACGATTCGGCGATCGTGCCTTCCACCGACACCGACACCCCGATTCTCGTCACCGGGTCGCGTATCAGCTCGCCCAATCTGACCTCGAACGTGCCGGTCACTTCTCTGGGCGGCGAGCAGTTTTTCGAGCAGGGCAATATCAACATCGGCGACACGCTGAACGATCTGCCTCAGCTTCGCAGCACCTTCGCCCAGCAGAACCCAGGTCTGGGCATCGGTATCGCGGGCCTCAACCTGCTCGATCTGCGCGGCCTCGGCACGCAGCGCACGCTGGTTCTGGTCAACGGCCGTAGGCACGTTCCCGCCGACATCCTCAACAACGCCGTCTCGCCCGACATTAACTCCATCCCCAACGATCTGATCGAGCGGGTCGATATCGTCACGGGCTCGAGCTCGGCTCTGTATGGTTCGGACGCGATCGCGGGCGTCGTCAACTTCATCCTTCGCGACCGTTACGAAGGGTTCCAGGTGCGCGGCCAGGCCGGTCTCTCGCCCGAAGGTTTCGGGGGCGCGACCTACGTGTCGGCGCTTGCCGGGCACAACTATCTCGACGACCGCGCTAATATTACGCTTCATGCTGAATATGCGCACCAGGATCGCGTTTTCGGTTCGCAGATCCCGGCGCTTCGTTTCAACGACGGCCTCGGCACGATCGACGTCGATCCGGCCACCATCCCCAATCCCAACGGCAGCGGCACGATACCGCTTGCGGGCGGTAGCGACGGCTTCGCCGACCGTGCGTTCTTCAGGGATTTCCGCACCACCACGAACAACCGGTTCGGCTTGATCCCGATTAACCAACGCACCGGAACCCCCGCCTGCGGCCAAGCCATCGTCGCGACCAACGGCGCGCCTTCGACCACGGGTGGCGTGTCCTTCAGTTGCACGCAGATCTTCACGCCCGAAGGCGTGCTGGTACCACAAACCGGCACCCGCTTCGGCACCGGTATCAACAGCTCCATACTGGGCGGAAACGGCCAGACCGGACGCGAAGGCGAACTGCTGTCGATCTATCCCGAGCAGGACCGCTACAACTTCAACCTGCTGGCCAGCTTCGATGTGACGCCTGGCATCCAGCTGTTCTTCGAAGGCAAGTACAACTACATCGAGGCGGTCGGTAACAACGCGGGTCCCTCCTTCATCCAGGGTACCCAGACCCAGTTCGATTTCCGCGAACGTCCCCGACTGGACAACCCGTTCCTCGGGGCTGCCAACCGCACCACCCTGGCCAACCTGATCCTGGCCTCCAACTGCCGTCCGGATCTTTCGGTAACCTGCCCAGCGACCACGAACATCGGCACCACGGCCGCGCCTAATGTAATTCCGGGCAACCTGACCCCTGCGGATCGCGCCGCCATCGCGGCTGGCACCTACCGGTTCGCTTTTGCCCGCAGCCTTCTCGACGTGGGGATCCGCGACCAGAACTTCACCCGCGAAACCTATCGCGGCGTGTTCGGCGTGCGCGGCAATTTCAACGACGACTGGAAGTTCGAACTTTCGGCCAACTACGGCAAGTTCAAGGAAACGGATGTCAATTCGGGCTACATCGACAAGCAGCGCTTTGTCCTGGCCATGGACGCGGGCCTCAATCCGGCAACCGGCCGGATCCAGTGCCGTTCGCAATACGATGCTGCCTCCGCAGTCATTCTTGCGCGCAACAACTCTGCAGCCCAGACCGCAGCCCTGAACGCGAAGCTCGCTTCCGATATCGCGGCTTGTGTGCCCTACAACCCGTTCGGCGCCGCCGACAATCGGGCGTCTGCGGATTATTTCACCTATGAAGGGACGACGAAATCCAGCATTGATCAGCTTGATATCCTCGGCTTCGTTTCCGGCGATCTCAGCCAGCTGTTCGAACTGCCGGGCGGCCCCGTCCGCTTCGTCATCGGTGGTGAGTATCGCGAAGAGAACGCGCGCTACGATCAGGATCCCTATCTGCAGACGGGTCTCACCAACGCGGTTGTCATCCCCACCTTCGCTCCGGACAAGTTCGATGTGAAGGAAGCGTTCGGCGAGGTGCAGATCCCGCTGTTGGGAGATATGCCCTTCTTCGAAGACCTGACCATCAACGGGGCGGCCCGTGTATCCGACTATGGCGGCTCGCTGGGAACGACTTTCGCCTGGAACGCCGGGGTCACCTGGTCGCCCATCGTCGACCTGGCTTTCCGGGCCAACTACGGTCGCGCAGTTCGTGCTCCGAATGTATCGGAAACGGCGTTCCCGCTGGTTCCGAACTTCAGCACCATCACCGATCCTTGCGATCTGGTGCAGCGGAACAGCAACCCCAACCGCCTCGCCAACTGCACCGCCGATGTCGGGGCCGCGAATCTGGCCAACCTCAACAGCCGGTCCTATTCGCTTCCGATCGTCAGTGGCAGCAATCCCAACCTGGTCGAAGAAACATCGGACTCGCTGACTGTTGGCGGTGTGTACCGCCCGAGCTTCGTGCCCGGTCTGTCGGTCTCGGTCGATTACTATCGCATTGATGTGGACAACATCATCACATCGGCAACCGCGCAGCAGATCCTGAATTCCTGCTACGACCAGCCGACGCTCACCAATATCTTCTGCGCGCAATTCTCGCGTTTCCAGGGTCCGGGTACCGGCCAGTTCGGCGAACTCCCGGGGGCCATCGCCGGAAACACTCTGATCGTCGCCCCGCTCAACTACGCGACCCGGATTCGCGAGGGTATCGACACGCAAATCTCCTACAACACGACGCTGGGAAGCGACGTGAAGTTCGGCACCTTCTTCGTCTATACGCACGGCCTGAAGAGCAGCAACTTCCAGGATCCCACCTATCCGGGGCTGGAAAACGTGATCCTCGAAGAACTTGGCGATCCCAAGGATGAATTCCGGCTCGATATCAATGTGGGAACCGGGCCCTTCACGTTTGGATATCGCATGCATTACATCAGCCCGATGTATGTGAATGCGTACGAGGACTACAACGTCATAACCTATAGCGAGGGCACAGTTCCTGCCGATAGCTCAGCGCTGCTGAACCTGGATTACGCCGATACCGCGAAGTATCCGGAGGTCTTCTACCACGATATCCGCTTCGATTTCGATCTTGACGATGCCGGCTTCGGCGAAGGGTTCAAGTTCTATGTCGGTATGGACAACGTGCTCGACACGCAACCGCCGCTGGGGTCGACGGCCACCGGTTCCGGCAGCGCCATCTACGATGTTTTCGGGCGTTATGTGTACGCAGGGTTCCGGGCCCGGTTCTAGGTCCCGGTGAAAAGAAACCGCCGCTATCGATTTGTCCCCTTAGCGGCGGAAACTAACTGGCCGGCGTCGTGAGCCAATCGTTGCGCCGGCCAGGATATTTCCATCCCCCTTCGGGTCGCTGAAGGGCGATGAAGGATTGCAAGAGCCAGCATTACCGCAATAAGCTTCCACAGAGGGGCATACCGGTAGTGCTGGCCAAGTATTTTCAGAATCGTGTCGCGCGGGTGATCGCGGTCCTCAGGGTTCTCCTTGCGGTCATCTTTCTCGTGGCGCTGGTGGCGGATCCCAGCCAGCCGAACAGGCATCCGGACGAAGGATATGCGCTGATCGGCGTCTACCTCGTTTTGGCACTGCTTCTCTTGCGCGTCGCCTGGGTAAGCTGGTGGTTCGATTTCCGCCTCGCGCTACCCGCGCACGCCCTGGATATCACTGTATTCGCCCTGTCGATCTGGTTCACCGAAGAGCCGGGCAATACGTTCAACAGCCCCTTCATCGCGTTTTTCTTCTTCCTCATGTTCGCCGCGACGATCCGATGGGACTGGCGGGTCACGGCGTGGTCCGCCCTCGCCGCTGCCTTGGGATACATCCTGGTAGGCATTGCTCTCTATTGGGCCGGAAACGATCTCGACGCGCAGGTATTCGCCCGCCGGCTGTCCTACATGGGGGTAATCGGGTTCGCCTTCGTGCTTCTGGGTGTTCAGTTTCGGACCGGCAGACGCGAGAATCCCCCGTCCGATTTTCTCGACGAGGATCCTCTGGAGGCTGCGGTTCGTTATGCGGCGGCTCAACTGTCTGCCCCGAAAGTGGGCATCTGGTGGGAAGAAGCCGACGAGCCCGCCGCCATCGTTGTCCTTCGCGAAGGATCGGTATCGAAAAAGCGACTGGCGAAGTCGGGCAACAAAAGCCCGCTGACCGAACTGTTCGATGTATCGACCGGGCGTGCGCTCGTGGAGGACACCCCCGGCAGTCGCAAGGTGGCCAGAACCCTGTCGAAGGTAAGCGCGCTGGCCACCGAAGTTTCGGCATCGGAAGGCCTGTTGACCCGGCTCATCACTGCCCAAGGGACCCTCCTCGAACTGGTCGTCGCAGACATGCCCAGCGTGTCCACCGACGATATGACACGGGTTTACGAGATCGCCCGCGAGATCGCCGCGATGGTAGAGCAACGCGCCCTGTCTCGGCTCGAGCGGGATCGCGCCGTGATCCGGACGCGCGAATCCCTCGCCCGCGACCTGCACGACAGCGTCGCGCAGGCGCTGGCGGGAGCCACCTTCGGCCTCGAGGCGTTGCGTCAGACGATCCCCGACGATGCAGCCTCCGCGCGGGAGCTTGCGGAAGAGCTCAAGGCCCGGTTACGCAGCGAGCAATCGCATATTCGGGAAATGATCGACCGCTTGCGCCTAGCGAGCGCAGACGCAGTGAGCGTGAGCATGGCTGCCGAACTGGAAGATACGGTTGAAGAATGCCGCACCAGATGGCAGGTCGAAATCGATTGCCAGGAGCTTGAACATATTTCGGTCGAAGCCGCGCTCGCATTCGAGTGCCGCCAGATCTTTCGCGAAGCCGTTTCCAATGCAGTGCGCCATGGCAAAGCCGATTGCATCACCCTTTCGGCAAAAAGCCACGAGGGCGAATTGAGAATTGAAATCGCCAATGATGGCCTCCCCTTCGGAAAGCTTGGAAGCGAGGTTGAACCATGGACCATCCGTGACCGTGTGGGGCGACTTGGCGGGACAATGGCCATATGGGACAATCCGCAGTGGCCAAGGCTGGTCGTCGAACTCCCCCTGAAGCGAGGCCGAGCATGAAGATTATCCTTGCTGACGACCATGCGCTGATCCGGTCAGGCGTTGCCAGCGTCCTGTCGGTCAACGGCTATCCGCTTGCTGCATCGGTCGCAGATGGAGAGGCAGCGCTGGAGGCGATTTCCACCCTGTCTCCGGACATTGCGATCCTCGATGTACGAATGCCGAAGATGGACGGTGTGGAGGTCCTGAGGCACCTGTATCTGTCGCAGAGCACGACGTCGGTCATTCTCCTCACCGCTGATCTGCTCGACGAACATCTCATCGACGCCCTACGCTTCGGTGTGAAGGGCATCGTGCTCAAGGACGGCGCGGAGGATCGGCTGGTCGATTGCATCCGAACGGTCGCGGCGGGCCGGAAATATATCGACGAGGAACTCATGCAGCGCGCGGTTCAGATCACGATATCGCCCACACGCGACCCCCTTGCCGAATTGTCCAATCGCGAAAGAGAACTCGCAACCTTCGTGGGCCAGGGATTTCGCAATCGTCAGATCGCAGAGCAGATGGGCCTGACCGAGGGGACAGTGAAGGTGTATCTCAACGCCATCTATACCAAGCTGTCCATAAGCAACCGCACCGCCCTGGCGCTGGTCGTCGCATCCCGAGCCGATCCGGGCAGCTCTTTGGCACGATGAGATAAGGCGAGCGGATAACGACTCAGAACACCGCGGCCTTTACGGCTCCGGGCGTTCCGACAATTGAGGGTAGGTGGTGGACAGGGCTGGATTCGAACCAGCGTACGCTTGCGCGGGCAGATTTACAGTCTGCTGCCTTTAACCACTCGGCCACCTGTCCA
>NZ_JBELMO010000085.1:0-9198 GCF_042095715.1 Qipengyuania sp. | reverse complement strand
AACGCTTCGATTTCGTCGAGCATCGCGTCCTGATCGCCGACGAATGGCAGGTGACCCCGCGGATACGTATCGACGGCGGCGTGCGCTGGGAGACGATGCGCGCGCGCGGCACGGTCGCGCTCAAGAAGACCGTCAACCTCGGCACGTTCGCGACCTCGTCCATCCTCACGGGCAGTGGCGTCTACGCCAATTATGACGACAATTTCAGCCACGCGACGTGGACGCTGGGCGTCGACTATCAATTCAACGGGGACGCAGGCCTGTTCGCCCGCTACACCTCGGCCAATCGTCTGCCGAGCCTGGGCAATTATATCACCAGCCCCACGGCGAAGCCGATCATCCAGACAATGGATCTGGGCGAGGTGGGCGTAAAATATGCGAGCGCGCTGGTGTCGCTCTACGCCACGGGTTTCTGGACCAAATACAACAACGTCTCGTTCACCAACTATCGTTTCGACCTGAACGGGCCCGCGGTGAGCGAGGCGCGCTATGCCGACACGCAGACCTTTGGCCTGGAACTGGAAGGGACGCTGCGTCCCGTGCGCTGGTTCGACCTGTCCGGCACCGCCACGTTGCAGGACCCCAAGTACAAGGGGCTCACCTATGTCGATGCCAGCGGGAAGAGTTTCGATTTCGACGGCAACCGTCTTATCCGCATCCCGACGGTCAGCCTGCGTTTCGTGCCCGGCCTGAATTTGCTGGGCGACCGTCTGCGATTGCAGGCGTCGTGGGAATATGAAGGCAAGCGCTATGTCGATACCGCGAATTCGGTGCGACTGCCCGCCTATGCCACCGTCAATCTGAGCGCGCGGTTCAATGTGTCGCAGGCGTTGTCACTGTACGGCTATGTCGACAATCTGAACAATTCGCTGGGCCTGACGGAAGGCAATCCGCGCGCGGGCGAGCTTCAGAACGGCGATGCGGGCGCGAACACCTTCATCGCGCGTCCGCTGATCGGCCGGAATTTCCGTGCCGCGTTGATGTACAGGTTCTGAGCGATGACGCTGCGTACCGCGTTCGCCGCGCTCGCCCTGCTTTCGGCCTTGGCCGCCCCTGCGCATGCGCAGGGCGGCCGGGTGGAAACGCCGCCGTCGGATCCGACATCGGGCGCGCCCTGGCGCGTGATCGAGGGCAGGCTCACGCGCGCCGCACATGAACGCTACACCGAACTCCCGTTCGACCTGCCAGCCGGTGTGGTGCGTCTGACGATCCGGTTTCGCTATGCCGGCAAGGAGCAGCACTCGGTGATCGATCTCGGGTTGCGCGATCCGCAGCGCTTCCGGGGCTGGAGCGGCGGGACGCGCAGCAGCATGACACTGAGTACGGAAGATGCGACGCCCGGCTATCTTCCCGGTCCGCTGCCCGCCGGGCGCTGGAACCTGATCCTCGGGGCGCCCAATATTCGCGAGGGTGCCGAAGCACCCTATGAAGCGCAGGTCTTCATCGAGCGGCAGCCCAACGTAACCGAATTTGCCGATGCGCCGATTTCGGTCACGGCCGGCTGGTATCGCGGCGACCTGCACATGCATAGCGGCGAAAGCGACGGGCGGTGCAAGGCCCAGTCGGGCGCGAGCATTCCATGCCCCGTCTACCGTACCGTAGAGGCCGCAGCGGCGCGCAGGCTCGATTTCATCGCGCTCAGCGATCACAACACCACCGCGCACTATAACGCGCTCCGCGAACTGCAGGGCGCGTTTGACAAGATGCTGCTGATCCCAGCGCGTGAAATCACCACCTTCTGGGGCCATGCCAACGTCTTCGGGCCCACAGACTTTCTGGATTTCCGCATGACGGGCCCAACCTGGAGCCAGGCGCGCAAGTGGATCGACCCCGTCCATCGCATGGGGGGCATCGTCTCGATCAATCATCCCGGCTTGCCTTCGGGCGAGGTCTGCATGGGCTGCGGGTGGCGCGTCGGGGATCCGCCGGATAGCGCCGTCGACGCCATTGAGGTCGTCAATGGCGGCACGATGCGGGAAACCCGTGCGGCCGACGGGGCGCTGCAGGGCTTCGCGGTGTGGGACCGGCTGTTGAACGCCGGCCGTCACGTCACGGGCGTTGGCGGAAGCGACAGCCACGAGGCCGACCGTCCTGCGGCCGAAGCGGGTTCGGTCGGCAGCCCCACCACCGTCGTCTACATGCAGGCCCTGTCGGTGCACGGGTTCCTTGATGGCGTTCGCTCCGGCCGTGTGTTCATCGATGTCGAGGGTACGCGCGACCGCTTGCTGGACCTTGAGGCCGTCGCAGGAGGGCAACGCGCCGCTATGGGGCAAACGTTATCGGCGCATGCAGGCGAGACAATCATCTTCTCCGCTGCGATCAGCGGGGTGGCGCAGGGGATCGTGCAACTGGTCATCGACGGCAATGCCGAGGAACCGTTCCGCACCGCCTTCGACGACGCCCGCCCGCCTTCGCCCTGGCATTGGCGTGCCGACGGTCGCCCGCACTGGTTCCGTGCAGAGGTGCGGGATCGACAGGGATGCCTGCTCCTCATCGGCAATCCAATCTATCTGGCACAGAAGTGAAGAGGCGGCAGCGCGGCGGGCTGCGCACGAAAAGACGCATGCGTACAGTCTGCCCGCAATCGGCAGTGTGAGCGGATCATCCTGACCTGAGCCCTTTGGATTGCTCCATTCCTTGTGAGAAAATCCCGGTTCGCAAAAACCGCTAGGTTTCTAAAGAGCCGTGGGCCTTCATGGATCTTGCGACGGCTCCGCGCGCCTGAGCGGGCTTACAGATTCCCATTCGCTAGGGGCAATAGCGAGCTGTTGATCAGTTGGCACCGACGGCACACGTCGAGCGCATCTGCCTGATCGCCTCGGCTGTGAGGCCGAACCTCCACTCCGCACATTGGCGTCGTTCGCCATCGATCATCACGCTATACGGCAACCCTGTTATGCCGGAGGCATATTGGTGTGCTATCTGTTGCACTTCCTCTCCCGACGCGATTTCGACGTTGCCAGGTAGTGTCAGCTTATAGCGTCTGATGCCGCGATCGGTCCATACGACCATTATTCGATCCGGGCTGGCACCGGAAGCGAGCGCAACGATGTTACGCAGTTCTGCAATACATGGGGCGCACCAGCTGGCGCCGAACATCAGGATCGTACGATGGGCCGCCCCATTGTTCGCGGGAGTGGCCTGCGTTTCGGCATGTCCCGAACCGGATGTAATAGCTGCGGCAAATATCGCTGCGGTGATGGACAGGCGAAACATGCGGCCATAGTAATATTTTGAGCGCATCAAGGGCAAGGCGGGGGTGGTTGTGAATTTGATCCTGACATTGATGCTTGCCGCTACGGCGTCGGCCGTCGCCGATAGCCCGCCATCCGGACCCCGGACAATTCAGCAGGATTTCGATGACGCCTCCTCTGACGCCTCGGCAGGCAAGTGCGAGAGCGCGATACCGAAATTTGAGGCTTTGGAGCGCAGCAACAGGGTTAAAGCGGGGTCGTTGCCTGCGGCTGCCATAGCAGTTCGCAAGGGCATTTGCGCGATCAGCCTGTGGCGTGCGGATGCCGACGAATCTGCATTACAAGCCGGTCTGAAAATATTGGACAAAGCCGGAGCCAGCTTTGACATCGACATTTCCAATGGCTGGACGGCGCTGGGCGATGAGGCATTCCGGCGATATGATTATGCTGGGGCAACCAACAGCTACAAGAATGCTCTGGCACGGTCGATGGGAGAATATCGTCTCAATGTCCTGACCAAACTGGCCAAGGCGACCGCGTTCGATCAAGACGCCGAGGCATTAAGTTATGCCGATGAAGGCGTGAAAATCATCTCGGCGACTGCAAAGCCGAACAAGGACTCCCTGGCCACTTTTCATACCCTTCACGCCCGAACACTACTAAATCAAGGCAATGCGGAGGGGGCCTATAAGGAACTGAATACCGCGCTTTCTTTGAGCGGAGGGCTGACCAATAAAGCAACGCTGAGCGAAGTGGCATTGCGCGGTGACCTTGCAATTGCCGCGATGTTGGTTGGCAAGAAGGATGATGCCCGACGGTATCTGGCCTATACCGGCGCGGGCCGCATTGGAAAGTCCCCGTTCGCAAGAGCGGTGTCAATGAATCCACCCCTGTGCGGGGTGGAGACGGGGATTCGTCCCGAAGATGTCGCTGTCGTGGAGTTCGGCATCGCCGACGATGGGAGTGTGTCTTCCGCCCGGACTGTCTACTCGCGGGGCGGGCCGGATGTCGCCGCCGCCTTTGGTAAAGCCGTGAGCGAGTGGTATTGGAAGCCGGAGGACATCGCTGCGATCCCTCCCTTTTATCGGGTTCTTACCCGTGTTGAATTGCGATGCAGCAACGTGCTGAGTGACGGTCCCGGCGTAACGGGACCGCTCAGGGAGCGGTTCTTGTCATGGGCGGTGGCTTATCTTCCTTCGACAGCCACGCCCGACATGAGCAATGCGAACCTGCGCAAAACGCTCCACCACTATATCGATGATAGCAGCAGGCCGTCGAACGATGCCGCCCGGATCGCGGTGTTGGGTTGGCTGGCATATATGGAGCCGGTTTCAAGGCAGAAGCGCATGGCGATGGCCGATGAGGCGCTGGCACTGGCCTCGAAAACGCGGGTGCCGCAGGAGGTTGTCAATTGGTTGCGGATCGTAAGGCAGGCATTCTCAACAGTTGGCAAGCGTACAAGCAGCGCCCTTCGTGCGCTTGTTATGCTTTCCGATGACCCGGCCATATCGAATGATGCGCTTGCGGCTGATACACTCCGTCTGCAAGCCGCTCGCGGTTGGAGAACCACGAAACTGAAGGAAGCGCCCCTGCTGCTGGAAAAGGTCGCGCAGGATGATCGCCTGCCGCCGCATCATCCGTTGCGGCAGCTTGCATGGCTCGATCTGGCTGGCAAGGCCGCTGAGAGAGGCAACAGCGCACTCGCGCAGGATTATTACGGTCGGACGGGTCTCGCCGATAAGCAGTGTGGGCTTTTGGGAGTTCCCCCAACGCTCAAGCGCTCGAATGTGAGCAGCGTTGATTATCCCACTGATGCAGCGAGAATGGGGTTTGAAGGCTGGGTGCTGACGGAATATGACATAATGACCGACGGCAAGACGACGAACGTCAGGCCGACCATTGCCTATCCGCCGCTTATATTCGTGGATGCTGCCGCCGGAATAGCCAAGGGTCTGCAATATGACGTGAGTTTCAGGCCGGGAAGTTCGATGGCGTGCAGCGCAAACCGCCGCGCTACCAGTTTCGTCATTCCCAAAGATAATTGATCGTGGTCTCGGATCGGCCCTGCTTGACGCTGCTCCAAGGATAGCGGAATGAGCCCCTGTTCTGGCTGCCGGACGAGCAGATGGAGCGGCTGCGACCGTTCTTTCCGAAAAGCCGCGCCAAGCCGCGTGTGAATGACCGGCGGGTGCTGAGCGGTATCGTGTTCGTTAGCAAGAACGGGCTGCGCTGGCGAGACGCACCCGGCGCCTGCGGTCCGCACAAGACGCTCTACAATCGATGAAAGCGCTGGGGTAAGGCAGGCATGTTCACGCGCATGATGGAGGGGCTGTCGGCGGCAGGTGCCTAGCCGAAAACGGTGATGGCCGACGCTACCTGCATGAAGGCGCACCGCACGGCATCCAGCCTTTTGCATCCCGGGCCGGCGATCACCCAACGAGCCGGTCAGATACGACAAGTGGCGTTATCCGCAACGAAGCCGCATCGAGATCATGTTCTGTCGCCTCAAGGATTGGCGCGGTGTTGCCATCCGCTACAATCGCTGCGCCACCGCCTTCTTTTCCACCCTCACTCTCGCCGCCACCGTCATCTTCTGGCTGTGATCGACGCGACCTGACCCCAGGTTATCGAGTGCGGCGGGAAGCGCGAGGGTGACGGCGGAAGTGGACAGGATACGTGTTTCTCCGGCGATCGGGCTTAGAATTCCGACCATTCGTCGACGGCAACGGCAGAACCGCCTTTGCGGCGCGACTGGGCAGCGATGCGGCGACCAGCGTCGGCCGCCTGCTGCTGAAGGCGGTGGACCACCGGAGCCGGCGGTGCGGCCGGTGCGGCGTGCCCGCTTGCGGCGTCCGTATCGAAGGTAAAGCGGGCGACCTGGCGGGCGAGATTGTCCGCCTCCGCCGACAAAGAGCGGGCGGCGGCGGTGGCCTGTTCAACCATCGCGGCGTTCTGCTGGGTTACGCCGTCCATCTCGCTGACCGCAGCGTTGACCTGCTGCAGCCCGGTCGCCTGCTGTTCGGACGAGCGGGCGATGCGCGACACGAGATCGCTGACCTGCGCGAAGCGGCCGATGATCCGCTGCAGCGCCTGACCCGTTTCGCTGACCAGCTCGACGCCGACGTCGACCTGTTCGGAACTGGCGTTGATGCGCGTCTTGACGTCTTTGGCCGCTTCCGCCGAGCGCTGCGCGAGGGCGCGCACTTCGGAGGCGACGACAGCGAAGCCCTTGCCCGCGTCGCCGGCGCGTGCCGCCTCGACCCCGGCGTTGAGCGCAAGCAGGTTGGTCTGGAAGGCGATACCGTCGATGACGCTGATGATTTCCGAAATCTCGTTCGATGCGCGTTCGATGCCGCTCATCGCCTCAACCGCACGGGAGACGACGTCGCCCGACTGCTGCGCTTCGCTGCAAACCTGTTCGACGACGCCATTGGCTTCGATCGCATTGGCGGCCGCCTCGCGCACCGTCGAGGTGATCTCGTCCATCGCGGCGGCGGTTTCCTCAAGGCTCGCGGCCTGTTGTTCGGTGCGTTGCGACAGGTCGTCGGACGCGCGGCGGATATCGTCGGCGCCGTTGTTGATCTGATGCGTCGCCTCGGCAACCTCGGCGAGCGTACCCGACATGCGGGCGAGCATCGTTTCGATGCTGGTGCCCAGTGCCTGATATTCGGCGGGCAGCGCGTCGAGGCGGGCGGTGAAGTCGCCCTGTGCCATCCGCTCGCACACCGTGCTGACTTGCGCGATCACGGCGTTGCGGCGTTCCTGCTCGGCCTTGAAATAGGTGCCCAGCGCGATGTCCATGTCGAGCAGCGACGCCTTGACCAGCTCGGTCGCGGCCCTGGCCGAACCGGGACGCAGGATCGACCAGGACAGCATGCGCGGCAGGATGATCTCCAGCACGCGGGCGTAGCCGCTGATGTACCAGGTGGGGTCGAGGCCGATGCGGGCGTGAATCGTGCCGATCCGTTCGGCACGGACGACATAGGCTTCGTCGACGGGACGCGAGAACAGTTCGCGCCAATGTTGGAGCTGCTTGTCTTCGGCCTGCGCCATCGCACCCTGCGACGAGAAATAGGCGGCGGCGCGCGGCGTTGCGCGGATATGCGCGTACAATTGCCTCAGGGCGGCGGGAGCGTGACGTTCGATGGCACGCTTGATGGCCGGAAAGCTGCGATAGCTGGATCGAGAATAGTTGAAGAGCGCAAGCTTCGCGTCGAGCGTGTCGTTCGACTGCGCTTCGTTCGACCGTATAGCCACCTCAGTACCCCCCTCCGACCGTCTCTATTCGCCCGATCTATCCCATCACAATTAACGGCAAGTTTCCGGCACTTCCCGCCGCCGTCAGAACCCCGGCTAGTCGTCACCGACCGCGACCGCCGCTGCCGCACCCCCCCCAACGATCGCCATGCTGCGGCCAGTGCGTGCGATGGATCGACCAGCGTCCGCGGTGCGGCTGGCCGGTGGCTGTTCCGAGTGCAATCTGGGCGGGGCGGCGCAGGGACATCGGCCTAGGCACGCTGACAGCCGTTTCCCTGGTTGATGCTCGCGAGGCAGGGCTCTCGATCCGTAAGAAGATCGCGCAGGGCATCGACCCGGTCGTCGAGCGGAAGCAGGACTGGCAGGTCATTCCGACCGTTCGCAAGGTTGCTGAGATGGTCCATGAGGAACGCCGGAAGGCTTGGAAGAACGGCAAGCATCACGATCAGTGGATCGCCACGCTGAAGTGCGAGGTTGACGTCATCGAGCTCATATAGAGCCGCGTTCCGAAACGCAGCCACGTCAGCGGTAGCAATTGTGCCGCGGTGGTGAAGCGCCGCACCGCGGCGACACCGGGGAGACCTGACACTTCCGGCACATGGATCTGATTGAACCACCGGTCGAACTCCGCTTCGTTCGCCAGAGTTACCGGCACCGCAGCCGCATCGAGATCATGTTCGGCCGCCTCAAGGACTGGCGGCGCATTGCCACCCGCTACGATCGCTGCCTGACCGCCTTCTTCTCTGCCGTCGCCCTCTCTACCACCGTCATCTTCTGGCTGTCATCAACGATTCCTGACCTCAAGCCGGTAATTTCAGAATGACATTGTCGACTAGGTCTTCAATGAAATCGATGACCTTTGATCTGTTTACGGTAACTCCGGACGGGTGAGCGCACGAGTTTCGGGTGCCGAGCTTCTGATCAAGGATTTTGCGAACATCATTTGAAATGATGCCTGCCGCGCGACATAGCTCAATGAACTTCGTCTCCTTCATTTCGGTGAAGTCATCTCTCTGAGTGACTGCATCAATTTTGACGCCCTTATCTTTCAGCAAGGAAGCATTGAAATCCGTCAGCTTATGCGCGAGGATGTGAGCGAACAAGTGATCCATCGTCAATATCGATGTCATCACGATGGCGGCACGATTAGCGCCAATCTCAAAGCAGTCGATGGCCTCTTCGAGGAATTCCTTGTTAGCGCCAGCAGGTAGTTTCTGCTCCAGCCCCCGGAGGGTGGCGCTTGTTTGAGCGGTCACGGTTTCCGCACCTAGCTTTCTCGACAATGCTTCACGCATGTGTCGTTGAAGCTTGTAGCCTCCGTTCGCCTTGATGTATTTCGGCGGCTTGCTCTTGAGGCCCTCGGAGAGGCGCGCGCCCACGTTCCCGGGGACAACGAGGTCGCATGCCGAAAAGCATTCCGCGACCTGTTTGGGCGTCGCGGTATCCTGCCCAGATTCGACTGTCAAGAAATAGACGAATAGTTCGGTGAGCGCACTTTGGCTCTGCCCGGGCGCGTTCTCAATCGAGCTGTAGAAGCGGTTGACCACAGTGGTCATTCAGCGCCCTTTTTCTTCAACGAATGATTGAAATGATTGTCACCCGCTATCGTGATGGGCAACTCCGTTGGAGTGCGGAAGTCAATGTACCCGTTTTTGGAGCTTGTGTCATAAAACGCCTGTGCAAAGGCTTTCGGGATTTTGTCACCTGTAGCTTTGAAGCAGGTGTAAACCTGATCCGTATTAGGACT
>NZ_JBELMO010000084.1:0-10351 GCF_042095715.1 Qipengyuania sp. | reverse complement strand
GAGGTCGGCATAGGCCTCGTCGACGATCAGCCAGCCGCCACGATGAGCGAGTGTAGCGCGCGCTGCCTCGATGGCTTCGACAGTCCAACGATGCCCATCGGGGTTGTTAGGGTTCACGATCACCGCGACATCGGCTTCCCCGGTCAATGCCAAGGGATCGGAATGCGTGACCACCTTCGCCCCCGCCAGTCGCCAGCTTTCTGCATGATCGGCGTAGCTGCGAGCGCGCACGGCGACTCTTTGAGCACGCAGGATCGACGGCAGCTGGCGGATGACGACTTCCGTCCCGGCGACCGCGCGGCAAAAAGACGGATCGCATCGGAACGACTCCGCCATGGTGCTTTCGCAGAATGCGCGGGCCACCTCGCCCGGTAAGCGCTCCCATGCATCGGGTGCGATCGGGGGCAACGGATAAGGATACGGATTGATGCCGGTCGACAGGTCGATCCATGGCAGTGGCGCGCCGGGAAACGCGCGTGCCATCGCGTCGATCCGTCCGCCATGGCCTGACACGAGGTCGAGATCGGTCATGACACGTTGATCCAGCCCAGGAGCGCCAGGATGATCGCCATGGCGATGACTACCCACCGATAAAGAGCCAAGGCGCGGCGGATATCGGCTCCGGATGGGTCTCTTGCTCCCGAATTGAGCCAAGGGTCGTTGCTCGTCGTTTCGCCATAAGTCCGCGGCCCCGACAGTTTGATGCCGAGCGCGCCCGCTATCGCGGACTCCGGCCACCCTGCATTGGGAGAGCGGTGCCTGCCGGCGTCCCGAAACATGACTAGTATGGCCCGGCCCGAACCGGCACATAGCACGAAAAGAATACCCGTCAGGCGTGCAGGGATCAGGTTGGCGAGATCGTCGAGCCGGGCGGCAATCTTACCGAAAGCTTCGTAGCGCGCATTGCGATGGCCGATCATCGAATCGAGCGTGTTGATTGCCTTGTAGGCAAACAGACCCGGCAGGCCGAACAGCGCACCCCAGAACAAGGGTGCAGTGACGCCATCCGAAGTGTTCTCTGCCAAGCTCTCGATGGCGGCACGGGCGATGGCGAGCTCATCCAGCTCAGCGGTCGCACGTCCAACGATGTAGCTGAGCGAATGCCGCGCAGCCTCGATCCCTGCAGTGTCGAACGCCTCGGCGACCGCCGCAACGTGTTCGTGCAGTGAGCGCGCAGCGATCAGGCTGGAGGCGACGAGGGCAATCAGGGCAGGGCCTAGCCATCCGGCTGGCAGAAGCAGCTGGATGGCCAGACCGATCAAGCCCGCAAGCGCCACTAGAAACAGAGTAACAAGACCGCCCATCGCGATCCGCGCCGATCTGCTCCGTGATTGGCGATTGCCCAGACGCTCTGTCCGCTCGACCAGCCAGCCGAACCAGCGGACAGGATGCCCGATCCGCTTGTCCACCGCTTCGGGCCAGCCGACCACGGCTTCGATCGCGAGCCCTGCCACCATGATCCATGCCGCGGTCACCGCGCAAGCGCCAGCAAAGCGTCAACGTCGAGGGCCTCCTCGAGCCCTTCGGCTAGTTCGTCCAGCGCTGTGTCGACACCATCTTCGTAATTGAGCGTGCTGCTCCGGCCGCTACGCAATTTCTCAAGCCAGCGCGAACGGAATGCGTCGCTCGCAAACACACCGTGAAGATAGGTGCCGATCAGACGTCCGCCCGCTGCGACCGCGCCATCAAGGACGCCGTCTTCCAAGCGAGAGAAGGGCTTCTCCAGCGCAGGCCCCTGCGAAAGACCGGTATGAATCTCGTAACCTGTCACCGCGTCATCATCGGCAATTGTAGTCCCGCTGATGGGGCGGACCACTTTCTTGCGGGTCATCACCGTCGTCATGTCGAACAGGCCCAGACCATCCGCAGTCCCTGCCAATCCATCCGCGGCGTCAGCATCCTCGATCCGATTGCCCAGCATCTGGAAGCCACCGCACAGGCCGACGATGTGCGCGCCTGTGCGCCAGGCGGCGATGATGTCGTAGTCCCACCCCTCGTTCCGCAGCATTGCCAAGTCGGCCAAGGTCGATTTGGTGCCTGCGAGGATAACTGCATCGGCCTCGCGCGGAATGGGCTGGCCGGGAGGAATGAAGCGGACCTCTACATCCGGCTCGGCACGAAGCGGATCGAGATCGTCGAAATTGCTGATCCGCGAAAGCATTGGCACGGCAATCAAAATGGCCCCGTCTTTCGGTTTCGCTGGTCCCAGCACCACAGCGTCTTCAGCGGGCAGCCGCGCAGCACAGGCCAGCCACGGCACGATGCCGAAATTACGCCAGCCGGTGCGGTCTTCGATGAAACGCACGCCATCTTCGAACAGGGCCTGGTCGCCGCGGAAGCGGTTGATGGCGAAGCCTGCGATCATCTCGGCATCCTCGGTCTTGATGACGGCTCGGGTGCCGACCAGCGATGCGATGACCCCGCCGCGATCGATGTCACCAACGAGCACTACGGGAACATCGGTCGCGCGCGCAAAGCCCATATTGGCGATGTCGCCCTTGCGCAGGTTTACCTCCGCCGGGCTGCCCGCGCCCTCGACGATAACGAGATCGTGCGCCGATCTCAGCCGATCGAATGCCTCGATCACGATGGGAAGCAGACTTCCCCGATTTGCCATATACGCTGCTGCTTCTTCACTGCGCAGCGCCTTACCGTTCAGGACGACCTGCGCGCGCCGGTCGCCTTCGGGCTTGAGGAGCAAGGGGTTCATGTCGGTCGACGGCTGCAGCCCCGCAGCGCGAGCCTGGAGCGCCTGCGCTCGACCGATTTCTCCTCCACCCGGACAGGCGGCAGCATTGTTCGACATATTCTGCGGCTTGAAGGGTGCCGCGTCGATCCCGCGTCGCCGAGCGATCCGGCAAAGCCCCGCAACCAGCAGCGATTTGCCAACGTCCGAGCCGGTGCCCTGCAGCATGATCGCGCGACCGGTCATCCTGCGTTACGCGGGGCCGAGGATGTCGAGCCGGAAACTTGCGCCATTGCGGGAAATCTCCGCCTGGATTCCGAACACGCGCCGCAGACGCTCGCTGGTAAAGGTGTCTTCTGGCGTCCCATCCGCCACAATCCGCCCTTCGTGCATCCAAAGGACGCGGTTGGCGTAACGCAGCGCGAGATCGAGATCATGGACGACCGTAAGCACTCCGTGCCCGCTCTGCGCCATCGAGGCAAACAACCGCATGGTCTGGTGCTGGTAACGCGGATCGAGCGCGGCGACCGGCTCGTCGGCAATGACCAGCGGAGTCTCGGCAGCGAGCGCACGCGCGAGATGCACACGGGCCAATTCACCGCCCGATAGGGTATCGGCTGCCCGCTCTTCGAAACCGTCCAGCTGGCAGGCCTCGATCGCGTGAGAAACCGCCGCCTCATCGCCCGCTGACAGCCGCCCCAAAGCTGCGCCATAGGCGAACCGCCCGAGCGAAACGATGGCGCGAACCGGTTGCGGCCAGACCAGCGGTCGGGCCTGCGGCAGGTAGGCGATCTTGCGCGCCCGCTCGACCGGCGAAAGCCGAGCGACCGGCTCGCCATCGATTGACGCCGAACCGGCTTCTGCTTGGAGAAGGCCGAGCGCGAGGCGCAGCAGAGTCGTCTTGCCCGACCCGTTGGGGCCGATCAGCGCGGTGAGTTCCCCTGGTTCCAGCGAAAAGCCAGCATCGACGACCAGCGGCTTGCCGTCCACCGCGTAGCTCAGACCGCTCGCTTGCAGAATGCTCATGCCAGCCTCCGTCGCGCAGCGATCCAGATGAATACCGGTGCACCGAGCAGTGACGCGACCACGCCCAGCTTGAGCTCGCTATCGGTCGGCAGAACCCGCACGCCGATGTCCGCCAGCATAAGGATCAGAGCGCCGAGCATAGCCGATGGCACCAGCAGCCGTGCCGGATCGTAGCGCAGGAAAGGCCGCACCAGATGCGGCGCCACGATCCCGACAAAGCCGATCGCACCAGCAAGCGCCACAGCGGCACCTGTCGCCAGGCCGGCGCCGATGATGACCGCCAGCCGTTGCCGCCTGAGGTCCAGTCCCATTCCTTCGGCCGCCTCGTCTCCCAAGGCGAGCGCGGACAGGCCTCGGCGCGATGCAAGAAGCACCACCACCCCGATCGCCATGAAGGGCAGCGCGAAGATCAGGTCGTCGAAGCTCCGATTGTCCACCGTGCCGAGCATCCAGTTGACCATGTCGGCAAGGCTGAACGGGTTGGGCGCGAGATTCATCAGCAGCGCCATGATCGCCGCCGAGAAACTCGAAAGGCCCACGCCAATCAGGATCAGCGTGACCACGGAGCGGGTGCGGATCGCGGCCAGCGCCACCAGCAGAGTGGCGATCAGCGCCCCCGCGACCGCAGCCATTGGCAAGACGAGCGGACCGGCAGTCGCGAGACCGAAATAAAGCACGAAAGTCGCGAAGAGCGCGGCGGTAGCCGAAACGCCGAGGATGCCAGGCTCTGCCAGCGGATTGCGCAGCAGGCCCTGAAGAGCCGCCCCGCTCATCCCCAGCGCCGCGCCGACGAACGCGGCAGCGAGCGCACGAGGCAGGCGGATTTGCCAGACCACCAGCTCGTCACCCTGACTCGATTGAAATGCGAGAGCAGCCAGAACGCGGTCGAGCGGCAAGGGCACCGATCCAAGCGCCACCGAAAGGACCAACGCACCCGCCAGACCTACAAGCAGGATGGACACCACCCGATTCATCGCGTGTTCTCTCCCGCTGTCGCCAGCGCTTCGACCGCGTCTAGCAAGAACCAACCGCCGCACGAGGTCCACGAACCTTCGAGCGCTACCACCGGCAATTCGCGCAGTTGCGCCCGCGCCACCGGATGACGCGCCGCGCTCCAGTTATCGACGTGGTTGGTCTTGCTTTCGAAAAAGGCTGCCGCGATCAGGTCGGGCCGCTCGTAGGCGAGGCGTTCGAGCGGAAGCGGATTCCAGCCGGGACGATCCTGGAAATTCCTGAGGTCAGCCGCGACGAACAGTTCGTGCACCAGAGTGCCTTCGCCCGCGGTTACGCCTGCCGGGGTCATGTAAAGAACTTCGCGTTGAGGACCGGACCTCTCCGCAAGTGCCTTCAATCGCCGATCCATATCAGCAACGAGCTGTTCGGCCTCATCCGGCTTGCCAAGTTCGGTGCCCACCCGCAGCACCTCGCCCCGCACTTCGGCGATCGACTGCGGGAAGCCGATCTGCACGACCGGGACCCCCGGCTCCTTCATGAAATCGGCGATATCGTGCCCGCCACCGTAAGTTCGCACCACCAGATCGGGTTGCAGTGCCAGCACATCTGCCGTGCGCGGACGGACTGTGGGGATCCCTTTGGCCGCCGCCCGCATGTAGGAAAAGCGCTTTTCCGCATCGGGCGACAGGGCGAGGATATCCTCACGATCCGCGAACTTCAGGACATACTGGTCGGCGCAGTAGTCGAGGCTGACGATCCGTCGCGGTGCGTCCGCTCCCCGCTCCGCCACCTGCGAACAGGCACAGAGCAAAAGGCACACCAGCGCCGCGAGGATCGTCCGAACCATCGGTTACATCCGGTAGCGCACGCCGCCGAACACCGCACGACCAGGTTGGCCGTAGCGGAAGATCGTTTCATACTGCTCGTCGAACAGGTTCTCGATCCGACCGAAAATTTCGATCTGCTCGGTAATGCCAAAGCTCGCCCGGATATCGGTCACCACATAGCCATCGAGGCGAGTGGTGTTCGTGGCATTGTCGAAGCTGTCGCCCGCCACGAACACGGTGGCACCGATGCCGATGCCGTTCTCCATGCGGTAGTCCGCGACCAGACTGATCGTATCTTCGGCGCGGCGCGGTAGGCGATTTCCGTTCACGTCATTGCGTGCGTCGATCGTGGTGTAGTTAAGCGCGACATCGAAGCCATCGACCGGACGGACTGCGAGCCCGAACTCCCACCCTTCGGCGCTTGCAAGCGCGATATTGTCGTATGTCCCGAAAGGGCGTGGATTGGCGGGATCCTGACAGGCAGGGATGGGGTTGCCAGTGCAGCCGACGAAGGCGATGAGGTTCTCGGCATCGCGTTCGAAATAGGTGACGCCCACCTGCGCCCGCCCATCGAGGAAACTGTGCGTGATGCCAACGTCCCAGCTTTCCGATTCTTCGGGTTCGAGCGCGGTGTTCCCGAAGTCGCTGAACAGCTGAAACAGCGCAGGTGCCTTGAAACCTTCACCGTAGCTACCGCGCAGCACGGTATCGCCGCCGTTGGGCGAATAGGCACCGCTGGCAGCGAAGGTCGTGTTGTTGCCGTAGGTTTCATGATCGTCGTAGCGCACGCCGCCAGTCAGCGAGAGCCCCTGGTAGGGGGTTAGGTTGAGCTGTCCGTAGGCAGAGTTGATCCACACCTTGTCGCCGATAGCGGGCGCGCCGAAGCTGGAGCTGAGATATTCCGATTCCTCGCGCTCGGCACCGAAGACCAGCTCTGCAATCTCGGCTGCGTCGAACACGCCCTGATACTCGTAACGCACGTTCTCGCCGAAGGCGTCGAAGGTCTCGGAATCCGTGTCGAAGCTGAAATTGCTGCGGTCGATCCGGGTGTAGGCGATACCCAGCCGATTGCGCAAACGCCCGTCCAGGAAGTTCGCGTTGATGCCAGCATAGCCGACCAGATCTTCCCGATAGGAAACCTCGTTGGTGTCCCCCAGACCGGTAGCGGTGAAGCCGTCGATCTCGACCTCGCTGTCGGCATAGAAACCTCGCAGATCGATCGAGAAATTCTCACCCAACGCAATATCGAGCTTGGCGTTGGCGCCCAGGCTTTCAAACCCGTCCGGCTCGGTGCCGCCGCGCGCCTCGCTGAAAGCAGAGATGCCGTCCGTGCGGTAGTAATTGCCGCCGACGCTTAGGCCGACTGGGCCAAACTTGCCTGACAGGTTGCCAACGAGTTCCGCAGTATCGCGTTCACCGTATTCGGCGCGTGCGAACACACCAAGGTCCTCGGTCGGTTCGCGGGTGATCAGGTTCACCACGCCGCCGATTGCTTGGCTGCCGTAAAGAACGCTCTGCGAACCACGCACCACTTCGACCCGCGCGATGTTGCCTGTGAGGGCAGGACCGAAGTTGAAGCCGCCCCCGGTCGAAGAGGGGTCGTTGAGCTTGACGCCGTCGATCAGCACGACGGTCTGGTCGCTCTCCGCACCGCGGATAGAAACACCGGTGTTGGTTCCGATCCCGCCATTGCGGTTGAAGGTGACGCCGGGGACCGTGCGCAAGATGTCGAGCACTTCGCTCGGCTGGCGGTTCACGATCTCCTCTTCCTCGACCAGCGTTACCGACTCGCCGACTTGGCTGATCGCACGTTCGGTGCGGTTGGCCGTGACCACGATCGTTTCGGAGATCACTTCCTCGTCTTCGGGAAGATCGACGCCTTGCGCGAACGCGCCGGTCGAACACAGAGCCACGGCCGATGCCGCGACGGACAAATAGAGTGCGGTTTTCATTGCAAAATCCAAAGCCAGCCCACGCGGAGGCTCCGGTGCCCGCATGGTCAACTCGACAGATGGCCCGCCGCTGCTCGAAGTGAGCCGCGACACCGGAAACCGGCCTGGCTGTCGTTACTTCGGAAAAGAACTTTCCTGTCCCACTGGGCTGGACCCGGCCCTGGACGAACGACGCGACGGCAGGTCTCCTGGCTTGCCGATCAACGCCTTCGAACCGTCTTCCCGGCGCCACCCAGTGCAGGGCTTGGCCAGTGACGTGTTGGTTCGGGGCTCCTGGCTCACAGTTGCGGGCACAGCGCCGGTATCGCACCGGCTTCCCTCTTAGCTCCAGGCGATTTCGCACCTGCAGCACCGTCTGTCCGCGCCAATGCTCGCCTCGTCCGTTGCTGTCAATCCTTGCCTGCTAGAAGTCGATGCCCTGCTGCGCGCGGATACCGGCGTGGTAGGCGTGCTTGATTTCGGCCATCTCGGTGACGGTGTCGGCATAATCGATCAGTTCGGGCTTAGCGTCCCGCCCGGTAAGGATGATCCGGGTATCACCCCTGCGTTCCAGCGCCTCGATCACTGCCGCGGGCGTCAGGTATTCGTAGCGCAACGCGATATTGATTTCGTCGAGCACTACCAAGGCGTAGTCGCCGCTCGCGATCAACTCACCGGCCTTCGCCAATGCCGTTTCCGCGGCTTCGATATCGCGATCCCTGTCCTGCGTATCCCATGTGAAACCGTCGCCCATGACGTGCCAGTCCACCAAATCCGGGAAGCGCGAGAAAAACTTCTTCTCGCCCGTCTTCCACTTGCCCTTGATGAATTGCACCACGGCAACCTTCTGTCCCCAGCCCAGCGCGCGGGCGATGACCCCGAAGGCCGAGCTCGACTTGCCCTTCCCATCGCCGGTGTGGACCAGCACGAGGCCGCGTTCTGGATCCTTGAGCTCCCGGCGCCGCTTCGCTTGCGCGGCCTGCAGCTCCTTCATCTTCTCCTTGTGTGTATCGCTGTCGGTCTCGCTCATACGCCCCCTCTTGGTTCAACGGTGAGGAACTGGCCGAAGCCGAGTTCGAGTTCAAATGGGTTCGGTCGGCCAAGAGCCGCGGCAACGCAACGGACGACGCCGAGATGCGTGATGGCAAGGATATGTCCCTCGATCCTCGCGGAATCGAGCAGATACCCGCGAACCCGCTCAGCCATTTGCGCGACACTCTCCCCTCCGTGCGGGCGAGCGCCTTCGATATCTTCTGCCCACTCATCGATCTCGTGACGAGGAATATCGTCCCACGCCTGCATTTCCCAGTTCCCGAAATCGATCTCCATCAGTCTCGGGTCGGCGTGGACGGGAAGGTCGAAATGCGCGGACAACTGCTCCGCCACCGCAGTGCATCGGATCAGTGGGCTGCTGTCGATCCGTGCAAAGCGGCTGGGCAATGCGGCCACCAGTGCATGAAGGTCTTTCTGGTCAAAGGCTTTGGCGGGAACGTCCGACTGACCGTAGCAAACGCCCGCTTCGATCTGCGGCTTGCCATGGCGGAGCAGGATCAGAGCCATGCGAGGGTGCCAAGATAGAAGCCGACTTCGCTGATCTGCTGCACCGCGCCGAGGCAATCGCCAGTATAGCCGCCAAGCTTGCGCTCGAAGAGCAGCCGCGTCGAGATATGGCCGATGGCAAGGCCGGCCAAGCCGCATAGCGCTGCGCCGGGCCCAAGAATGGTCGCACCGATTGCGACCGCAGCGATCCCGGTGAGCGTCGCCACCACCAGCGGCGCTGCTCCGATCCCCTTCGCAACCGGCTTGGCGATCCCCTCGGCACGTGCGTAACGACTTGTCGCGATCACGATCACTGCCGACAGGCGCGAGGCTCCGTGCGCCACGGGCAGGGCGGCGAGTGCGACCATGAAAGGGAGTTGCGCCAGTGCCGAGATCTTGAGCAGCAGAACTATGAACAGGGCTGCGGCTCCGAATGTGCCGAGCCGGCTGTCGCGCATGATCTCCATCATCCGCTCAGACGTTGTCGCGCCTTGCCCATCAAACAGGTCCGCCAAACCATCCTCGTGAAATGCACCGGTTGCCAGCAAGGTAGCCGCAGTGCCGAAGATCGCTGCGATGAAGGCCCCGCCGATCGCCCAGCCGAGCGCGAAAGCGGCAGCGCCGATTACGCCGATCAACACGCCGACCAGCGGATAGAAGCCGGGCGCGGCCTCGAAATCGCTCTCGTCGAGCTGCGCCGCGGGCAAAGGAAGTCGCGTTAGGAACACCCACGCGGCCAAAGCGGCGGCGAATGGACGCTTCATGAAATCGGGGGAGCGCCGGACACCCCTGCCTGAGAAAAGCTTGCCATGCCGAAAAGCGAGAGCGCGGCGTGAATAATCGGCACGGCCAACAACGCGCCGGTCCCTTCGCCCAGCCGCATGTCGAGGTCGAGCAGTGGTTCGGCTTCTAGCCAGTCGAGCAGCGTCCGATGGCCGTGTTCTGCCGAGCGATGCGCATAGACAAAGGCCCGTTCACAGTCTGGCTCGATCGCCCGCGCAAGCGCGGCGGCAGCGGTCGCGATAAAGCCATCGACCACCACAAGTTTATTCGATGTCCCGGCGCCAACCATCGCACCCGCCATCGTGCCGATCTCGAAGCCGCCGAGGTCGGCCAGCGCTTCAATCGGCGCAAGCGCTCTAGTCCGCGCAGCTGCGCGTTCGAGAACATCTTGCTTGTGGGAGAGAGCGGTATCGTCGAGGCCCGTCCCTCGCCCGACGAGTTCGGCCACGGAAATGCCGCTCAGCTTGTGCGCAAGCAGGGCTGCAGCGGAAGTGTTCGCGATGCCCATCTCGCCGAAACAGACGATCTTGCTTTCAATACCGCATGCGAAATGTCGCCCTTGCGCAATCGCCTTCCTTGCCGTCTCGGGCGACATCGCAGGCCCT
>NZ_JBELMO010000083.1:0-11069 GCF_042095715.1 Qipengyuania sp. | reverse complement strand
CAGGCGGCCTCGGCGCGCGCCGAGGCCGCCTGAGCACGCGCCTGGACGATTGTCGCCTGCTGTTCAGCGATCTGCGAACGGCTCGTCTCGACCGCAGCTTTCGCTGTGTCGATCTGGCTGGTGATCTGCTCGCTTTGGGCTCGATATTCGCGAGGGTCCAGTTCTGCCAACTGCTGCCCTTTGCGGACCGCTTGGTTCGCGCTGACAAACACGCGCTCGACATATCCGGCAACTTTCGGGGCCACCACGACAGAGTCCGCCGCCACATAAGCGTTGTCGGTTTTCTGCATGAACTTGCCGCGGTTCTGATGGTCAAAATACCATACCAACCCCGCTCCCACGATCGCGATCGCGACAATCAATAGCGCCAACCGAACCCGTACCGACTTGAGCGGACCGGCGGGCCGCTCACCGACATCGTCATGGTCGCCTGAACCGACTGGGGGATCTTCCACCATTCTATTCCCGATCAACTATCGATTCAAAGAGCCGGGGGACTTGCCACGGCGGCCGAGCTTCGGCAATACCACATTATATGGAACCTCACCAATCGGGTATACGTGGGATCGCAACCACCTTCGGCTGGACCTGGTACAGGATGCGGCGACTGATCGACGCCTATCTTGCCTGTCAGGGTGCATCGATGGCCCAACTAAAACTGCTCGCGTATCTCGCGGAACAACCGCGCCGCTCCACCGACATTGCGAGCTTTTTCGATCAGGCGCCCCGCACTGTCACCCAGGCGATCGACGCGCTCGAACAAAATGGTCTCGTGTCACGATCGCCTGCTCCGGACGATCGCCGGTCCAAACTGGTGCAGATCACAGACGCCGGCCGGGCCACGTTGGGACTGGCCATGCCGCTCTACGACGACATCGTGGGGCAGACCTTCGGAAGCCTGACAGCGGATGAACTCGAGGGCCTCGACGCGGCGATCAAGCATTTGAACCGGCTCGTCGACCATCTGGAGACGAAGGCCAGCGTTCCCGAGACCCAAGTTCCCGCCCCGAAAAGCCGGGCGCATGATTGATCGAACTCCTACTGATGAAGCCGATACGACTGCTCTAAAAGAAAGGGAGCGGTTCGCACAGATTCTCGTCCTGTTCGGGCGGCACGGTCTCAAGGGGCTGGCCGCTCGGCTGGGTCTGGGGGTGGGGGGGGACGAGCCGCTTGAAGATACCCGGCCGGAAGCGATTGTCGCGCTTTTGCGGGATATCGGTCCTGTCGCGGTCAAATTCGGACAGATCCTTGCGATGCGAAGCGACCTTCTGGAGCCGGCATGGGTCGATGCACTTTCAAAACTGCAGGACCGCGTTCCTCCGCTTCCATTCGCGGCCGTGCAACCGCTGATCGAGGAAGCGATCGGCGGCCCAATCGAAACAAGTTTCAGCCACTTTGACACCGAAGCGCTTGCGGCAGGCTCGATCGCTCAGGCGCATGCGGCGACGCTGCTCGACGGGCGGGACGTTATCGTTAAGATTCGCCGCCCAGGCATCGAGCGGATCGTCGATGCCGATCTCCGGCTACTGCGAAGACTGGCCCGGGTCGCGGAGCGCCGTATCCCCGAGATTGCGAGACTGAAGCCGGACGAACTGCTGCGCCATTTCGCCGAGAGCCTCGCCCGGGAGATGGACCTCAGCGCAGAAGCGCGCGCCAGCGACGCGATTGGTGAATACCTCAAGGACTTCGGGGTTCGGACGGCACGCTTCGATTGGGAGCTTTCGGGCAGGCGAGTGAACATCCAGGAGCGGCTCCGCGGATTTCCCGCAAGCGATCTGGAGGCGGCACGCCGAAGCGATCTCGATCTGGCTGCGCTCGCCAGCACCTATGCGCAGGCGATCCTGCGCATGATCATCATCAACGGTCACTTCCACGCCGATCCGCATCCCGGCAACGTCTTCTTTCTTGAAGACGGGACGCTTGGCCTGATCGATTTCGGGGCCGTGGGCACCCTCCTGCCGAGACGCCGGGAGGAACTTGTTCGGCTTGGCCTCGCGATCGCTTCGGAAGACACCGGCGGTGTCGTCGATATCCTTATGCTCTGGGCTGGTGATCCGGACGTGGACCGGGTCCGGCTCGAAGAGGCAATGGCAGAGCTGATCGACCGCTTCAGCAACGTCCTGCTCGATCAGATTGACCTCGCCGACATTTTTCAGATGGTATTCGCGATTCTGCGCGACTTTCATCTCGCGCTTCCGCCTGACCTCGCTTTGGTGCTCCGGACCTTGCTGACCGCCGAGGGGTTCGTCCGGCGCATCGATCCGGCATTCGACATTGCTCGCGAGCTTGCTCCCATAGCAAAGGAAATGATGCGGGAGCGGGCGAGCCCTGCCCGGCTGCGCGGCGAGGCGGGCAAGCTGCTCGCAGCGCTCGGACGAGCGGTTCTGTCAACGCCGAACCTCGTCGGACAGATCGAGAAGGTTGCGCGAACCGGCTCGATCACCGTCAGTATCGCGCCCAAGGACCTTGAGCGTCTACGCGGAAGAGAGCGTGCCGGCAGGGGTACTCCGCAGCTCTATCCTGCCACCCTCGCGATCTGCGCCGCGATAGTGTTTTCCTCGCAGCCTCTCCTGGCGGGACTGTTGGCTTTCGGCGCTGTTGCACTGGCCGTTTTGGAAGGTGTGAGGCGGCGATGAGCGCGGCGCACGCAGAGCTGACCGCAAAGCATCGCGCCTGGCGCGACAGGTCTCGGGATTCCTAGCTCCCGATGGAAACGCATTCAAACTGGTTGAAGGTGAGCCTGATCGTGGGCCTGCTCATGGTCACTGCGATCGGATTCGCTTTGTGGCTTCTCCAGGCGAGCGATGCCAAGGGGCCGACGTACGAGATACGATTTGAACAATCCGTCGATGGCCTGCAACCGGGGTCGGCCGTGAACCTTCTCGGCGTTGCCATCGGTCGCATAACTGAGATCAAGGTTCAGCCCAAAAATCCAGATTTCGTGACCGTGCGGTTCGTGCTGACCAGTGACACGATTCTTCATCGAGGTGTGACAGCATCGATCGAACGGTCGTTATTTGATGGATCGGCAAAACTGAGCCTGAGCGGCGACAACAATCGCAACCCGGTGCTCGCGGCCCGAGAGGGGCAGCAGTTCCCGATCGTACCAGCAAAGGGCGGAGGACTCTTGGGCGGCGGTGGTCCAGCAGACCTCATTGCGAAGGTTTCGTCGAACGCTGAAAGTGTGTCTAAAAAGCTCGATCCCGTTGGTTTGCGTTCGATAGAGAAGCGTCTCGACGAACTCGCGCGCAACTCGCAGAGCTGGACTGGCAAAGTCGGTCAAGTGGCGGGACGGTTGCCACAGACGGACAGGCTCGATGCTTTTGCAAAGCAGATCGCCAATACAGGGGATGGTGCAACGAGACTTCGCCGACGCATTGAAGCGTCACGAGGAGGATTTCGTGAGCGTATTTCTAGGTCGCTGGACTCGGCTGACAAATCAGCCGTGTCTTTTGGGCAGTCGGTTTCGCGCGCACGACCTCGGATGAGGCAGTTGGAAGCGGATGCCCGCCAGGTCACTGAGACCGTTCGATCGCTCCGGGGACCAGTCGGTCGTGCCGGCGATGTCGCCAAGAGAATCGAACAGGGGGGCTTGGGATCGACCAAATTGCCTGATTTCAAACCCTCGCCTGCTGGTCAACCAAGCGAGATCGAGACTCCTGCGGCGAAAAATGGATCGAAGCCATGAACAGCGTGTGCCGATCCCCGGCACGGTTTTGCTGGCGAGTGGTTCGACCCGGGATCGATGCGAGAAGGTGCTATTCCCGAACAACGGCAGCAACCATCGGAGTGATCGATGCCGAATACCGACCCAAAAGACAAAGCGGCGACACTCATCGCTGCGCTGCTCGTCCTCCTTGCGGAAGCCGATGCGTTCGGATTCACGCTACCGGCGATACAATTCGACGCTGCGATCACAGCGTTGAGTGGGATTGGCGGCGTGGCTCAAATATCGACCAAAGGCTGACTCGACGGCATCCCGCGTCGATGCGTTTGCCCAGTCCGACCTCCTCTAAAAGGCCACAGAATAATGGGATCGCGTCGGCTTTCGTGGTTGGAGCGGTCTTCTCATCCAATTTGCATATTCTGCAAAGGTGACGAGGATGACACTTCCCGCCGCCATTGAGCAGACTGATCCGTTTATAAGCCAGCGCGGTTTTAGCCATGCTGTGCGCAGGGTGATGCCAAACCTGCGGATTTATGCGCGTCGACTGACGCGTAACGAGGCAGATACCGATGACCTCGTTCAGGATACATTGGTGCGCGCCTGGGCCGCGCGAGAGCGTTTCGAGATCGGGACGAACCTTAAGGCTTGGCTTATGCGGATCGCACGGAACAGCTTCCTGTCTGGGAAGCGAAAGGATCGGCGCTCGGTATCGTGGGATCCGGCAATCGCAGAACGTCTTTTAATTGCCCCTGCCACGCAGGACGAAGGGATTTTCTCCAGTGAACTCAACCAAGCCGTGTCGTCGCTTTCTGATGGACAACGCGTAGCCTTCGAGCTGGTGACACGAGACGGGCTGACATTCGAGGAAGCCGCGGATCGTCTCGGCGTACCGCTTGGCACCGTTAAAAGTCGCGTATCGCGAGCCCGTCGGGTGCTCGTTGACGGCTTTGAAACCGATCCGCCTCTCCCGGTCCAGCTACCAATGCTCCCCGCGCCCGCGTGCGAAGCTCCTGAAACAAGCGATGCGAAAATATACCGAAACTGGAAAAGATCCGGTTCGAGAACAATAGGATGAATACGCCGCAGCCTGGACAGTTCGGTTTCAATCGCGTCACGCCGGATCAAGGCCACATAATTGATTCAGTCAAAGAAAGGCACTGGAACACCATGCGTGAAATCCCGTCCGATATCGTACAGACGTGGGCGCCAGACCCTGCATACCTGCCCGATTGGTTTGTCGACGCGCTATCCGTGCCGCGGGAGGAAGGCTTCGTCGAGGTCTCTGGTGTGAGAATGCATTACTTCCGCTGGGGAGATCGTTCCGCGCCTCCTTTACTGATGACCCACGGCTTTCTCTCTCATGCACGGTGCCTGGCGTTCGTCGCGCCTTACCTAGCTGAAAATTACCATGTGATCGCCTACGACCATTCAGGAATGGGCGACAGCGACGTTCGCGAGAATTGTGACATGGTCGCGCGAGGACGGGAGATGATCGGGGTCGCGGAGGCCCTTGGACTTTTTGGCCACGAGCACAAGCCGATCATCGTCGCACACAGCTTTGGCGCGGCAGTCGCGCTCCAGGCGATCACGCTGGCGCCGGATGCCTTTGCCGGTACGGTGATTTGCGATCTGATGGTGCTGCGTCCGTCCAGCTTTGACGCCGTTTGGGGCGGCGGCCGCACCGGCCCGGGATCAGGCGACCCCGATCGCCCGCATAAGCGCTACCCCGATTACGCCAGCGCGCGCGAGCGGTACGTTCTATCTCCGCCACAGCCCGTTGGTGAGGCGTTCCTGATGGATTACATGGCCTATCACTCACTTCGACGCGAAGGCGAAGCGTGGACCTGGAAGTTTTCGCCATCAGTGTTCAAGCGGGATAATGTGCCCAGCGAATGGCTTGAAATGGGCAGAACGCTGGTCGAGGCACCAGGCCGCAAGGCGATAGTACACGGCGAGCAAAGCCTCCTTTTTACAAACGATTCCAGTGATTACGTGCGCGAGCTCGGCGGTATCGATATTCCGATCATCGCTGTACCCGAAGCTCGGCACCATCTGATGCTGGATCAGCCGCTGGCGTTCGTCGCCGCCTTGCGCGCGTTGCTGGCGGGCTGGAGCATCGAGCGCAATTAGACCGGTTTGATACCAAGCTATCCGCCGCGTCCGAGCAGGGTTTTAGGAAGCTTTTAGCACCGCATTCGACCAACCTAGGGAGCACACCGACCTGTACTCCGGTGTTACGTCTGCGCCGTCACAAGGGCGCGTATCGTCAACCGTTCGATCAAGCTGCTCACGTCATCGGCTGAACTGGTGAGTCCTTCCGTCAACCACCAGCTTAAAATGGTGATTATTCCGCCCACTACGACCCGAACAGCGAGTCCGCGAGGCACGGATGAATCAAACGGAAGATCGAGCCCCTCTGCGTATCGAATGGCGCGAGCCGTCACTTCCTGTCGCACTGCATCGCCACCGCCAACCAGCAGAGCTGCAGACGCGTGCCGATGGAGATCGACGAACTCCACGACCGATCGCACGGCGTTTCCCACATCTCCACGTACGAGAGCCGGGGCCACCTGCTTAACCAACCGTCCCATCAACTCGTCCGCCACGTCGAGCAACAGCATGTCGACGCCGGGATAATGGCGAAAGAAGGTCGCGTAGCCGACTCCGGCCTGGGCGACGATACGTTGCGCAGTGATCGAATGCGCGTCGCCGTCTTGCAACAGCGCCAGCATCGCGTCGCGCAGCAGCGAACGGGTTCGCGTGACACGAGCGTCCACGCCCTTTTCGCTATTACCCCTTTTATGAGCCACAGTAGATCATATATAGCGGACCTTGGAGTAAAGGAGCAAAGCGATGAGTTCGTATTCCACGCTATCGCGCGAACCGTCCAGCGGGGTCGACGATCTCCGTGACGATCGAAAAAGCATTCCATCGCAGCCCATGGGTCGCGGTTGCCCAGTCCAGTCTTTTTCAGAAGCACGCGCGCTACTCCGGGACGATGAGCTGCATCAGGCCAGTTTCCGCGCTGATCTGATGGCAAGGTTCAGCGACGAGCGCTTTGCGCCAATCATTTTCCAGCACGGTGAGCGCCATCGCCGTCAGCGTGCTGCGACCGCTCGGTTCTTCACCCCCAAAACCGTCGACACCAGCTACCGTGCGATTATCGAACGTGAATCCGATGCGTTAATCGGCGACATGCAGCGTCGCGGCCACGCAAAGCTTGACGACATGAGCATGCGGCTGGCGGTGTCCGTTGCGGCCGAGGTTGTCGGTGTTACCGATAGTAATCGCACCGGGATGGCGCGTCGGCTCGAACGCTTTTTTCAGGCTGGCAATGTCGCGCTCGGCAAGTCGATCCTCGATCTGCCACGCTTCGCGCGGGCTCAGATCCACATGCTTAATTTTTACGTTCGAGACGTGTTCCCAGCGGTTCTCGCGCGTCGCCGTGCCCCGCGCGAAGACGTGATCTCGCATTTGATCGCCGAAGGCTATTCGGATCGCGCGATCCTTACCGAGTGCGTGACCTACGCTGCAGCCGGCATGGTGACGACACGCGAATTTATCACGATGGCGGGATGGCATTTGCTCGAGCGCGAGGAGCTTCGGACACGCTTCCTTGCCACAGATGAGACCGGGCGGATCGCCATCTTGGAAGAGATCCTTAGGCTCGAACCGGTCGTCGGGGAGCTTTCGCGACGGAATCCAAATACCGGCCAGATTTTCAAAATCGATATCCGCCAGGCGAACGCTGATGTCGCGGCGGTGGGCGCGTGTCCGCATGCAGTCGATCCTGATCGCGCCTTGGCAGCGCGCGTCGGTAGCGCGGGGCTTGCGTTCGGTGATGGTTCCCATCGATGCCCTGGCGCGAGCATCGCAATTCTCGAAACCGCAATCTTTCTCGATCGCCTGCTGCGCATTGCGGACTTAACGCTGGAAGCACCGCCGAAGATCAACTGGAACGCGTTGATCACAGGGTATGAACTTCGCGATTGTCGCCTTCGCATTGCTTCCCGATCATTTTGAGTTCCTTGGCTTATTACATCTTGGGAATTGCCTTCCTCGTCAATTCGCTCTGGTGAGCGGCCTTCTTGCAAAACGGGATCGGCCGTAATCACGTGACGTTAGTAATTTCATATAAATAGAAGCATCGGCAAAGGCCTTTCTTGTCAAATGCTATTGCTATTTACTTGGTAATGGCTGTCGACTCCTGATTGGCACTATCTGCGGCCATCCGAAAGAAATGCGTCGCGAGATTTGTCCGGAAAATACCGTTGGAAAGAGATATTGTATAACCAGTCTCAGGCATTCTATTGAAAAGCCATTCTGGTATTCTTTTTGATTCCGGCCTTAGCGAGCGCTAGCTCGCGAAGCCCGAGATCGAGGGATCTCTGTCGGGGCGGCGTCCGGAGTTTCTGGGAATTTGCGAGCCATCATGCAGGCCATCTCGCGCGATCAATCGATAACGCCTTGTCAACGTAAGCTTGGGGACCGGGACCCAGAAACGCTGGGACCATCGGAGAAGCCGCCGCGAGAGACGGATCAAGGCCCGTGGCGGGGATCGGCGAACCCGCTCGGAGCCCGCTAGGCCAGTCGTCATAGGGCTGGCTGCGCGCCGTTCGCGGCATGACTGTTCTGGATCGCGCCGATCATTCAGGGTCGGCGCGCGCCAATAGCTCTACACGTCGGATTATCTCGCATCTCAGATGAGAGATAATTCTTGCACGCGAAACCGGATGGTGGGATTAACGCGCATCTGAGACGCGAGATAATCCTATGGCTCTTCATTTGGTCGGTGAGACAATTGACGCCAAGCGCGCGCATCAGCGCGCGAAGGCCGGTGAGTTGATCCAACTCGTCCGCGGGGTTTACGTCGATCACCAAGGGGATATCGAGGCGACGATCCTCGGTCATGCGGTCCGGATTGCGCACTATCTCTATCCCAACGCCTATCTGTCGTCGGCGAGTGCGGCGCTGCTCGCCCCGACGCCCGACGGGCGGCTGTTCATCAGCGGCCGCCGCAACCAGCGCACGCGGTTGCGGACGCTTGAGATCATCCAGAACGAAGCGCCGAAGCATCCATCGACGGCGATGGCGGTCATTGGCGACGACCTGGGCGAATTGCGCGTCGACGCCTCATCGCCGCGCCAGCGCTTTCTCGAAGCGTTCCGCCTGCGCAGCGAACATGCGAGCGCGGCTACCGCCGACATGCGCGCGCAGATGGCGGCGCGTCTGGTGGAGGAACATGGGACGCCCCAAGCCGCAGCCGACGCCGTCTGGGTGCTGGCGCGCGAGAACGAATGGTATCGCGAAGGCGAAGGTGCCGAACGCTTTCTGCTAGCTCAGCCGGGCGTTGCCAAGGCGCCGGTCAACAAGGCAGCGCTCGATCTCCTCGTCGCCTGGCACGGTGAGCCGCTCGGCCGGCTGACCCACGATGGATTTGAATGGCGCTGGAAGCCGGGGCGTCGAGCGGGACCGGCCCTCGTGCGCGAAACCACGCCGGGCAAGCTGCCGGCCTTCATTGAATCGCTGCTTCCTGAGGGCTGGCTGGCGCAGGTTCTCCACGAACGCGATGAACGCGAGGCGCTCCGGCGCGGACGGCGATATATGTCGAACATCGTCATCGTCGAGGGTCGAGAAGAACTGGCGGCGCTGCCTGCTGACATTCTCACGACAACACTGGCTGGATACATCGACACCGGTCGCTTCACGGGCCGCTACGCCGGTCCGGCCCGGGGCGAGATCGAGGAGACCTTCGAGCAGAACCTGGCGCGCATCTTCGCGCGCGCGGAAACGCCGCGCCTGTCGGGCGTCCAGATCAAGGCGCCGATGAGCCTGATGCCTGATGGCGCCCTCGTTCCGGCCATCGATCAGCCGTTCACCCATATCCTCAAGCCCGCCGGCACGGCGGGCTTCGAGATGTTACCGGTCGTCGAGTGGCTTTGCCTGGAGCTTGGCCGCTCGGCCGGGTTCGATGTGCCCGACGCCGCGCTGCTGGAGATGCCCGACGGCATGTCGCCTGCACTGGTCGTCGAGCGGTTCGATATTCGTCGCGCGCCAGCGGATCAGCGGCGTCTGGCGATGGAGGACTTTTGCTCCATTTTGGACCTTCCAGCATCCGCCAAATACGACGGAACGATCGAGCGGATGGCGCGCGGCCTACGACCGCTGTCGACCGATCCGGCCAGCGATCTCGATATCCTGTTCCGCCGGGCCGTGTTCGCCTGGCTCATCGCCGATGGCGATATGCATCTCAAGAACCTCGCTGTGCTCAAAGTCGCCGAGGTGGATGCCAAGGCCTTCACGAGCGTGCGCTTCGCGCCGCTCTACGACGCCGTCACCACGCGCGTCTTCCCGGGTTTGGGGGGCGATCGCATGGCGCTCAAGCTCAACGGCAAGGATGACCGTCTGACGCCCCAGGACTTCCTCGCGCTGGCGCGGACAATCGGCGTATCCGCCGGAGATGCCGAGACTGCGATTGCGGACTTGACCGCGCGTGTGGCCGACCGGGCGCAGGGGCTTCAGCTACCTGCCTTCGCGGCCGAGGCTGAGGCCGCCAAGACAGCGCAGGAGAAGGTGATCGCCTTGGTCGGGGAGCGCTGCAAGGCACTTGCCGTTGAAGGCGACTGAGCGGCGCGACGTCACGGTTGGAGCCGGATTTGCAGGTCGGCGAGATCTTCTGCCGCCATGGCGGTTCCCATGAGGCTGTGAAGATACTCCAGCAGGTCTTCCTGACGCGGTTGTCCGAACGCGAGGCGATAGACGGTCAGGCTTCGTTTGAGCCACTCGAGTCGTCGGACCTCGCGGCTGAACGGGAGCATGGGCACGCGGCGTTCGACCTTCACCGGCCCTTCGTAAATCCAGTAGGGAATGAGGTCAGAGTCATTCTCGGTCTCGGCGCGAGCTGCGTCGAACATGATCTGCCAGGGATCATCGTGATCTCTCTCGCGCCCACGCACCACGTCGACCTGCCGATGCGCCAGATTTAGGCGGATTGCGTGACCCTTGAAGCGGTGGACACGCCCCTCGCGCTGCTCGAGATCGACGGGATTTCCGGGCAAGTTCCAGTGATAGAGCCGATAGCAATAAGGGTGAAAGTCGAGGCCTTCCTGTCCGACGGAGGTCGTGGCCAGCGCGAAGGGTCGGAACGGTGAGTTGAAGGCATCGCGAACGCTGGAGAGGCGTGCGGCCCCGCCTTCCTCGTCTTTGTAGTCGGCCAGGCGCATGGCGAAGCGCCCGCGCATCTGGAACTTGTTGATCACCAGCTTCTTACCGTCGACCGTTGGATCCTCGACATCGATCTGCGAGGGGCGAATGGCCAACGCCTCCGAGATCGCCTTGCTGATCCCAGCGATACGATCGACGGCTGGCTTGGCGCCCAAGCCCTCGGCGTCGAGCAGATAGT
>NZ_JBELMO010000082.1:0-11474 GCF_042095715.1 Qipengyuania sp. | reverse complement strand
GGGGTGGCTTTGCCGAAACGCAGCGCGAAGCGCCCTATGAGTACGAGTTCGTCTACACGCGCACGAACAATCCCTCCGATCCGCTGGGGGACCTGTTCATCAACCGGCTCGACCAGCAGCGCGGCTCCGCGACCGTGGCGTTCTCCGACCTGACGGAGCGACTCTACTACGGCGGGATCGACCTGACCTACGAAGCGACCGACTGGCTCAATGCCACGATCGGTTATGCCTATACCGACACGCGCCGCATTTCCGAAAGGCGCGAGCTGTCGCTGCGGGCCACCTCCGGATTTCCCGAGGTATTCGGGGTCTTCCGCCCGGATGCCCTGTTCGGCGACGATCTAATCGATCTCGGCTTCGATCCGGTCCGCCAGCAGGCGGCCGGGATCGGGCCTTATCAATATAACATTTTCGAAACGACCGAGACCGATCCGGCTTTTCGCGCCGATCTGGATGTCCACGCGGCCTATGCGCTCGTGCGGCTCACCCCGGCAGACATCGGGCTGACCGCCGACCTCGGCGTGCGATACGAGGATGCGGACCAGTCCGTCGTCCCGCTCCAGATTTTCGACACGCCCTCCAACTCCGGCGCGAACACCCAGCTCAACAACGACTACTTTCTTCCCGGCGCGACGCTGACCTATGAAATCGGGTATAATTTCCAGCTCCGCGCCAGTGCATCGCGAACGATCGCGAGGCCGCAGTTCCGCGAGCTGATCTTCCAGACCTATTTCGATCCGGAAACCAACCGCCAGTTCAACGGCAACCCCGCCTTGGTGGACAGCGAGCTGACGAACTACGAATTGCGCGGCGAATATTACGTCAACAGCGCCAATCGCGTCAGCCTGGCGGGCTTCTACAAGAACATCGACAACCCCATCGAGGTGTTCTCGACATTCTCCCAGAACGAGCAGATCAGCGGCTTCGCCAACGCACCCACCGCAAAGCTTTACGGCGCGGAGCTGGAAATCGAGGCGAGCGAGGATCTGGCCGATTGGGGTGGCTGGTTTGGCAACAAACGCCTCGTCGCCATCGTGAACTACACCTATACCCAGTCCGAACTCGAAGTCAGCGACAGCGATATCGCGCGGGTGTTCCCCTTTGCCGATCAGCCGGCAACCAATTACTTTCGCGATGGCGTGCCCCTGACCGGCCAGTCCGATCATATCGCCAACTTCCAGCTCAGCCTGGAAAATCAGGACGATCTCCAGCAATTTACGGTGCTTGCGAATTACGCCAGCGAGCGGGTCACCAGCCGAGGCACGCTGGATCTTCCCGATATCTACGAAGATCCCGGTCTGCGGATCGATCTGGTCTTCCGCCAGGGCCTTTCGCTGGGCGGTATTCCCCTGGAACTCAAGCTGGAGGGCCGCAACCTCACCAGCCGCGACAACCTGGAATATCAGGACAATGGCACTCGCCGGATCGACATCAACAGCTATGCCGTGGGCCGCAGCTTCTCCGCGTCGATTTCGGCGGAGTTCTAGGATCTCGCCGACTTCCGGAACGGGCGCTTCTTCCGCGTGGAGAAGCGCCCGTTTCCTCACGCGTTAGCTGGTCAGGAATTTGTTTAGACGCTCTTTGATGATTGCGTCGGCCTCCGCCATGATCCGGTCGATCAGCTCCTGACAGCTGGGGATATCGTCGATCAGGCCGGCCACCATGCCGCAGGACCAGGCGCCTGCATCCATGTCACCCTCGGTCATGATGCGCGGATAGACGCCGGCGACCTGAGCGTAGATATCCTCGAACTTCAGATCGTCGCCCTTCTCCCGCTCGATCTGGAGAATTTCCTCCACCGCATCGTTGTTCAGCACGCGCTCGGTATTGCGCAGCGGACGCATCACCAGCCGGGTATCGAGTTCGCTCGCCGCGACGATCGCCTTCTTCACGTTTTCGTGCACCGGCGCTTCCTTCGTGGCGATGAAGCGTGTGCCCATGTTCATGCCGTCGGCCCCCATCGCGAGGCTGGCGACGAGGCTCCGGCCATCCGCCTGTCCGCCGCTGGCAACGAAGGGAATGTCCAGCTCATCCGCCGCGCGCGGGAGAAGGATCATATTGGGAATATCGTCTTCACCCGGATGCCCCCCGCATTCGAAGCCGTCCACGCTCACCGCGTCGCAGCCGATTTCCTGCGCCTTCAGGCTGTGGCGAACGCTGGTGCACTTGTGGATCACCTTGACGCCCGCATCCTTGAGATGGGGCATCACCTGTTGCGGATTGCGTCCCGCCGTTTCCACGATGCGCACGCCGCCATCGATGATTGCCTTGACCAGCCCCGGATAGTCGGGAGGGGTCAGAGACGGGAGAAAGGTGAGATTTACCGCGAAGGGCTTGTCGGTCATGTCGCGGCACTTCGCGATCTCGTCCGCCAGCTTTTCCGGGGTGCCCAGCGTCAGGCCGGTGATGGTGCCGAGCCCACCGGCATTGCTGACCGCGGCCGCCATTTCGGCAAGACCGACATAGTGCATTCCGCCCTGGATGATGGGGTGTTCGATCCCGAACAACTCGGTAATCCGCGTCTTCATCGATGTCCTCTCCCTTTGCGTCTCCGCCCGTCACGCGTATCGCCCGATCCGAATAAAGCAAGTGCGGGAGCAGGTAGCATGGACGCAGCGCGGGGGCCGGTGATCGTGGGGGTCGGGCAGGTCAACGACCGGACGGACGAGCCTGACCTTGCGCTCGATCCGGTGCAGCTGATGGCCGAGGCGCTGCGCCGCGCCGATCACGATGCAGGCGGTGGCGTGCTGGCCGATTGCGACAGCCTGGCAGTGGTCAGCCAGATTGCCTGGCCCCGGCTCAACCCCGTCGACGGGACGTTGGCGGACATGCTCGGCATTGCGCCGAAGCATCGCGAGCAGACCGACAAGCCTAATGGCGACAGCCCGATCCGGCTGCTGAACGAGGCCGCCAACCGCATCGGCGCGGGGGAAGCGACCGTCTGCGCGGTCGTTGGCGGCGAGGCGCTGCGTACCGCCGCACGCATAGCCGCCGCGAAACCACGCGAAGACGGATCGAAGCCCAACGCGCTGCGCGATGCATCGCACCGCGTGCGCGAGGGCTTTGCGCAGCGCCATGGTCTGGTGGTGCCGGTGGATGTCTATCCGCTTTACGAGAACGCGGGCCGGGCCGTCCGCGGAGAGACACTGGCCGAGGGGCAGGCGGAAAGCGGCAAATTATGGTCCGGCATGAGCGAGGTCGCGGCGGAGTGCAAGCATGCCTGGCTCCGCCAAAAGGTCGCACCCGATGACGTCGTGACGCCATCGGCAGGCAACCGGCCGATTGCCTTTCCCTATACCAAGCTCCAGGTCGCGAACGCCTCCGTCAACCAGGGGGCCGGCTATATCGTGACCAGCCTGGCCGAAGCGCGGCGGCGCGGGATCGAGGAGGAGCGTCTCATTCACGTCGGTCATGGCGCTGCCGCGCACGAGGACGAAGACTTCCTCAAGCGCGACAGTTACGCCGCTTCGCCCAGCCTCGCGACTTCCATCGAACAATGTCTCGCCAAGAACGCGATTGCACCCGGCGATCTGAATCACGTTGAACTCTACAGCTGCTTTCCGTGCGTGCCCAAGCTGGCCCGCCGCGTGCTTGGCTGGCCGCTGGAGCGACCGATCACGGTGTTCGGCGGGCTGACTTTCGGCGGCGGCCCCATCGGCAATTACATGAGCCATGCCGTCGGCTGCATGGTCGAAAAGCTGCGCGAAACCGGCGGTAAGGGACTGCTGTTCGCCAATGGCGGCTATGCGACGCACAACCACACGATCCTGCTATCAGCCGATCCACTCGATTGCAGCTTCCCGCATGATTTCGACTGCCAGAAGATCGCCGACGCACGGCGCGGCCCGATTCCTCCCTTGGCGCAAGACTATGCAGGTCCCGCCACGCTGGAAACCTGGACCATCCATTACGACCGGGAAGGTGAGCCGAGGCTAGCCACAGTGGTGGCGCGCACACCCGATGGGGTGCGGACCCTGGCTGTGGTGGAAGCGAATGACACAACGTCGATCGCAGAACTGACAGGGGCGACCGATCCCATCGGCCGCCCCGGTCAAATTACCCGCAATGGGTCGGACGAGCGCGGAACCTGGGCCTTCGCCTGATCGCCCGCGCCCTCAGGGTCGTTCAGGCGGCGCTGGGCAGAAGCCTGTCGCCTGCAATCCGCTGCATCGCCTTCTGAAGCTTTTCGAAAGCGCGCACCTCGATCTGGCGGATGCGTTCACGGCTGACGTCATAGACCTGCGACAGCTCTTCCAGCGTCTGCGGATTGTCGGTCAGCCGCCGCTCGGAGAGGATGTGCTTCTCCCGATCGTTGAGACTGTCCATCGCTTCCAGCAGCATTTCGTGCCGCATGACGGCTTCCTGGTCTTCTGCGACCATTTCGTCCTGAAGCGGGCCGTCGTCGGTCAGCCAATCCTGCCATTCCCCGGCGCCCTCTTCCCCGCCGCGCATGGGCGAATTGAGCGAGCCGTCGCCGCCCATCATCATGCGGCGGTTCATGTTGATGACTTCCTGCTCCGGCACGCCCAGATCGGTTGCGATCTTGGTGACGTCATCGGGGTGGAGATCACCGTCCTCGTAAGCGTCGAGGTTCTTCTTCATGCGGCGCAGGTTGAAGAACAGCTTCTTTTGCGCGGCGGTGGTGCCCATCTTGACGAGGCTCCAGCTGCGCAGGATGAATTCCTGGATCGATGCCTTGATCCACCACATGGCGTAGGTGGCAAGACGGAAGCCGCGATCGGCCTCGAACTTCTTGACGCCCTGCATCAGGCCGACATTGCCTTCGGAAATCAGATCCGAGACGGGCAGGCCATAGCCGCGATAACCCATGGCGATCTTCGCCACGAGTCGCAGGTGCGAGGTAACTAGCTGCGCGGCAGCTTCGCTGTCCTCATGCTCCTCGTACCGCTTGGCGAGCATGTATTCCTGCTCAGCCGTCAGTACGGGAAACTTCTTGATTTCCGAGAGATAGCGGTTGAGGCTCTGCTCTCCGCCAAGCGCCGGGACGCTCAAACCTTTGGTGTTGCTCACTGGTATCCCTGACCTTTCTTCAAGCCAGCCTCTGATGCCCGGACCCCTGCTGGGCGTCCGCACGGTCGGGCCGCTGAACTCGATATAGTGTCCGGTGGCACGCAATTGAATGCGCTTTCGTCGATTTCAACGTGCAAGTTCGTCGATGAGTTCCCGCAGATCGGGGGGCAGATCGGCCCGGAAAAGGAGCCGTTCGCCGCTGACGGGATGCGTGAAGCCCAGCTCGGCCGCGTGAAGCGCCTGGCGCGCGAAAGACAGCTCGGAAAGCGTGGCGCGAAGCGCCTTGGGTGTGCGTCCATAGACAGGGTCTCCCAATAGCGGATGACCGATTGACGCGCAGTGAACGCGCACCTGATGCGTCCGCCCGGTTTCCAGCCGGCATTCGATCTCCGCGGCGTGGGCGAACCGCCGCAGGGTGCGGTAATGCGTCACCGCGTGCTTGCCCCGGCTGCTCCCGTCCGGCAGCACGGCCATCTTCTTGCGATCGGCGTCGGACCGGCCCAGCCGGGCATCCACCGTGCCTTCCGATGGGATTGGGTGGCCAGCACAAACCGCGAGATAGCGCCGGTCGATGGAATGATCGGCGAACTGGCGGGCCAGCCCTTCGTGTGCCGCGTCCGTCTTGGCGACCACCAGCAGGCCGCTGGTATCCTTGTCGATCCGGTGCACGATGCCGGGCCGCGCCACCCCGTTGATGCCAGACAGCCGGCCCCGGCAATGATAGAGCAGCGCATTGACCAGCGTGCCGTCGGGATTACCCGCCGCAGGGTGCACGACCATGCCCGCCGGCTTGTCCACCACGATCAGTGCATCGTCCTCGAACGTGATGACCAGGGGAATATCCTGCGGCTCCGCCTCGAGCGGCTCGGCAGGCGGCAGGACGATCGAAAAGGCCGCGCCGGAGCCGACCTTGGCAGAGGCGCTGGTGGCGATCGCGCCATCGACCTCGACCGCCCCTTGCGCGATCAGCCCCTTTACCCGTTCGCGCGACAGATCCGTCGCCTCCGCCAGGGTCTTGTCGAGACGACCGGGCGCCGGGACAACTCCCTCGATGCGTCGCGCTTCGGACATGGTAGAGGCCATGCGTGATGACCGTAAATCTGACAAGCGAAGTTCACGGTGCCATCCTGGCATTGGCGAGCCAACACCATCCGCGCGAGGCCTGCGGGCTTCTGTTCGGCACCGATACCGCCATCACTGCGCATCTCCCCGCGCGTAACGTCCACCCCACCCCCGAATCGCATTTCGAGATCGACCCGCAGGCCTTGATCGACGCCCACCGGGCCATGCGCGGCGGTGGTCCGCGCCTGATCGGCTATTATCACAGCCATCCCCGCGGTCCCGCGCGCCCTTCCGCCACCGACCGGGCGATGGCCGCCGGCGACGGTATGATCTGGGCCATCGCGGGCGAAGGCGAGCTGCGCCTGTGGCGCGATGGCAAAAACGGCTTCGCGGCGCTTTCCTACACGCGGGTTTGACGCTAGCTCCTGAGAGATGACCATAGCGCGCCCCTGCCCCCTGACCCCTGCCCATCCATCCTCGCCCCCCATCGGGGGGAAGGCACCTGTTTCCTCTGGACTGTGTCAACACCGTCAACCTGCCCGCTCGAAAGGGGGCCTTTCATGACCGAATCACCCTCCGTCGATCTGGCCGCGATGCTGTGTTCGCGCCTGTGCCACGACCTGCTTTCTCCGGTCGGCGCCTTCGCCAACGGGCTGGAGCTGCTGGCCACGGAAAAAGACTCGGCGATGCGGCAGAACTGCATCGAGCTGCTCGAACAGAGCGCGGTGATCTCCACCAACAAGCTCAAGTTCTTTCGCCTTGCCTTCGGTGCCGCCGGCGGTTTCGGGGAACGCGTGGCGGTTGACGAGGCGCGCGACCTGATCGACGCCATGGTTGCGGACAAGGGCCGGATCGAGGTCGAATGGGCCATCGGCGAGGCGAACCTCGCCAAGTCCGCCGTGAAGGTCCTGCTGAATTTAGCGCAGATCGCAACCGATACGCTGGTACGCGGCGGCACGCTGACGATCGGAGCGGAACGGCGCAGCGGCGCGTGCGAGATCGTGGTGCGCGCCAGCGGCCCCAAGATCGCCTTCGACGAAACGCTGGGCCACGCGCTTGACGGTACGCTCGCCGCCGAAGAGCTTTCCAGCCGCACCGCGGCGGCGCACATGATCCATTTGCTCGCCGTGCAGGACGGCGGGCAATTGCAGTTCGCGGTGGAGCCCGACGCGCTGGTTCTCGGCGCGATCCTGCCGGAAAGCGGAGACCTGATCGGGTGAGCGATTTCGGAGACATCGGCAAGAATCTGCCCCAAAGTCCCGATGAACTGGTTCACCGGCAAACGCGCTCGCCCAATTTCGACGAGCGGACCCTGCCCATTTCCATGGTGGTGATCCATTACACGGAAATGGAGGACAAGGGCTTCGCCATCGAGCGGCTGTGCGATCCGGAAGCCGCGGTTTCGGCCCACTACCTTATCGGCAAGGGTGGCGAGGTCGTGCAACTGGTGCCCGAAGAAAAGCGCGCCTGGCATGCGGGCGTCAGCTACTGGCGCGGCATCCGCGATGTGAATTCGGCCAGCATCGGCATCGAGCTGGATCATCCGGGCCACAAATACGGCTATACCGGCTTTCCCGACGAACAGTTCGAAGCGCTGGTCCCGCTGGTCGCGCGCATGGTGAAGGAACACGGCATCCCGCGCGCGAATGTCGTGGGTCATTCGGACGTGGCGCCCGCGCGGAAGATCGATCCGGGCGAGCTGTTTCCCTGGGAAAGGCTGGCCGAATACGGCCTGTGTCTGCCAACGCCCGAAAAGCTGGAACGCGGCGACCCGTTCGACAACGACGCCGCCTTCTATCTGGCGCTGGAACGCTATGGCTACGACATCACCGATGGTCACAAGGCGGTGGAGGCCTTCCAGCGCCGCTGGCGCCCGCGCTTGATCAATGGCGAGATCGACGGTGAGATCCGCGCGATCCTGTTCCAGTTGCTGCTTGACCGGGATCAGGGGAAGACGCGGTAGGGGCGGCAGGTTTGGGTCGCCTGTCAGATGTCCGGTTCGGGACCGCGAAAGCGGATGGGGATTCTTGGTGTCGATGATTTCGCGACGGCAGCTAACGACCCCGTCGCTGCCGGTCATTCAGATGAGGTTGGCGTAGCAGACGTCTTGTCACGATAAACGATCTTTTGCATCAGTGCGACAAGCTGCCGCTGCTCCTGCGCTGACAAGCCCGCCATCGTTTCGGAATTGACAGATTTGGCCGCCTCAATTGCCGCATCGCGCAGCCCTCTTGCATGGTCGGTCAACCAAATCCGCTGCACCCGGCCATCTGCTTCGTCCTTTTGACGCCGGACAAGTCCATCGCGTTCCATGCGCGCCAACGTGTTGGCCATGGTGGCCTGTTCGATGTCCAGACGTTCGACCAGTTCCTTTTGCGTCAGCCCGCCCCCCTCCCACAGTTCCAACAGTGCCGGGAATGTGCCCGGGGTAAGCCCGAGCGGCCGGATGCGAGCAGCCAATCCTCTTTCGAACAGCCGCGCCATGTGATTCACGAGGTATCCGGCTGACCGGTCTTTGGAAAATGTCATACCGCGCCGATAGCACTTGCATAGCAAGCTATACAATAATACATAGCTGACTATGTGTTACGAGAACGCGGAAGGTTTCCATGGCGAGAATGATCCACCCCATCGCAGGCGCTATCGCTCTGCTCACAATAAGTTTCTTCTGGTTAGCCACCTTGTCATCAGAATTGTTCGGCAGTGAAGCGCTGGTCGTGACCGTCAAGACCATGATCCCGTGGGGCTTCCTGATCCTGATCCCATCGCTGGTGGCGGCAGGCGGCTCCGGTCTTCGATTGGGCAGGGGATGGCGCAACCCGCTGGTCAGTGCGAAGCGCAAGCGCATGCCAATCATTGCAGGAAATGGTATTCTGGTTCTGATACCGTCAGCGCTTTATCTGTCCTTCAAGGCTCAGACGGAGACTTTCGATGCTTGGTTTTACACCGTGCAAACGATTGAGCTGATTGCGGGCGCGGTGAACATCGTCCTGCTCAGCCTCAACATGCGCGACGGACTGCGTCTGACCCGCAAACGTCCGGCGATGAACGACGCCAGTACCTGAGCAAGCTGCATATCCCTACGCGTGGCAGCTACGGACGCTCCCGATGTGATCGGCAGCTTCCTACCCCTCAGTTTAGCTGGAGGTGAGGTGCCCGAATGGCCGCTGTCCGTCACGTGCTTGGCGAGAAGCTACCGATAGCCTATCTGCCGAATCGCCAGGGGGCCGGGCAGCCGCGGGCGCGCAAGCGTTCGAGGAAAGTCCGGGCTCCACGAAGCAAGGGTGGCGGGTAACGCCCGCCGTGCGCAAGCATAGGGAAAGTGCCACAGAGAGAATACCGCCGATGGCCCCGCACGGGGCACAGGCATGGGTGAAAGGGTGCGGTAAGAGCGCACCGGGGCTTCGGCAACGCGGCCCGCATGGTAAACCCCACCCGGAGCAAAGCCGAATAGGGGCGGCGCGCTCTCGAAAGAGAGCTGGGGTGTTTCGCCTCAAGCGTAACTGCTGCGACCGCCCGGGTTGGCTGCTTGAGCCATGTGGCGACACATGGCCCAGATGAATGGCTGCCCCCGCCGATACGGTCCGATTTCGGATACCGTCGGCGGGACAGAACCCGGCTTACAGGCCCCCTGGCACCTTGGAGCCCGCCGCCCCCGGTTTAACGGGTTGCCAGCATGGCGAGGAGGTCGTCGAACTTGCCATCGCGTTCGGCATGGCGGAACGGCTTGACCGGCTCGGTCAGCACTTCCGGCGGGGTCTCGGCGGCTTCGAACTGCTTCATCGTCTCATCGATGAACTCGTCGAGCGGCATATATTCTTCCCGCTCCGATTGCCCGGGTGTCAGTTCGGTCTGAACGCCGGGCGGCGCGATCTCGATGACCTCGACCGCGTCCTTCAGCTTCGCGCGCAGCGACACGGTGTAGCTGTGCAGCGCTGCCTTCGTCGCCGAATAGGTCGCAGCCTTGGGTAACGGCACGAAGGCCAGACCCGAAGTCACGTTGATGACGGCAGCATCGGCCTGACCCTTCAGATGATCTATGAAGCCATCGATCAAGCGGATGGGGCCCAGCAGATTGGTTTCGATCTCCGCTTCGGCATCGCTCAGGTCGCGCGAACCGGTGATGTCCTCGAACTTCATGATCCCGGCATTGTTGACCAAGACGTTGATCGCGGGAAATTTCTCGATCGCATCGCGCACGAACTGGCCGATGTCCGCGCCCTTGCCCGCATCCAGGATCATCACATGGATATTTTCGTATCCTTCGGCTGTTTTGTCGAGCGCATCCCTATTTCGGCTGGCGATGATGACGGTGTTGCCCAAATCGTGCCAACGCCGTGCCAGTTCCCGTCCGATACCGCTGCTGCCACCGGTCAGAAGGATGGTATTCCCGCTTATTTTCATGATTGTTCTCCACATTCGACTGGATTGCGAGGGGTCAAATAGGAAGCTACGCACTTTTGGAAAGTAGGCACCTTCAGGTGCCATAGTTTCCTCGGAGAAAGAAATGCCGGAAACCGCCAACACCAGCTATTCCGACGATCCGAAGATCGATGCTCTGGTCAACGAAACGATTGGTCGGGTAGCAGATAAATGGACGCTGCTGGTTATCGAGGCACTGGAAGACGCGGGCAGCCGCCGCTTCAGCGAACTGGGCCGTGAAGTGCCCGGCATCAGTCAGAAGATGCTGACCCAGACCCTGCGCGCGATGGAGCGCGAGGGGCTGGTTATCCGCACCATCCATCCTGAAGTGCCGCCGCGCGTAGAATACAGGCTGACGGATCTGGGCCACGAACTGGCCGACGCGTTCTGCGGGGTCTGGACATGGGCGGAAAAGAATCTGTCGCGCATCGAGGCGGCGCGCGCCGCCTACGATGCAAGGGGCTAAGGGCGGATTGCCCCGCCCGGCGCAGACCTCTATCGCACTGCCATGACCCGCATCCTGTGGTTTCTCATCAAGCTCATCATCTGGTTCGTGCTGCTGAGCCTGGCGGCGGTGATCGTCTTGCGTTTCGTGCCCATCCCCTACACCGCCACCATGGCGATGGACGACCATGCCGTGGTCAAGGATTGGGAGCCGCTCTCCAACATCGACCGCAATCTGGTCCGCGCGGTCATCGCGAGCGAGGATGGCAAGTTCTGCGAGCATGACGGGTTCGATCGCGAGGCGATCGAGAAGGCGATTAAGCAGAACGCACAGGGCGGGCGCATCCGCGGCGGATCCACCATCAGCCAGCAGACCGCGAAGAACGTCTTCCTTTGGCAGGGCGGTGGCTATTTTCGCAAGGGGCTGGAGGCCTGGTTCACCTTCCTGATCGAGAACCTGTGGGGCAAGCGGCGGATCATGGAAGTCTATCTGAACGTCGCGGAGACCGGCATCG
>NZ_JBELMO010000081.1:0-12159 GCF_042095715.1 Qipengyuania sp. | reverse complement strand
GCTGCAGGGGTGTAGCTCAGCTGGTAGAGCATCGGTCTCCAAAACCGAGGGCCACGGGTTCGAATCCTGTCACCCCTGCCATTTTTCCGGAATACGCCAAGCGCCTGAAAAGGCTCAGGTTTCCCTGCGAATCAAAACGGCGTGGTACCCTGCCGTGGCACCCCGTCGCGGTCTTGATATCGGCACCATGAATCAGCGCGACTCTTAGTGCAAGAGCGTCAGCCGCCGAAATCATCACAAAAGGCCAGCTTCCAATCACTCTCCTTCGAGAAGTGTTGTCGTGCGGGCCCGGGCGTAGGAAGCGGCGCGCCACTCCCCGCCCAGCGTGCACCAGCCCGGTCCCGGAACTTTCGCAAGAACGCGGTTGCAAATGCGAATGACTTGCATTAGCGGGCGGTGAGATTGTGTTCAGGGAGCCCCAATTGAAACCTTTTCTTCTTGCGACGACGACTACGTTAGCGCTCATAACTGCACCGCCTGCCTACGCGCAGGACCGTTCAGCCCAGACCGGCGATCCTACCGACGAAGCGGACGAACAAACGATCGTCGTCACTGGCGCGCTCACGGACTTTGGAGCGACAAAATCCGATACGCCGATTGTGGAAACAGCTCGTTCGATTTCGATCGAAACCGAGCAGGATTTCGAGGAGAAGGGCGCTCAGTCGCTGGATGATGCCCTGACCTATTCAGCTGGCGTCACAGCCGAACCCTTCGGCTTTTCCACCCGCGGCGATTTCGCGCAGGTGCGCGGTCTCGATGCGCCGGAATATCGCGACAATCTCCAGTACCTGTTCGGGTTCTACAACACGACCCGGCAGGATATTTACACGTTGGAACAGGTCGAGGTCCTGAAGGGGCCGGCATCGGTGCTCTACGGCGCTGGTTCGCCCGGCGGTATTATCAACGTGGTGACCAAGAGGCCGCACGGCGTCACGGAAGGCGAAGTACGGCTCGATTACGGTAGCTTCGACCGCAAGCAGATCGCGACCGATATCAATATCGCTATCCCCGGTGCGGAAGATCAGGCGCAGTTCCGGCTTGTGGGCATCCTGCGCGATGCCGACACGCAGATCGACCAGGTGAGTGACGATAAGCTCGTCATCGCGCCCGCGCTTACCCTGCGGCCCGCGACCGGCACCGAGGTGACGATCCTTGCCAATTATTCGGAACAGCGATCCGATACCGCGCACCAGTTCCTGCCGGTAACGGGGACACTTTTCCCGACCGCCGACGATCAGGAGATCGATCCGTACACATATCATGGCGCGCCCGGCTTCAATGCTTATGATACGGAAAGCTTCGCGCTTACCCTGCTTCTGGAACAGCAATTCAACGACACATTCTCGTTCGAGGCGGTTGGGCGCTACGTCGATTCACAGGCCGATTATCGGCAGGCGTGGATCGCCTTTCAGGGTAATGGCGTTCCGCGCATCGACGAAAACGGGGACGGGGCGTGGACCTATTATCTGGCCGACAACCGCAGCGAACAGCTCGCGCTCGACGCACGCCTGCGCGGCGAATTCTCCACCGGGCCGATCGAACACGAATTGCTCGTTGGGGTGCAGCGCCAGGACGTCTTCACCGATTCCGACACCGCCTACATCTTCAACGGCGGCACGTTGAACGCCTTCGATCCGCAGTATCAGGATGTGCTTAGCGTCGAAGAGGTTCGGCAATTCCAAGGCAACGGTCCGCGCAATTACGTGGATTCGACGGGGTTCTACATCTCGAACCAGATGAGCTGGGGCGCGCTTGTCGCCAATGCGGGCGTGCGGTTCGACAGCGTCGACAACCGGGTGGAGAACGGATCCACGCAGAAGGACAACGCCACCAGCCTCAGCTTCGGGCTGCTATGGCGCGGCCCTGCGGGCATTTCTCCCTATGTCAGCTACGCCGAGAGTTTCGAGCCGGTGGTCGGCATCGACACGATTACCAATCAGCAATTGCTGCCGCAGGAAGGGCGCCAGTACGAGGCAGGGATCAAGTGGCAGCCGACTGGCATCAATGCTCTTGTCACGCTGTCTGCGTTCGACATCGAAGTGTCCAACCTGCCCAATCCCAATGCTCTGGTCGGCGGCAACAGCCAGCAGGAAGGCGTCTCGAAGGTCCGCGGCATCGAGTTCGAAGGCAACGCGCTGGTCGGGGGACTGCGGCTTGATGCCAATGTCAGCTATCTCGATGCGGAGGATCCGAACGGCTTTGCGCTGACCTCGATTGCCGACTGGCAGGCCTCGCTGTTCGCCCTGTATAATTTCCGGGGCGCGCTCGACGGGCTCAGCCTGGGTGGCGGGCTGCGCTATGTCGGTGGGAACGAGAGCAACGGTATCTCGGCAATCGATGGCAACCTGCTGACCTACCGGGTCGATGGGCGCACCGTGGGCGATCTGTCGCTCGGCTACGATTTCGACCGGTTCGCATTCCGGCTGACTGCACGAAACATCACCAACGAGGAATATTTCGCAGTCTGTCTGGTACGTGGAGACTGCTTCCCGGGCGAGAAGCGCAGCATCAACGGTTCGCTGACGGTCAGCTTCTGATGGAAGTCGACGCCCCTTTCTGGATAGCGGCTGCGCTGGCGATTGCCGGTGTGACCGTGCTCCGACTGTCCTGGGGAAGGGCGGACCGCTCGACCGTGCTGAATATCGGCGGCTGGACCACGCTGCTGGCGGCGCTAGTCGTTGGCGACAGCGCGGCAGGCGAGTGGGGCGTAGCTGTTACCGCGCTTGTCGCAACCTTCGCGGCCTGCGTGGCGCTGGCCTTCGCGGCGGCACAACCCGCCCGCAAGGCACGCGCGAAGACAATCAGGACGAGCCACCGGGGAAGCAGCGAGGTTGCCGTAACTCAGCGATCCGGTTGGGTGACCTTCGTCATCGCCGGCCCGCTCGCGCTGGTTGCGAGCCTGCTTCTCGCGCTAGCCATCAGGGCCCTCATCCTAATGGCCGGGGGTGCGGAGGCGGACGGCAACGTCGCCGTGCTCGCCACCGTTCCGGTGGCATGGCCCGTCCTTACTTTCGCCCTTCTGATGATGACTTATCGCACCCGGCAATTCGCCTGGGTTGCCGGCATTGCGGCATTATCAGCGCCCTTCCTCTTGCTGCAAGGCGGTCCGGCATGACCATAGCACTCTCCAAGGAGACGGTTCGAAAGGCGATCTCCGCCCATTCGGCCTTAGGGCTTGTGTGCTGCGCTCTGCTCTACCTGATCTGCGCTACCGGCACGGCTATCGTGCTGTACGAAGAATGGCAGCGGTTCGAACAGCGCGATGCGCCCGAGATGACGGCAATTGCGCCCGCCGCCATCCAGCGCGGGATCGAGAACGTGCTTGCGACAGAAAGCGACGGGCCGACCACGACCCATCTCTACGTCCATCTGCCGACGGAAGATCTGCCGCGCACGACGATCACCACCGATACGCAGGCGGTACACATTGACGAGAGCGGCAGCATCGCGATGCCGGAAGAGAATGCCTGGGCTGAATTCCTGCTGGCTCTTCATTATCGCCTGAACCTGCCGGCCGTAGTCGGCATGTCGCTAGTCGGACTGTTCGGCGCGATGTTGGTCGCGCTTACCATCTCCGGCATAGCCGCACATCCGCGCATCTTTCGCGACGCCTTTCGCCTCCGTGCGCGGCGGGGTGACGATGTCGCCACGCTGGACTGGCACAACCGGCTGGCTGTCTGGACGATACCCTTCGCCCTGGCGATTGCGCTGACGGGAACCATGATCGGTCTGTTCTACATTTCGGGGTCGGGTCTTGCAGCAAGCGCCTATGGCGGCGACAGCGAAGCCGCGCTTGCTCCGGTCTTCGGCGGCGAGCCCGAAGGCGACGCTTCGCCCGCGCCGATCCCGGATGTGGCGCCGGCGCTTTCCTACATGGTGCGCGAATATCCCGAGACCCGCCCCTATTACGTCATCCTGCATGATCCCGGCACGGCGGGCCAACACATGCAGATCGTTGCCGAGCACCCGCGCCGGCTGATTTTCGGCGAGTATTACGCATTCTCCGGCGACGGCGAGTTCCACGGCACGGCGGGAATGGCGGACGGAACCGTCGGCCAGCAACTAGCGGCTTCCACCTACAATCTGCATTTCGGCAACTACGGCGGGCTTCCGGTCAAGATCGCCTACATCCTGTTCGGGCTGGCGATGACCATCGTGGTGGCGACCGGAACGTTCATCTGGCTCGACAAGCGTGACAGGGCCGGCAAGCCATCCACTTATCTGCGGGCAAGTTGGTGGGGCCTGGTCATAGGCGTTCCCGGGGGCATGGCAGCGACCCTTATTGCGCGCCTGACGCTCGGCAACGATGCGCCATTCATCGCGATATTCTGGGCAGTTGGCCTGCTAACAATCGGGTTGTGGTTGATTAGAACCAAACGGACGCAGACGACCTCCATAAATCGGGATGGCGCAATTCTCGTTAAATAGATGTCATTTTTTGAATGCGCTGAACGAACACCTTTCGACTGCATGAGGTCTGGGGCTCAGCCCCGCCAATTGTCCGAACATGGCCAAGTATCTAAGGCTCAGATTCCCCTGCGGTCTAGGATTGCATAACACCCTGTTGGGGGCGACCAGTTACGGCGCTGATATCGGAGCCGTGAACTGGTTCGATTCCAAAGCGAGTAAGTCATTAGTTACGCGACTGGCGGCTCTAACTACCGCCACGTTAGCTAGCTCAGTGACAAGAGGTTCGCGAGGATAGCGGTAACGGCCAATTGCGCCTGTATCATCAGGGATGGGCTGTTGCGTCATCCCGGGGATTCCATCTGGGCCCGTTGCATCGCCGAGAAGCTTGGCACCTTGCTGTCATTTTCGAGCGCACCGCGACGGACAATGCCGAGAATGAACTCGATTCCGCACGTTTTCACGTAAAAATGAGCGAGCAGCTTCCTCATTTCCGCTTTGGAAAGTGAATGAAGAAAATCGGCTCCCTCGTGCTCAATCGAGGCAGCGAGATCCGACCAAGCAAGGATTACGATGTCCTCGTCATCATTGTCGGGGTCGACGCGGGCGACGAGGAAATCCTCGACCTTGCCCTGCATCGCACCATCCTGCGCGGCCATCTCGCTTGCGCCTAACCGCAACGTAAGCGCTTTGCCGATATCATCGTGATCGTCGGGTGGAAGCACGTGTAAGCTGGCGTGCATAGCCTCAAGCCGATCGCGCTCGACCAGCATCTGGCGCCGAAAAATTTCGGCCCGCTGCGCGGCAGTGAGGCCGTCACGCGCCATGTTGCTTACAATGCCCATTGCGACCCTCTCGCAGATCAAGGTCAGCGCGGGCGCGAGCAGGGCCGCCCGGCGCCGGCTGGTTGTCTTGAGCGAGAGACGTAGCCGGAAAGGTTTATCAGCCCCTAAACGTATGAGTTTACGGTAGTAATACGTGCCCTGCTTGCGGGTGACGTTCTGAATGCCACACATATGTCGTGGTCTCCTTCCGTGGCACCCTGCCGTGGCGAACCATGGCAGGGCTGGAATGGGAAACGAGCGCTTTCAGATACTTGGACGATTTCCGGCAGGGGTTCCTGTCACCTCTGCCAATTTTCCGATATGGCTCAAGCACCTGAAAAGCTTCAGGGTGCCGTAACTCCTTTCCGCAGCCACCCCCGCCTGCGCGCGGGTTTGCCGGATTTCATCACCCGCCGCTTGAACAGCCCCGCGCCCAGCCGGATGAACGACACTACGCACAGCGCTTGCCACGCCAGCGCCATCGCGTGCGGCCATAGCGCCTCGTCCAGCGCGGCGCGGGCCAGCATGGCAAAGGGGGAGGAGAGCGGAAACACCATCGCCAACGTCTCCATCGCCGATCCCGGCGCGGTCAGCACATAAGTGGCGAAGAAGAATACCAAAATCTGGAACATGGTGACGGGCATCGACAGCGTCTGCACCTCGCGCACCGTGGTCGCCAGCGCGCCGATGGTGAGAAAGATGGAGCCGAGCAGAAGATAGCTCATGGCGAAATAAATAACGCCCAGCGCTACGAACGCCGGCCACCCCACGCCCGGTGTCGGCAGCACGGCGGGGCTGGCACCGGTGGCGAGCGCGAAGAGGCCGAACCCGCCCGCCCACACCGCTATCCCCACAAAACTGATCCCCAGCATGGCGAACAGCTTGCCCATGAACACCGCGTCCATGGGAATAGCGGCAGCAAGCACCTCGATGATCTTGTTGGCTTTCTCCTCCACCAGATTGGAGAGCACCATGCCCGCCAGGATGATGGTGAGCAGGAACAGCAGCAGGAGCGCGCTCTGCGCGGTAGCGATCCGGTCCTGCCGGGCGGTGGCACTGGTGCGCTCCACCACTTCGGTCGAGACGGGGGCCTGCGTGACGGCGCCCTCGACCGCGGCCTCCGCCGCGATGAGGCCGACGGGCCCGCCCAAGAGCGCGAGCTGATCGCCCGGCCCCGTCAGATGCGGTGCCGCGGGGGTGCCGGAAATCACCGCGGCATAGCTCCGCGCGCCGTTTTCTAGGATGGCGCGCGGATCGCTGGCCCCATCTGCATCCAGCGGGACGAGATTGGGCACCACCATCGGCAAGCGGGCGCGCAGGCGCTCGGCCGCCGCTGTCATGCGGGCGTTGTCCGCCGGGGCCATCGCCAGCGCATAGCTCGTCGCTTGCGCGCTCTGCTGCACCTGCCCGCCGATATTGCCCGCCAGATTGCCCACCGCCAGCGGAAACAGCGGGCCTAACAGGAAGAAGAAGAACGCGCGGCTGAACAGGATTGCGTTGAAATCACGCCGCGCCACCACCCAGGCTGCCTGGATCGTGCTGAGCCGGGAGGAGGCGTGCAACTCATTCATCGCCGGGCCCCTTCCTTGGTTTCGGCCAGAGCCCTCGCCGCCGCCTCCCCTGCGATGGCGACGAAGGCATCGTGCAGCCCGGCGCGCTCGATCGAGAGCGAGAGCGAGAGCACGCCCGCCTCCCCTTCGATCAGCGCGCGGAGCAGCGACTCCGTCCCGGTGTCGGACCCTTGCGGATCGGGGAGCGGAAAATACCAGAGATGACTGCCGCTGGCCCTGGCATCGTGGCGCGCGCCCATGGGCAGGGCGGCACGCCAGCGGCCATCGGCCCGCGCGGTTTCCAGCCTCACCTGCGCCGGGATGCGGTCACGCGCGGCGTCCACCGATCCGGCATAGGGCACGCGCCCGCCAGCAATGATGGCGACATCGTCGCACAGGCGTTCGGCGTGCTGGATCACATGGGTGGAAAAGATCACCGTCACCCCGTCCGCCGCCAGATCGCGGATCAGCAGTTCCAGCTTGCCCTGATTGATCGCGTCGAGCCCGCTGAACGGTTCGTCCAGCACCACCAGCCGGGGGCGGTGAACCAGCGTGCCCAGCAGTTGCACCGTCTGCGCCATGCCCTTGGACAGCTGGCGGATCTGGCGGTCGATCGCATGGCCCAGTCCGTGCCGCTCTAGCAATTCGCGCCCCCGCGCCCGCCCTTCCTTGACCGGCAGGCCGCGCAGCGCGCCCAGGAAGCCGATCGCCTCGTCGCACCTCATCGCCGGGTAGAGCCCGCGTTCTTCGGGCAGATAGCCGATGAGACGCGCGATCTCGTGCGGGCGGTCGTGCCCGAATACGCGGCGCACGCCCTCGTCAGGATCGATGATCCCCAGCAGCATTCGCAGCGTGGTGGTCTTGCCCGCGCCGTTGGGGCCAAGGATGCCGTAGATCGCACCTTCGGGAACGGCTATATCCACTCCGTCCACCGCCAGCGTATCGTCGAACCGCTTGACCAGCCCGCGCGCCTCGATGGCCAGCGGGCGCTCGGCTGGCTGGCCAGCCGCGGAGTCGGGTTCGGGGTCTCGCATCGCGAGCACAGCCTCGGTAAGCATGGGCGGGTGCATAACGACCGGCAATGAAGAAGGGTGACAGCAAGCGTGGTTAACGGCCCGGAAGGAGCGGCTTTGAAGGACGCGCTACGCGCCGAAGCGCTGCGGCTGGGCTTTGCCAGCGTGGGCTTCACTGCCGCCGAAGGACACGCCGGGCAGGCCGCGCGGCTCGACGAATGGCTGGGCGAAGGGCGCCACGGCAGCATGGAATGGATGGAAGGCCGCCCCGTGCAGCGCGCCAGCCCTCAGGGCCTGTGGCCCGAGGCACGCAGCGTGATTGCGCTGAGCATGAGCTATGCGCCGGATGTCGATCCGTTGGCGCTGGCGGACGATGCCGAGAAGGCGCGCATTTCCGTCTATGCGCAGGGTCGCGATTATCACGATGTGGTGAAGAAAGCGCTGAAAGCACTCGCCCGCTGGCTGATCGCGCGAGAGCCCGACAGCGAGCTCAAGGTCTTCGTCGATACCGCGCCGGTGATGGAAAAGCCGCTGGGGCAAGCGGCGGGCATCGGCTGGCAGGGCAAGCACACCAATCTCGTCAGCACCACGCATGGCAGCTGGCTGTTCCTGGGCGCAATCTATTCGACACTGGATTTTGCGCCGGATACGCCGCACGCCGACCGCTGCGGATCGTGCCGCGCCTGCCAGGATGCGTGCCCCACCGATGCCTTCCCCGCGCCCTATCGGCTGGATGCGCGGCGCTGCATTTCCTACCTCACCATCGAGCACAAGGGGCCGCTGCCGGAGGAATTCCGCGCCGCGCTGGGCAACCGCATCTACGGCTGCGACGATTGCCTGGCGGTGTGCCCCTGGAACAAGTTCGCCAATGCCGCGCAGGCCAACACCAAGCTTCTGCCGCGCGATGACCTGGTCGCCCCCGATCTGGCGGCGCTGCTGGCGCTCGACGATGCGGCGTTCCGCGCGAAGTTTTCAGGCAGCCCGATAAAGCGTATCGGGCGCGACCGCTTCGTAAGGAACTGCCTCTACGCGGCGGGCAACAGCGGAAGGCCCGACCTGCTGCCCCGGGTCGAAGTGCTATGCCGCGATCCCGACCCAGTGGTGCGCGATGCGGCAGAATGGGCGGCCCGCGCGTTGACCAACCTCTAGAGGTTACCGGGCGGTCACGCAGAAAGACGGCAAGCATATACTCTGGCCGAAAGTCGAAGATTTTGGTTTGGCAACCGTGATCACTCGTTCCTGTGAAAACCGTTATCAGCGACTGACTTTTTGAAAATTCACTTTTAACCGGCTTACAGAGCTTTACGGTGCGGATTACTGGCTTGTCACGCGGCGGCGCCGTTTCTCAGGCTGGCGCCAAATGCGTCGATCTTCTCGGGCGGCAAGGGCCGGCTGATCAGATAACCCTGCACATGGGTGCATCCCAGGCTCTTCACGTGGTCCAGATGGGCCTCCGTTTCGATACCTTCCGCCACGACGCCCATGGACAGATCCTTGCCCAATCCCACCACCGCGCGAACGATTGCTCTCGCCGCCGGCGAGCTTTCGATATCGGCGATGAACTCCTTGTCGATCTTCACCTTGTCGAAGGGAAAGCGCAGGAAATAGTTGAGCGCCGAATGGCCGATGCCGAAATCGTCCATCAGGATCTCTATACCAAGGCCGCGCAGTCTCCTCAGTTGTTTGAATGTCTGTTCGGGATGCTGGATGACGATCCGCTCCGTCACTTCGAGCAACAGCCGCGAGGACGGAAGGCCCGATTCCTCGAGAGCGGCGCTGACGTGGCCCACCAGCGCCCCCGAATGAAACTGCATCGGCGATAGGTTCACCGCCACGCGGATGTCGGACTGCCAGCCCGCGGCATCCACACAAGCCTGTCGCAGCAACTGTCGGCCCAGCTCCTCGATCAGCCCGCTGTCTTCCGCGACAGAGATGAACTGGTCAGGGGGTATCGCCCCGCGCTTGCCGTGTTCCCATCGGGCCAGTGCCTCCACGCTCGTCATCTCGCCCGTCTCGACGCAGATGATCGGCTGGTAGTGCAGCGTGATCTTACTTTGCTCGATCGCCTGGCGAAGATCCCCCTCCAGCCTTTGCCTGTCGCGCAGGGCGGTATCCATGTCGGAGTTGAAGAAGCAGGTCGTCCCACGGCCTTCCGCCTTCGCGCGATAAAGCGCCAGGTCGGCATTCTCGCGGAGTTTTTCTACTCTCGTGCCGTCATCAGGATAGAGCACCACGCCGATCGAGGCGCCCAGATGCGCGCTGACCCGGTTCGATTGAATGGGCCGGGACACGATCTCGATTATCGCCTTGCCAAGCCGCGCAGCGCGCTCGCGCAAGCCAGACCCCGTCAGAAGCACCACGAATTCATCGCCGCCGATACGCGCGACCTCGGCCTCTTCATCCTCCACCGCTTCGAGGAGCCGCCGACTGACCTCGGTGAGAACATCGTCGCCCACCAGATGGCCGAACTGATCGTTTACCGCCTTGAACCTGTCGAGATCGATGCTCAGCATCGCAAAGGGCTGTGCCGCGCCCACCAGGCGCTGCAGGCTGGCGAAATAGCTGGATCTGTTGAGGCACCCTGTCAGCGCATCATAGTGCGCCAGGCGGTGTGTGACCGCTTCAACCCGGCGCAGCTTGGTCGTGTCTTCCGAAATCCCGAGCAGATATTGCCGCGGTCCATCGGGGCCATCGACCAGCACGCGCGTCGTTTTCAAATCGACCCTGGAACCGTCGTCACGGGTAAATGTGCTTTCGAAAACTGTCGGCGCACCCGCGGTAACGGCGGCGCTGTCGCGCGTTTCGAAGTCTCTCCCGATGTCCGGAAACAGTTCCCCGTCAGTCCGTCCGATCATATCCTCCGCACGCATTCCTACGAGGTCCTGCGCTTTCCGATTGACCAGCAGATACCGTCGGGTTTGCGCTTCTTTCACGAACACCATGACCGGCAGGTTCTCGACCACGGTATCGAGGAAAGTCCGGCTGCGGCGGCGATCGTCTTCGAGCTTTTTCCGATCGGAAATGTCCCTGATGATGGCCGCGAAGCCCGGGTCCACACCTTCGTCGCCCCAGCGCGCGACTGACATTTCCACCGGAATGAGATGGCCATCCTTGTGGCGCGCCTGCAATTCCACCACCGCGCCCTCCGCGGCCGGTCCCGCGCGACTGACAGCTGTCAGATTCCCCATGTCTTGCGCGGGAAAGTCGGTGGGCACGATCAGGCTGGCACTTTGACCCACGATCTCATCGCGGGAATAGCCGAAGATGCTTTTGCCCGCTGCGTTCCAGTAGAGGATGGTGCCGTCCTTATCGGCGGCGACCACCGCGTCTGACGTCGCCTCGACCACCTTGGCCATCATTTCTCCCGTCTTGCGTTGACGGCGAGTCAGGACAAAATCGGTAGCCAGCCGGGCGCATTCTTCCAGAATTGCCCGGTCGTGTTCGTCGAACTTCTCTCGGGGGCGGGAGTCGATGACGCAAAGCGATCCGAGGCACTGCCCTTCTTCCGTGAACAGCGGAGCGCCGGCATAAAACCGTATTCGCGGGCCGTCGGTGACCAGCGGATTGGACGAAAACCGCTCGTCCTTGGCCGCATCGAGGACGACGAAGATCTCGCGCAGCGCGACCGTGTAAGAGCAGAACGCGACATCGCGAGGTGTCTCGGAAAACGGTATGTTATGGCGCGCCATGAACCACTGGCGCGTGGAATCGATCAGGCTGAGCGCTGCGCTTTCCGTACCCGCTGTGCGCGCAAGGATGCGTGTGACCCGGTCAAGATTGCGGTCCGGCTCGGTGTCCAGAACCTCCAATTCCCTCAGAGCGCCAAGCCGCGCCGCTTCGCCGAGGGCAGATTGAGAAAACAGGTCCATTGCTTCGCCTTAACAAGCGTAGCTTACCGGTTCGTTAGCCAAGTTTCAATTTACGCGTCTCCGCGTAAGGAATGGTCCCTCGGAAAGCGGATGGGTTCGAACAAGTCTAAAGCATTACCGACGCCGGTGCGGATGAACACGACCACCGTCGTGAGGGTAGGTGTTCCGATTACCCAATTCCGCCTGCGCGCAATTGATAATCACTCCGATAATCACTCTGAATTGTTCTTTGCCTATCGGGCATCGCTTGCGTGCGAGAGCCGCTGGACAGCAGCGACCGTTGGGCATGTCTCGCTGCCGGGTTCGCTTAAAAAAAGCCCCGCCGTGTGGGCGGGGCAAGGTGACACGCATCTGCGCGCCATTGGTCGTGCAGATAGATACGCACGAACGTCCAATTGGATGCACGGGCATTGCCATGCCGGACCATGATGGGGCGGTTCGCTCGATCTTCTTTCGCGTTTGCCAGAGTGTGGGCGGGCGGCCCCGCGGCGGCCCT
>NZ_JBELMO010000080.1:0-12586 GCF_042095715.1 Qipengyuania sp. | reverse complement strand
TCAGTTCCTCGCCCTCGGGCAGTTCGGCGGCCCATTCGGCCTTGAAGGTCTCGCCATTGTCCTGCCAGCGGCGGATCAGGTCCTCCCGGCTCCAGACCTCGCGCACCAGCGGCTTGTCGGCGCGAATGATCTCCCGCATCTTCTCTTCGATCGCGGGTAGGTCGTCCATGCTGAAGGGGTCGCGGCTGTCGGGCGCCTTCACGTCGTAGTAGAAGCCGTCGTCCGTGGCGGGGCCGAAGGTGATCTGCGTGCCCGGCCACAGCGCCTGGACCGCTTCCGCCAGCACATGCGCGTAATCGTGGCGTGCCAGCTCCAGCGCCTCGGCCTCGTCCCGGCTGGTGATCAGCGCCAGCTCGGCATCGCCGTCAAAGGGGCGGTTGAGATCGCGCACCTCGCCATCTACGCGCGCGGCCAGCGCGGCCTTCGCCAAGCCCGGGCCGATCGCGGCCGCAACGTCACCGGGCGTCGAGCCGGGCTCCACTTCGCGCACCGAGCCATCGGGCAGGCTGATCTTGAGCAGTTCCGTCATCGTTCCATGTCCATCGTGTCGGCGCGCCATGGCACAGGGCCGCGCGCGCGGAAAGGCCGGCGTTGGATGAGATCAGGATGACGGGAGAACGCCGCACGCCCGCCATCCGGGCGGCAGCGGCCGGCTTCAGCGCGCGACCGACCGCCCCCGGAAGAACCGGGTAGTGGTGGTAGTGCTGACGAATGCCGTGGCCATGGGGTTCATGTAGCGCCGCCCGCCGCCCCGATCAAGCGGTGGTCAGCATCCTGCGGCCAGGCAGGGTCGTCATATTGTGCGTGCCCGCCATGCCCGCGCCGCGCTGGCGAACATTGTTGAGGAAGCGCCATTCGCAGGTCGCGCGCGCTGGCGTCAATTCGACCGCCATGTAGCCGCGCCGCGAGGTTTCGGCGAATTTCAGCGCCGAATTCTTCTCTCGCAGGGCCCGCACCATGGTTTCCGGCGGAATAGCGGGCAGGAAGGATTCAAACCCCGGGGAGGTGACGCCCTGAACGGCAAATTCCACTCCGGCTGGACCACCGTTCTCCGCAAGGTCGAAACCCCACGCGTTGTGGGTGTCGCCGGTCAGCACGATCAGATTGGCATCGGCCTCCTGCGCGCTGGAAAGCAAGCGCGACCGCGCCGCGGGATAGCCGTCCCAGCTGTCCATGTTCATCGGCAGGCCCGCTCTGGATGCCATGGCTCCCGCCAGAAGGCGCTGCTTGATATATGGCGGAACGTCACCGGCCTGTTCGACGATACCGGTCGGCGTCGATAGCGATCCCATCAGCACCTGTTGCACCAGCACCTGCCATGTCTTGCCGGCGGTGCGCGACGCCTTGAGGCCGGCATCCAGCCACTGTTGCTGCTCCGCCCCGATCATGCGGCGGCCGGGATCGACCCATTCGCCGGTGCGGAAGGTTTCAAGCGCCCGAAGCGCGTCATCGGGCGATGCGTTGCCTGCCAGCACCTTTGCGATGTCGAACTGTTCCGAGCGCGCGGTTAGGCGCGTTTCAAGACGAAACAGCGTGGCCAGATCGCCGATCTCGTAACTGGCCCAATCGGCGTCGGAGACGGGCATCCATTCACGATAGGCGCGCATCGCGGCCGCCTTGCGCGCCGGCCACGGGCCTTCGGTCTCTGGCTGATGGTTCTGCGCGCCGCCCTCCCAGCTGTCATTGGCGCTCTCGTGATCGTCCCAAACGCAGATCATCGGATACATCTGGTGCAGGCGGCGAAGGTCCGGATCGCGGCGATATTGCGCATAGCGCGTGCGATAATCTGCCAGTGCGACCAGTTCGGCGGCGGGCTGGACGATCCGGCCCGCAAGCACCTCGTCCGGGGATGGGTAGGTGCCCGGCCCGTATTCGTAAAAATAATCGCCGAGATGGAAGGTGCAGTCGAACGCGTCCGCCTCGGCGGCGTGGGCGTAGGCGTCGAACCAGCCGAAGCCGATGTTGGAACAGCTGAACACCGCCATCCGGAAGCTTTCGGTGGGCCCCTGCGGCAAGGTCTTGGTGCGGCCGATTTCGGACATGGTCCCGTCGGGCGCGATGAAGCGATAGAAATACCAGCGCGCGGGAGACAGGCCGGTCGCCACCACCTTGCAGCAGAAATCCCGTTCGGCAGAGGCCGTCACGCTGCCGCCCGCCACGGGACTAGCGAAATCCAGCGCTTCCGCCACTTCCCAGCGCAGCTGTGTATCGGCGGACGCCGCATAGCGGGTCCAAAGCAATACCGAATTCGCCCCCGGTTCGCCGCTAGCAACGCCGGAGGAGAACCCCACGCCGCTGCTGGCTGCCAGCCCGGGCCCTGCGGCGGCGAGGCCAAGGCCAAGCAGGCCGCCTTTCATCAAGGCCCGGCGGTCGAGGGGGGCGATCGGGGCTGCTGCGGGCGATTCGGTTTGCGGCATGGACATCTCTCTTTCGGCATTCGCACCAAGCGCGCCTGGGTGACCAATCCATGACGTATCGCGCCGGATTCGGCAAAAAGACAAGCGTTGACGTATTTTTGGAAAGCTCCCTTGACATAACCATCGTGGCATGACAAATAGACTTTACATATTGAAAAGGAGTATTGTCATGTCCCGGATTCAAAAAGCACTTCTCCTCGCGGCCGGCATGTTCGCCATCGCCGCGCTCGCCGTCTTCGACATCATCCCGAAGAAATACGCGCAGTTCGCGCCGCTGGCGCTGATCGCCCTGTTTCCGGGTGTCTGGATGGGCGGCAAGGGTTCCTGCAACTGCTTCAAGCGGCGCGAAGCATGAAACTCTCGCGCACCCTCCCCTTCTGGGCTGGGCTCACCTTTGCGACATTCGGCGCGGTGATGGGACTGGCGCTGACCGATGCGATCAACACCGTGACAACGATGATCCTGATGATCGTCCCCGCCGGGCTTTTCTTCCAGACGATGCGGGTCGGAGGCCGGAATGCCGCCTGCGCCCGGGGCGAGGCGCAGCGCCGCTATCTAAAGCGTGTCGCCATCTTCAGTTCGCTTTATCTCGTCGTGCTGGCGGTTCAGGTGTCCTGGCTGAGCGATCATGACGCGACCATGCCGGTCCGGGCGGGGCTTTCCGTCCTGCCTGGCCTGGCCGTGCTGGGAATATTTTGGTCGATCGGTCGGCTCATCCTGGAGGAGCAGGATGAATTCATCCGGATGCTGATCATCCGGCAGACGCTCATAGCGACCGGGCTCGCCCTGGGCTTCGCGACCCTGTGGGGGTTTCTGGAGGCCGGCGATGCAGTGGCCCATATCGATGCCTATTGGTACGCGGTCGCATTCTTTTTCGGCCAGTTGATCGGCGCGATTTCCAACAAGATCAGCTATGATTCCTGGGGTTCGCTGTGAAGAACCGCCTCAAGGTCCTGCGCGCAGAGCGCGACTGGAGCCAGCAGGATCTGGCGGACCGGCTCGAGGTGAGCCGCCAGAGTGTCAACGCCATCGAGAAAGAGCGGTACGACCCTTCGCTCCCGCTCGCGTTTCGCATCGCGGCGGTGTTCGGGCTGACGATAGAGGCGATTTTCTCTCCCGACTGAGTCCAGAAAGCGACCGGAGGGCCGCAGGGTTGCGCCGGGCAGGGTGATTGCCCACTTCCAGCGGCGATGATCGAAAACCCGCAATTCCACACCATGCCAGACGGACACCGGATCGCCTTTCGCCACGCGGCGGGGGCAGGACCGGCGATCGTTTTCATGCCCGGCTACATGTCCGACATGGCGGGCGGCAAGGCGACGGCTCTTTTCGAATGGGCACGGGCCGAGGGGCGCGAATGCCTGATGTTCGATTATTCCGGATGTGGCGAAAGCCCCGGCGATTTCGCCGATGGCACGCTGACCCGCTGGGCAGACGAAGCCATCGCGCTCATCGAAGCCCGGGTTCACGGCGGCGTGGTCCTGGTCGGCTCCTCCATGGGAGGATGGCTCATGCTGCTGGTCGCAGAGGCCCTCGGCAGCGCAGTCAAGGGAGTTGTCGGCATCGCTCCCGCTCCCGATTTCACCGATTGGGGCTATGACGAGACGCAAAAGGGCGCATTGGCACGCGGTGAAACCGTGTACGAGGACAACCCCTACGGACCCGACCCCACTCCCACCCACGCCCGGTTCTGGGCCGACGGCCAGAACCGTCTAATACTGGACCGCACGATCGCTATCGATTGCCCCCTCCGCCTGCTGCACGGCCAGCGCGACGCCGACGTGCCCTGGGACGTGAGCCTGCGTCTGGCCGGGGCGCTGCGTTCCGATGACGTACAGGTGACCCTGATCAAGGACGGCGATCATCGTCTTTCGCGCGAGCAGGACATTGCGCTCCTGCTCCGCACCGTCGCCTCTTTGTCCGGAGCCTGATCCATGCCCGCCGCCCTTTTCCTTCCCCTTTTGCTGGCCCAGGTCGGTGTCGATCCGAGCCAGGGCGGGATCCCCGGCATCCCGGACGAACTGCGCGACCGCCCGCCGCGCACGCAGGTGACGGCGCCAAAAGTGAACACACGGATGGCGCAATGCCTTCAACAGACGCTGGCTGATCCCGAAGGGGCGCTGGCCGCCGCGCGCGACTGGCGCGGCACGGCGCGCGGACAGGATCGGGCGCTGGCCGCGCAATGTCAGGGGCTCTCGCTGGTGAAATTGTCCCGTTATGCCGAGGCGCAGGCGGTATTCGCCTCCGCGCGCAGCGAGGCTGGCGAGGACTCCGCGCTGGCCGCAAGACTGGGCGCGATGGCCGCCAATGCCGCTCTGGTGGCGGGCGATGCGGGCAGCGCGCTGGGTCTTGGCACGGCGGCGCTCGGCGATGCGCGTGTGGCGGGCGACCCGGCGGTGATCGCAGGGATCGAGCGTGACCGTGCCCGCGCGCTGGTGGCGCTGGGCCGGCTGGACGAGGCGGAGGCCGCGCTCGAAGCGGCACGGTCTGCAGAGCCGGCCAATGCGGAAACCTGGCTGCTCAGCGCTACGCTGGCGCGGCGGCAGGGCGATCTCGCGCAGGCGCAGACGCAGATCGAGCGGGCGGCTGAGTTCGCCCCGCGCGATCCGGAGATCGGGCTCGAGGCCGGGGTCATCGCTGCCCTATCGGGGCGTGAAGCTGATGCCCGAAAGAGCTTCCAGTCGGTGCTGGACGTCGCACCCGAAAGCGAACAGGCCGCGCAGGCCAAGGCCTATCTGGAGCAATTCAATCCATGACCGATTTCTCGATCCTTGATCTGGTCCCCGTCCGCGAGGGCGGCACCCTGGAAGAAGCATTCGCCGCCGCAACCAGCCTCGCCCGCGCTGCCGAGGATGCCGGCTGCAAGCGCTTCTGGGTGGCCGAACACCACGCGATGGAAGGCATCGCCGGCGGGGCCACATCGGTGGTGCTGGCGCATATCGGCAACGCCACCAGCACGATCCGCATTGGGTCGGGCGGGATCATGCTGCCCAATCACACCCCGTTCCAGATCGCGGAGCAGTTCGGCACGCTCGCCGCGCTGTTTCCCGGGCGGATCGACCTCGGGCTTGGCCGCGCCCCGGGCGCCGGCCCCGAATTGCAGCGGGCGCTGCGCAAGGACCTCCACCGCGCCGCGGAGATGTTTCCGCAGGATGTGGTGGAACTGCGCGCGTTCCTGTCGGGGGATCCCGAACTGGCTATCCGCGCCACCCCGGGCCATGGCTCGGACGTCGAGATGTGGATGCTGGGATCCAGCCTGTTCGGCGCGCAGCTCGCCGCACGGCTGGGCATGCCCTATGCGTTCGCCAGCCACTTCGCCCCCGATCACCTCGATTCCGCGCTGAAAATCTATCGCCGCGATTTCCAGCCCTCCGCCGCGCTAGACAGGCCGCATGTCATGGCGGCGATGAACCTCTACGTCGCCGATGATGCGGAGGAGGCGGACTATCTCGCCAGTTCGCAGCTCCAGGCCTTTGTCCGGCTGCGCACCGGAACGCCCGGCAAGCTGCCGCCCCCGATCCGCAACTACCGCGACTCCCTGCCGCCCCAGGCGCGCGCCTTGCTGGACCATATCGGCCAGGCCAGCGCCATCGGCACCCCGGAGACCGCCGCGGCCCAGGTGCGCAATTTCATCGCCCGGACCGGCGCCGACGAGATCGTCTTCGGCGGATCGACATTCGACCCCGCCGCGCGGGAACGCTCGATCGCGATGGCGATGTCCCAGCTTGCGGAGCGGTCCGCAGCCTCCTAGGGCGCGGCGCGAGAGAGACGCGTCTTCGGGCGCAGAAAGAAGGAGTGCGCGGCTCCACCCGTGGCGCCGCCCCGGACATACGCATGGCAGCCATTAAAGACGCGCAGACCAAGGCCGAACCGAGCCGCAAGCTGGTCAAATCCCTCACCGCCAGGATGGATGCCTCGCTGCTCCCCGGCGAGACCGCTCTGGAAAAGAAGGAACTGGAGGAAGCCGCCCGGTTCCTGCTGCGTACCGCGCACGAGCGGGTCGGTATGGAGCCCAAGATCGCCATCGAATCGGTGGGCGGTACAAAGCGCATGCTGCGCATCGCGATCATCAATCCGGACATGCCGTTCCTGGTGGATTCGGCGGCGGCGGCAATCGCCGCGGCGCAGGTTTCCATCGACACGCTGGTCCACCCGGTGGTGCCCGTGGTCCGCGACCAGCAGGGCATCCTGGACGAAATTCTGCCAGACGATCCCGAACCCGCGCTCTACGAATCGATGATCTATCTCGAGACGACCCGCGCGGATGCCCGCACCCGGCGCGAACTGTTGCAGACGCTCGAAGAGACCATGGCGGATGTCCACGCCGCGGTTGCCGATTGGACCGGTTTGCAGGACGCGATGCGGGCCGATGCCCAGGCGATCGAGGGTGACCATCCGGAAGGCGCCGCGCTCCTGAACTGGCTCGAAGCCGGCATGTTGACGCAGCTCGGCCATATGGTCCGCACCCGTTCGGGCACCGTGACCGAGCGGCTGGGTATCTGCCGGGAAGGCGCCGCCCCGGTTCTTGCCGATGCCAGCTTCGACCGTGCCTTCGACTGGTTCGACGCTGACGAAAACGCCCGCGCCCCTCTGATCATCAAGGCCAACCACGTTTCGCGCGTCCACCGCCGTGTGCCGCTCGACCTCCTGCTGGTCCCGCGCCGTGAGGGTGGGAAGACCAAGGCGATATCGCTGCATGCCGGGGTCTGGACCAGCGCCGGGCTTGCCAGCCCACCGCGCGCGGTTCCGCGTCTGCGCGCCGAGCTGGAACGGGTCATGGAAAGGCTCGATCTGGACGAGGGCGGCCATACCGGCAAGGCGCTCGTCCACGCGCTCACCGCTCTGCCACACGATCTGGTGATCGGCTTCACGGAAGCCGACGTGGAGCGTGTGGCGACCACCATGATGACACTGGTGGATCGGCCCCGCCCGCGCCTGGTGCTGGTGGAAGCGCCGCTTGCGCGCCACCTGTTCGCTTTCGTCTGGTTGCCGCGCGACATGCTTTCCACGCAGGTGCGGCTGGAAATACAGACCCTGCTCGAAGATGCCTCGGATTCCCAGCTCCTCGATTGGAGCCTTGAGGTAGAGGGGGGCAACCTGGCCCTTCTGCGCTTCGTGCTGGACATCCGCGACGGCGACAGTGCGCCGGACGAGGCCGCGCTCGACACGCAGTTGCAGACCTTGCTGCGCGGCTGGTCGGAAGCGGTCGAGGTCGAGCTGGCCGAGATGGTGGAGCCCACCCGTGCCGCTGCGCTTGCGCTGCGCTGGGCCGATGCCTTTCCCACCGCCTTTCGTGGACGTCTGGGCGCGCACGAGGCCGCGCTGGATATCGCGCGCCTCCATGCGCTGGGCGTTCATGCCGACCAGGACGACGCGCGCAGCCGCGACGCCCGGCTCTATTACTGCGAGCGTGAAAGCCCCGCCTGCCTGCGGCTGAAGCTGTACCAGGCGGAAGGCAGCCTGCCCCTTTCGGACGCAGTGCCCACGCTGGAGAATTTCGGCTTCCACGTGTTGACCGAATTGCCCACCGAGCTGGAGGAGGGGCGCCTGGGCACGATCCACGATTTCCGCCTCTCGCTGGCGCAGGGGATCGAGGCCAAGACGCTGATGGACCGCGCGCAGCCGATCGAGAGCGCCGTCGCCGACGTCCTCAACGGAGAGGACGAGAACGATGTCTTCAATCGTCTGGTGCCTGAGGTCGGTCTGTCCGCGGACGAGACCGACTGGCTGCGCGCCTTCTATCGCTATCTGCGCCAGGCGGGGATGGGCTTTACCATCTACACCGTGGTCGATGCGCTGGCCCGCGCGCCCGAGGTTACCCGGTCCCTGATCGCGCTGTTCCGCGCGCGGCACGATCCCGAATTTGCGGGCGATCGCGACGGTGCGGCAAACGAGGCGAAATCAGCCATCCGGCGGGGGCTCATGCGCGTCGCCGCCATCAACGATGACCGTCTGCTGCGCCTCTACCAATCGTTGATCGACGCGATCCTGCGGACCAACGCTTTCGCACCCGCGGGCGATCTGGCGCTGGCGTTCAAGATCGATTCCTCGCTGGTACCCGGCCTGCCCAAGCCCGTGCCCTGGCGCGAGATCTTCGTCTATTCACGCCGCGTGGAGGGGATCCATTTGCGCGCGGGCGCGGTGGCCCGCGGCGGCCTCAGATGGTCCGATCGGCGCGACGACTTCCGCACCGAAATTTTGGGCCTGATGAAGGCGCAGCGGGTCAAGAACGCCGTGATCGTGCCCACCGGTGCCAAGGGCGGTTTCTACCCCAAGCAATTGCCCGATCCCGCACAGGACCGCGAGGGCTGGGCCGCCGAAGGGCAGGCGAGCTACGAAGTCTTTATCCGCACCCTGCTGTCGATCACCGACAATATCGTGGACGACAAGGTGGTTCATCCGGATGGCGTGGTCATCCGCGATGGGGATGACCCATATTTCGTCGTCGCTGCGGACAAGGGCACGGCGCGGTTTTCCGATGTCGCCAACGCCATCGCGGAACAGAAGGACTTCTGGCTGGACGATGCTTTCGCCAGCGGCGGCTCCAACGGTTACGATCACAAGGCAATGGGCATTACCGCCAAGGGTGCCTGGGTGTCGGTGCAACGCCACTTCCTGGAAATGGGCGTGGACGTGCAGGCTGATCCGGTGCGCGTGGCGGGCTGCGGTGACATGTCGGGCGACGTGTTCGGCAACGGCATGCTGCTATCCAAGGCGATCAAGCTGGTCGCCGCCTTCGACCATCGCCATATCTTCATCGATCCGGACCCCGATCCGGCGGCGAGCTGGGCCGAACGCCAGCGCATGTTCGACCTGCCCCGCTCGAGCTGGGCGGATTATGACGAGAGCGTGATCTCCAAGGGCGGCGGCGTGTTCGCCCGCGACGCAAAGACCGTCAAGATTTCCAAGGCGGCGCAGAAGGCGCTGGGCGTGGATCAGAAGGAGTTCGAGCCCGATGCGCTGATTGCGGCGATCCTCAAGGCGCCGGTGGACCTGCTGTGGTTCGGCGGCATCGGCACCTATGTGAAGGCGGCGGGCGAAAACAACGCCCAGGTCGGCGATCCCGCCAACGATGCCCTGCGCGTCGACGGCGGCAAGTTGCGCGCCAAGGTAATCGGCGAAGGCGCCAATCTGGGCGTGACCCAGGCGGGCCGGATCGAATTTGCTCTGCACGGCGGACGCATCAACACCGACTTCATCGACAATTCGGCGGGTGTCGATTGCTCCGACAACGAGGTCAACATCAAGATCGCGCTCGCGGCAGCCAAGCGCGCGGGTAAGCTGACGGAACCCAAGCGGATCAAGTTGCTGTCCGAAATGACCGACGAGGTCGCCCGGCTGGTGCTGGAGGACAACCGGTTGCAGGCGCTGGCCCTGTCAATCGCGGAGACCGGCGGCGCCAAGGTGGCGGAGGCGCAGCTGCGCCTCATCGACACGTTGGAGGAACGCGGCGAACTGGACCGCGGGACCGAGGGGCTGGCCGACAACGAGACGCTCGGCCGCCGCGCGCGCGACGGGCTGGGGCTGACCCGCCCCGAACTGGCGGTGCTGCTTTCCTCCACCAAGCTGGCCTTGCAGGACGCAATCGAGAAAAGCCCGCTCCCCGCCGATCCGGCGCTGGAGACACTGCTGATGTCCGCCTTCCCCGCGCCGATGCGCAAGAAGTTTGCGGACCAGATCCTGGAACACCGCCTGCGCGCGGAGCTGATCGCGACGAAGCTGTCCAACCGCATTGTCAACCGGCTGGGCATCGTCCACCCCTTCGAACTGGCGGAGGAAGAAGGCGCCACGCTGGCCGATGTTGCTGCCGCCTTCGTGGTGACGGAAACGCTGTTCGACATGGCGACGCTGTTCGCCGACATCGACGCAGCCAAAATGCCCGAAACGGCGCGCCTCCTGCTGCTGGACCGCGCCGCCAAGGGTATGCGCATCCAGATGGCGGATGTGCTTTGCGGGGGCTTTGCCGAGGGCAGCCCCAGCGATGCCGTGTCCGAGATCGAGGCGGATGTCGTCACGCTGGCGGGCGGGGTGGACGAACTGCTGGCCCCCGAAGGCCAGCAACTGGCCCAGCGCCTGCGCACCGAATTCGCGGAAACGGGCGCGCCCGAAGCGCTCTCGCGCCGGGTTACCCAGCTGTTCGAGATGGATGGCGCGGTCGGCCTGGCACGGCTGGCCCGCACCACCGAGATCGAGGTCGGTTCGCTGACCCAGGCCTTCACCGACCTCGGCACCGCGCTAGGGCTGGACTGGGCCCAGGGCACCGCCGCGCTGATGAACCCCACCGATGTGTGGGAACGTCTGCTGGTGGCGGGCCTTGCGCGAGATTTCCAGCAGATGCGCTTCGATTTCCTGCGCCGGCTCGCCCGCCGCAAGGGGGCCAAGGAGGACATGTCCGCCGCGGTGGCGAAATGGACCGATGCAAATGCGGTGGGCGTGCGCCAGTTCCGCACCATGATCACCCGGGCGCAGGCGCAAAGCCCGGTCGCCCCGGCCATGCTGGCGCAGATCGCCAGTATGGCGCGCAACCTGCTGGGCCGTTAGACCATCGCCATGGACAGCGCAGACATCGTCATCGTCGGGTCGGGTCACGGCGGCGCGCAGGCAGCCATCGCGCTGCGGCAGGCCGGCCACGATGCCCCCATCGCGATCCTCAGCCGGGATCACACCCCGCCCTACGAACGGCCGCCGCTGTCCAAGGAATATCTCGCCGGTGAGAAGCCACTGGAGCGCATCCTGATCCGGCCCGAAACATTTTGGGAGGAGCGCGACATCGCACTGCATCTCGGCACCAATGTGGCCGAGGTTGACTGGGTGGCGCATGAGGTGGTCACAGGGGATGGCAGGCGGATCGGCTATCGCAAGCTGATCTGGTCTGGCGGTGGCGACCCGCGCCGGCTGTCCTGTCCTGGCTCCGATCTCGACGGCATCCATACCGTGCGCCATCGCCACGATGTCGATCAGCTGCGCCGCGAACTGGACGCGGGCGCGCGCCGCGCGGTGGTGGTCGGCGGCGGCTATATCGGGCTGGAAGCGGCCGCGGTTCTGCGCAAGCTGGGCTGCGAAGTCACCCTTCTGGAAATGCAGCCGCGCCTGCTGGGCCGCGTGGCGGGCGAGACGCTGGGCGAATTCTTTCTGGACGAACATCGCCGCCAGGGCGTGGATGTGCGGCTGGAAACCGCGGTCGAGCGAATCGACGGCGCGAACGGCCGCGTCACCGGCGTGGTCACCGCCGCCATCGAAGGGCGGGAGAGCGAAACCATCCCCGCCGACATCGTGATCGTGGGCATCGGCATCGTCGCCAGCGTCGGCCCCCTCATTGCGGCCGGCGCATCGGGATCGAACGGCGTGGACGTGGACGAATTCTGCCGCACCACGCTGGACGACATCTATGCCATCGGCGACTGCGCGGCCCATGCCAACGCCTATGCCGATGGCGCGGTAATTCGCCTGGAATCGGTGCAGAACGCGCATGACATGGCGGCCTGCGCCGCGAAGGCGATAATGGGCGACAAGCAGCCCTATGGCGCGCTGCCCTGGTTCTGGTCCAACCAGTATGATCTCAAATTGCAGACCGTGGGCCTGTCGCTGAACCACGACGGCGGGGTGATCCGTGGGTCGGTCGCAGATCGCAGCTTCGCCGTGGTCTACCTGCGCGAAGGCCGAGTGATCGCTCTCGACTGTGTCAACCGCACCCGCGATTACGCACAGGGCCGAAAGCTAGTGGAAGCGCGCGCGGTGGTGGACCCGGACTTACTCGCCGACAGCGACACGCCGCTGAAGGAAATGCTTTAGGTGGGGCCTAAGTCGAATGCGGCTCGCCGTGAAGGGGCGTGGACGAGGTTTGGGTCGTCGCATAGCGCCCGACTGAAAATCGCGAAGCCGTCGGCGCGATCACGTTTCGTATCGATTTTTCGGGGGGCCGGAGGGGGGCTGGTGGCGAAGTCCCCTCTTTGACGGAAGTGTGCCCATCCTTGACCAGAGGTGGTGCCGCTTACAGGACTCGAACCTGTGACCCCATCATTACGAATGATGTGCTCTACCAACTGAGCTAAAGCGGCGCTCATCGTTCCCTTAGGTCCACACGCAGCGAGCCGCAACGCGCAAACTTGCAGGGAAGTGGAGGCCCGAGCCGGAATCGAACCGGCGTGCAAGGATTTGCAGTCCTCTGC
>NZ_JBELMO010000079.1:0-13109 GCF_042095715.1 Qipengyuania sp. | reverse complement strand
AAAAAGCCACCAAAGCAGCTAGGAGCCCGCCTGCAACGAGCATTGGATGCAGGCGAAAAATGCGATCTCTGACGAACGCAGAAAAATTTCGCGTATCCTTCAATCTTTCTGCGTAGGCGTGGGTCAAAACAAAGGCGCTGAGCATGAAGAAGAAATCGACAGCAAGGTAGGCGTGCCCAAGGGCGCTATCTCCACCGAACCAACCGCGACGATGAAAGATCATAACGCATATTGCTGCCATTCCTCGAAGCCCATCGAGAACTATATAATGGTGCCGAGAGTTGGACAGGTTCCCCATGAGCGGAGCCTATAAAAATTCTTGGCAGGAAAGAAAGGGCGAGCGTAACTGACCGCGCACAAGACGGCGCGACATCCGCCATCCAATGGTCGCTTCACATTCGCGGGGAATTCCGCCAAGGCGGATCGGCATGAAAATTGGCGAGACGAATGTTCGGGGTGGCACCGATACCGGCAGTGGGACGCCCCCGACAGGTCGTAAAAGCCTCAAAAATCTGCTGAACGGATTGAACGGCCAAGCCATGGTTTCGGTCGGCTTGAAAGCCATGGGAGCGCTTCTTGCGCTGGCTCTACAATGGGCAGTGGCGCGGCTGTACGGCGCTACCGGTTCAGGTTTGTTCGCTCTTATGGCGACGGCGACAACGTTTATCGGCGTCGTTGCGGCCTGGGGGCAGGATTTTATCGTGCTCCGCAATGTATCTGGTGATCTGGCGGAAAGCCGATACGATCTCGCACGCGGGAACGTGCGCGCCTCGCTGCGGATTGCCTTGGTCGGCACGATTGTGGGCACCGCGGCGATCGCCGGACTGGCATTGCTTTATAGCGGCCCCTTCGAACAGCCCAAAATGACGCCGATTTTGCTGTGGGCCCTTCCCGTCTGTGCGGGGCTTGCCATCGCTCGTCTGTTTGCCTTCACCGCTCGGGCCGGCGGTGCCGTGATCGCGTCGCAATTACCCGATGGTCCTTTGACGTCTCTGGTGGCATTGCTGGCCCTGGGTATAATCGCCGTGGCTTGGCCGAGCACCGGAACCTGGGCGCTTGGCCTCGTTTATGGCGTCGCCTATGCCTCGGCCCTCCTCTACTCCTTTGTGCTTGCCCGAAAAGTGATGCAACGCTGGCCCACCGGAACGGCCGGGCTGGACAGCGCTCCGCTGGTGCGCGGAGGGATGCTGGTCGCGCTGGCATCGGCCACCCCCTATCTCACGGATTGGCTCATCCTGTTCACGGTAGATGCCACGATAAGTACCGCAGCAGCTGGACAGGTTAGAATAGTCGCCCTTTTCACGTCGGTCATGTTCCTGGTGACGATCGCTTTTGAGTCGGTATTCTCTCCTGCCATGGCGGCGGCGCTGCGCCTTGATCGGCGCGCGGACGTTACTAGGCTTTATCGCCAGTACGCCTTTGGTTCTGCCGCGCTAGCCCTACCCATCGTCATCGCCGCGGTTTTATTTCCGGGCCTGCTACTGGGAATTTTCGGGCCGGAATTCGTGAGTGCCGCTCCTGCACTTCGCGCTGCCGTGGTAATTCAACTCCTGACGATCCTGCTCGGACCCGCGGGAACCGTACTCATCATGGGGAAGCGTGAAAGTGCGATTCTGATTGTGAACGCGGCCGGTGCGCTGTTCCTCGTTGTCGGATGCTTCTTTTTGATCCCCAATTACGGGGTTCTGGGCGGCGTCCTGGCTTCCGTTGGAACGCTTTTCGTAAAGCGCGTGGCGGAAATCGTGGTGGTCCGGCACAGCATGGGCTTGCGCTTGGTCGTGTGACGAGCGAGCCACGGAAACCGACCGATCCTCAGCTCCCGTTCGACCTGCACTGACGGAGAGCGCCTTGCACCTATTACCACAAATTCAGGCGATACCATCCGCAATCTTCTTGAAGATCCGGGCCTTCCGAACGCTGATATTCTCGTAATTGAAATAGTCGATTTCTTGCAGTGCGTTGTCGGCGAGCTTTTTACGTAGCGTAGGTTCAGCTGCCATCTTTCGCATCGCTTCTGTCAGAGCGCCAACATCGCCCGCCGGCACGATCAAACCGGTCTCGCCATCGACGACGAGCCGCGCCGCGCCCATGGGAGTGGTGATGATAGGCAGTCCAGCCGCTGCGGCCTCGTAAGTCACTTGCGGGCCGCCCTCCTCGTGAGTCGGCATGACGAAGATATCCGCATTGGCGTACACGGCCCTCATGTCCTTCTCGAAACCGAGAACCTTGATCCCCAAATCCTCGGCTGCCGAAAGCCGATCCATAATCTCGGGCTCCAGCGAGCCAGCAATCGCCAGTTCGCCATCGATACCGGCGGCGGACCATGCACTGATCAGGTCGGCGAGGCCCTTCCGGATCGATCCGTTGCCGACGAACAGAAATCGTAGCGGACCCTCGGCGCTGTCTTTTGCTCGCTCGACTTTCTCGCCGCTCCAACCGAAACTCGTCTCGAGTATCTTTTCGGGCGCAATGCCCATTTCAATCAGATAGCGATCAACCTCGTCGTTGTTGGAGAAGAGGTAGTCGTAATATGTCAGTTCCTCGTCCTCCTCCACGTCCGGCAAGGCCGCCATGTGTTCGGGGAAGGGGATGTCACAGGCGCTGTAAGCGTTTTCGAGGATAGGCTTGGCAGCGCTGATCGGGCTGTTGATCATCTCTCTAACACAGATCAGGCCGCGCGCCTTGGCTTTTGCGACCAACGCTGCCGACACCGGGGGCCAAAAATAGACGATTGACCCTTTTTCCAGATTTTCAATCGCCTTCTCGAATGTCCGATGTAGAGCGGCCATCCCCGAATGATGGATCACCCTGTATGGGAGCAATCGCGCCGCCCAGTTGACGCTCTCCACCACCTGGGCCGGAAACCCGAGTTCCTTACGTTGGCGGACGAGGTAGATCTTCACGTCGAAGCCCTCCGCATGAAAATGCTTGAGGATTCTGACGCAGCTTTGAGCCGGCCCCTTTCCGTTATAGCTGTAAGGAAGAAAGACGATCAGCTGCCTTCGCTCTCGAGCTCCGGTCATGAAGTCCCCCGACGATTTGACATCCCCATATGTTCGAATCGCCTAAGCAATGTTCACGAGCGGGTGGAACCGGGATCGCGGGCCTCGGCGGCTCTGCCGGCTTCGAAATGCTCGGCGAGCACGCCATAGGGCACGGTCCTGATCCCTTCACGAATGACCTTGGCGGGATTTCCGGCGACGATACATCCCGGAGGAACGTCTCTGTTCACCACCGAACCTGCGGCGACGATCGACCCGTCACCAACGGTCACGCCTGGAAGGATGATGCTATGGGCGCCGATGAAGCAATCCTTGCCGATCACGGTATCCCTCCGCATCCTGCGAGCCATATCGTGCGCCAAAATGGCGACACCGAAGGTGACCGTGGTGCAACTGCCGATATGAATACCCTTGGGGTGTGTTTTGTCGAGATGCGCCTTCAAAGAAATCCGCGCCGTGGGATGGATGTCCATCCCCCAGAAGCGGTTCCACCACGCGATCCGCGCGCGCACGACGGCGTTGCGCAAAGGAAGAAAGGGCCGAAGCGTGAGCATATTGGTATCCTACCGACCTGTCATTGCCACGGGGGAACAGCCCGGGAAGGAGTGCATGGGAACAATCATCAGTTCGTAATCTCGTCTGCTACGCGCCAGCGCGCGAAAATCAGTCGTTTGACGAGAATCGGCCCGATCAGGCCCGCAGCCAGCATCAGCGCGAAATAGATAAAAAAGCCGCTTCCGCCCCAGCTTACGAAGGGAAGTAGCACGGCCTTCACCAGTCCGATGAAGATCGTGTTCAAAAGATAGATCGAGAAACTGAGGGCTCCCAGATAAAGCAATACGCGATCGCGCGCGAATGCGGGCAATCGGCAGATCCCGAGGATGACAGGGATGGATGTTATACCACAGGAAATAAGGGCTAGGCGCCACTCAATCAGCAGGCTTGTAGCCAGAGCGATCCCGAAGATAATCAAGCTCAGCCACAGATATCGATCCACCAGTCGTAGGAACTGCTCGCCACGCTGGGCCAATGCACCCCCTAGAAAAAAGAACGGCATAAATATGAGAAGCCGATCCAGATAGAAATAAGGGAGTCCATACGCGAACATCATTAAGGGCAGTACGGCTAGGAAAATGAAAAACGGAAAGCGGGCAATAGGTCCCAGGATGGCCACGATTACGCATATCTGGAAAAGGACGAACACATACCAGATAGACTGAGCCGCGCTCAACTGCGTAAACCAAAGTAGATTTATCAGGTCCCGCGTAAGATTTTGGGAATAGTTGTCGACGTAGAGGAAACTTCCGACAACGTGTTTGCCCAAAACGATAAGGACGCCGAAAATTAGAAACGGGATCAGAAGACGCTTCGCGCGCTGCGCGATGAACGACACCGGATTGGCCTGAGCCTTCGCTTGTGACGATGAAATGTACATCGTATAGCCACTCAAGGCCATGAAGAACGGCATATGAAACATGTATATAAGGGCTCGCAGCCCCATGTACCAATCCGCATCGTAAGGCGGCGCGCCAGTGACGAGATGACCAAGAACCACGAGAAAGATCGCCAGCCCCTTCGCGCGCTGAATGTCATCGCGGCGAGGCTTCTTCTTGGGAACCGCGTCCGCGACTGGCGCAGGAGCGTGGGCCATCGAGCGGGCACTATCTGGCATCATCGCGCGCTTTTACCGTCGAGGGCCTCTATTGCAATCCTTCCGCCGCACCGGCTACACGCGAGCTCATTAATTTTCCATTGTAGATCCAGCCATGACTGACAGGGACACGCGGGCGTCGTCCGCCGCAGCCGTCTTACCCGGCTATTCACGCGCAAGGCCGACGTGGGCTCGCCGCGCGGTCTTCGTTGCGGCAGGTCTGTACGCGGCCTTGAGCGGCCTTCTGTTCGCGCTGTCTCCCGAATTCTTCACGCGCCTGCTGTTGTTCCCGATATTGCTGGTCGTGCTCCTGGTGATCTGGGCGCTTCCGGACACCGAACAACCACCGGCCACTTTGCTCCGCCGGGCTTTTTTTTGCTATTTGACGGCAATTGCCGTGTGGCCCTATTATTTGGCCGTCCAGATCCCGGGATTGCCTCTTCTTGAGCCGAGGCGCGTGGCCTCAATCCTGGTGCTTGCAAGCTTGTTGATCGGCGTTTCGGTTTCGCCACGATTTCGGCGATATATCGCTGATCTGGCGAGAGAAACCCCGTGGCTTTTTCGCGCCATAATCGTCTACTTGGGCGTCCAAATAATAACCATCGGTCTTTCGCGCGCTCCCGCGGACAGCTTCTCCTACTTTCTCAAAGACCTGATGAATGAAACCGGCATGCTTTTCGCAGCGATTATCGTCTTTGCCGATCGCGATGCGTGGAAGGATTTGCGCAAGCTCATAATGGGGCTCGCCTTTTTTCTTTCCATAATAGCGCTCGCCGAATATCGAAATCAGGGCATCCTGTGGGCGAACCACATACCCTCGTTCCTGGCAGTGAGCGATCCTGCCATGCAGGATTTGCTAACCCCGGTCTTCCGCGAAGGTGATTACCGCGTGACCGGACCGTTCTCCGTTTCGCTCTGCTTCGCCGAATTCCTCTCCTTGACCATGCCCTTCATTCTCACGGAGGTCTTTTTCGCAAAAACTTTCACGCGACGAGCGCTGGCTTTGGCACTCGATGCTCTCGTGCTGGCTGCAATCCTTACGACGCAGGCCAGGACGGGGGTGATCGGAGCGACCATCGCGCACTTAACCTTCGGGGGCCTGTGGGCCTTTCGCACCTGGCGCAGTAAACCCAATGACATTCTGGGACCGTTCCTGGGGGTTTCGGCGGTTCTGGGTGGTATCGCTTTCCTATTTGCGCTGATGTTTGTCCCGGCTGTCTACATTCGCTTGCTCGGGGGCGGATCGACCCAATACAGTAATGAGGGGCGGACGGCCCAGTTGGACAAGGCCTGGGATCTGATCTTCGGTCAGGGTGCCGTTGGCTACGGACCCGGTCAGGGCGCGATCGTTCTCGATTATCGGAATTTGGCGGGGCTGCTGTCCATCGACATCGGCTATCTGCGCATCGTGCTGGATTCCGGAATAATCGGCTTGATCGCCTATGTCGTCATTTTCGGCGGGCTGTTCTTCCGGATGATCCGACGTTCGCTCGAAAATACCCCTAACGCACAGATATACATGGCATTGACAGCCTGTTTCGGAATTTGGCTGGTGTCGCGCCTCGTGCTCGCGCAAAACGACAATTCCTCGTTCCTCTACATACTGGTGGGGGCTGCCATCAGTCTGAGCGCAAGTATAAAGATCGGCGACCGAATCAAAGAAAAGCCCCGTTCGGTTTCGCTCACTCCCATTGCTCGCGGAGCCAGTACCTAATCCCCCGCAGGGTAACCGTTAAGCCTGTCGTTTCACTCGGATTTAACGGCATTCATCGCATTGCTCTTCAGCACGGGGGCGGCACCTGCCCCCGCATTGCCACAGGTATCGTGCAGATGCCTCGGCCGCTGGAGGGCGATAGATGGATCGACGCAATCTTCTCAAGGGCTTGCTAGCGGCTGGCACATCGTTCGGCATAAGCGCATGCGGTGGCGGTGGCACGTCTTCCCTATTGAACACGGCAACGGCCCCCGATCCGGTGCCCAGCCCAACCCCCACGCCTACGCCTGTGCCGACCACGGCAGCATCGCCCCCCGCCCCCACCTTAAAAGGGGTCACGATCGATCAGGCCGAGCAGGACATCGCAAAGGCGTTCACCCGCAGCCCGTCGTCCTACACCGTCGCCCGCACACCAACCCTCGACATTCGCGTTTCCAACGCGGACGAATTTCAGGCTGCGGTGGACCGAGTTTTCGATCTGAAGGCCAATAGTGCAGCATTGTCGCAGGACCAGCGCATCGTATGCGCCTGGAACGGATCCTCGATGCTTACTTCCGGACCATCCGCCCGTGTCAGCATAGCGCGCGCATCGCTGGCAGAGGGCCATCTGGAGGCCGGGGGAAGCTTATCGATCGAAGCGGCGCCGGGATACAAGCCAGACTTTTCCAATACGGTATATATCGCGGGGCGCGGTATTCGCTTTCAGGGGATCGGGTTCACACGACGTGCGGTTGCGGGGGAAAATCCTGTCGCTACGTCCAGCGTAATAATCTTCAGGACCCAGACCTTCCCGGTGATAAGCGACGTTGCCTTCGTCGATTGCTGGTTCGGTGCCAGGACCATCGATACCGCCATGGCGGATCGCGACTGGGTCAACGGCCTTTTAACAAACGGCAGCGTCGTGGAGTCAATCCACCTTGAGGGATGCACCTTTATTGGACTGCAAAATGCCGTTCTCGCCACGGCGAAAAACCTCCGAATCGACTCGTGCGATTTCCAGGCCGTTCTTCAGGATTGCGTGGCCTTGCGCGGTCACACCTTCGGAACCGGCTATTACGCAAATACTTGGATTTCCAAGACCACATTCCGCAATTCGATCGATGATCTGGCCACCCGAAATGCGCATGCGGACACGATCCAGACCGGTTCCTGGAACGATCAGCATCTGGGCTACCGATTGCTCGTCACGGATGTGATTTCCCACCGTTCGCACAAGTTCGGCGGCGATGGCGAGCCCGGGGCGAAGCAGGGCATCTTCAACGGTGATCATAAAACCGCCGACAATCAGTACGTGATAAGGCGCAGCGTTTTCCTGTGCACCTCTCCGCACGGATTCTCCTATTTCTCACCACGGGCGAGCCGTCCGTCCTTCGTTGACAAGAGCGTCTTTACCCGTGCCGGAACCGTGCCCTCCAAATTCGCGCCGGATACGACCAACGAAGACTATACTGTCGGGATAACCGGATCCGAGCCCGTAAATGGACCGTGGCTGCTGGTTACGGACACGGTAGCGAAGAACCTGATGACCGGTGGTGCCATTGACCCGGTCAACGTGGATCCACGCATCGCTGCAAGTATCGCGACCAGCGAAAGGCCCGAAAATCTATTCAACGGACGTGATTTCACGCGCGGGAGCGCGGCAGTTAATGGAATGGACAACAAGTTCGGATATATGCTCCCGAACGAACGGGGAGACCGAAAGGATTTCGTTGCAGATATCTGGGCGAATTTCTCCAGCAAGCGCAGCGCGACAGCTGGCTTTCCCGATCCCCGCGGGGTATTTTGAAGCCAGCCCGCAAGGCCGCACCGGGCCACGGTTGGCACCGTCCTTGATCCGGGCTAGAGCCCTTCGACGTCCATGAAGGGGAAGCTTGTTGCGGACGCGTTTCGGTAAGACTCTGGCAAAACTGGACAGCGGTCGGGACAACAACTTCAATTTGATCAGGATGGTTGCAGCCAGTTGTGTGCTGGTTTCCCATGCTTTTCCCATAGCGCTTGGAGTGGGTACGCTTGAGCCGTTCGAGGCCGAGACGGGCTTCACCCTTGGCTGGGTCTGCGTGGCAATCTTTTTTGCAATCTCCGGCTATCTGATCACACGCAGCTATGATCGGAAACCTCGGATCGAGACCTGGATAACCGCCAGAATCGTTCGTCTGTTTCCGGCGCTGATTGTGGTCTCCGGTCTGATCGCCATGTTGTATGGCCCATTATTCACGACACTTAGCCCCCAGAGCTATTTTTCCGATCCGGCCACCTACACGTACATCCTGCGAAATGTGACCTTGGTGAAGATCCAGTACAGTCTTCCAGGCGTCTTCGAAACCATGCCCATGCCCGATGCCATCAATGGGTCGCTTTGGACTCTCCTGCACGAAGTTGCCTGCTATGTCGCGGTGATGGTGGCCGGTATTCTGGGCCTGCTGACTTCACGCCGTCGCTTCGTGCCGGCCCTTCTGCTTTATTTTGGTGCCTATTGGGCGACCGGCCTGCCGATCGTTGCGGACCTCATCCCCGCTAAACTGGCAGCCCTCAGGTTTCTGTCCCTCCCCTTCGCGATTGGAGCGGCGTTCTACGCGCTGCGCGAAAATATCGTTCTGAGTTGGCTTGTCGCTGCCCTGCTGGCATTGCTTGCGGCTCTCCTGATAGACACGCCCCTGTTCCGCAGTGCCTTCGTTCTGGCGCTCGCATATGCGACGTTCGTATTCGCCTATCTCCCATCCGGGCCGATACGCCGTTACAATGCGCTGGGCGACTACTCATACGGCATCTACATCTACGCTTTCCCGGTTCAGCAGGCGGCCGTCGCGATCGCCGGACCCATGAACCCTTTGACGAACATGCTCATTTCCTTCCCTGTGACCTTGGTATGCGCAATCGCATCGTGGTATCTTATTGAGAAACCTTCCCTGGCCCGGCGGGGGGCCTTGGCCGATCTGTTGACGTCCTGGAGGACCAAGCTTCAGCCGACGCGGCACAAGGCAGATGTCGTGGAAAATGCTTCACCGTGATTGCGGTGAACCTTTGGCAAGGTCGCCGTTCCATTTTCAAACAAGTAGGGGTAAGGGTTTGCCTTGTAACAGGCCTTCGCATAGCAGAGCGATAGATCGCTGATTGAGGATGGAATTCCGTGGAAACCGTTTATGATTGGGTCTCTGTCCTGGGATTTGCCGGACTGGTCACTTTATTTCTCCAGCGATCCTCGCTGGAGGAGCCGCCTGACACGATCTGGCATTATTTGCCGCCTTCGATCGGGGCCGCCGCGTGCAACTATTTCGGCAACGAAGGGCAGCACGCAATCGCCATCGGTATAGGCATTGCAACCATCGCCTATGTTTTTCTCGTCTTGAAGCCCAAGCTAAAGGCGTAAGTGAAGCACCTGGATTGGCGGCTCTACCAAGCCACAGGCCAAGGTGCGGAAATCGGGTCCTAAAGCTGAGACACCGGTCGATAGACCGCGGAGAAAATGCGCATGAATTGGTTCAGCAAGCTCATTGGTCGCCAAGAGGTCTCTTACGATCCTGGCACCGAGACCCTGCCGTTCCGGAATCTCCCGGTTTCCAAGGCCGCAGTGGACGATTCGGACCTTCCCAGTTTCCGAAACCGAGCAGGGCGCAAGTCGCATCGCGCAGGCGACCGTGCAACCTCGAACGATGCACGCGCTCTGATTCGCGACGCGTTCACGCCGTCGCAGCCGGTCAACGAACGTGCGATGTTCGCCGGTCGGCGGCATCTTCTTGAAGATCTGATCGTTGCGATCGAGGATCAACGCCTGCATTTCGTCCTTTATGGCGATCGCGGGATCGGGAAGACTTCGATACTGCACGTCCTCAGCGATATCGCATCCGATGCGGACTATCTGGTGTGCTATATCTCATGCGGCGATCGGATGTCTTTTTCCGACTTCGCCCGTCGCGTAGCTGCGCGAATTCCCCTTCTTTACCACAAGGACTATGGGCCCGGATCCGCAGAGATCGAGAAGGGTCTCATGCTGTCGGACCTTCTGGCGGAAGGTGAGGTCGACGTTTCCACGTTCGGGGAGATGCTGGGCAAGCTTTCCAACACTCGGCTGCTGATGCTCCTCGACGAATTCGATCGCGTCGAAACCGACGAATTTCGTCGCTCGATCGCCGAATTGATCAAGACTTTGTCCGATAGCGCAGCTCCGGCTCAGGTCGTCATCGCAGGCGTTGCCCCTGATTTGTCCGAGCTGATTGCACAAATTCCATCGATCCGGCGCAATGTGCTGGGTGTCCTCGTTCCCAATATGTCGGACGAGGAAGTCAATGAAATGCTCGACATTGCCGGCCGCCGCACCGGTCTTACGTTTCAGGATGATGCGCGCGAACTGATCGGATTGGCGTCCCTCGGTCTTCCCTACCTTGTCGGACTGGTGGCACAGCATGCCTCGCTGTTGGTCACCGCCGATGGCGAGATGGAGGTGACGAAGGCAGCGGTGCGGGAGGCAATTCGCAAGGCACACAGCGAACTTTCGGGGCGGATTGCCGCCAAGACGCTTTACGCGATATCGCGGGCCTTGCAGGAAGGACAGCTCATCGAACTGGGCAAGCTTGCCCATGCGGCCCTGCGTTCCGGGGGGGTGTTGCCCGACGAAATGGTCCCCGATTTCATTCGCCAACAGGTCGAAGGAGGCAAGTTTCCCGCCCTGATAGAGCCCGTCGAAGGCGATCCTTTGAATCGCTGGCACTTCACGGACGATGGCGCTTCGATCTACATTTGGCTCAATGCCCTCTGTGCGGATTGAGCTGGGCTGATGCGATGACATCCACGCATGACATCTCCGAGCTGCAGACCAATGGCTTCGACGGCATGACCAATGCTGCGCAGGGCTCCGCCGAGGTTACAGTCATCATCGTCAGTTACAACACGCGCGAGCTTACGCTCAAAGCGGTCGAAACCTTGCTAGCCAACAAAGGCCAGGTGAAACTCCGCATCGTCATTTTCGACAACGCGTCCAGCGACGGCAGTGCAGCGGCTCTTGCCGAAGCCTATCCCTACCTAGAAGTGATTGCGCATCCCGAAAACATCGGGTTCGCTCGCGCCAACAATCTCGTGGCGGAAACCGCTACCACCGAATGGCTGCTGCTGCTCAATCCCGATACCGAAACCCACCCCGGCGCAATCGAAACCCTGTTGGAATTTTCCCGCGCCCATCCGAATGCGGGCATCACCGGGGGGCGTACCGTCTTTCCTGATGGAAGACTGAACATTGCCTCGTGCTGGCGACGAATGACCGTCTGGAGCCTGTTCTGCAGCGCGACAGGTCTATCGAGCGCATTCCCGCGAAGCGATCTTTTCAATCCAGAGGCTTTTGGTGATTGGCAGCGCGACAGCGTTCGCGAAGTGGATATTGTGGTCGGATGTTTCCTGATGATCCGAACCGAGTTGTGGAACCGGCTGGGCGGCTTTGACGCACGCTATTTCATGTATGGTGAGGAAGCCGATCTCTGTCTGCGCGCGCGCGCGATGGGATATCGCCCCATGATTACGCCTGATGCGGAAATCATGCATCTTGTCGGCGCATCATCGACCAAGGTCAGCGACAAGGTGATCAAGGTCGCGCGCGCGAAGGCGAGCCTGATCCGGGATCATTGGCCCCGCTACCTGCAGCCGATCGGGCTCGGCTTACTGCTGGCATGGGGCCTCGTCCGCAGAATAGGATACGCATTGGCGGCTCTTGCCGGTGGGAGCGCCAAGCAGCGCGACAAATGGCGCGAAGTATGGCGCCGGCGCGATGAGTGGTTGGCAGGTTACTAAATGAAATCTGCCGTTTCGATCGGAAAGAAGCGATCTCTAGGCGGCGCCGGCCGGGCGCTCCGCCTTATCGTTTCTTCACTCGATCCTCGCGCCTGGCTGCACGTCTTTCGCTTGGTGAACTACTATAATTATTCCCACGTGGCGCCGCGCCGAAAGATGCGGGTCGGCCGGGGTGGCGGCATCAGTCCGAACGCCGTGTTTTCGAACCCCGAGCGGATCGTGATGGGCGACAGGGTAAGGATTGGCGCTCGCTGCCATATCTGGGCCGGACATGAGGGCGGCTCGATCATCATTGGCGATGACTGCTTGTTCGGTCCGGAAGTCATGGTGACGGCTGCGAGCTACCGCTACAACGACGGTGCTCCGGTCAACGATCAGCTGATGAATGAGGCCGATGTCGTGATCGGTCGCGACGTATGGTTGGCGACCAGAGCTATTGTCCTTCCGGGTGCAAATATAGGCGATGGCGCGATCATTGCCGCCGGTGCCATCGTGAAGGGCTCGATCCCGCCATTCGCAATTGCTGCGGGCCAGCCCGCCAAAGTAGTCGGCTACCGCAATGACACACGGTGAGGACCCTAAGGGGGTCTCTGCATCAATCGATCCCAAACCGCGGGTTTCCGTGGTCGTGCCCCACTACAATGATCTCAATGCGCTCGATAAGTGTTTGACCTCGCTGGTCGAGCAGGCCCCCACACACGGCGATCGTGAAATCATCGTATGCGACAACGCCTCGCCGATCGATCCCGCCCAGATTGGAGCAGTAGTCGAGGGCCGCGCCCGGCTTGTGTTTGAGCAGGAAAAGGGCGCCGGCCCAGCCCGAAACCGCGCAGTGTCGGAAGCCCGAGGCGAAATCCTCGCTTTCATTGACTCAGACTGTATCGCGCAGCCCGGCTGGCTCGCATCCGGGATAGACGCGCTCGCACGCGGCGATCTTGTCGGTGGCCGGATCGACGTCTTCACGACC
>NZ_JBELMO010000078.1:0-13415 GCF_042095715.1 Qipengyuania sp. | reverse complement strand
GTCGTGGGCGGGGAAGACGGCGCCCGGGTCGAGCTGAGACCCGGCGACTACGAGCCACCGGTCAGCGAAGAGGCCGCGTGACCCAGGCGGAATCAGCGGCGCTCGCCTTTCTGTCGGTCACCAAACGTTTTGGCGCAGTCGTGGCGGTGGACGACGTGTCGCTCGAGGTCGCGGCCGGTTCCTTCGTCGCATTGGTCGGTGCATCGGGCTCCGGAAAATCCACATTGCTGAAGACCGTGAATCGCCTCGTTGCATGCGATGAAGGTCAAGTCCTGTTCGAGGGTCGGGATGTCGCCCACCAGGATCCCGCGCGGCTGCGCCGCCGGATCGGCTATGTCTTTCAAGGGATTGGTCTTTTTCCTCACATGAGCGTGACGGAAAACATCGGGATCGGGGCGCGGCTGGCGAATACAAAGTTGCCCGACAGCCGAATTGGCGAATTGCTCGATCTCGTCGAGCTCGACCGCGGCATGGCCCGCCGGATGCCGAATGAATTGTCGGGCGGGCAGCGGCAGCGGGTGGGGGTGGCGCGCGCACTGGCCGCGGAGCCGCACCTGCTGCTGATGGACGAACCGTTCGGTGCGCTCGACCCGGTGACGCGCGATGGGCTGGCGGAGCGCGTGCGACAACTCCATACCGATCTGGGGCTTACCAGCGTGATGGTGACGCATGACATGGCAGAAGCCTTGCTGCTCGCCGACCGTGTGCTGGTCATGGACAAGGGGCGGATCGTTGCCGACGAGACCCCGCACGGTCTGCTGACCGGCAGGGGCGGACAAGTCGCACAGGATCTGGTTGCGGTCCCCCGGCGGCAAACCGCCCGGCTGGCGGAAATCGGCGCTTGAGCGGCATATTCGCGGCCTTGATGGGGCTTGGGGACGAGTTCGCGGCGCATGTCCTGCTGGCGGCCTCCGCGATTGCGCTGGGCATCCTGGTGGCGTTGCCGACCGCCGTTTGGGCGGCCCGCTCGCCCATGGTGGCGCGCATTTCGCTGGGCTTCGCGAGCCTGGTGCAGACTATCCCCGCGCTGGCGCTGCTGGCGTTGTTCTTTCCAATCCTGCTGTCGTTACGTGCGATTTTCGGCGAGGGGTTGCCCACCCTGGGGTTCCTGCCCGCGCTGCTCGCTCTTTCGCTCTACGCGTTGCTTCCCATCCTGCGCAACGCCGTGACGGCCCAGGCTAATCTCGATCGAGGGGTGGTCGAGGCGGCCGACGGGGTGGGAATGAGCGGGTGGCAGAAGCTGCGGCTGGTGGAGGCACCGCTGGCTGCGCCTTACATCATGGCGGGCATCCGCACGGCGGCGGTGTGGACCATCGGCGCGGCCACGCTAAGCACCACCATCGGACAGAAAAGCCTTGGCGATCCCATATTCGCGGGCCTTCAGACGCAGAACTGGGAGCTGGTTATGGCGGGCTGCATCGCCGCTGCGGGCCTCGCCATGGTCGCCGATGCGTTGCTCGGTCTGGTCGAAAAGGGCTTCCGCGTTCGCAGCCGGGCCTTGTCGATCGCCGGCTTGATCATGGTGGCGCTTTTCACTTTCGCGGCTCTGTTCACGCAGGTCATCGGCAAGATCTCGGGCGAATCGCGCCCGATCACGATCGCGGCCAAACAGTTCAGCGAACAGTACATTCTGGCCCGCCTCATCGGCAGTCGGCTGGAAGATGCCGGCTATGAGGTGGAGTATCGTGACGGGCTGGGATCGGCGGTGGTGCACAGCGCCGTGACGAGCGGCGCGATCGACGTTTCCGTCGATTACACGGGCACGCTGTGGACCAACGAGATAAAGCGCGCCGACAACCTGGGGCGCGAGGCGATGTACGACGCCATCGTGAAGTGGAAGCGCGACACGAGCGATGCGCGTATCTTCGGGCGGCTGGGGTTCGAGAATGCTTACGGGCTGGCGATGCGCGGCGATGTCGCGGCGCGGCTGGGCATCGCCAGCATAGCGGATCTGCGCCCCCATGCCCCGCGCATGACGATGGGCGGTGATCCGGAATGGTTCGAGCGGCCCGAATGGGTGGCGGTGCGCGAGGCTTATGGCCTAAGCTTCGGCGAGCAGCGCACCTTCGCGCCCACCTTCATGTACAATGCGCTGCGTTCGGGCGAGGCCGACGTCATCAGCGCCTATACCTCCGACGGGCGGATCGCGGCGGACCGGCTGACCGTGCTGGCGGACCCCGAAGGCGCATTGCCCAGCTACGATGCCCTGATAGTCCTTAGCCCCCGCGCAAGCACCGACCCGAAGCTGAAGGCGGCACTGGAGCCGCTGCTGGGCGCGATCACCGTGGAGATGATGCGCGAGGCGAATTTCGCAGTCGATCGCGATACCGACAAGCTGACCCCGGCGCAGGCGGCGCGCCAACTTGCGAAGCGGGTCGGCCTGTGAGGTCCGGGGCCGGGAGCTAGCGGGCCGGCGCCCAGAGCTGGGTCTGGCAGAATGGCCCGATGCAGCCTTTCACAACCAGCTTGTCGCCCTTGCGCGACAGCACGGAGCGATAGGTCTTGCCGCTCTTGGGATCGTAGATCTGGCCGCGCCATTCATCGTCGTCGGGCGTGAAACCGGTCAGGACCGGCATCCCCAGCAGCTTGCGGCTGCGTTTGGCGGGATCGGAATTGTTGACGTCGCGCTGGTTAATGCCGTTGGGTGGCGGCACTAGGAACCGCTCTATCGTGCCGCACAGTTTCGCCCCGCACGGCGCGATCAGCACCACGGCATCCTTGTCGGCGGTGGTCCATCGGCCCGCAACCGGTGGGGCGGCGGAAAGCGGCGCGGCTGCCGCAAGCGCGGCCAAGCTCAATATCCATCGCATCATCTGCTGTTCTCCCTCACATCTCGCCTTTCAGTCCGGCTCCGGCGGGCCAGCCTGGGGCGGTAATCGCCAGAACCTTGAAGAGATTGCCCATGTCCCCCGGCTGAACGAGCCGCTTGCGCGCCGCCGCGATTTCCCCGGCGCGCGACGGCGCGGCAGCGGCGAGTGCCCTGGCGCGCAGCTCGATGCCGAGCGCGGTCAGCCATTCCCCTTGCGTGCCGGTGTGGACGCGGCACCCCGCTTCCCGCGCGACCTGGCCAACCGCGTCGAAATCCACATGGCAGGTCAGGTCCGCCGCGCCGGGCATGGCGAGGGGATCGACCTTGCGGTGCGCCTTTATCGCCTGGAGGGTGGAACCTGTGCGCGGCGCCAAGTGTCCGTAATCCACGAAAAGCGCGGCGCCCCCGCGCCGCGCGATCTGTGCGGCGATGTCATGAACGGTAGCGGCGGCGGCCGGGCAGGTTTCAATGATGGTCCCGGTGGGCGCATCGCGGCGCCCCTCGGGCACGGCATCGTCCATCGGCTGATCGCCCGCGATGAAGACGAAACCCCCGCTTTCCTCATTACCCGTCAACCCCACCATGCGTTCGCGCCAGCCACGTGGGGTGCGCACCAGCTGGCGCACCGGCAGCGCGTCGAGGAATTCATTTGCTACCAGGAGCAAGGGCCCGTCATCGGGCAGACCGGACACATCGTCGTGAAACCGGGCCGCCGGAATCGCCTGCGCCTGCAATCGGCGCAGGAACGGCGATCCTTCCACCAGATGCACAGGGGGGTGCAGTCCGGCCCCGGCCATCGCGCGCAAGGCGTCGCGGGCCAGGGTTCCGCGCCCCGGCCCCAGTTCCGCATAGCGCACGCCCGCTGGCTGGCCCGCGCGGACCCAGATATCGGCCAGCCACAGGCCAACCAGTTCGCCGAACATCTGGCTGATTTCTGGCGCGGTGACGAAATCGCCCCCGCGTTGCAGACCCCCGTCCGCAGCGGGCGCGCCCAGCGGATCGCGGCTGGCGTAGTAGCGCGCATTGCTTTCGCCCATGAAGCGGGCGACCGGCATCGGCCCGTGGAGCGCGATCAGGCGGCGGAACCGCGTGGCGAGGTCGCGGTCGCCAGTCACGCTCACTCTGCCGGAGTTTGCGTGCCGGCCACCTTGGGTTCCACCTTGCGGGTGAGACTGTAGATGATCACCGCCACGCCCACCGCGATCATCGGCAGCGACAGCCATTGCCCGCGGCTGAGCCCGGTCTGCTCTACCACATATTCCAGATAGCTGTCGGGCTCGCGCACGAATTCGTTGATGAAGCGCGCGCTTGCGATCAGGATGGTGAAGACGCCGACCAGAAATCCGGGGCGCCAGCGCGCCTTCGTCTTCCAGAACAGCGGCAGCATGATGACGATCACCAGCAACCCTTCCAGCGCGGCTTGGTAAAGCTGGCTGGGGTGGCGCGGCATAAAGCTGGAAATGCAGGTGTTGGCGGTATGCTCGATATCGCAGAAGGTCATGGCCCAGGGCACGTCGGTGGGGCGGCCCCACAGCTCTCCGTTCACGAAGTTGGCCAGCCGCCCGAACAGCATGCCGAAGCCCACGTTGACGGAGATGTAATCGCACACCCGCAGGAAATTCAGCGCGTTGCGCCAGGTGACCCAGGCGATCGCCACCAGCACGCCCAGCACGCCGCCGTGAAAGCTCATGCCCCCGTCCCACAGCCTGAGCGCACCCCAGCTTACGGGGCCCGGATGGCTGAAGTCGGTCAGCAGTTCGGGCCGGTAGAACAGCACGAAGCCGATGCGCCCGCCCAGGATGATGCCGAGCGTGCAGTAGAAGAACAGATCGTCCGCGTGGCGTTGCGCCATCGGCGCGCCGGGCGCCTTGAGCATCCTGGACAGATGCCAGTATCCCAGCAGGATGCCCGCCAGATAGGCGAGCGAATACCAGCGGAGGGTGAAGAAACCGAGGTCGATGCCCGGTGTCAGGCCCAGCGAACTCCATGCGAGCGGCTGCGCGGCCGAAGCGGCGGGCGCGAGTAGTGACAGCAAGCGTCGATCCCCTTAGAGGTTGGCGAAAGGCCGCGCGCGACGCGACCCGACGGGCGCGGCTTTTGGCACAGAGAGGCGATGCGGAAAAGCCCGCACGCCAATGACGCAACAGCATTGAGAGGAATGCCAGGAGCTATGCAGACCCAACTCGACAAGGACATCGAGAGACTGACCGATGCCGTCACCGCGCCCGGCCAGATGTTCGCGCTCAAGACCGTGGAGCGGCGCGGAGTGGAAATGCCGGCATTCGTCAACGCGCCGCCCACGCTGGCGCATTATTTCGCCCATTTCTGCAATCAGAACAAGGACGAGCTGTTCCTGGTCGATGGTGATATTCGCCTGACTTTCGGCGAGGTCTATGCCGCCGCCGCCAAGCTGGCGGACGGGCTGGCCACCAAGCACGACGTGAAGAAGGGCGACCGCGTCGGTATCGCGGCCCGCAATTCGGCCAACTGGGCGATCTGCTACATGGGCGTGGTGATGGCCGGCGGCTGTGCCACCCTGCTCAACGGCTGGTGGACGGGCGAGGAACTGGCCTACGGCATCGATCTTTGCGAATGCTCGCTGGTCCTGGCCGATGCGCCGCGTGCCGCGCGGCTGGAAGGGCAGGCGCATGGCGCGAAGGTGCATGTTTTCGAACACGGAGATCCCGCACAGACCCTGGCCGCACTGATGGGCGAGGGTGGTACGGCGATGGCCATGCTGGGCGAGCTCGGCGAACACGATCTGGCGACCATCCTTTATACCTCCGGGTCCACCGGCCATCCCAAAGGTGCCTATTCGGACCATCTCGGCGTGGTTTCGGGCGTGATGAACTACATCAGCCAGACCGCGATGATCCTGCAATTGCTGACCGAGCGGAACGAAGCGCCCAGCGTGAAGCCCAGCGCGCTGGTGACCGTACCGCTGTTCCATGTGACCGGCGAGGTTCCGGTCTTCCTCCAGTCCATCGCGATCGGTCGCAAGCTGGTGCTGATGCCCAAGTGGGATGCGCTGGAGGCGCTGCGCCTGCTGGATGAGGAAAAGGTCACCTATTTCGTCGGCGTGCCGCTGATGAGCTATGAAATGGCCACCCATCCGGAGCGCGACAAGTTCGACCTGTCGCAGTGCAAGAGCTTTGCCGCGGGCGGCGCGCCCCGTCCGCCCGAACATGTCACCAAGATCAAGGAAGCCTTCCCCGAAGGCTATCCGCTGCTCGGCTATGGCCTCACCGAAACCAACGCCGTGGGTGCCGGCAATCTCAACGAGAATTACATGGCCAAGCCCGGTTCGACCGGCATGGCCTCGCGCCCGCTGGTCGACATGGCGATCCTGGACGATGCGGGCAAGCCGGTCCCCAGTGGCTCCGTGGGCGAGGTATCGATCCGCTCGGTGTGCAATTTCCTCGGCTACTGGAAGAACGAGGAGGCCACCAAAGCAGCCTATACCGACGATGCCTATTTCCGCACCGGGGATCTCGGCTATCTGGACGAAGATGGCTATCTTTACATCGTCGACCGCAAGAAGGACATCATCATCCGCGGGGGCGAGAACATCGCCTGCATCGAGGTAGAAGACGCGATCTATGCCCACCCGGCCGTGGCGGAATGCTCGGTGTTCGGCATCCCGGACGAGAGGATGGGCGAAGTGCCCGCTGCGGTCTATTTCCTGCAGCCCGGCGCCAGCCTCTCGTCCGAGGAGCTTCAGGCCTATCTGGCCGAGCATATCGCCGCCTTCAAGATCCCGGAAAAGCTGTGGCAGGCGGACGAACAGCTGCCCCGCCTCGGCACGCAGAAGGTAGACAAGCGCGCGGTGAAGGCCGCTTACGCCAAGGAATTCACCACGGCGTGAATGCTATGCGGGTCCCCAATCAGCGCCGGATCATCGACCGCCGCGCGCTGGCCGAGACGGTCGACCGGCACGTGGAGGAGCAGGGCGATAAAGCACGCCCGCAGATCGTCGCCACGCTCAAGGAGGCGCTGGCGAACGGGCGCGACGAACTGGCGCGGCGGCTGATCGAAAAGCCCGCAGCGGGGCACGAGATCGCAGGCGGGCACGCCTTCCTGGTCGATCAGCTGCTGCGGGTGATCCACGATCATGTGACCACGCATCTCTACCCGGCCGCAAACCGGACCTCGGCGGAGCGGCTCACCATCATGGCCGTGGGCGGATATGGCCGGGCCGAGATGGCGCCCCATTCGGACGTCGACATCGGCTTCCTCACCCCTCAGCGCGCCACGCCATGGTGCGAGCAGGTGGTCGAGGCGATGCTGTATCTGCTGTGGGATTTAGGTCTCCAGGTCGGCCATTCGACCCGCACGCTGGACGAGATGGTGCGCATGGCCAAGGCGGATCTCACCATCCGCACCGCGCTGCTCGAAGGGCGCTATATCTGGGGCGACGAGGCGCTCTATGAGGAAGGCGGTCGGCGCTTCCGCGAGGAGGTGGTGAAGGGGACGGAACGCCAGTTCGTCACCGACAAGCTCGCCGAGCGCAACCAGCGCCACAAGCGGATGGGCGACAGCCGCTATGTCGTGGAACCCAATGTCAAGGAGGGGAAGGGGGGGCTGCGCGACCTCCAGACGCTGTACTGGATCGGCAAATATATCCACCGCGTCACCAGCGCTGCCGAACTGGTGGACGTGGGGCTGTTCACGCTGGACGAATACAAGAACTTCCGCCGTGCCGAGGGCTGGCTGCTGGCGGTGCGCTGCCATCTCCACACGCTGACCGGGCGGGCCGAGGACCGGCTGACCTTCGACATGCAGCGCGCCATCGCGGAGCGGATGAACTACGCCGACCGGCCCGGCAAGAGCGCCGTCGAACGGTTTATGCAGTTCTATTTCCTGCAGGCGAAGCGGGTCGGCGCGCTGACCGGCATCTTCCTGGCGCATATCGACGACGAATTCGCGCAGAAGACCCGCGCACGCGGTTTCTTCGCCGGCTTCCGCGCCAAACCCCGGCATCTGAAGGGCTATGTCATCCATGGCGGGCGCATCGCGGCCCCTTCGGACGACTGGTTCGCCAACGATCCGGTCCGCCTGATCGAGATATTCAAGCTGGCGGAGGGCAACGGGCTGGAGGTGCATCCCGAGACGATGCGGCTGGCCAACCGCGACAGCGCGCTGATCGACAACGACGTGCGCAAGAACCCGCGCGCCAATGCCCTGTTCCTCGACATTCTGGCCGGTCGCAACGATCCCGAAGCGGTGCTGCGCTGGATGAACGAAGCCAATGTCTTCGGCCGCTTCGTGCCCGATTTCGGCCGCGTCAACGCGCAGATGCAGTTCGACATGTATCACCACTATACCGTCGACGAGCACACCATCCGGGCCATCGGCCTGCTGAGCAGGATCGAGAAGGCCCAGCTTGCCGAGGATCATCCGCGTGCGACGCGCCTGATCCACAAGGTGAACAGCCGCCGTATCGCCTATGTCGCGGTCCTCCTGCACGATATCGCCAAGGGGCGCGGCGGCGATCATTCGGTGCTGGGCGCGGAGGTCGCTGAAAAGCTATGCCCGCGCTTCGGCCTGACCGATGGCGAAACCGAGATGGTTGCCTGGCTGGTGCTCAACCATCTGCTGATGAGCCACACTGCCCAAAAGCGCGACCTCACTGATCCCAAGACGATAGCGGATTTCGTTTCCAGGGTGCAGAGCGCCGAGCGCTTGCGCCACCTGGCGATCCTGACCGCGGTGGACATCCGCGCGGTCGGCCCGGGGACATGGAACAGCTGGAAAGGCCAGCTTCTGGGCGAGCTTTACGACGTCGCCAGCGAACAGCTGCGCCTGGGCCATGCGGGCAAGGGCCGCAAGGAGCGCGTCGCCGCCAAGCAGGCCGAGGTCGCTGACCAGTTCGACGATGCCGAGGATCTGGTGAGCCGTTACGGCAAGACCATGGGCGATGCCTATTGGATCGCGGAACCCGCTGATATCGCCGCCCGCAACCTGCGCCTCTATGCGAAGACCCGCGAAGACGGGGAGCAGCTGGCAATCGAGAGCACGTTCTACGAGGCGCGAGGAGCGACGCTGGTAACGGTGATCGCCACGGATCATCCGGGGCTGTTCTATCGCATCGCCGGGGGCATCCATCTGGCGGGCGGCAACATCATCGATGCGCGCATTCACACCACGCGCGAGGGGTGGGCGGTCGACAACTTTCTGGTCCAGGACCCCCAGGGCCGCCCCTTTTGCGAGCCGTCCCAGCTGGAGCGGATCGAAACCAGCATCACCGATGCGCTTGCCAACCGGATCGCGCTGGCCCCCAAGCTCGCGCAGCGCCCGCTCAAACATGACCGGTCCAAAACCTTCGATGTCGCGCCCCGAGTCATATTCGACAACAAGGCATCGGGCCGATTCACGGTAATCGAAGTCAATGCCCGCGATCGCCCCGCGTTACTAAATCGTCTTTCCCGCGCGCTGTTCGAAGCGGGGGTCATCGTCCATTCGGCGCATGTAACGGCCTATGGCGAGCGCGCGGCGGATACGTTTTACGTTACGGATACCACGGGGTTCAAACTGACCGGAGATCAGCGGAAGGAGAAGATCGAGGCTGCACTCCTCCATGCGGCAAGTGATGCATTTCAAGCACGGTTGGAAGAAGCCTGATGTAATTTTGTCGAACGCCGGTTGCCGCTCTTCGCCGAATCGCTATTCAGACAACAACAAAAGAACAGATTTTCGGTCGAAGACTGATGAAATGGAGAGAGAGATGAAACTTGCTTACGCATCCGTGCGCGTGCTTGCCATGTTGGGCGCCGGCGCCATGCTGGCTCCCGCTGCCACCGCTCAGGACAATACGGACCCCACCACCACTTCGCCAGACAGTCCCGTGGCCAATGCCGACGTTACCGAAGGCACGACAATCGTTGTGACGGCGCAGGGCCGCCGTCAGCAGCTTGCGGACGTGCCGGTCGCCATTTCGGCGGTTACTGCTGAAACGCTGGAGAATTCCGGCACCAACGACATTCGCGACCTGACTCAGATCGCCCCATCGCTGCTGGTGTCGTCCACCGGCAACGAAGCCAACGGTTCGGCCCGCATCCGCGGTATCGGTACCGTGGGCGACAACGCGGGCCTCGAAAGCTCGGTGCCGGTCTTCGTCGATGGCGTCTATCGCTCGCGCTCGGGCAACGCGCTGTCCGAACTGGGCCCGCTGGACCGGGTGGAAGTGCTCCGGGGCCCGCAGGGAACACTGGGCGGCCGCAACTCCTCCGCCGGCCTGATCAGCATCTACACCGCGCCGCCGGAATTCGATTTTAGCGGCTATGGGGTTGCCAGCTATGGCAATTACGATGCCCTGCGGCTGGAGGCCGGGGTCAACGCGCCGCTGAGCGATACAATTGCCGCACGGGTGGACGGCGTCTATTTCCGCCGCGACGGCTTCTACTACGATACGGTCAACGACACAGACATCAACAATCGCGACCGCTATCTGGTGCGCGCCCAGGCCCTGTTCGAGCCGAGCTCCGACCTGAGCTTCCGCGTGGTGGCCGACTATTCGAAGAAGGATGAGGCGTGCTGCGCGGCGACGTTCGTACAGCCCAGCTTCGCGCCGCTTGCCCGCTTGGCCGACGATATTCCGCCGATCTCCGCGGAAGCCAAGTTCGACTATCCGGGCCGCCCGACCCCGGCGTTGACCAGCAGGTCGAACCCGATCATTCCTGTTCTTCTGGGGCTGGGCCAGAATCCGGCGGCGCTCAACCAATCGACGTTCAACCGCAACCTCTACATCACGCCGGGCCGCTCCTACGATGGTGAGACCGAGGATTACGGCATCTCGGGCGAGCTCGACTGGAGCTTCGGCGACGTCACGCTGACCTCCATCACCGGCTATCGCGAATATTCCAACTTCCAGGGTTCAGACACCGATTACACCCAGGTCGATCTTCTCTACCGTGCGCCTGGCGAAAATGCAGGCGCCCGCGCCTTCAAGACGTTCACCCAGGAAGTGCGGCTGAATGGTTCGCTGTTCGACGATCGTCTCGACTGGCTCGTGGGCGGCTATTACGCCAATGAAAAGCTGGAAGCCCGCGACAGTCTCCGCTTCGGCACGCAATATGGAGCCTTCGCTCCCTGCCGCATCGTAAATGCAATTAATCCCGCGTTGGCATCGCCCGCAGCAAGCGGATGTATCACTCCTCAAGCACGAGCGGTGCTTCCTGTTCTGGCGCCCGCCTTGGCCCCAGTCCTACCCCTAATCTATGCGGGTTTGGACAACCTTGCGCGGGTCAACGATCTTGGCAGCACTGGCGACGTCTATAATCAAGAAAGCGACAACTTTGCGGTGTTCACGCATAATATCGTGCGCTTGGCCGAAGGTCTCGATCTCACATTGGGCGTGCGTTACACCAATGAAACCAAAAAGTTCGATGCCACTTTCGGTAACGACAACACTATTTGCCCCACCAACCGTGCTCTACTCAGTCCGTTGTTGGGTACTGGTGCCGGTGCCCTAGCGGGTGGCATTATCTCGCTGAGCTGCCAGGGCAACTCGACCTCTGAACTGAACGGCGTTTCGCTTAGCGACGAACGCAGCGAGGACGAATTCACCGGCACGGCGATCCTCAGCTACAAGGTCACACCCGACCTGTTGCTCTACGGCTCGTATTCGCGCGGCTACAAGGCAGGCGGTTTCAACCTGGACCGTTCGGCCCTGTCGATCCCGGCGGCTGGCAATCCCGCGGTGGTCGGCACCACCGCGAACCTCCAGTTCGGGGCCGAGAAGGTCAATGCGTATGAAGTCGGCGCGAAATACGCCACGCGGCAGTTCTCGCTGAGCCTCACCGGGTTCAGGTCGGAATTCTCGAACTTCCAGCTCAACACCTTCAACGGTTCGGTCTTCCTGGTTCAGAACATCAACGGCTGCGACACCGATCTGGGCGGTGCGGACCGCGACGGCAGCGCGACGACCGGCCGGTGCGATCCGGACGACGTCAAGGCGGGCGTGATCTCGCAGGGCTTCGAATTCGAAGCCACCGCCAGCCCGATCTCCGATGTGACCGGTACGCTGGGTCTGACCTATGCGCAGACCAAGTTCGAGGACAATCTGGTCGGCAACAACACCGGCGCTCCGCTTGATCCGGCGCTCCGTCTGCTGCCCGGCGACAATATGTCGAACGCGCCGGAACTGACGGTCACCACCTCGCTTGGCTACACCCCGCCGATCGGCGACACCGGCATGGACGCGCTGTTCTTCGTCAACGCCCGCATGGTGTCGGATTACAACACCGGCAGCGATCTGCTCTACGGCAAGGAGCAGGACGGCTATGTCATCGTGAACGGCCGTATCGGCATCACAAACATCGCCGACCGCTTCTCGATCGAGGGCTGGGTCCAGAACGCCTTCGACGTCGATTACACGCAGGTCGCGTTCAACACGCCCTTCGTGGCCGAACAGCAGACCTACTCGGCGTTCCTGGCCGAACCGCGCACCTACGGCGTAACGGTCCGCGCGAAGTTCTGAACCGCGCGACATTGCGAAACTTGGGAGGGGGTGCCGCGAGGCGCCCCCTTTTTGCATATCTAGGGGGATTGTCGGTCAGCGCGCGCCGAAGAGGGCAGTGCCGACGCGCACATGCGTTGCGCCCAGGCGAATGGCGGTCTCGAAATCGCCGGACATGCCCATGCTGCGCCCCTCCAGCCCGTTATCGCGCGCCAGCTTGTCGAGCAGCGCGAAGAACGGCGCGGGTTCGATGTCCAGGGGCGGCACGCACATCAGCCCGGCGACCGGGATATCCGCCTCGCGCGCCTGCGCCAGCAGCGCCGGCACCTCGCCGATCGGGCAGCCGCCTTTCTGCGCCTCGTCCCCGATGTCGACCTGTATGAAACAGGGCAGCTGCCGCCCGGTCTTGTCGAAGGCCTTGGCCAGCGCCTTCACCAGGCTTGGCCGGTCCAGCGAATGCACCGCGTCGAACAGCCGCACCGCGTCCTCCGCCTTGTTGGACTGAAGCTGGCCGACGAGGTGCAGTTGCACCGCCGGGTGTTCCTCCTTCAGCGCGGGCCATTTTCCCTGTGCCTCCTGCACGCGGTTTTCCCCGAAGTGCCGCTGGCCGAGCGTGAGCAGCGGAGCGATCGCCTCGGCGTCGTGGGTCTTGCTGACCGCGACCAGCGTGACCTCGCCCGGATCGCGCCGCGCGATCTTGCAGGTCTTTTCGATCCGGCCGAGCACATCGGCGAGCGGGCTGTCTGCCATTTCCATGACGCAACGCTATAGCGGGCCCATGTCCGCTGGCCAGCCCCGCCTGCCCCTGATCTGGCTTCTGTCCGATCCGCGCAATGACGCGCAGTTGGAGGATGCATTAGCGTCCCTTCCGCCGGGATCGGGGTTCGTCTTCCGCCACTATCACCTTGCCGCGGACGAGAGGCGGCGCCGCTTCGCCGAACTCTCGCGCGTAGCGCATGACGCCGGGCATTGCGTGGTCGTGGCCGGCGATCAGGACGGTCTGCGGGGCGACGGTGTCTATGCGGCGCCGGGCGCGCTCGGCGATGCGCCGGGGCTGCGGCTCGCGACGGCGCACGATGCCGAAGAGATCCAAGCTGCGATCGCCGCGAAAGCGGATGGCATCTTCCTCTCGCCGGTTTTTGCAACCCG
>NZ_JBELMO010000077.1:0-13783 GCF_042095715.1 Qipengyuania sp. | reverse complement strand
GATATCATACAGCTTGAGGTCGAGGAATATCGGCAGGCCGAGGCCGGAAAGCATGTGCACGCCGTGCGCCCCGTGCGCGCAGAAGAATTCGAGACCCAGCTTGATGCCGCCGATATGCGCCTTGACCCGGTCGGCCAGCTCCTTGGCTTCGCGCAGTTGCGGCAGGTCCAGCGCGAGATAGATCGGGTTGCTCACGCGGGCGTATCCTCGCGGCCGAGCGGGTGGGTGCGCGGGTCCACAGCGCTTTGGACTGGGGTCGGGGCCGGGCCTTGCGGGCTCTGGGCGGCGTTGCGGGAAACCGCGCTTTCCAGCGCACCAATCCGCCGCTTCAGCCGCCATTTTACCCCGCGATGAAGCAGCCAGGTGGGCACGAGGCCGAGCAGGAAGGCGATGATGACCAGCGCGGGTATCTTGGTTTCCAGCACCAGATTGGTCCAGATCTGCACTTCCACCGGCTTCCAGTTGAAAGCGGTGAAAACCAGCAGCGCGGCCAGGATAAGGACCCAGAAGATCATTCTGACGAATTGCATGGGTGCGGTTCTCCCCCGTCTATCCCCAAAATCATCCACAAGCGGTGGAACCGGCGATTGGTAGGCCGCCAGCGCCCGCCCGTCTAGCCCACCGGCGTTCCGAATACCCGTTCGAAGATCGTATCGACGTGCTTGTAATGATAACCGAGGTCGAACTTGTCCTCGAGTTGCGCTTCGCTGAGCTTGTCGGTCACCTCGGCATCGGCCTTCAACAGGTCGAGAAGCTGGAGTTTGCCGTCCGATTCCCACACCCGCATCGCATTGCGCTGGACCGCGGCATAGGCATCTTCACGGCTCATGCCTGCTTGAGTGAGCGCCAGCAGAACCCGCTGCGAATGGATCAGCCCGCCCATACGGTCCATGTTGGACTGCATCCGCTCGGGATACACCAGCAGCTTGTCGACGACCCCGGTCAACCGCGCCAGCGCGAAGTCGAGCGTGATCGTGGCATCGGGGCCGATATAGCGTTCAACGGAAGAATGGCTGATGTCGCGTTCATGCCAGAGCGCCACGTTTTCCAGCGCCGGCATGGCATAGGCGCGCACCATGCGGGCCAGGCCGGTAAGGTTTTCGGTCAGCACGGGGTTGCGCTTGTGCGGCATGGCGCTGGAGCCCTTCTGCCCGGGCGAGAAATATTCCTCCGCTTCCAGCACCTCGGTTCGCTGAAGATGGCGCACTTCGACAGACAGCCGCTCGATCGAGCCTGCGATCACCGCCAGCGTGGCGAAATACATGGCGTGGCGATCGCGCGGGATCACCTGTGTGCTGACCGGCTCAACGGTGAGCCCCAGCTTTTCCGCGACATATTCCTCCACCAGCGGATCAATATTGGCGAAGGTGCCGACTGCGCCGGAGATCGCGCAGGTGGCAATTTCTGCGCGGGCATTGCGCAGACGTGCGCGGCAGCGATCGAATTCGGCATAGGCCTGCGCCAGCTTCAGCCCGAAGGTAACCGGCTCGGCATGGATGCCGTGGCTCCGGCCGATGGTGGGCGTGTATTTATGCTCCTCCGCACGGCGGGCCAGCGCGGCGCACAGCCCGTCTAGCCCATCGAGGAGGATGTTGCTGGCCCGGGCGAGCTGGACCGACAGCGTGGTGTCGAGCACATCGGAACTGGTCATACCCTGGTGCATGAAGCGCGCCTGTTCGCCGACCTGTTCGGCCACCCAGGTAAGGAACGCGATCACATCGTGCTTGGTCACCGCCTCGATGGCGTCGATCGCTTCGACATCGATGGCGGGGTTGGTTTCCCACCAGTCCCACAGCGCCTTGGCGGCGGATTGCGGGACCACGCCAAGATCGGCGAGCTTCTGCGTCGCGTGTGCCTCGATCTCGAACCAGATGCGGAATTTCGCCTCCGGCTCCCACAGGGCGGTCATCTGCGGGCGGGCGTAGCGGGGGACCATGTCGTGCTCCGGTTGATGGTGTGCCGCGCCCCGCTAGGCAGGCGGGCTGGGTAAGGCAAGGGCAGGGTGGCGATCAGCCTGGAAAGGCGATGGTGGTCTCGCCGGTGGTGGCACCGGACCCATCGAAGCGTCGTTCGGCGATGAAACCGTGGCCGTCGCGGTGGATCGCGCAGATGGTCGAACAGCGCGTGCCATAGACCGGGTCGAGGATGAAAGGTGGGCTTTCCGCCACTGTCTCTGGAGACAAACGGGAAGGGTTTGGTTGCATGCCGGGTAGCGAACGCCGGGCCAGTGCGTCGAAGAGCGGCGCGATGTCGCCCTCGCCGTTCTCCACCCAGTCACGCAGGCGTGCGATGAGAAAGTCCGATGTTCGCCAGCGTTCGTCGAGCGGCCCGTTCGAAAGCGCGTGGTATCCGCTGTTCTCCTCGCGCGAATGGAAGCGGGGCCGGTTGCTGGCGATCTGTATACCGCCCGCATCGGCGGTGATGAGATTGAAAGGGTTGTAGCGATGCGCTTGCGGTTGCGGTTGCGTTTCACCGGTCAGACAATCGGCCACCAGTAACCCGCGCGACCTTGGCGTGCCCGGCTCCCGGTCGGGGCTGCGAAGATTGGTGACCAGCGCAAAGCGCCAGGCCGGCGTGCCCGCATGGCCGATGCCGAGCCAGGTCCCGCCCGATTCGCAGTCCTGCCCGGCAATGATCGGGCTATCGTTCCACCGATGGAGCGCCAATGCCGGGCGCGCGTGCATCTCGTCGCGGTTGCCAATGGCCACCAGCTGCCACTCCGGGTGCATGTTCCAGGCCAGGGCGGCAACGCACATGGGCGCTCAGATCAGCCCCTTGGCGCGCAGGCTGACATGGCCGGTTCCGCCGATGATGACATGGTCGTGGACCACGATGCCCATGTGTCTTCCGGCTTCGGCGATACGATTGGTGATGGCGATGTCGGCGCGGCTGGGTTCGGCGGTGCCACTGGGATGATTGTGGACAAGTATGATCGCGGTCGCCCCGATGTCCAGCCCCTTGCGGATCACCTCGCGCGGATAGATCGCGCCCTCGTCCACGGTCCCCTCATGGACCAGGTGATCGAGGATGAGCTGGTTTCGGGTGTTGAGATAAAGCACGCGCACCCGTTCGTGGTTGAGGTTCGCCATGTCGATGGTGAGATAATCGAGCAGTGCCTGCCAGCTCGACAGCACCGGCTGTCCGGATATCTTGCCGCGCGCCATCCGCCGGGCGGCAAGTCCCACGCTCTTGAGCGCGGCGGCGCCCGCCTCGCCTACGCCCTTGACCTCCTGCACTGCCGCAGGGTCCGCGTCCAGCACGGCCGCAAAGCTGCCGAACCGTGCGATCAGCGCCTTGGCGACCGGTTTGGTATCGCCCTGCCTGACCCCGGCGAACAACAGGAATTCCAGCAGTTCGTAGTCAGCCAACGAATCTGGGCCGCCGGTCAGCAGACGCTGGCGAAGCCGGGCGCGGTGGCCCGCCCCGGCATGCTTCGGGCCAGGTTCATCTCCGGCGGGCAACCTTATCTCCTCATACGCGTTATCGCACATTCGCATTGCCTTCGGGAACAACGGCAAGCAAGCGGGGATGGATGAACCGGGCCGATACCGAAGACTTGCCGGATAGCGAGACCGACGCCCCACCGCGGCGCCGGCGCTGGCGGCGCAAGCGCGTTCTGGTGCCCAGCACCGTTGCGATGTTTCTGTTGGTCGGCCTGGGCGCGGCGTGGATCGAGCGGGAGCGGATCGCGACGAACATCGTGGACGATCAACTCGCTGCCCTGGATCTGCCCGCGACCTACGAGGTCGAGCGGATTGCAGGCAGCCGGCAAGTGCTGCGCGATGTGGTGGTCGGCGATCCGGCCTCTCCCGATCTCACGATAGACCGGGTGGAGGTTTCGCTGCGCTATCGGCTGGGCACTCCCGAGATCGGCAAGGTCACGCTGGTCAATCCGCGCCTGTTCGGGCGGATGGTGGATGGCCGGATGAGCTTCGGGACGCTCGACAAGGTAATTTATCGGGACAGTGCGGAGCCTGCCGGCCTGCCGGAGATCGACCTCACTGTACACGATGGCCGCGCGCTGATGCACACGCCCTATGGCGCGGTCGGCGCCAAGGTCGAGGGTGCGGGGCTCCTGTCGGACGGATTCGAGGGAACGCTGGCCTTGGCGGCGCCACGTCTTTCGATGGATGGTTGTACCATGATCGATGCCAGCGTGTTCGGCGAAATCGCGACTGCCGGGGGCAGGCCAGCTTTCGACGGGCCGATCCGCTTCGCATCGGCGCAATGCCCCGCCAGCGGGCTGGCTCTGGGCGACACCGATATTCAGTTCGAAGGGCGGAGCGACTCTGCGTTCGCCGATCTTTCGGGCCGGGCCATCATCGCTGCGGGCCCGCTTCGCTATGCCGACTATCGCGCGAGCGGCGCCGAGGCCACGCTGCGCGCCAACTGGAAGAATGGCCTGCTGGACTTGCGCCATACCATCGCCGCAAGGGGGCTGGTATCACCACAGGTCTCCGGCGCGCTGATGACGGTGGAGGGAACCCTGCGGGCCACCGATGGGCTTGCCCGGCTGGAAACGCGCAACCGCATCGAGGGGAACGGATTGCGCCCGGGCATTGCATTCGGGCGTTCGCTGGCGAAGCTCGAGCAGGTCGGCGCCGGGACCTTCGTCGCACCCCTGGCTCAGCGGTTCGCGGGGGCGCTCGCCCGCGAAGCGCGGGGCAGCGCCGTATCGGCCGACGTCGTCCTGCGTCGCAGTGGCGGACGCACCACGGTTCTCGTCCCCCAAGGTGAACTGCGCGGCGGGAGCGGAGAACGCATCATAGCGCTCTCCCGCGTCGAAAGCACGCTGAGCGGCGAAGGACCCGCGCGCCTCGCCGGCAATATCGCGATCAGGGGCAGGGATATGCCCCGCATCACCGGCCGGATGGAGCGAGGGAGCGCGAGCTCCACCGTATTCCGCCTTTCGATGGCACCCTACGCCGCAGGCGAGTCGCAGCTCGCCATCCCGCAATTAAGCGTCGCGCAATCGTCTGGCGGAGCGATCGGATTTGCCGGGCGCATGATCGCCAGCGGTCCGCTGCCTGGCGGCTATGCGCAAGATCTGACCGTCCCCCTCTCCGGGCGATGGACGCCCGGCGGGGGCGTGGCGATGTGGCGGGGATGCATCGATGTCGGCTTCGAACGGCTTGCGATCTCGAACCTCGCATTCGAGCGGCGTGGCCTCCGGCTATGCCCGCCGCGGGGCCGCGCCATCGTCCAGAATGGGCCGGGCGGACTCAGCATCGCTGCGGGAGCGCCGTCGCTGGACCTCGCTGGAATGCTCGGTGAAACGCCGATTCGCATTGCCAGTGGCCCGGTCGGCTTCGCCTATCCCGGTGCGATGAGCGCCCGCGATCTCGCGATTTCGCTGGGGCCGATAGAAACGGCCAGCAGCTTCGAGATTGCTAATCTCGTCGCGCGGCTGGGCGGAGACGCCTTGGAAGGAGATTTCGCGGGAGCCGATATTCGCCTCAATGCTGTTCCGCTTGATCTGCGCGATGCCCAGGGGAACTGGCGTTTCGCCGATGGCGCGCTTCTCATAAGCGATGGCGATTTCCGCCTCGTGGACCGTCAGGCGCAGCCGCGTTTCGAACCCCTGATTGCAGAAGCGGGCACGCTGACGCTGCGCGAAAATCTGATTACCGCCGATGCCCTACTGCGCAATCCCGCGGCACGGCGCGTGGTCACCGGCGTTTCGCTCCAGCACGATCTTTCTCGAGGTCGGGGCTTTGCCGATCTCGCTATTCCCGGCCTGATGTTCGACGCGGCGCTGCAGCCGGATCAGCTTTCGCGGCTGGCGCGCGGGGTCATCGCCAATGCGGACGGCATCATCACGGGCACCGGCCGAATCGACTGGAACGGCTCCAAGATCACCAGCACGGGGCGTTTTTCCTCGGACGATCTCGATTTTGCTGCCGCCTTCGGGCCGGTGAAGGGAGCCAGCGGCACCGTCGTCTTCTCCGACCTTCTGGGATTGACGACCGCGCCGGGCCAGACCTTGCGCGTGGCCTCGGTCAACCCTGGTATCGAGGTGACCGATGGCGAATTCACCTTCCAGCTTCGCGGAGGCAAGATGCTCGCGGTGGAGGGTGGAAACTGGCCATTCATGGGAGGCCGCCTCATCCTGAAAAGCGTCGATCTCAACTTCGGCGTTTCGGAAGCGCGGCGGTATGTTTTCGACATCGTCGGTCTGGATGCCGCGCAGTTCGTGGCGCGGTTCGAACTGCCCAACATCGCGGCCACCGGCACCTTCGACGGGACGGTGCCGATCATTTTCGACCAGAACGGCAACGGACGCGTGGAAGGAGGGCAACTCGTCTCCAGAGCGCCGGGCGGTAATGTGAGCTATGTGGGAGACCTCAGTTACAAGGACCTTTCCACCATGGCCAACTTCGCCTTCGATGCCCTTCGCAGCCTCGATTATTCGCAGATGCGGATCGGCATGAGCGGTTCGCTGACGGGTGAGATCGTCACCAAGGTGGATATCGACGGCGTGAAGCAGGGCGATGGCGCCAAGCGAAACATCATCACTCGGGCATTGGCCGGGCTGCCGATCCAGTTTCGCATCAACGTGCGCGCGCCGTTCTATCAGCTCATCAGCAGCTTCAAGTCTCTGCGCGATCCCGCAGCGGTCCGCGACCCGCGCGAACTTGGCCTGCTGTCCGATGACGGCACCCGCTTCCTGAAATCTGCGGTGCGCGGCGAAGATCTGCCTGCCGATGTCGAGCCAGACGACATCATTCCCGATGAATCCCCCGTTCAGAACTAGGAAAGCGAGGACCAGCTATGTCCATCTTGAATGACCCGAGGTCCGCCTTTCTTCCGCTCGCGCTGCTCCCCGCCGTCATCCTGGCGGGCTGCGTGACGGTGGAGGCGCCGGACAAGCCGATCGTGATCGAGCTCAATGTCAATATCCGCCAGGAAGTGATATACCGGCTGGCGGCCGACGCGAAGAACACCGTCGAGGAAAATCAGGATATATTTTGAAGGCTATGCACATGCTTACCAAGACCAAGCTGATCGCAGCCGCCGCTGCTCTCGCAACCCTCGCCACGCCCGCGCTGGCGCAGCGCGACCCCGCCTATGCCGCCGCACGGCAGAGCGGGCAGGTGGGCGAGAAGATCGATGGCTATCTCGGCATCGTGGGCGCCAGCACTCCCGCGCTTCAGGCGATCGTGAACGACATCAATATCAAGCGCCGCGCGGTCTATGCCGAGAAGGCCAAGGCCGCCAACGCCACGCTGGACGAATATGCACTCACCGCGGGCTGCCAGGCGATACTGGCCACTTCGCCCGGCGAAAAGTACCAGGCACCCGACGGTAGCTGGCAAACCCGAGGCTCCGGCGCCCCGCAGCGCGACGCACGCTGCCCCTGAGCGCGCGCTGCCGACCGCCCGCTGCGGTTGACTTGCCTGTGACCCCCGCCTAAGGGGTCCGCGCCCTCGGCGGGCACCTCTAGCGCGTGCCGCGCGTTTCCCTTTCTTCGGAGGCCGGCATGAGTGAAGAGAAGCCCGCACGGGAACCCATCGGTGAAGATGCGCGAATCGACGCGCTCGAGGAGCGGCTGAGAGCCGCACGCGAGCGGGAAGAGCAACGCAACCGGCCGAAGGTGCACGGTGCCGATGCGAATTATCGCAGCGGCAACCGCGTGCTCGCCGATTTGCTTGGCGGGGTTCTTGGCGGCTTGGTGCTCGGCTGGCTGGTTGACTGGTTCGCCGATACTTCGCCCTGGGGTCTGCTGGTGGGCCTGTTCCTCGGAATAGTGGTCGCCTTCAGGAATATCATCCGCTCCGCAAATCAGCGGCCGGAGAGTGCGGCAACCCCGCGCGATCCGTTGTAAACCGCCTTAAGGACCAGGGATTTTTCGCAACGTGGCAGCCGAAGCCAAGGTCGACCCGATGCACCAGTTCACGATCGAGCCGCTTGCCGGCACGGCGAACTGGGAACTTGCGGGCTACAACATCGCCTTCACCAATTCCGCCCTGTGGATGCTGATTACCACGGTGGTGCTGTTCGCCTTCGTGGCGGGCGGCATGAAGGGGCAGCTCGTCCCCGGGCGCTGGCAGATGATCGTCGAAACCTTCACCGGCTTCATCGACGACATGCTGGAAGCGAATATCGGCAAGGCGGGGCGCAAGTACGTGCCCTATGTCTTCAGCCTGTTCATGTTCATCCTGTTCGCCAACCTGCTCGGCTTGTTGCCGCTGGGTGTGGTGGGGCTGCATCCCTTTACCTTCACCAGTCATTTCACCGTGACCGGCATTCTGGCGGTGATCTCTTTCTCGATCGTTCTGATCGTCGGGTTCTGGAAGCACGGCCTTCATTTCTTCAGCCTGTTCGTCCCGCACGGTACGCCCCTGCCGATGATCCCGATCATCTTCCCGATCGAGCTGATCTCGTTCATGGTGCGTCCGTTCAGCCTGGGCCTGCGACTGTTCGTTGCTATGATGGCCGGCCACGTTCTGCTGGAAGTGCTGTCCAGCTTCGTCATCGACGGGACCAACGCCGGGGCGGGCTTCGGCCTGCTGGTCGGATTGCCCAGCTTCCTGCTGATGATCGGCATCTGCGCGCTCGAATTGCTCGTTGCCGCCATTCAGGCCTATGTCTTCGCGCTGTTGACTGCACTGTATATCAACGACGCCGAGAATCTTCACTAAGTTCGTTTAACACACTACTGTATTTCAAAGGAGTTTCGTCATGGATATGGAAGCAGCCAAGCTCATCGGTGCTGGTCTCGCCGCGATCGGCGCCGGTATGGCCGCGATCGGCGTGGGTAACGTCTTCGGTTCGTTTCTCGAAAGCGCGCTGCGCAACCCCGGCGCCGCCGACGGCCAGCAGGGCCGCCTGTTCATCGGCTTCGCCGCTGCCGAGCTTCTCGGCCTGCTGGCGTTCGTCGTTGCGATGATCCTCATCTTCGTCGCCTGAACAAGACTGGCCTGCCGGTTCCGCATCATCGGAGCCGGCACGCCGAGACCGTGAGCGCGCGATGCCCCAGATAGCCCAACTTGCCGAAACCTTCTCCAGCCAGATTTTCTGGTTGCTGGTATTCTTCGGCATTACCTTCTTCGTCATCGGCCGGGGCATGGTCCCGCGCGTGATGGCAACAGTGGAGGCGCGCGATTCGCAGATCGCCGCCGATCTCGCCGCCGCGCAGGCCGCGCGTGACGAGGCTGACCAGCAGGAAGAAGCCTGGCGCACGCGGGAGAACGAGAACCGGGCTGCCGCGCAGGCGGTGCTGGCCAAGGCCAAGGCGGATGCCGCGGCCAAGACGGAACAGCGCCTCGCGAAGGCTCAGACCAAGATCGACACGCGTCTGGCGGAGGCGGAGACGCGCATCGCCGCGGCGCGTGACGAGGCGCTGGGCGAACTGGAAACGGTCGCCACCGAGGCGGCGCAAGACATCGTCGAACGTCTCGCCGGGGTAAAGGTGACCAAGCCCACTGCCAAGAAAGCCGTCAAGGAGGCGCTGGTCCATGGCTAACGCGACCCCTGCCGTTATCGCTACCACTCCCGCCGAGGCTGCCTATACCGAGAGCGGACATGGCGGCGCACCGGTGCATTCCGAGCCCGAACTGTTCGGCATGGCACCGTTCCAGGTCGTGGCGCTGTCCATGCTGGTGCTCATCGTGATCATGCTGTGGAAACGCGTTCCCAGCTCGATCGGGAAGGGTATCGACAGCCGGATCGCAGCTATCAAGGAACAGCTCGACGAGGCCAAGGCGCTGCGTGCCGAGGCCGAGACACTGCGGGGCGAATATGAAGCAAAGATAGCCGGCGCCGAGAAGGATGCCGTCGCGATGCTCGCCAACGCGCAGACCGAGGCCGACGACATCCTGGCCAAGGCGGAAGCCGACGGCAAGGCGATGGTCGCCCGCCGCGAGCGCATGGCCGAAGACAAGATCGCTGCGGCCGAGCGTGAAGCGGTCGAGAGCGTGCGCAACCGTGCGGTGAGCGCCGCGACCGCAGCGAGCCGGAAACTCATCGCCGAAAAGCACGGCGAGGACGAGGATCGAGCGCTGGCCGACAAGGTGATCGCAGGCCTCTAGGCTTTACCAAATTCGAGAAGATGAGGGGCGGTCCAATGGGCCGCCCTTTTTCGCACTGGGCCGCTGCTCACGGCATCAACACGATTTTGCCCACGATATCGCCGCGCTGCATGGCAATGAATGCGTCGCGCCAGTCTTTCAGCGGCAAAACGCGGTCGACATGTGGAGTGATCCTCCCTTCGCCGACGAGCCGGTCCAAGGCCTCCGCGATGCGTGATCCGCGCTCGGGGAAGCGGCGTGCGTACTCACCCGCGCGCACGCCCACGACTGAGAACCCCTTGATCAGTGGGATGTTCACCGCGATCTCCGGGATACGGCCGGAGACGAAGCCGACCACCAGCAGCTTGCCCCCGAAGGCGACGCAGCGTGTGCTTTCGTCGAACACATCCCCTCCCACCGGATCGAAGACCAGATCGCACAACTTTCCTTCGGTAAGCTCGGTCACGTCCTTACGAAAGCGACCGCTGTTTAGGATGACCGCGTCGGGCTTTGCGATCTGCTCAAGCGCCGCCAGCTTGTCCTCGCGGTGCGAGGCGGCAATGACCTTCGCTCCCAACGCCTTCGCGAGATCGCAGGCTGCCAGTCCAACGCCGCCACTTGCCCCGTGGACGAGCACGGTTTGCCCCTCTGTGAGCCCACCAAGCTCAACAAGCGCGACATAGGCGGTATGGTAGGCCCCGCCCATGGCGGCCGCCGAGGGAAAGTCGAGGCCGTGGGGAATTGCACGCAAGGACCGCTCCGGCAGAGCGATATAGTCCGCGAACGCGCCGGTCTTGGCACCGCCCATGACCCGGTCGCCGACAGCAAAGGAACTACCGGGGGGTGCCTCCGCCACCTCACCCGCCATCTCGAGCCCTGAGACGAAGGGCAGTTCGGGTTTGAACTGATAGGCGCCCTTAGTCATCAGAAGGTCGGGATAATTGAGCGAGGCAGCGCGGATCTTCACCAGCACCTGCCCCTTTTCGGGAACCGGTGGAGGCAATTCGGCCAGCCCCACGCCCGATAGATCGGGCGACAGCGAACGGACCAGCACCGCTCGCATCGGGTTCAGAAATCGTCCTTGGCGGCTCGGAGCGCGGCGAACGTCTCGGGCGCGGTCTGTCCACCCCAGCGCTGCTTCATGTCGGCGCTGTCTGCGCGCAGAAAGGGGTTGGTTTCGAGTTCGCGGGCGAGGGTGGTGGGCACCGTGGGCTCGCCCCGGTCGCGCTTGTCCGCAATTCCGCGGGCATAGTCGGCGAGCGCGGCATTGTCGGGGTCCGCATGGCGCGCAAACCGGGCGTTGGCTGCGGTGTATTCGTGCGCGCAATAGAGTGCGGTTTCAGGAGGAAGGGCCTTGATCCGTGACAGACTATCCCAAAACTGCTGCGGCTCGCCTTCGAACATTCGGCCACAGCCCAATGCAAACACGCTGTCGCCGACGAAGGCGATGCCTGCCTCGGGAAGGTGGTAGGCGATATGGCCGTTCGTATGCCCGGACACGTCGATCACTTCGGCCTTCCATTCGCCCAGCATCACCGTGTCTCCATGGGTAACGACCGTGTCGATGGGGCCGATCCGCTCGACCTCGCTGGGAGCAATGATCTGGGCGCCGGTCGCTTCCACGATGGCCGCATTGCCGCCCGCGTGATCGGGGTGCCAGTGGGTGTTCCATATGGCCGTGATCCGCCAGCCCTTCGCTTCCGCCTGCTTGAGATATTCGGCGCCGTCCGGCGTATCGATCGCAGCGGTTTCGCCGCTGTCGGGATCGTGGAGGAGGAAGCCGTAATTGTCGGAGAGGCAGGGGAACTGGTGGATCTGGAGCATGGGCGCAACGTAAAGGACCGGGCCCGAATAGGAAAGGCCCGCCTCCCGGGATGGGGGGCGGGCCTTTTCTCTTACGTAATCGGGTCGCCCCAGCGGTCGCTTCGCAACCGGTCGGGGCCTTCCCCAAAATCAGGCGATTATTCGCCCTTCTTCTTGAGCGCTTCGCCGAGAATGTCGCCCAGCGAGGCGCCGCTGTCGGACGAACCGAACTGCTGCACCGCTTCCTTTTCCTCGGCGATCTGACGCGCCTTGATGGAGAAGTTGGGCTTCTTGGACCGATCGAAGCCGGTAACCATGGCGTCGATCTTCTGGCCGACCTGGAAACGGTCTGGACGCTGTTCGTCGCGGTCGCGGCCGAGGTCGCTGCGCTTGATGAAGCCGGTCGCGCCGTCGTCGCCGACCTGCACTTCCAGACCGCCGTCGCGCACTTCGAGCACGGTCACGGTGACCACGTCGTTGCGCTTGAGGCCGCTGGCCGAGGCAGCGCCGTCCGCGGTGGGGGCGCCCTTCTCGAGCTGCTTCATGCCGAGGCTGATCCGCTCCTTCTCGATGTCGACGTCGAGCACGATGGCTTCGACCTCTTCACCCTTGCGGTGCAGCGCCAGCGCGTCCTCGCCCGAGATGCCCCATGCGATGTCCGACATGTGGACCATCCCGTCCACGTCGCCGGGCAGGCCGATGAACAGGCCGAACTCGGTCGCGTTCTTGACTTCGCCGGTGACCTTGGCGCCCACGGGATGCGCTTCCGCGAACTCTTCCCACGGATTGCGCTGGGCCTGCTTGAGGCCGAGCGAAATGCGGCGCTTCTCGCTGTCGACCTCCAGAACCATCACTTCGACTTCCTGAGAGGTCGAAACGATCTTGCCCGGATGGACGTTCTTCTTGGTCCAGCTCATCTCCGAAACGTGGACCAGGCCTTCGATGCCCGGCTCGATTTCGACGAACGCACCGTATTCGGTGATGTTGGTCACCTGGCCCGACAGCTTCATGCCGATGGGATACTTGGCGGCGACGCCGTCCCACGGATCGCTTTCGAGCTGCTTCATGCCCAGGCTGATGCGCTGGGTTTCCTCGTTGATGCGGATGATCTGCACGGTCACGGTCTGGCCGATCTCGATCACCTCGCTCGGGTGGTTGACCCGCTTGTAGCTCATGTCGGTGACATGCAGCAGGCCGTCGATGCCGCCCAGGTCCACGAAGGCGCCGTAGTCGGTGATGTTCTTGACCACGCCGTCGATCACCTGGCCTTCGGCCAGCTTGTCGATCAGCTCGCTGCGCTGTTCGGCGCGGGTCTCTTCCAGAACGGCGCGACGCGACACGACGATATTGCCGCGGCGGCGGTCCATCTTCAGAATCTGGAAGGGCTGGGCCATGTCCATCAGCGGGCCGACGTCACGCACCGGGCGGATGTCGACCTGGCTGCCGGGCAGGAAGGCCACGGCGCCGTCGAGGTCGACGGTGAAGCCGCCCTTGACGCGGCCGAAGATACGGCCTTCGACGCGCTTGCCTTCGCCGAATTCGTTTTCGAGCTTGTCCCAAGCGGCTTCGCGGCGGGCGCGATCGCGGCTGAGCATGGCTTCGCCGTCGGCGTTCTCGACGCGGTCGACGAACACTTCGACCTCGTCACCCACGCTGGGGGCGACATCGTCTTCGCCGCGCTGGAATTCCTTGATGTCGATACGGCCTTCGCTCTTGAGGCCTACGTCGACGACCACATTGCCGTTTTCGACTGCGGTCACGGTGCCTTTAACGACACGGCCTTCGAAGCCGCCGTCGGCCGCACCGCCGAGCTGTTCGTTGAGAAGCGCTTCGAAATCGTCGCGCGTCGGGTTGGCTGCAGTTGCCATAAAGTCAGGGTTTCCTGTCTGTTTTTTGCTACCGGCCACCGGTTCTACCGGGGTCTTTACCCGTCTCCCGCACCATTGCGGGGCGAACGGGGCAAGAGGGCC
>NZ_JBELMO010000076.1:0-14150 GCF_042095715.1 Qipengyuania sp. | reverse complement strand
CGCTGAAATCCGTCAGCGCGGAATCGCGTAGGCCGCGCCATACGTTGCGCGCCTGCACGGTTTCGGGAACATCGTGGACACGCAGGATCTGCACGCCCGCGTTCATGCCCGCCAGTGCCAGTGCGATGCTGCCTCCCAGCCGCTGCTCCACGGGTGCCTCGTTGCTCATCGCCCCGATCAGCCGTTTGTGGCTGGCGCCCAGCATCAGCGGTTGTCCCAATGCATGGAACAGCGGCAACGCGTTGATGAGCGCGGTCGACTGGGCCAGCGACATGCCGAACCCGATGCCCGGGTCCAACACGATGCGGGCGCGCTCTATGCCAGCCTCCCGCGCGCGGTCGCGCAAGCGCTTCAGCGCATCGAACACGTCCAGCACCGTGTTTTCGTAATCCCCGCCCTCGTGCAGGTTCTCGCCGCCTGCGCCCGGCGCGTGCATCAGTACCACCGGACAACCCGCCGCCGTCGCGATCTGCGCACTGCGCGCATCGTGCATCAGCCCTGATACGTCGTTGATCATGGTGGCACCCGCGCCCAGCGCGGCCTCCATCACCGCAGACTTGCGCGTGTCGATGCTGACCGCCGCGCCCATCGCCGCGCACGCCTCCACCGCGGGCACCACGCGAGCGATCTCGTCCCCCTCCCACACCGGCTTTGCCCCGGGGCGGGTGCTCTCGCCGCCGATGTCGAGTAGTGCGGCCCCGGCTTCCAGCATGGTGGCGGCATGCTGGCGTGCGGCATCGGGTGCGTCTATGAACTGCCCGCCATCCGAAAAGCTGTCCGGCGTCACATTGAGGATGCCCGCGATCTGCGGCTGATCCAGCCGGATGGTGCGGCCGCCCATTTCTAGCGGCGGGTGCGCCATGCGCAGCGCGCTCCACTGCGCCTCCGCCTCCGCACCCACGCTGTCGGGCAGTTGTCCCAGCACCTCGGCGATGGTGTCGGGCGACGCCACCCACCGCTCAGCCACCGCACCATCGCGCCGCAGGATCACCGCGAACCGGCTGGCATAAACCATCCCGCCCGCCAGCCGGATGGCATTGCCATGCTCGCTCTGCGGACCGGGCGCGAAGCCGATGGGGCGGATGTAGATGCTGTCGGCCATAGTGCCCCCGCTGTCGCGTGTGGGCGACAGGGGGACAAGCGAAATCTAGCCGGGGCAACCTATCGTGCCGGCAGGGAGCCATGGCATGCCCTGCCGGAGTGCGAGGTTCGTCGATCAGGCGAAGGCGATCTCCAGACGGCGAACCGCCTGCTGGCGACGCAGCGCAACGCCCGCGGCACCCATGCCCACGATCAGCAGGGCCCAGGTTGTCGGTTCGGGCACACCTCCACCGGCCAAGGAGAAGGTAAGCGTTGCATTTTTGACGGCGACTTCGCTGAAAAACCCTTCGTACCCCGACGCGCCGGCGCTCGGCAGGAAGCCGATCCCGTCGAAAAGGAATTCATCATAGAGTGCGAGGCCGCTGGTGAAGAACGAACCGGCGCCATCCGCCGTGATGTACCCATCGCCAACCTCCGGAAAGCCGGCCGTCGCAGTCAGCCCGACAACGTTTGAAATGCGATAAGGCGATCCGGACCCCTCGTAACCCACGAAGCTCCCGGTGGCGGACAGGACGCGGTAGCGCCCCTCTGCGTCGATATCGGCGGTGGTGATCTGGCCACTCCCGGACGCGGTATCGCCGTTGGTGAGCGGAGCGGTGAAAGTGAAATCGAAAACCGCCGCCTGCGCGGGCAGCGAAACTGTCGCCAAGACCGCGACGGTAACGGCCTTCATCAAATGCGCTTTCATAGCTTGACCCACTCCCTGATGGCGGATGGCAAAAGGCCCCGCCCCGACATATCGGCTCCTTCGCGAATAAAGAGATTGTAATAATTCGCCAGCGATTCGTGTCGCTTGTGCAAGTTCGGCACAGTTGGTGCGAAGTCCGATTACGCTGCGTTCGCGAATTTACCCGCGCGGCGCTTCGCCCTCGGGCGTCAGGATCAGAACGCCCTTCTCCACCCGCCACCCGCCCAGGCGCGACAGCACGTTCATGCCCAGGATGTTTGTGGTGCCCAGCCCCGGCGCGATCACCATGTCGATGCCCGACGCCTTGATATTGCCGAAAGACACCGTATCGGCGGTGGAGATCGGCGCAGTGACGGCGCCGTTGGCGGTGCGGATCTGCACCGGGATGCCGCCCCTTCGCGGCTCCAGCCCGGCGCGCTGCGCCAGACCGGGATTGACCGCGCTGATAGTGGCCCCGGTGTCGATCAGGAAGCTCGCCGGGGTGCCGTTGACGCTGGCTTTGACCCAGTAATGCCCGTCGGGCGCCAGTTCAACCCGTGTCTCTCCGCCCGCCACCACCTGCTCCGGCAGGCCGATCTCCGGCAGAGAGATGTCCAGCCGCGGATCAAAGCGCGATAGCTGCAGTACCACAACCAGCAGGATGCCCCCCAGCGCCAGCGAACTCAGCATGCCCAGCGCGCGGCCAAACGCCACGCGCCGCCGCACCAACGCCGATCCTATCCAGCCAGCGACCATCGCCACCAGAGCCGCAACCAGCAGTTCGGAACGCGGCACCGAGCGGATCACGGCGGCGATGGAATCGAAAGCGGCCTGTATGTCCATGGGTTGAGATATAGTGCGATCCGTCGCCCGTTCCACTTATTCGAGGGGCGCGATCAAGCGGGTGATCGACGGCTTCCGCCCGAGGCCTTCCTAGGGCGCGTTACGTGGCTCGGTCGCCTCGGCCAGGATCAGTGAGAACTGCTTTGCCCGGTCGAGCCAGCGCCGACGCGGGCTCCACCCTGCCGCCTGGAGCAGAAGATTGGCGCTGCGGCGGGTGAATTTGTGGCTGTTTTCCGTATGGATCGTCTCGCCTTCCGCCATCGCGAAATTTTTGCCGGACACGTCGAAACGGATCGGGCGGGTCGCTTCCAGATGCATTTCGACCCGCGCGAAATCGTCGTTCCAGCGCGCCACATGCCGCAGCGCATCGATGGGAAGCGTGCCCTCCAGCTCGCGATTTATGCGCCGCGCAAGGTTACGATTGAACTTCGCCGTGACCCCTTTCTCGTCATCGTAGGCGGCCTCCAGAACCTCTGGATCCTTTACGAGATCCATTCCGATCAGCAGCATGGGCTGCATGCCGTAATCGGCCTTGAGGGTCAGCCGCATGGAACGCAGCAGGTCGACCGCGGTCCGAGGCACCATGTTACCGATGGTGGAACCGGGGAAGAACCCCAGCTTGGGCAGTGATGCCACCTCCGTGGGCAGATCCACCTCGCGCATGAAGTCGGCTTCCACCGGATAGATCGCCAGATCGGGGAATCGCTGACTAAGCCCGGAAGCCGCTTCGCGCAGGAAATCGCCTGCGATATCGAGTGGCACATAGGCCGAAGGGTTTATGGCCGAGAGCAGAAGCGGCGTCTTGACCGAACTGCCCGAGCCGAATTCCACCACCGCACGGTCCGGCCCGATCATCTCGGCAAACTCGTCGCCGCGCTCGGTCAGGATTTCGGTTTCGGCCCGGGTGGGATAGTATTCCGGGACCTGCGTAATATCCTCGAACAGCTGCGAGCCCGCATCGTCGTAGAGCCAGCGGGCCGGGAGGGCCTTCTGGTCCTGGCTGAGACCTTCCAACACGTCGGCGCGAAATGCGCGATCCACCCCGTGTGCATCCCGGTCCACCAGTGCGATCCCATCGCGAGCTGCCATTCTAGCTGTCCTTTGCCAGCCGCACGCCGGTGAATTGCCAGCGCTGATGCGGGTAGAAGAAATTGCGGTAGCTGGCGCGTGAATGTCCGCGCGCGGTCGCACAACTTGCGCCCTTCAGCACCACCTGACCGCTCATGAACTTGCCGTTGTATTCCCCCACGGCACCCGGTGGCGCTTCGAACCGCGGGTAAGGGAGGTAGGCTGACCGGGTGAACTGCCAGCAATCCCCAAAAAGGCCGCCTGCGCCGCTCGGCATGGGAGGGGCGGCGTTATCGAGCTGATTGCCGCCCTCGGGATCATGCGCCGCCGCCTCGCCCTCTTGGCCGCGTGCGATGGCTTCCCATTCGAATTCGGTAGGAAGCCGCGCGCCTGCCCAGGTTGCGAAGGCATCGGCCTCGAAATAGGAAACATGCGTGACCGGCGCATCCGGATCGCGGGGCTGCCAACCTGCGTGGGTGAAGTGTTGGTCTTCCCGATCGCCTTGGCCCCAGTAAAGGGGTGCCCTGATGCCTTCTTTCTGGACGAACGCCCAGCCGTCGCTCAGCCAGAGAGTGGCCTTTTCGTACCCACCGTCAGAGATGAAATCGGCCCATTCACGATTGCTGACGAGCCGGTCATGAAGAGCAAACGGCTCAAGCAGAACGCGGTGTGCGGGGCCTTCGTTATCGAATGCGAAGCCATCGGCCTGATGCCCCACCCTGGCGATACCGCCCGGATGGTGGGTCCAGTCTTCACTGCGCGATGGCGCCTGCTCCAGCTCCGGTTCAGACCACATCGCTGGCCCCAGCGGGTTTTGAAACAGCGCGTGCTTGATATCCGTGAGCAGCAGTTCCTGATGCTGCTGTTCGTGAGCAATGCCCGTTTCGATCAGGGTCCGGTGGGCAGGATCGTCGAGCAGCACCTGCATGGCCGCGGTCACGTGCGCTCGATAGGCGAGCACCTCTTCCAGAGATGGGCGCGAGAGCAGGCCGCGCGAAAACCGCGCGATCCGTTCACCCTCTGTCTCGTAATAGCTGTTGTGAAGAAATGGCCAGCGCTCGTCGAAGAGCACGTAATCGGGGACGTTCTCGCGGAGCAAAAAGGTTTCCCAGAACCAGGTCGTGTGCGCCAAGTGCCATTTTGCCGGCGAGGCATCTTCCATCGACTGGATGGTCGCATCCGCGTCGGAAAGAGGCGCGGCCAGCGCTTCGGTCAGCGAACGCACGCCATGGAAGCGATCGACGATCTGGGTGCTGCGAGGGGCGGCGTGGTCGGAAAGAAGGGTCATGCATGCGCCGTAACGTCAGCGGCTGCGCGAACGGGGCAACCGGGGTCTATGTGCCCCCAATCGATGACAATTAAAAGGCCGCAAGGAGAACAAATTGCGTCCGCGCGGATTTGGCAGACCCACAAATGCTTTTTCTACCAGAGGCTTGTGTCAGCCTGCCATGCAAACCCGATTTCGGCCTGCCTTCTTGGCTTCGTAAAGGGCCGCATCCGCCTTGGCAAAAAGAGTGAGGCTGGTGTCTCCGGGCGAGAAGGTGGCATGACCGATGCTGGCAGTGACGCCCGACAGGCCCGCAACGGCACTGTTCCTCTCGATCGCCAAGCGCAGGCTTTCCGCAAATTCGCTAGCCCGTTCGGCATCGGTATCCCTGAGCAGGCAGGCGAACTCTTCTCCGCCGAACCGCGCGGCAATATCCCCGTCGCCCACCATCGCCTGCGTCACCCCAGCCACCTTGGTCAGCACCTGGTCTCCCGCGAGGTGTCCATGCGTATCATTGACGGCTTTGAAATGATCGAGATCGAAGACGATCAGCGAAAGAGGCTGCGCGTTCTGCCTCGCCTGCATGATCGCCCGGTCGATCTCGTTCATGGCATGGCGGCGATTGGCAAGCCCGGTCAGGGGATCCGTGTTGGCGAGCGCCTGCGCCTTGCGGGCGGCGGCCAAGGCGCTTTCCTGCTCTTCTTTGAGCCTGCGCGCCAGCTGATACTCCTCGGTCACATCGCGCACGACCATGAACACGCGCACGGGCTGACCGTATTGATCCATCTCGTTGCGTGCCTTTGCGCGCAGCAGCCGGTGCTCGCCGTCGGGTCGCTGGACCTCGAATTCGATCTCGAAGGTTTCCTGATCGTTGCTGTGGCGATTGAGGGTCGCGACCAGCCCTCCACCGTCCGGCCCCAGCACTTGCGATACCAGCGCCTTATCCGGTTGCCGCGGCGGAAAGATGCCGATCAAGGAGGAAAGCTCGGGCGACCATTGATGCGTATCGCTGGCCGTTTCGTACCGCCAGCGCCCTACGCCCGCCAGACTTTCCGCCATTTCAAGCATGCCCACCGATTGCGACAATGCGGAATTCTCGGCGGAAAGCCGGGCCACCATGGAGCGTTCGTAAACGACGAGAGCCGTGAGAGCGACAAGCGTTAGGGCGACGATTGCAACCGGCCCCGCGCCAAGCAAAGCCACGACACAGGCCCCGGCTGCGGATGCCGCAGCCAGTGCCAGTGGCCAGATATGATGGGATCGAACAAAATCCCGCTTCACAATTTCTCTATTCTCCGATTGTCCTGTCCCGATACGCGAAGGGCCGAAACAAGCTGCAAAGGGAAAAGGGTTATTTTCAGTTAATTAAACGTACAAACCTTCGTTGGACACCCGATCACGCGGCGTGACGGGGCCGTTCGGCCATCTCGCGGTTGATCATTTCCGCGATAAGGAATGCCAGCTCCAGCGATTGCGCCGCGTTCAGACGGGGATCGCAGTGGGTGTGGTATCGATCGCCCAGCGCATCGTCCGTTATGGCGATGGCCCCACCCACGCATTCGGTCACATCCTGCCCTGTCATTTCGACATGGATGCCGCCGGGATGCGTGCCTTCCGCACGATGGACCGAGAAGAAGGCCGTAACCTCCCGCAGGATTCTGTCGAAGGGGCGCGTCTTGTATCCGCTGTCGGACTTGACGACATTGCCGTGCATCGGGTCGCAGCTCCAAACCACGGGATGTCCCGCAGCCTTCACGGCGCGGACCAGCCTGGGCAGCCCCTCTTCGACCTTGTCATGGCCGAATCTCGCGATCAGCGTGATGCGGCCCGCCTCGCGGTCAGGGTTGAGCTGATCGAGCAGCTTGAGAAGCGTATCGGGTTCCAGGCTGGGCCCGCATTTGACGCCAAGCGGATTGCCGATGCCACGCGCAAATTCGATATGCGCGCTGCCGTCGAAGCGGGTCCGATCGCCGATCCAGAGCATGTGCGCGCTGGTATCGTACCATTCGCCGGTCAGCGAATCGCGGCGGGTCATCGCCTGCTCGTACGGCAGCAACAGCGCTTCGTGGCTGGTGTAGAAGTTCGTTCCCTTGAGTTGCGGCAGCGTCTGCGGATCGACCCCGCAAGCTTCCATGAAGTCGAGCGCCTCGCCAATCCGGTCCGCGACATCGCCGAAACGGTCGGCCCATGGGCTGCGGCCCATGAAATCGAGCGTCCACTGATGCACTTCGCGCAGGTTCGCATAACCCCCGCCTGCGAAGGCACGCAGCAGGTTAAGCGTGGCCGCGGCCTGCGAATAGGCCCGCACCATCCGCTCCGGATCGTTGCGACGCGAAACGGGATCGAATTCGATACCGTTGATATTGTCGCCCAGATAGCTCGGCAAAGTCACGTCGCCCTGCGTTTCGGTTGGCGACGAGCGCGGCTTGGCGAACTGCCCAGCCATCCGGCCGACCTTTACCACCGGGCGCTTGCCCGCGAATGTCAGCACGACGGCCATCTGCAGGAGGACGCGAAAGGTGTCGCGAATGTTGTTGGGGTGAAACTCGGCAAAGCTTTCCGCACAGTCCCCACCCTGCAACAGGAAAGCGTGGCCCGCCGCGACTTCCGCCAGATCGGCCTTGAGCGCCCGCGCTTCGCCAGCGAAAACCAGTGGCGGATAGGCCGAAAGGGTGTCGGTTGCGCGCGCAAGGGCTGCGGCGTCTTCGTACTCCGGCAAATGCCGGGCTTCGAATTGTTGCCAGCTCTCGGGCTTCCAGGCAGTCGTCATCGCTAGTTTCTCGTGGTTTCTTGCAATTTTCGGGAAGGCGAACCTGCCTTATGGGGCAAGCTTGTTAGGCTTGGCCAGCGAAAACCCGCGATAACGGTGATCGGATCAGCGCGTTGGCACCGCTCCAGCCTCGGCGGACAGGCTCTGCCCTTCTGGCACGATTGCGAGCCGCCAGGGCTGAACACCGCTGAAGTACTTCTGCGCCAGCGCCTCCATGACCTCCGGGCTGGTGCGCGAATAATCCGACAGCAGGGTGCGCAGATATGCGATGATGCGCGGATCCTGCGTCGCCCCTTCCAGCTGGTAGAGCCAGAACAGGTTTCCGGTGGACGCGCGGCTGACATACTGGCGCAGTGGCTCGGTCACCCGCTCGAGCTCGTCGGCCGTCACCGGCGTAGAGACCAGGCTCTGCGCGATCCGTTCCGCCTCGCGGAAGAAGATCGGCACATCCTTGGGCTGCAATTGCGCGATCGCCCTGATCCGTCCGCCGCCCTGAATATCCGTGGGCCAGTCCGACTGGACCACGGGCGCATAGCTGGCGCCGGCCTTCTCCCGCATCGCGTCGAGCAGGCGGTTGTTGAAGAGCTGGACCAAAATCTGAAGCTGGCGCGATTCGCGGATACTGGCGACCCCGCCTCCGCCGGGCCATTCGACTACGGCCGCCGCCTGGTTGGCATCGCCGCGATGGTGCAGCACCGCAGTCTCGCCCGGCTCGCCATAGCCCGGCAACCGGGCCGCCATAGCCTGCGGCAGGGGTTCGCGCGGCGGCAGAGCGCCGAACGTCTTCGACAGGGCGTCGAGCGTCTTGGCGCGATCGAAATCGCCGAATACCAGCACCTCGATCGGTCCCTGCTTCAGGATCGGTTCCCACACTGCGCGGAAGCTTTCCGGCGTAACCGCAGCAATCTGCTCCCGCGTCGGTGCGGTATAGCGGGGGTCACCCCCACGTTCGAGACCATCGAGCTCGTGCCCGAGCACGCCCGCGGGGCTCGTCGCATAGCTTTGATACGCCAGCGTCGCCGCTGCCTTGGCGCGGATCACCGGGGCGGGATCCCAGCTCGGCATGGCGAGCTTGGCTGCGAAAAGATAAAGCTGGTCCGCTACGTCCTCAGGCCTTGTCTGGGCCGAAAAGGTGAAGGCACCATCCTCGATCGTGAAGTCGAATCCCATCTTGCGCCCGGTGGAAATCCGATCGAGCTCTTCCTGTCCCAAAGGGCCGACACCCGACCCAACGAGAGCGAGCCCTCCGAGCGAAGCCTCTGCGGTGTCGTCGTCGCCCAAAGAACGATAGCCACCGCCGAAGCGCACCTTTACGGCCACCCGCCCCGGCTCGGCGTTGCTGGGCCACAGGAGGGCCTTCACGCCATTGGCGTAATCGACCCGCGAGATGTCGAGCACGCCGATCGGCGCGTCTGCCGTAATCGTGCCGGGCTCGCCGATCGCAGGGAGAGTGTCGAAGCGGATTTCCTTGGTGGACAGGCGCGCCGAGGTGTCGGGCGCCACGTCCCTCGTCATGGCTGCGCGCACGTCATCCGGGCTTGCCTCTCCCATCACGGGCGTGTTGTAGACCGCGCGGATCACAGTGCCGGCGAAAAGGCGCCGGGTCGCGTCGAGCATCTGCTGGGGCGTGATGGTATCCTTCATACCGAGAAACACGTTCAGGACGGTTTCGGGCGCTGCCACCGCTTCGCGAATGTCCACGGCGTTCACGATATCGTCGGCAAGGCGGGATCCGGGCATGACGCTCCGCTCGGCCACGCCGCTGCGGAACACCTGTTCAAGTTCGGCGATTTCGCGAGCGATTTCCTCTTCGCTAGGTGGGCGATCCAGCGCATCGGCCACCACGGCGCGAACGTCGGTGAGCGCGGATTGCCAATCCTCCGTCAGAGGCGCGAAGGATACGAATGTGGCATCGGTGGAACGGCTCACCTTGTCTTGCTGAACCTGAGCGTAGAGGAAGCTGCCGCCGGCGCGCGCCTTGGCTTCCAGCCGCCGGTTGATCAGCGCCTGGGCCAGGGTTTCTCGCAGGATGCCCTGATTATAGGCGATGGTGTCTTCGACCTGCTCCCAGGGCCGCAAGATCGCATAGGTGAAGGCGCGGGGCAGATCTGGCTCCACCGAGACCGCCGTTTCGCCCACGGGATTGTCGCGATCTACGCCCACCGGGGCTTCGGGGTCGCCGAAGTCGGGAGCGGACACCGGCTTGCCTCTGCCTTTCCAGTCGCCGAACCATTTTTCGACGGCCGCCGCCAGCTCGGCACGATCGAAGTCGCCGGCGATGGAAACGACAACATTTTCGGGGCGATACCAGCGATTATAGAAGGCCCTAACGCTCCGGCCGCGTGCCGCGGACAGGGTTTCCTCGGTTCCGATCGGCGATCGATCGGCCAGCAGTTGACCGGTGAACAGAGTCTTGCGGGTCAACTCCGATTGCCGTTCGGCCGCTCCACCCCGTTCGCGCTTCTCCGCCATCACGATCGGCACCTCCGCCTTCACGTTCTTAGTGCTGAGAACGGGAGAGCGGATCATGCCGGACAAAAGCTTTATGCTCTCGTCGAGTTTGGCCGGATCGGCATTGGGAAGATCGAGCTTGTAAACCGTCTGCGTCGGCGTCGTTTCGGCGTTCGTGTCGCGCCCGAAGGTCGCACCAAGGCGCTGCCAGGTGGGGATTGCCTGCGCGGGCCCGAGGTACTTGCTCTCCCGGAACAGCAGATGTTCAAGAAGATGGGCATAGCCCTGTTCACTGTCACGCTCGTAGAGCGAGCCGGCATCGATCCGCACCCTGATCGAAACCTGCCCCGGCGGCACGCCGTTTTCGCGCACGGCATAGCGCACCCCATTGGGCATTTCGCCGAACAGCCACTCCTGGTCCGGCGGTACGTCGCTACCGCGATAGATCCACGGCGTGGTGTCGCCCGTCTGCGCGTAACGCGGCTGAAGTAACGCCGGTTCGGGGGCCTGCTCGGGAACCGATACGGGCGGATTTGTCTGCGCGGGCGCGGCCTGCGCGAAGACGAGCATTGCAGAAGAGAGCGCGATGCGCCGGGCGGCGCGCGAAAGCTGAAGCATGGCCGCCATATAGAGAGCCGTAGAGTGAAGGGCGAGTGAATAGCGAAGGAGCAGGGCAAGCAACGTCATTAGTCGGCCCCGGCGGGTTGTGAGGCGCATCCCCCGCCCCTACATCCGAGCCATGCTGATCGAGACGGAAACCACCCCCAACCCCGCCAGCCTCAAGTTCCTGCCCGGTCGCCCGGTCATGAGCGGTGGCGGAACCCGTGAATTCACCTCGCCCGAGGCTGCGGAGGCGAGCCCGCTCGCCCAGGCGCTGTTCGATAGCGGAGAGGTAACCGGGGTGTTCTTCGGCTCCGACTTCCTCACCGTCACGGCCGCACCGGGCGTATCGTGGAGCGACTTAAAGCCCACCGTCCTTTCCATACTGCTCGATTATTTCGTCAGCGGCGCCCCGCTGTTCGCGCCGGGCAGCGCGGCGGACATCGCCGTGCCGGGCGAAGACGACGAGGCCCTGCTCGTCGAAGAAAAGGCCGAGGATGCCGACATCGTCGCGCAGATCAACGAACTTATCGAAACCCGCGTCCGCCCCGCCGTCGCGGGAGACGGGGGCGACATTCGCTATCGTGGATTTCGCGACGGCGTGGTGTATCTTGCCATGCAGGGCGCCTGCGCGGGTTGCCCTTCCAGTGCCGCCACTCTCAAGCACGGGATCGAAGGGCTGCTAAAGCATTATGTCCCCGAAGTGAGGGAAGTTCGCGCGGCCTGAGCCCGCCATTTGCAGGAGTACCCATGACCAAGCAGTTTCACGACCATGTCCTGACCGACGAGGCGCTCGATCAACTCTTTCTCGAAGCGCGCAGCTATAACGGCTGGCTCGAAAAGGATGTGAGCGAACAGCAGATCAAGCGCATCTACGATCTGCTGAAAATGGGCCCTACCTCGGCCAATATGCAGCCTGCGCGCCTCGTCTGGTGCAAGTCGCAGGAGGCGAAAGACAAGCTGGCCGAGTTCGCCTCCGATCAGAACAAGAAGAAGGTTCAGACGGCGCCCGTGTGCGTTATCATCGGTTACGATATCGATTTTCACGAAGAACTGCCTTGGCTGTTCCCGCACGCCGATGCCAAGAGCTGGTTCGAAGGTGACGAGGAAGGCCGCGAAACCGGAGCGGCGCGCAATTCCGCGCTGCAGGGCGCCTATCTGATGCTGGCTGCACGATCCCTGGGGCTGGATTGCGGGCCGATGTCCGGCGTCGATCTCGACAAGGTCACGGCGGAATTCTTCGCCGACGATCCGAAGGTCAAGGCCGACTGGATTTGTTCGATCGGCTACGGGGACAAGGAAACTATCTTTGATCGCAGTCCCCGGCCCGACTTCGATCGGTTCAATCGCATCGCCTGATGCTGGACGCTTGAAGCGCAAGGCGCGCTGAGGCATCGCGCGCCGATGCGCTTGCTGGCAGTTGAAACCGCGACCGAAGCCTGTTCGCTGGCCCTCTTCGAGGCTGGCGAACTGCTTGACCATCGACATGTCGAACTGGGGCGGGGTCATGCCGAACGGCTGATACCCCTGATCGCCGAATTGCCCGGTCGCGGGCGGGCGGATGAAATCCGTGTCTCCCTCGGGCCCGGCAGCTTCACCGGTGTGCGTATCGGCCTCGCCGCCGCGCGCGCGCTCGGCTTGGCGTGGCAGGCGAAGGTTGTCGGCTTCCCTACCCTCGCCCTCGTCGCCGCGACTGCAATCCGCGAGCGGCAAGAGCCGGTGACCGTCTGCATGAACGGCGGACACGGCGAGTATTTTATCCAGAATTTCTCGGCAGATGGGATGGCGGAAAGCACAGTTCAGTCCCTTGCACCCGAACAAGCTCTTCAGGCGGTGGATCATGATCTGGTGGCGGGCAACCGGGCGGAGGCGCTGGCGAACCTTTCGGAAGACGGGCTCCGCTTCCTGAACATCCTGCCGGATGCGACCGCCGTGGCGGGTCTGCATCGCGACCATTTCACGCAATGGTTGTCGCCGATCTATGGTCGGGGGCCGGACGCAAAGCTCCCGCAATGACTGAAGAGATAGACCTCGACGGCATCATGGCGGTCATGGTCGCCGCGTTCGAACCGCACTGGCGAGAAGCATGGACACGCTCTCAGGTCCGCGATTCCCTGGCCATGCCCACCACGCGGGCCTTGCTGATGACGGCAGACGGCTCGCTGGTGACAGGGTCGCCTCCTGCCGAGGTCGCCGCGTTCACGCTTTCGAGGCAGGCTTCTGACGAGGAAGAGCTGCTGCTGATCGCCGTACATCCGGCGCATCGTGGCCGCGGGCTGGGCGCGCGCCTCATCGAAGCATTTGCCGCGACATCGGCGGAACGCGGAGTCAAACGCATCTTCCTTGAAATGCGCGCCAATAATCCCGCGCAATCCCTGTATCGCCGAAGCCAATTCAAACCGATCGGTGTGCGACCATCCTATTATCGATCGTCGGATGGCACCACGATTGACGCGATCACTTTTGCACGCGAACTTTAAAGCGTTCTTGTCTTCCCGATATTCCGAATAACCCCGCGTTAATGGTGAAAATTTCCCACGCGCTTGACACGGCAATAAAAACTGGTGAGTGGCTTTTCGCCACGGTCAAGCATAAAAGAAGAGGGCACTATTTCCCATGGATTCAACGCAGGACGACATGAAGGAAACACTTATCACGTTGACATCGGATATTGTGGCTGCACACGTCAGCAACAATAGCGTTTCGACGGAAGAAGTTTCCACGTTAATTACGAACGTTTATTCCGCACTCGCGGGGCTCGGCAACGAAGAACCGGAAGAAGAACCGGCGCCCGAACCCGCCGTTTCGATCCGCGCGTCCGTAAAGCCGGACTATCTGGTCTGCCTTGAAGACGGCAAGAAGCTGAAGATGCTTCGCCGTTATCTGCGCACCAATTACGATATGAGCCCGGAAGAATATCGCGAGAAGTGGAACCTTCCGTCCGATTACCCGATGGTCGCGCCCAATTATGCCGAGACGCGGCGTGAACTGGCGAAGAAGATCGGCCTCGGTCGCAAGCCCGGCCAGAAGCGCGGCCGGCGGAAGAGAGCGGAGTAACTACCACCTACAGCTTGAGAACGGCGCCCCGGCCCCCTAAGGCTGGGGCGTCTTTCGTATTGGAGCCGGGTGTTGAAACAGCGGATCGACCTTGAACAACTGTGCGCCGACAAGGGGCTGCGGATCACCGAACAGCGCCGGGTCATCGCGCGGGTACTCTCCGAGAGCGAGGATCACCCCGACGTCGAGCAGCTTCACGCCCGTGCCTCGGCGCTCGATCCCGGCATCTCGATCGCCACGGTGTACCGGACAGTGCGGCTGTTCGAGGACGCCGGCATCCTCGACCGGCACGACGCCGAGCTGCGGCCGCACCTGCCGGCGGCGTG
>NZ_JBELMO010000075.1:10153-14346 GCF_042095715.1 Qipengyuania sp. | reverse complement strand
GGGAGGATTTTTCAAAAGGAATTTATCATGACTGCCCAAAAAGGTGCCGCCTTCCTGCTGAAGGTCGGCGATGGCGCGGCTGCGCCTGCATACGAAACCGTCGCCGGTCTCAGGACCACGCAGATGACCATCAACGGCGACACCGTGGTCGTCACTCACAAGGGATCGGGCGGCTGGCGCGAGCTGCTGTCGGGCGCGGGAACGCGCTCGGTCTCGGTCTCCGCCAGCGGTATCTTCCTCGATTCCGAGGCCGAGACGCGGGTGCGCGGCAATGCGCTGGCCGGAACGCTCGACGATTACGAACTGAGTTTCGAGGACGGCGCGCGGATGCGCGGGCGCTTCCTCGTCCAGCGGCTGGACTATGCGGGCGATTTCAACGGCGAGCGGACCTATGCGCTGGCGCTGGAAAGCTCTGGCCCGGTCACGCCATCCGGGGCACCGTCATGAGCAATCCCGCAAGAGGGGAGGCCAGCATTCGCGCGGCCGGAATCGAACATCTTCTGCGCCCCAGTTTCGAGGCGCTGGTCCGCGCCGAGGACGAACTCGGCCCGCTGTTTGCGCTGGTCGAGCGAGCGGGCGAGGGGCAACTGCGGCTGGGGGAGATTGCCGCGCTGTTCTGGCATTGCCTGGCCGACCACACGCTCAGCCGGGAAGCGGTGGGGGAGGCGGTGCTCGCCATGGGCCTGGCCGAAGCGGCGAGACCGCTGCGCGTGCTGCTGGGTGAGATCCTGCGCGGGCGGACGTGACTTTTGAAAATTGCGCGGCGCGCCTCGCGGGGCTTGCGGCGCGCGCACTGGGCTGGCGGCCGGACGAGTTCTGGCGCGCCACGCCCTCCGATCTCGCGCTGGCGCTGGGGGTGGAGGCGGCGCCTGCCCCGCCGCCCTCGCGGGCCGAATTGCAACGCATGATGGAAAGGGATGGCGATGGCCGATCCGATCGATGAACTTCTGGTGTCGGTGCGCGCCGACACGCGCGGCTTTGCCGCCGACATGGCCGAGATGCGCAGCCGCTTCGATGCGACTCTGGTGGACGGGTTCGCCGGCGCGGGGCAGGTGCTGGAGCGCGGGCTGCTGGCCGGTTTGCGCAGGGGAGCGCTGGGCTTCGACGATCTGAAGCGCGCGGCGCTCACCGCGCTGGACCAGATTGCCGACCGCGCGCTGACCATGGGGCTGGAACGGATCTTCGGCGGCACGCGCGGCGATCCGCTGGGCGGGGCGGTGCAGGGGCTGCTCGGCTCCCTGCTTGGCCTGGGGTCGGGTCTGCCGGGCCGGGCGACCGGCGGCATCGTGGCGCCCGACCGCCCCTTCCTGGTCGGCGAACGTGGGCCGGAAGTGTTCGTGCCGACCAGCGCCGGGCAGGTTCTGCCCAACGCCGCTGCGGCTCCACACCGCGAGGTGCGCGTGGCAATCAGTCTCAACGCCGAACGCGGCACCAGCGCGCCTGTCGCCATGCAACGCAGCAGCCGCCAGCTCGCAAGCGCGGTGCGCCGGGCTCTTATTTGATCCTCCCCGGCACGGGGAGGGGGACCGCGACGCGCAGCGGCGGGGGGGAAGGGCACCCTCGGCCTAGGAATACCCCTGCAAACTTACGCCAGCCGCACCTGCCCCTCCACCAGCCTGCGGCTGGTCCCCCTCCCCCAAAGGGGGAGGATTATTGGAGATTTCCCATGTCCCATTATCTCGCGCCTTCCCGCAAGGGGCAGGCGAGCGACTTCATCCAGCGGTTCGATCCGCGCTTCTGGACCGTCAATTTCCCCCGCCCGATGATGGCGAGCGTTATTGCCCCTTCGCCCGACGCGCTGCGGGTGACGTGCGAGTTTCACCATGCGGGCGAGCTGGCGGGCCTGATCTGGGCGAGCGAGGACCGCGCCGATCACCCGCTGCTCGCCTATGAAACGCAGGCCGATTATGCCCATTGCGTGCTGCGGTTCCGCTGGCGCAGCGGTGGGATCGTCCCGCTGGACCAGCCCAACGGGCCGACGCTCACCATCGAAGGGCGCGATGCCGCCGGGACCCAGCGCGCGTGGTATGTGCGGCTGTGGAACTACGCCGCCGGCGCTCCGGACGATGCGCTGATCACCCTGCCGTTTTCCGAATTGCAATCGGGCTATGGCCTGCCGGGGGAGCCGATCCATCCTTCCGCCATCGACCGGATGTTCGTGTCGCTGGTGCCGCCCGGCTACGTCCCCGGTTCGACCGATCCCCTACCGCAGCGCGCGGACGGCTGGGCGGAGATGCGCGACATCGTGTGCTGGGGCGACCGGGCGATGCTCAGCATCGGTGACGTCATGGTGCCGCCCCACGGCGTCGGGATCGCCACCGCCTATGACGACGCCTTCGACCAGTGCCCGGCGCGTCTGGTGCGGCAGATCGAGCAGCTCGGCTATCGCGGCGGACAGGCGGACGAGGTGGTCCATTATGTCGGCATGAGCCACTTCTTCCGGCTGGAGCCGGGGGAGGGCGCGGAGGCTGGACGATTCCTGGCCGAGGCGGACGGCACTCTTTGCGAACCGGCGCGGGCCTGGCATCAAAGCTTCTTCGCCGCATTGGCGGAGGTCGGGCTGACGCCGATCCTCTCGCTCAGCTACGAACTTTTTGCCCAGCATTGCCCTGCGGCGTGGCAGCAACTGGCGCATGACGGTGCCCCCGCGCGCACCGGCTGGGACCCGCCCAGCGCGCTGCTCTCCCCCGCTAATGGCGAGGCGATGGCCTGGCTGAAAGCGGTCGCCGCGCAGTTCGTGGCTCTGGCGGAGGCGGCGGGCTGTGCGGTGAAGTTCCAGATCGGGGAGCCGTGGTGGTGGGTCCAGCCGCAGACAGGCGCGCTCTGCTGTTACGACGATGCGGCCCGTGCGGCGCTGGACGATCCGGTGGCCATCCCCGACATGCGCGTGCCGCTCACCCCGGAGCAGACCGATGTGCTGGACCGGGCGGGCGCGCTGCTCGCCGCCTCCACCGCCGCGCTCGCCGATCACGTGCGCGCCGCCGCGACGGGTGCGGCCGAAGTGATGCTGCTGGCGTTCACACCCACGCTGCTCGATCCCGCCATGCCCGACCTTAAGCGCGCCGCGCTGCCCGTGGGCTGGGCCTGGCCCGCCTTCGACCGGCTGCAACTGGAAGATTACGACTGGCTGACCGCCGGCGCCGATGGCGCGCGCCGCGCCGCCTATGCGCAGGTGCAGCAGCGGCTGGGCTATCCGTCGGACAGGCAGGATTATCTCGCCGGCTTCGTGCTGAATGCCTCGGATGCCGAGAGCTTCTGGCCGCGCATCGACGCCGCGCTGGACGAGGCCGCGGAGCGCGGCGTGCCGCGACGCTTCGTATGGGCGCTGCCGCAGGTGGCGCGCGACGGCTTCGTGCGACTGCCCGATCACTTTCCCGAGCCACCAGAGGACACCGATATGAACGCCTTCGACGACGTTTCCTACCCCCTCGCGCTGGGCCGCGATGCGCAGGTGAGCACCGAATTTTCGACCAGCGTGGCGGTCACTGCCTCGGGCCACGAGCGGCGCAACGCGCTGTGGTCCGACGCGCGGCTGCGCTTCGATGTCGGCCCCGGCATCAGGGGCGAGGAGGAGCTGGGCCAGCTCATCGCCTTCTTCCGCGCGCGCCACGGCCCCGCCACCGGCTTCCGCTTGCGCGACCCCTTCGATTTCAGTTCCAGCGGTATGACCGGGACGCCCGCCGCCAGCGATCAGGTGCTGGGCACCGGGGACGGGCAGACCGCCCGCTTCCAGCTCGCCAAGCATTATGGCGATCAGCGCCGGATCGTGACCCGACCGGTCGCCGGATCGGTGTCGGTCAGCGTGGACGGCGTGCCGACTGCCGCCTGGTCGCTGGCCGATCGCGGGCTAATCGTGTTCGACGTGGCACCTGTTCCAGGTGCCGACATTCGCGCGGGCTTCCTGTTCGACGTGCCTGTCCGCTTCGCCGAGGACCGGCTGGACGTGAGCGGAGTAAGCTTCGCCGCCGGGGAGGTGCCATCCGTCCCGCTGGTCGAAATCCGCGAGGAGACATCATGAGTCGCGTCTTCGGCGACCGCGAGCTCGACACGATGGCGGTGTGGTGGCGGATCTGGCGCGCCGATGGCGTGGCGCTGGGCTTCACCACCCACGACCGTGATTTGACCTTTGCCGGCATGCGTCACCGCGCCGCGCCGGGCCTGACGCCCAGCGCCATACGCCTGACCGCGTCCCC
>NZ_JBELMO010000075.1:0-10143 GCF_042095715.1 Qipengyuania sp. | reverse complement strand
GCTGGCGCATGATTGCATCGCCGAAAGCGATCTTGCCGCCGGGCGGTACGACGGGGCGAGCGTGGCCATCGGCGCGGTGGACTGGGAAACGCTGGAGCAGGCGGAGCTGTGGCGCGGCACCATTGCCGCGATTGCGCGCGAAGGGGCGGCGTTCTCCGCCACGCTCGCCTCCGCCAAGGCCGCGCTGGCGATAGACCCTGTGCCGCGCAGCAGCCCGGGATGCCGGGCCGGTTTCTGCGGACCGGGCTGCACGCTGTCGCCCGCGCGATTTACCCATCGCGCCGTGGTCGGCGGCGTGGACGGCGGGCGCGTGATTCTCGCCGGGCTCGATCGGGCGCCGTTCGCCGAAGGCTCGCTGCGCTGGCTCGACGGTCCGCTCGCGGGGCTAAGTGCCACGATCCTCGCCGCCGACGACATGGGGCTGCTTCTCGACAGCGATCCGGGCGTAATTGCCTCGGGAACGCGCGTGCTGCTGCGCGAAGGCTGCGACCATACCATCGCCACCTGCGCCGGACGTTTCGACAACGCTGTGAACTTCCAGGGCGAACCCTTCCTGCCGGGCACCGATCTGCTCGCGCATTATCCGCAACCGAGGTGATGCCATGAACCCCGAAACTTTCGCCACCCGCGCCGAGGCGCTGGTTGGCGCACCGTTCCGCCTGGGCGGACGCGACCCGGCCAGCGGGCTCGATTGCGTGGGCCTGATCGCCTGCGCTCTGGGCGGGGTGGACGCACCGACAGGCTATGGCCTGCGCAACAGCGCCATTCATCGTCACCTCGCCTTCGCGAAGCGCGCCGGGTTCCTTCCCGCCGGGGGGCTTTTCGCGCGCGGCGACCTGACCCTGGCGCAACCCGGCGCAGCGCAGCACCATCTGCTGGTCGCGCTCGGGCCGGACCGCTTCGTCCACGCCCATGCCGGGCTGGGCCGCGTGGTGGTGCTGGATGGCGAGATACCCTGGCCGGTGCTGCGCCACTGGCGTTTCGCCGAAGCGGGAGCCTGAGCCATGGCCACTATCGTATTCGGAGCGCTGGGCACTGCCATCGGCGGGCCGCTGGGCGGGGCGATCGGTAGCCTGCTGGGCCGCGAAGTGGATCGCCGGATGTTGGGACCGCCCAGCCGGAAAGGTCCGCGCCTGACCGAGCTTGCCGTCACCTCGTCCAGCTACGGTACGCCGATCGCGCGCCATTTCGGCGCCATGCGGGTCGCGGGCACGATCATATGGGCCAGTGATTTCCGCGAGACCGGGACCACGACCGGCGGCGGGAAAGGCGCGCCCAGCACCACAAGCTACAGCTATTCGGTGTCGCTCGCGGTGGCTCTGTCCAGCCGGCCGATCGAGCGCATCGGGCGCGTCTGGGCGGACGGCAATCTGCTGCGCGGGGCGGCGGGCGATCTGAAGACCGGCGGGACATTGCGGATTCATACCGGTCACGGCGACCAGTCGCGCGATCCCCTGCTTGCCGCCGCCCTGGGGGAACGCTGCCCGGCGCACCGGGGGCTGGCCTATGCCGTGTTCGAGGATTTGCAGCTGGCCGATTTCGGCAATCGCATTCCCGCGCTCGCCTTCGAAGTGTTTGCCGATGGCGGCGGGGAAGGCCTTCTCGCCGCGCTGACCGAGGATATCTTTGCGATCCGATCCGACCCTCTGCCCGCCGCCGCGTCGATCACGGGCTTCTCCCACGACGGTGGCAGTTTGGCGGCGGTGATGGAGGCAGTCGGCGAAGCGATCCCGCTGGTCGTCGACGGCGCCGGCAGCGTGCTTGCCGTTGGGCCAGAAGGCGATGGGTCGCAGGCGCTGCGGACCGGCGCGCCCATTGCCTGGGCCGATGGGGAATTCGGCACCCGCACCGGCACCCGACGCGACCGGGCCGGGGAAGCGGGCCCCACCACGCTGCGCTATTACGACACCGGGCGGGATTATCAGCCGGGAATGCAGCGCGTGACCGGCTCGCCGGCAGGGATCGCGGAACGAACCCTCGAACTGCCTGCCGCACTCGACGCGGGCGGCGCACGCGCGATGATCGGTGCGCTTCACCAGCGCGAGCGGATGGCGCGGGATCGGTTTTCGCTGCGCCTGTCCACCATCGACCTGCGGATGCGACCGGGCGCCGCCGTGCGGGTGTCCGGCGCCCCGGGGCTATGGCGTATCGAAAGCTGGGAATGGCGCGATGGCGGAATCGAGCTGGCGTTGGCGCGGGCCGTGGAGGGGGTCGTTTCGCAAGGTGCCGCCGCCGATTCAGGGGCAGCCTGGGCCCCGCGCGATCGACTCGCAGGGGACACCCGGCTCGATGCCTTCGAACTGCCGTGGGACGGCAGCGGATCGCCCGATGTCGCCCGCATCCATGTGGCGGCAGGATCGACCGGCGGGCGCTGGGCGGGCGCAGAACTTTTCGCCGAACGCGCTGGCGCGCTGGTCTCGCTGGGCGGGACCGGACCGGTGCGGGCCGTCGCGGGTGTGCTTGCCGCGCCGCTTGCGGGCTCCCCGGCGCTGGTTTTCGAGCCCGCCGCCTCGCTGGAGGTCATGGCGGACGATCCCGATTCCGTCTTTCCGGCTGGCGATCTCCTCGGAATCCTGGGCGGTTCGAACCGCCTCCTCGTCGGCTCCGAGATCGTCCAATTCGCGGGGGCACAGCCGCTCGGCGAAGGGCGCTGGCGCCTCACCGGGCTATTGCGCGGACGCGGTGGAACCGAGGCTGAGGCCTGCGAAGGGCACAGCGCCGGGGCCCGGATCGTTCTGCTCGATTCACGACTGCGTCTGTTCGGCGACGACGCGATCGATCCGACCTCCGAACGGCTTGCCGCGATCGGCCTGGGGGAAACAGACCCCGTGTTTGCGTCGGTCACCACGCCTGGTCGCTCGCGCCGGCCCCTGTCGCCCGTTCATGCGCGCGTGGCGGCGGAAGATGGCCAGCTAGCCTTGTCCTGGACGCGGCGTGCGCGCGGTGCATGGACATGGGGCGATGTCTCGCCGCCGCTGGTGGAGGAAAGCGAAAGTTATGAAGTTGGGGCGGGGGACCCCGCCGAGCCGCTGCGTTCGTGGGAGTCAGGAACGACGCGGCTCACGCTGCCGACCGCCGACCTCGATGCCCTGCCACCGGGTACTCCGCTCTGGGTACGCCAGCGCGGCACTTTCGCCCGCTCAGATCCGACCCTTCTGACCATCCTCGATTGAAACAGCCTTCCCGGAGAATCTTGCCATGACCGACCCCCTTTCCCGTACCGCGCGCTTCGACCTGCCTTATCTCTTCGCGGGGCAGGCGCAGCGCGAAGTCTTCGTGAACGAAGCGCTGGCGCGTATCGATACCGCGATGCATCCCGCCATCGCAGACAGTCTTGCCGAGCCCCCTCCCAACCCGCAGGAAGGCGACTGTTACCTAATTGTCGCGCCGGCCGGCGGGGCATGGGAGGGCCAAGAGGGGGCCCTTGCGTCGTTCGGAGCCGGGGCTTGGCAGCTGCAGAAGCCGCTTGCAGGAATGCGGATTTGGGATCGGCCCCGTGCGGCGTGGGCGCACTTTGACGGGGCGGCATGGAAAACGGCCGAGATGCCGCCCGCTCCCGAGGGCGGCGGCACGATCGACGCGGAGGCCCGCGCCGCCATCACGCAAATCCTCGACAGGCTGCGCGAGGTCGGCATTTTTTCTTTGCCGTAACCGGAACCGCTTGCAGTTCACCGAGTTTGGGGGGCGGAGGAAAACATCATCCGGACAAAGAACACCAGCAAAATTGCCCTCACTTGCAGCGGCATTATTGCAACAGTTCCCGGATTTTGTTCGCTTGCCACCCATCGGGGTAATAGTTAGAAACCCGCCACTCGGTGGCTCTATATTCGCAAAAGGGGAATACAACATGCGGAAATTCGTCATAGGAATGGCGATGGCATCCACGGCCCTCGCCACTCCGGCGCTGGCCAGGGACGATGCCTGGTACGTCGGCGTCGAAGCCGGTGCCATGATCGTCGAAGATATCGAATTCGACATCAACAACACCAATAACACGGTAATCGATGGAAGCCAGATCGACTCCGATGTCGGTTATGATTTTGGCGGCTACGTCGGTTACGACTTCGGTGCCTTCCGCCTTGAGGCTGAAGCAAGCTATCGTCGTGCCGAGTTCGATACTTTTCTTGCCGGGTCGAATGGTGTTCTTAGCAACGGTATTCGGCGGACTGCCGGAGTCTATGAAGACGCTGGCAACCTCGACATTCTGAGCTTCATGCTCAACGGCCTTCTGGACTTCGGGGATGACGATGGTCTCCAGGGCTCCGTTGGTGGTGGTGTCGGCGTAGCCCGCACTAGCGTCGAATCTGTCCTGACGACCGGCAGTCCGACGATCGATGATTCCGATAGCGGTTTCGCTTGGCAGTTGCTTGCTGAAGTTCGTGCTCCGGTAAGCGACAACTGGGACGCTGGTCTGCGCTATCGTTTCTTCAATGCTACCGACGTCAATCTTGTCGACGTTGGCGGTAACACGCTCAACGACAGCATCCGTACCCACTCGCTGATGGGCACGCTGACCTACAACTTCGGTGAGCCGGCTGCTCCGCCCCCGCCTCCCCCGCCGCCTCCCCCGCCGCCGCCTCCCCCGCCGCCTCCTCCGCCGCCTCCGCCGGCTCCGGCATGCGAGTCGGGCCCGTACATCGTGTTCTTCGACTGGGATAAGTCGGACATCACGCCGGAAGCCGCTACGGTTCTGGACAGCGCGGTTTCGGCCTATGCAAACTGCGGCACGGCTTCGGTCATGCTGGCCGGTTACACCGACCGTTCGGGTACCGTTCAGTACAACCTCGGCCTCGCAGCACGCCGCAACAACTCGGTGCAGGATTACCTCACCTCGCGTGGCGTCCCGGGTGGCCGCATCTCGAGCGAAGCCTTCGGCGAAGCGAACCCCCGCGTTCCGACCGCTGACGGTGTGCGCGAGTTGCAGAACCGCCGTGTGGAGATCACCTACGGTCCGGGTTCGGGCATGTAATCTTCCGCGAAATTCGCGACAATGGATCAGGGGCCGGAGCAATTCGGCCCCTTTTTCGTTGTCTGGATTGTACCACAGCAACCGATGGGAGCATTCCATGCCATTTCAGACCCGCAATCTTCTTATGTCACTGGGCGCCGCTTCGGCTCTCGGCGCCTGCACCACCATGGCGGACGTACCGACCGAGCGGGTCGGGCAGGCGACGCTGAGTTATGCCAACGGCATGCCGGCCGGCACGGCGCAGCTAATGCGATCTGGCGAGGGGCTTTCGATGGCAGTGGCTGTGACGGGCATGAGCCCCGGAACCCATGCCTTCCATCTTCACACGACCGGCAAATGCGAGGGGCCCGACTTCACAAGCGCGGGGGGTCACCTCAACCCCTACGACAAGAAGCACGGCACCCTCGATCCGATGGGGCCGCATCTTGGCGACATGCAAAACCTGGAGGTCAATTCTTCCGGTGCCGCGACCGCCACCGTCGACATTCCCGGAGAAAGAGCCGGCGCCCTACAGGAAATCTTCGACGCGGATGGGACCGCCGTGGTCATCCATGCAGGTGCCGACGACTACCGGACCGATCCGTCGGGCGCGGCAGGCTCGCGCATCGCCTGCGGGATCATGCGCCCGGCCTGACCCTCAGGTCGCGCTCGCGGGCGAAATATCCTCGCCCGCGGCGCGAGCACGTTCGATCACGCTCGCATTTGCCATCGGAACCAGTCGAATGGCTGCGATAAGCAGGATGACGCCGATGGGCACGACCACCAGTGTGGTCATCATGCCATAGCCGAGATCGTCGCCGCTGATCGCCGAAACATAGCCGGCCATAAACGGACCGATGCCCAGCCCCACGAGGGTGGTCGAGAGGAAGAAAATCGCTGTCGCCATACCCCGCATCCGCGGCAGCACCAGTGACTGGCTGCTCGCCGCAGCGGCACCCAGAGCGGAAGAGGCCGTCATCTGGGCGACGAAGCTCGCGACGTAGAATGTCGTGATGTCGGGTGTAGTGTAGGCAAGGGCAATGGGCGGAACGGCGGTCACGAGGCCGAGTAGTATGACGACGACACGTCCGCTTGCAAAACGTTCGAGCAGGTAGTCGGCAATGCGCCCGCCAAAGATGACGCCGATGAAGCCCGCCACCGCAGATGGGCCGCCAAGAAACCAGCCCAGGTCGCTCTTGTCCGCCCCCAGCACGCGCTCGGCGTAGGGCGCGCCCCAGTAGGACGCGGCATAGGAGATGAAGGCCACGGTCCCATAGCCCAGCACCACGGTCAGAAACGCCGGCGAACCCCAGGTGAGTGCAAAGGTGGGTCTGTCGCGCGTCCGCAAGGCGAGGGCCCAGCTGAAGACCGCGTAATATCCCACGCCGAGGAAAAGCCACTGATCGCTGATCCCGGGTATGATGGCCGATGTGGCGGGGGCAACCGTCGAAAGGGCGATAATGGCGGCGATAAAGAACGCTGCGCCAGCTGCGTTGAACGCCAGATCCCGAACGCCGCGCCGCGCCGCGCCGATAAAGGTGAAGGGGGGAATGACCTGGAACAGTTCGTTGAAGAACCCGCGGAAGGGGTGCGGATTTTCGGGCGTCGGGAGCCCGTCGATCGCGCCCCGGACGGGTTCCCGCAAGGTAAGGACCCAGAGGGCCAGCAAAAGGCCCGGAATGCCGACAGCCATGAAGGCGGCTTGCCAACCGACGATGTTAAAAGGGCCCCCATCCGGATAGGCGGCGTTCCAGTTTTCCACCACCAGAGCGCCGATGAGAAGCGAGATGCCACCGCCGAGGTACAGACCGGAAGAATAGATCGCCAGCGCCGTGGCGCGCAGCCGCGCGGGAAACCAGTCCGAGATCAGGGAATAGGCCGATGGGCTGGCGGTCGCCTCGCCCACACCCACGCCGATGCGTGCGGCGGTCAGCTGGGTCGCGTTGCGCGCCAAACCTGAAAGGGCCGTCATCACGGACCATAGTGCCAGGCCGATCGAAAGCAGCCGCGTGCGCCGCCAACTGTCCGCCAGCTTGCCCAGCGGGATGCCGAACAGGGCATAGAAGACCGCAAAGGCCGTTCCATAGAGGAAGCCGAGATAATCGTCCTCGACCCCTAGGTCGGCCTTGATGTCGTTCGCCAGGATCGAGAGGATCTGACGATCGATGAAATTCAGCACATAGACTAGGACGAGTACACTTAGCGCGTACCAACTATAAGCCGGCACCTTGGCGGTAGCGGTGTCCACTCCCTGGGGCACCTCATTCTCGGAATTGCTGATCGATTTGCTCCCTCACGCCCCCGCCTTATCCGGCGGAATACGGCGTGGTATCTGCTACGCCTGCGTCGTCAAAGCCTTTTCGCCGCAAGCGACAGGAATCGCACAGACCGCAGGCGCTACCGTCGGGCTGGGGATCGTAACAGGACCAGCTCCACGCGGGGTCGAGCCCCAGCCGGTCGCATTCGCGTGCGATATCCGCCTTGCCCAGTTCCTGAAGCGGAGCATGAATGGTGAAGGGCGCGCCTTCGACGCCTGCCTTCGTGCCGAGGCGCGCCGTTTCCGCGAAGCTGGCGATGAATTCGGGCCGGCAATCGGGGTAGCCGGAATAATCTATCGCGTTCACCCCGATGAAGATGTCGCGCGCTCCGCTCGCCTCCGCGAAGGCGGTGGTAAGCGCCAGAAACACCAGATTGCGCGCCGGCACGTAGGTGAGCGGAATACCCTCCTCGACCCCGCCCTTGGGTACGTCGATGTCGGCGGTGAGGGCGGAGCCGCCAAAGCGGGTGAGGTCCAGGGGAAGCACGACGTGATGTTCCGCTTGCAGCCTGCCCGCTATATCGCGCGCGCTTTCGAGTTCGCGGCGATGGCGCTGGCCGTAATCGATGGTGAGCGCGTTGATCGCATAGCCTTGCTCGCGAGCGAGAGCTGCGACCACCATGGAATCGAGCCCGCCGGACAACAGAACGACCGCGCGCGGTTTGGTATGATGACTGATCATTACCGTTGGTTCCCGCTCAGTGTCAGCGGCAGGCGCCCGTGCGCCGGGCCTCGGCGTGGAACTGGAACGGCCGCCCTGCGGCTACGCCCTGGCTTTCGATCTGGACCAGACCTCCGGTTTCGCGCCGGATGCTGGTACGGCCGTATCCATTGCCTTTGCAGGTATACTGGACGGTCAGCCGGTCCGCACTTTCCTCGACCACATACCGGCTGCAGCTTGCCGAACCATGACGAAGCTGAACCAGTTCCGCGGCATCGCGAAGACAGATCGACTTCGTCGGCCCGCCATCGCGCGAGCTGATGGCCCATTGACCGGGCTCCAGCTTGCTGAGCAACGCCATCGCATCGCCCTGCGCGGCAAGCGGCGTCAGCGCCGCCCCGCCGAGAAGACATGCGCCCACAATTCCGGACTTGGAGATCGACTTCATGGCAAGACCTTCGTTAGCTGTGACTGCATTGCCTGACCCGGGCCGCTTGTCGTGCGCGCTTCGATGAAAGGCTAAGCAAGATCGACCGAATTTTCCAGAGCCTTGATGCTCAGCCCGTGATGGCGAATTCTCGCGAACAGAAGGCGCAATCGACCACGATCACGCCGTCGTCGTTTCGCATGTCGATGCGATCGTCTTCGGGAAAGCGCGCGATCACGCTTTCATAATATTCAGCCGAGCAGCGGCAGCCGCGCATCATCAGCGGGCCGCGGAAGACGCGCACTTCGTCCTCCTCGTGGAACAGTCGCCAGACGATCGCATCCAGTGAAAGGCTGTTGTCGAGCAGTTCCTGATGTCGAAGCGACCCCGCCATGACCGCCACATGCTCCCATTCGGGATGATCGAAGCGCGTGTGCAAACGCTCGCGTCCTTCCTCTCCCTCGGGCAGATGCTGGATCAGCAGACCCGCGGCGCGGCATTTGCCCGGTTGGGCCGAGATCGCCAGGCGGATCAGCGTGGGCACCTGCTCGCTTTGGAAAAAATAAGCCTGGCATGCCTCTGCAAGACTGTCTCCCTCCAGCGGCACGATGCCCTGATAGCGCCCGTTCTTTCCCGGCAGGTCGAAGGTCAGCGCCAGATAGCCCTTGCCGAAAAGTGCCTGAAGCGAGGGATTGGCGCCGAGGGTCGTCAGCGCTTCGGAATCGAAGTCGGCATATCCGCGCAGCTCGCCATCGCGGTAGTCGCAAACCAGCAGACGCACCGGCCCGCCCTCGGTCTGCGCCTGCATGGTAAGCTGCGACCCATCATCCTTGAGCAAGGAGCCAGCGAGCGTGGTAAGAACCAGTGCTTCGGCCAGAAGATGCGTGATCGGCGGCGGATAGTCGTGCGCGGAAAGGATGCGATCGAGCACGGCATCCAGCCGCACGGCCCGGCCGCGCGCGTGGCGGGTGGGGATGGTGAAGCCCAGCACCCGATCGGAAAAGGTTTCCGGAAGTGTTTCGTTCAAACTCATGGCGGCAATATGGGTATGCCGGCACGAGAGGGAAGGTTCACAGAAGGCCGAAGCACCACAACAGAATGGATTTCTGCGCATGGATGCGGTTTTCGGCCTCGTCGAAGACCAGTGATTGGGGGCCCTCGAACACGTCCTCCGTCACCTCCTCCCCCACGTGCGCGGGCAGGCAATGGAGGAACACGGCCTTGTCCGCCGCGCCGGCCATCAGACGGGCATCGACCTGATAGGGTGCCATGGCCGCCAGCTTGTTATGCGTATGGTCCTGCCCCATCGAGACCCAGGTATCGGTGACCACGACATCCGCGCCCGCAGCCGCCGTGGCCGCATCCTGCGTGAGCGTTACGTTCGATCCGGCCCCCCGCGCCATGTCGACGAAAGCGGAGTCGGGCTCATAGCCCTGGGGCGTGGCTACGCGGACGTTGAACTTCATCAGGGCAGCTGCCTCGAGAACGGAATTCAGCACATTGTTGCCGTCTCCCATCCAGGCCAGCTCGAGCCCCGGAAGTGCCTTGCCGTGTTCGACCAGCGTAAGCAGGTCCGCCACGATCTGGCACGGATGCGAGCGATCCGTCAGGCCGTTGATCACCGGCACGCTGGCGTGGCGCGCGAGTTCCTCGGCCTTCTCATGATCGTCGGTGCGGATCATGATGCAATCGACCATCCGGCTGAGCACGCGCGCGGTGTCCGCGATACTTTCGCCGCGACCAAGCTGGCTCGTTCCCGAATCCAGAATGACTGCCGTACAGATCGGAAG
>NZ_JBELMO010000074.1:0-14593 GCF_042095715.1 Qipengyuania sp. | reverse complement strand
CGATCAGCCGGGCGAGCGCTTGCGCCGAGGTCGCACCCGCTCCCTGCCAGGATCCCAGCCCGCCATCACCATGACGCAGCGCGAGCAGGGGCGGGACCAGCAGATCGATCATGGCCCCCAACGCCACCGGCGGTGTGCAATCAACCGCATCGTAGCAGGCGGACAGGTCGACCAGCACCGCGATCGCCTCCATCTGCGCGATCGGGCTGCGCGACAGCGTGCCGCCATCCTCGCTCGCGACTTCACCCAGTGCGCGGAGCAGACCCGCTTCGCCATGGATCCGGCGCGGCTTGCCATCGGGCAGCAGCAGTCCCGCAGCCGTCACGGCGGCCCATCCGATCAGCGCGGCGAACCGATCCTGTTCCTTGCCGGCCTGGCGATCGAGCCAGCGTGCGTGGTCTTCGATCGCCCGGAGCATCCGCGGGCGAACCGCCGGATCTTCTCCCGATAGCACGAAAGGTCCGTGCACGAGCCAGGCAAGCAGCCGCTGACCCGTGCGCTCGACCGTCCAGCCGACACCCTTCCCGACCTCTTCATTCGCATCGAGCCAGCGTACCGCGAGCTTTTCTGCGATCCCGGCTGCACTTTCGCGCGGCGCCGCAGCAGCCAGATCGCGCAGCCAGGTAAAGCCATGCACGACCTTGGTCACCGGCGGCGCGAGTCGTGCCGATGGGGTGTAGTCGACCTCCGACAAGGGCATCTTCATGCCTTCGATCAGGAAATGCCCCGCTCTGACGGCTGTGCCGCGCGCGCGATCCCCCTCCAGCGGGGTGTCGACGGTGGAAAGCAGGCGCATCTTCGCAGGCTTGCGCAGCGGCGCGGCGAGGACCGGGCCGGGCACGCCCAAGCGGTAGGCCCAGCCGATCACCGCATCGAGCGGACTTCCATGCCGGGGCGCGAAATCCGACGACACCAGCGCTCGCGCCGGGTCGAGATGGTCTTCGCCATCGCTATTGGCGGTTTTCTCGGCGGGCAATTCCGGCCGGCGTGCGTGCGGTTCTCGCGAGCCCCTGGTCAGCGGCAGCGCCGGCTGCGCCTGACCCACAGGCGGACGCTCCCGAGCCTCCCGCTGCTTCCGCTCGCCTTCCTCCAGCAGGAATGTCTCGTGTTTCATCCAGCCTCCTTCAGCGCGGCGATGTTGGCGGCATATTTTTCCGGACCGCCGCGAAAGCTGGCCGATCCGGCGACAAGGACATCGGCGCCGGCGGAAACGCATTGCGGTGCGGTGCGCGCATCCACGCCGCCGTCCACTTCCAGGCGGATATCGCGACCGGATTTGTCGATCATCTTGCGGATCGCCTCGACCTTGCGAAGCTGGCTGGCGATGAAGCTCTGTCCCCCGAACCCGGGATTGACGCTCATCACCAGAACCAGATCGACCTCGTCGATCAGATAGTCGAGCATCTTTGCCGGGGTGCCGGGGTTCAGTACCACGCCGGCCTGCTTTCCAAGCGCCTTGATCGCCTGGACCGTGCGGTGGATGTGCGGCCCCGCCTCGGGATGCACGGTGATGATATCGGCCCCTGCTTCCGCGAAGGCTTCCAGATAGGGATCGATTGGCGCAATCATCAGATGAACGTCAAAGGGCTTGGCGGTGTGCGGACGCAGGGCCTTCACCACCGCGGGACCGATCGTGATGTTGGGCACGAAATGCCCGTCCATCACATCGATGTGAATCCAGTCCGCCCCCGCCTCATCGATCGCGCGCACCTCTTCGCCCAGCTTCGCGAAGTCGGCCGACAGTATGGACGGGGCGATGAGAGCCTGGGGCATTGCATATCCGGATGGCGATTGAGTGACTCAGGATACGGGCGCGCAGGCGCGATGGCCACGCGCAGGGCAGGGGTTTTCCCCGGACGGGAGGACGAACCGGGCGATCGGGGCGCCGGATGGTGACCGACACAGGCCGCATCGGTTTTGCCAGCCGGCGGTCTGAGCGCTTCGCCCACCATTCGGTCGGTCAGCAAGTGCCCCGCACGGGATGGCGGCTATTGATCGCCGCTCAGGAAGCTTTACCCGAGCGCCCGCCGTAGCGGGCTGAGATCGTATCCCGCCGCCGCAGCGTGCTCGATCCGGACGTCGGCGGAAAGCGCATCGGGATTGGCCAGGGCATCAAGCGTGGCCGAGCGCGTCCCCGAGCGGCAGTACGCCAGCACGCGCCCTTCCGCCGCCTGTCGCGCCTCGCGAAAGGCTGCGATCGCATCCGAAGGGAAGGCGCCGCCGGACACGGGAATATGATGCACCGTCATTCCTCTCGCCCGTGCCGCCTCGGCAATCGCGTCGAAGGTCGGCTGGCCGGGATCCTCCCCGTCGGGCCTGTTGCAGATAAGCGTGGTATATCCGGCCTCGGCAACTGCCGCGATGTCCTCGGGTTGCAGTTGCGGGGCGACCGCGAAGCGCTGGTCGATCTGTCTGATGTCCATCATCTCAGCCTTTCCGTAAATTTCGCGGGGGTCATATCGCCAAACATCGCCATGACAAAGATCGCGGCTGCCGCCGCTGGTGGCGGTAAAGTGAGCGCCGCCCAAGCATGACCGTTGGCCTCATTGCAACGCGCGATGCCAGGAACACATCGATAGCGCGACTTGCCATCCGGATGCTAAAGCATGCGGCATGTGCAACCTCTATCGCATGACCAAACCCTCAAGCGAAGTCGCCACCTGGTTCGACGCCATCGATGCGACCGGCGGCGCGAATTTCGGGGACGAGGTCTATCCCGGCTATCCCGGATTGGTTGTGGCGAACGGGGAGGTGCGGCGCATGACCTGGGGCTTCCCGCTGCAGCGCACGGGCGCGAAGGGGCAGCCGCTGAAGCCCAAGCCCGTCAACAACTGCCGCACCGACAAGCTCGACAGCTTCTTCTGGCGCCAGAGCTTTGCCGAACGCCGCTGCCTGATTCCGATGACTGCCTGGGCTGAGGCCGAGGGGCCCAAGGGTGCGATGACCTGCACCTGGCTCAATCTGCCGCATGGAGAAATCTTCGGGTGTGCGGGCGTGTGGCGGGGGTCGGACGAGTGGGGCGATGTCTATTCGCTGGTGATGACCGATGCGAACCACCATGCGAGCGAAGTGCACGAGCGCATGCCGGTGGTGCTGGCGCCCGAAACCTATGGCGAATGGCTGGGAGAGGATGCGGACGCGGCGCGAGCGCTTTGCCGATCATGGCCCGGTGATCTGATCCTGAGCCGAACGCAGGACCGCTGGGGCCGCAGAAACGAAACGCCCCGGCCCTCTGCCGATGCGTCGGAGCCGACCCTGCTGTGAGAGACGCCCCCTATCACCCCCCGGTGAAGCGTTCGGTGGAGATTGCGGGCCATAAGACGTCCATCAGCCTGGAGCCGCTGTTCTGGACCATGCTACGTGAAGCGGCGGAGGCGGAGGGGGTGCCGGTCAATGCGCTGGTGGCGCGGATCGATGCCGAGCGCATCCAGGCCGAAACGCCACCGGGCCTGGCCGGCGCGATCCGGATCTGGCTGGTGACCTCCGCAGGTGACAAGGTTGGAAGCTGAAAGGAAAAGCGGGCGGCGCCGCTATGGCCCCGCCCGCTTCTGCTGAAGCCGTGCTTCAGGTCAAATCAGTAATTGGCGGGCGGATCGCTCGCCGGGAAGCTCTGGTCGCTTTCCTCGTCGGTCTTGGTCCAGCTGCGGGCGGGCTTGTCGCGCATGGCCGAGGGGCCGGAATCGCGCACATCGGCGTTGCCCTGATTGCCGGCGAAGGCCGCGTGGATGCCGTCCTTGTTCTTCTCGTAATATTTGTATCCGGCGTAACCGAGTGCGCCGAGCAGTAAGGTCCTGAGCATATCTCGCTCTCCTGTGAATTGCCTGTCACAGGAGGGACGAAGCAGACCCGCGCTTGTTCCCGCGATTGTTCGCGTATCGACCTCGGTCAGTCGTCGCCCACCCTCTCGATATCGGCGCCGACCAGTTGCAGCTTCTCTTCGAGGCGCTCGTAACCGCGATCGAGGTGATAGATCCGGCGGATCTCGCTTTGCCCCTCCGCCGCCAGCGCGGCGATGGCGAGGCTCATCGAAGCGCGCAGGTCGGTCGCCATCACGGCGGCTCCGGTCAGCTGCTTAACCCCCTTCACGATGGCGGTACGGCCCGACACAGAAATATCCGCGCCCATGCGGCTGAGCTCGGGCACGTGCATGAAGCGGTTTTCGAAGATCGTCTCGGTCAGCACGCTGGTGCCGTCCGCCACGGTCAGCAGGCTCATCAGCTGCGCCTGCATGTCGGTGGCGAGGCCGGGGTAGGGCGCGGTGGTGAGGTTGGCGGGTTTCAGCGGGCCGTTGGCGGCCACGCGCACGCCGGTCTTCTCCTCGGTCACGTCGATCCCGATATTGCGCAGCGCGTGGAGCGTGGCGCCCATTTCGTCCGCCCTCGCCCCTTCCAGCAGCACATCGCCCCCGGTGATCGCCGCCGCGCAGGCATAGCTGCCCGCCTCGATCCGATCCGCCATCACGCGGTAGGTCGCGCCGTGCAGCCGCTTCACGCCGTGGATCGCCAGATCGGAGCTGCCGATCCCCTCGATCTCCGCGCCCATCGCCACCAGCAGCTTGCACAGATCCACGATCTCCGGCTCGCGCGCGGCGTTGAACAGCTTGCTGGTGCCCTTGGCCAGCACGGCGGCCATCAGCGCGTTCTCGGTCGCGCCCACGCTGACGACGGGGAAATCATATTCCCCGCCCGGCAGGCCGCCTTCGGGCGCGATCGCCTTCACATAGCCGGCCGCCAGCTCGATCTCGGCGCCGAATGCTTCCAGTACCTTCAGGTGAAGGTCGATCGGGCGATTGCCGATGGCGCAGCCGCCCGGCAGCGAGACCGTCGCCTCCCCGGTCCTCGCCAGCAGCGGGCCGAGCACGAGGATGCTGGCGCGCATCTTGCGGACCAGATCGTAGGGCGCGACATTGCTGGTGATGCGCGGCGCCTCCAGCGTCATCACGCGGCCGAAATCCTCCGGCCGCGAACCCTGCACCGCGGTGGTCACGCCGAACTGGTTCATCAGGTGCTGGAACCCGTCGATATCCGCCAGCCGCGGCAGATTGCGCAGCGTCAGCGGTTCTTCGGTCAGCAGCGCGCAGGGGATCAGCGTCAGCGCCGAATTCTTCGCGCCCGAAATGGGGATGGTGCCGGAAAGGCGGTTGCCGCCGCGGATGATGAGCTTGTCCATATGCGGGCCGCTTTAGCGACTGGGCTGGAAATTGTAATGCCCCCGCCATATGGCCCCGTCACGCATATGCACAAACCGTTGGGGACACACCGATCATGACCAGTCACAAGCCCGTCAAGAAAGCCGTCTTTCCCGTTGCCGGGCTCGGCACCCGTTTCCTGCCCGCCACCAAGGCGATCCCCAAGGAGATGATGGCCGTGGTCGACCGCCCGCTGATCCAGTATGCGGTGGACGAGGCGCGCGAGGCGGGGATCGAGCAGATGATCTTCGTCACCGGCCGCGGCAAGACCGCCATCGTCGAACATTTCGACATGGCCTACGAGCTGGAAGACACCATGAAGGAGCGCGGCAAGGACCTGTCCGTGCTCGATTCGTCCCGCGCCACGCCGGGCGACATCATCACCGTGCGCCAGCAGGTGCCGATGGGGCTGGGCCATGCGATCTGGTGCGCGCGCGCCATCGTGGGGGACGAACCCTTCGCCATCTTCCTGCCCGACGAGCTGATGATCCCCAACAAGGGCGGCGGCACCGGCTGCATGAAGCAGATGGTGGAAGCCTATAACGAAGTGGGCGGGAACCTGATCAGCGTGCTGGAAGTCCCGCAGGAGGAGGTTTCGAGCTACGGCGTGATCGCCCCGGGCAAGCAGGTGTCCGACACGCTGACCGAAGTGACCGGCCTCGTCGAAAAGCCCCCCGTGGCCGAAGCGCCCAGCAACAAGATCGTGTCGGGCCGCTACATCCTCCAGCCCGAGGTGATGCGCGTGCTGGAAACGCAAGGGAAAGGCGCAGGGGGCGAGATCCAGCTGACCGACGCCATGGCGAAGATGATCGGCACCCAGCCCTTCCACGCCGCCACCTTCGCCGGCCGCCGCTTCGACTGCGGCAGCAAGCTGGGCTTCGTGGAAGCGACCCTGGCCCTGGCGCTGGAGCGTGAGGACATGGGCGCGGAGGTCAGGGCGATGGCGGAACGGTTGTTGGGTTAGGGGCTTTTCGTTTCTTCCCAGTCCGACCGATCCAGCGCCGCCATCGCATCGGTCACGGCGTTGGTTTCGACACTGACCTTCACGACCTTGGCGAGCAGTTCGATCATGCTCTCTTTGTAATCGGCAAAGCGATAGGTGTTGAACTTCGCGGCGATAGTCGGATCGCGCGGTTTCTTTTCCTTGTGCTGGTCCAGCACCCAGTCGATCGCGCTGCGATTGCCGAGGCGATAGTTCCACGCGCCCGCCGGAATGCCGGTGATCTGCGTATCCTCGTCCACCACGACAACGCCGTTTTCGGACTGGCTCTTGAGCTTGGGACGGGGATGCGATCCCTCGGCGCGCTTGGGGTGAGGCGTATCTACCCGCTCGAGCGGGTAAGGCTCTACGTCCTCGTAATCGATATGCAGGCCCAGCAGCCTCTCGCCCCACTCCACCCATTGCGCAAAGTCGGGATAGAAGGGGATGCGTGGAAACTCGCGCTTGAGGTTCAGCGCATATTTCTCACGATAGACCGGATCGTGGAGGACGGCGTAGCAATAGGCGAAGATCGCGTCCTTGGTGATCTCCAGCTTTCCGCCATCCGGCTTTGGCGCCTTCTTGCCGTACTGCTTGACGAACCGGTTGAGCGCCCAATCGGTGATGTTGTCGATGCGCTCACCGGATTTATTATAATGAAAACGGCTGAGCGTCTGACTACCACCAGAGGCAGGACTGACAAAATTCAAGTCCGGCACTTTGTCTAACGCCAGCGAAAAATAGGGCTTTCCCGTGGAGTCGCCCATTATGGTAATCGCAGGATTCCCTTCCGCTTCCGAGAAAAGCGCACCAGTGAGGTTCTGCATCTCGTTAAGTGACGAGTCATAATACAGTTCGCGCTTCGCAAAAGGCCGATAATTGGCCGACCGTATTTTGCCGGGATCAAATTCTAGCGTTAGCGCATCATCAAAGCGCCATCGAAGAGATCGGGTCCATTTTATAGTTGTGTCGTTATCGGAATCAAAACGTTTGGTCGCAAGCGCTTCATTATAGAATTGAATGAAGAATTGTATCTTTTTGGACAGCGCTCTCCGTGAGCGGTCGTAGGCCCAGTCATCTCTGGCAGTCACAACGCCCAAAGAATAAGTTTGAAAGATTGCTTTCTGACCAGTTCGCGTCTTCGCACTTTTGGCACTTTTTGACGCCAGCGGAACAAGTTGGTCCCAATCTTCGAAGTCAGCCTGGTTTATCCACGAATACAACCTATCTGGCTTAACGACCTCGCACGGTAAATTTGCAAGCTGAATATTTCCGAGAAAGCTTAGCTTTTCCTCCGCAGTTTCCATTTCAGGTCTACGAGCGTAATGGATTATCGATTTATTTTGCTTCTTTCGGTTACGAACGAGAAACATAATCGCGACACCCGTCTGAATGCCGAACACGTTGTGGACAGTGCCAGACAACTTAGGATTAACTCTGACATCGCCGCCTAGGTCCAAGACCCAGATATCGGCGAAATTCTCGCCAATAATCTTGCGAAAGCCATCGAAAGTGCGACTTTCAACGAAACTCCGGTTGGTGACGAATGCGATGATCCCTTCATCCCCGAGACGATCGCTCGCCCACCGATAAAAGCGCGAATACATATCGTAGAGCTTGGTCTTCTGCGCCGTGCTTTCCTTGATGTAGGTCCTTCTTATCCGTTCATCGATATGCGGATATTCGCGGTTCTTGTTGTTATCGTTCTCATTCCGCTGGTTCGCGTTGTACGGCGGATTGCCGATAATCACGCTGATCTTGCGCCGGTTCTGGCGCTTTACACGTTCGATATTCTCATCGCTCAACCCGCCGAGCAGATCGAACTGGTGTCCCGAATGGATGCCTAGGCCGTCCACATTGTCGAGCGTATCGACCAGGCAAAGCCCTTCGAACTCTGCGAACTGCCCTGTAATCGCCTGATAGGTCGCCTCGATATTAAGGTTGGCGACGTAATAGGGCAGGATCGCCACCTCGTTGGCGTGCAGCTCCTCCTTGTATTTGTGACGCAGCTTGTCCGGCTGCCCGCGAAAATATTCGAGCAGCTCGACAATATAGGTGCCGGTGCCCGTCGCCGGGTCGAGGATTTCGACGCCCGGATCGATCAGATTCTTTCCGAAATGCTTCTCGCAAAGCCAGTCCGCACTGCGAATCATGAACCGCACGATTTCGCCCGGCGTATAGACCACGCCCAGCCGGTCGGCGGCCTTGGGATTATAGACCTTGTAGAAATTCTCGTAGAGCGATTTGAGAAAGTTCTGCTTTTCCGAATGGCTCTGGATCAGGTGCGCGGTTTCCTCGATCCCCGTGTAATAGGGCCGCAGCGCCTGTAGCAGCGAACGCCGGTCGCCATATTCGAACAGCTTGTTGTCCAGCTTGTCGAGCTGCTTGGCGATATTGTTGTCGTGATGATAATCGCGCATGTCGAACACGCGATTGAAGATGTCCGCCGTCAGAATGTGCTGGATCAGCATCTCGGTGACGTCGGCCCGCTCCAGCGCCGGGTTGATCGTCTCCTTAACCTGCTTGAGGAAAGCCTCCTCCGCATGCGCGAAATCCAGGCTGGTCTCGCGCTTCTCGCGGATGCGTGTTCGCAACGCATCGAGGATCGCGGGCAGGTCTTCGGCGAACTTAGCGATCGCCTTGCGAAAATCGCGGATCGCCTGCTGTTCGTAAGCAAAGAACTTGGTCAGCAGCTGATAGAGCTGGTCCGTGTCGGCCATATCGGCCTCGGCGACCCGCTGGCGATCCTGAATCAGGATTGCGCGTCTGGTGTCCTCGTAGATGATGTTGGTACGGGGGTAACCCTTGGCTTCCTTCTTTCGGATTTCCTCTTCGAGATCGTCGCGGCTGTCTTTCGCCTCCCAATAGCCGAAGGGAACGCGAATATCGTAAACCAGCGCGCCGTCGACCCAGATCGAATTGCCCTTGGGCGTGACGATCTTGTGCTCCGAGAGGTAGGTGAGGTCATGCGAGCGGCCCCAGCTCTTGAGCAGCGACTGAAATGCGTCGCGAACCGTGCCTTCGTTCAGCGTGCCGCCAACCTTGATGATCCGGTCAAGATCGCTGCGATACTCGTTGATTAGTTGCCGGCTCATCGTCACCCCTCGGCGCCCGATTGCCTGCACCGCAAGCCGTTGGCAAGTTGGGCTTTCCTACAGAGGCCGCGCGGTGGTATGATGCGCCCGGCTCTTTCCTCTCGTCGATCCCCCCGCAACGCCCGTCCGCAAGCGCCCGCACGGATGACACTTCGCCTGCGCAAGGTGACACCGGGCACCCGTAAGGTGACGTGGCACGCGCGCAAGGTGACACTGCGATGGCGCAAAATGACGGTTTTTGGACCAAGGTGACGCCATTCCCGCGCAAGGTGACAAAACTTCCCCCTGGACCGTGGTCCAAGCGGTCCATGTCTCCCTCCGGAAACCCCCCGCGAATTGGGTGCGGTCAGCCCTCCGCCGCCCCCTCCGCAATTGCCATTCGGGCATACTCGTCGCGCAATTCGCGCTTGTAGAGCTTGCCGTTGGCCTCGCGCGGCAGGTCGGGCCGGAAATCGAACCGGCGCGGCATCTTGATGCGGCTGAGGTTGGGGGCCAGGAAATCGCGCAGCTCCGCCTCCAGCGCGTCGCCGGCCTCCGCCATGTCCACCGGCTGGATCACCGCGACCACCTGCTCGCCCAGATCGGGCTCGGGCGCGCCGATCACCGCCGCATCCATCACCTTGGGATGGGTGGCCAGCAGGTTCTCGATCTCCTGCGGGTAGATGTTGACCCCGCCGCTGATGATCATGTGGCTCTTGCGGTCGGTCAGGTAGAGATAGCCGCCCTCGTCGACATGGCCGATATCGCCCAGCGTCATCCAGCCGCGCTTGTGCATGGCCTCGGCGGTCTTGACGGGGTCGTTGTGATAGGTGGGGATGGTCTCGTTCTCGAAATAGATCAGCCCGTCTTCGCCAGCGGCCAGTTCTTCCCCGCCCGGCCCGCAGACATGGAGCTTGCCGTGGACGGCCTTGCCCACGCTGCCCGGGTGGTCCAGCCAGTCCTCCGACTTGATCAGCGTCATGCCGATGCTCTCGGACCCGGCATAATATTCGACGATGATCGGGCCCCACCAGTCGATCATGGCGCGCTTCACCGGCACCGGGCAGGGCGCCGCCGCGTGGATGGCACGCGCATGGCTGGACAGGTCGTATTTGCCGCGCAGTTCGGCATCGAGCTTGAGCATGCGGATGAAGTGGGTCGGCACCCACTGGCTGTCGGTCACGCCATAGCGCTCGATCGCGGCCAGCGCCTGCTCCGGGTCGAACTTGTCCATGATCACGACCGTGGCCCCCAGCCTGTGCGCGGTGGTGCACCAGCCGAGCGGGGCCGCATGATAGAGCGGCGCGGGGGAGAGGTAGATCATGCTGCCGTCGGCGGGCATGCCCACGCCCATCACCGCCAGGCCGACCAGGGGATTGACGGCCAGGATGTCGTCATCCGCGGGCGGGCGCGGCTTCACCCCCTTGGGCCGGCCCGTCGTGCCGCTGGAATAGAGCATGTATTGCCCGGGCAGCGGATCGGACAGCGACCCGGCATCCTGCCCGGCCAGCGCGGCCTCCAGATCGTCGTCGCCCCCGGAGCCGAGCACGAGCACCTCGCACTCGGGGCATGCGTCCCGGATATGCTCGGTCACCTCGGCGAAGCCTGTGCTCGTGATCAGCAGCTTCGCCCCGGCGTCCTGCATGATATAGGCGATTTCGGGGCCGGTCAGACGGGTGGAGATGGGCACCATCATCTGCCCGGATCGCTGCGAGCCCCAGACCAGCTGAAGGTAGAGCGCGTTGTTCTCCATTAGGATGGCGAAATGATCGCCCCGCCCAAGGCCGCGCGCACGCAACAGGCGGGCGAAGCGATTGGCGGTGGCATCCATCTGAGCGTTGGTGACGGTCTCGCCGCTGCCCGCCAGAATGATGGCGGGATGGTCGGGACGCGCTGCGGCGTGCGTGATCGGGTGCATGTCTGGCCTCTCCCCGGCCCTCGTGGCGGGGCCGACTGGTTGCCAGGAGAAACCTAACCAGCTGGGCACGGTGGGCAAGGAAATTCCGCGTGCATGGCAAAAAGGCGGCGGGTTTCCCCGCCGCCTTCTACGCTCCCGTCCGGGGAAGCTTGCTTACTTGGAACCCCCCAGCGCGCTGCCACCGCCGTGGACGAGCGCGAATGCCGCCTGGGCGCTGGTTTCGGTCATGTAATCGACCGGATTGACGGCTTCGCCATCGACACGGACTTCATAATGAAGGTGAGGGCCGGTGGAACGGCCGGTCGATCCGACATATCCGATCAGATCGCCCTTCTGGACGCGCTGACCTTCGGAGACCGCGTATCCGGAAAGATGGGCGAACCGCGTCTGCACTGTGCCGCCATGCTCGATCGAGATGAAGTTGCCATAGCTCGACCAGCGCGACGCGCGGCTGACGATCCCATCGGCCGTAGCGTAGACCGGCGTACCCTCGGCAGCGGCCATATCAACGCCCTTGTGACCCTGACGGCGGCCCAGCACCGGATGGACGCGCATGCCGTAATCGCTGCTCATGCGGTAAGAGGCGAGCGGAGCGACGGAAGGCACGGACACCGCCGGGGTTACCGGATTGGCGCGGGTGCGGCCCCAGCTGGCGAACAATTGCGTGAACTGGCGATCGGCGCCGTCCTGCGAAACGCCCGAACCGGCTGCCGGCGCGGCGACCGGAGCAACATAGGCGGCGCTCTCGGCCTGTGCCGGTGCGGCGGCGATGGTGGTGAAGCCAGCGAGAGCGGCGAGGCCTGCGATCTTCAGCTTGGCGAAAGTGTTCTTCATAAAATACGACCCGTCTCGTCCCCACGGCCTCAGGACCGTGACCCAAATTCTGGTCGGCGTCCGCCCCCGCGGATCTATGCCGACCGGCTCTTGCACGCTTTGGCTGGAACCCCCCGCCTTGCGATGAGTTAGGTGCTAGGGGTCATAAGGTTAACAGCGCAATACCCCGCATGTAGCGCCGCGATAAACCGGCTGCCTCGCGCGCCGAGTCGTTGAATGGCGGCTTCATTTGCCCGTGGAAGTGCTTTTCGACCAATTCCTGCCACAATTCGGGCGACGACCGGTCGCGCTCAGCACTCACTTCGTCGAGGTGTTTGACGCCGAACGCTACGTGGCGAATCTCATCGTCAAGGATACTCTCCAGGATCCGCACGCCATCTTCATCGCCCGCGCGGCGTACACGTTCGATCATTGCGGGGGTTACATCCAGCCCACGCGCTTCCAGCACCATCGGCACGATTGCGAGCCGCGCGGCGACGTCGTGGGCGGTATCCATGGACGCCTGCCAGAGGCCGTCATGCACCGGTAAAGCGCCGTAGTGGCTCCCCAGCGCTTTCAGCTTGCGAGACAGAAGCGCGAAATGCATCGCCTCGTCCGCCGCCACCCGGAGAAAGTCGGAGACGAACGCCGCGCCCCGTTCCTCGCCGAAGCGCCCGGCCATATCGAGCGCCAGGTCGATGGCGACGAACTCGATATGCGCGAGCGCGTGCCACAACGCGATCCGGGCGCGCTCGGATCCGAATTTGCCGCGCCGGGCCATCTGCGCGGGCGGTAGCGGCTGCAGCCCATCGGGCCAGGCGGGGCGATCGGGCATGGGCTGCGGAAACGACAGGGTGAGCCGGCCAAGGCGCCAGTCACGCGCCACCTTGCGCGCGGCGAAGACCTTGGCCTCCGCCTCACCGGTCAGGAGCGCGGCACGGATCGCTTCACCGACGCTGGCACGGCTTTCGCTCACGATGTGGCGGCGTCCAGCACCTCTTGCGCGTGCCCCTTTACCTTCACCTTGTCCCAGATCCGCTCGATCCGACCGTCCGCTCCCAGCAGATATGTCGTGCGGACCATGCCCATGAACCGCTTCCCGTACATCTGCTTCTCGGTCCAGATGCCCAGCGCATCGGATAGCCCGCCGTCTTCCGGATCGGAGGCCAGCGGAACCATCAGATCGTGCTTGGCGATAAATTTCTGGTGGCGCGCGGGTGGATCCTTGCTGATACCCAGCAGCTCCACCCCCGCCTTGTCGAACTCCGGCTTGAGCGCCGTGAAATCCACAGCCTCGGTCGTGCAGCCGGGCGTCATGTCCTTGGGATAGAAGAACAGCACCGCCCGTTTCCCGGCGAAGTCCGCGGGCCTGATGGTGCTGCCTTCCGGGGTTTCCATGGCGATGTCGGGCATGGGGTCGCCCACGCCGGGTCTATCTTTCATCGTCTCTCTTCAGTGGTTGATCGAATGCCTGCTCCCACGCGTCTGCCACGCCCCGCCGCGCGACCTCAAGAGCGGCTTGCAAACCGGCGATGTCCGTGAAGCCAGCCAGCCGGGCAAGCACGGCGCCCCCCGCGCCATCTGGCACCGTCAGGTCAGGAGCGAGCAGTCGGGCGCCCACCAGCACGCGGGTCATCAGGCCCAGGTGTTCGCAGAGCGTCGCTGGCAGAAGTCCGTGTTCGGCCAGCGCGGCGGCTGCCACCGAAAGATCCGGTTCGAAGGCAGTCCGTTCGCGCAATTGCAGGAAGTGCACGAGGAATTCGAGATCGACCAGGCCGCCGCGCATCAGCTTGACGTCCAGCGTTCCGCGTGGCGGCTTGTGCGCGGCCATTTCGGCCCGCATGCGGAGCACATCGGTACGGAGCACGGCGGGATCGCGCGTTTGGTCCAGAACCTCTGCTATGATCGCTTCGGTCGCGGCGCGGCTCTCGGGCGAGCCGGCCAGCACGCGCGCCCGCGTCAGCGCCATGTGCTCCCACGTCCACGCCTCGTCCCGCTGATATCGCGCGAACGCCGACAAAGCGACTGCGAGCGGGCCTTGGGCGCCCTGTGGCCTCAGCCTGGTGTCGACCTCGTAAAGCGCCCCTTCCGCAGTCGGGACACTGAGCGCACCGCCGATGCGCTGCGCCAGACGGTTGAAATAGAGCGTGCGCCCCAATGGACGCGGCCCATCCGATTCCTCCGCCCCTTCGGTAAAGAGATATATGAGATCAAGGTCGGACGCATGCGTCAGTTCGCCGCCGCCCAGCCGACCGAGGCCAAGCACCACCAGTTCGCAGCCCGCGATGGTGCCGTGCTGCCGCGCGAACTCACGCTCGGCCGCCTCCTTGCCGACAAGGATCGCTGCCTCCGCGACGCGAGACAGCGCTTTTGCGACGGCCAGAGGATCCTGTTCGGCGGAAATGAGCTGGACGCCGAGCGCGAAACGAAGGTCTCCCACCACCAGACGGATGCGATCGAGAGCCTCTTCATAGCTGTCACCGCCCGCAGCGCGCATCGCTTCGGCAAGTTCGGTCGTCTCGCCGGGTAGCGCGAAGGCAGTGCGGTCGATAAGCGCATCCAGCCGCTCCGGATGGCGTGCGATCTCGTCCGCGAGCGGCGGCGCGAGAGTGAGGCAATCG
>NZ_JBELMO010000073.1:0-14995 GCF_042095715.1 Qipengyuania sp. | reverse complement strand
AGTCCAGCACGACCTTGCCATGAAACTCGACGCCGTGATCGCGCATCAGCTTGTCACGCATGCCGTCATCCACGATCCCGGGCAGCCTGGAGACCGCCTCGAAGAAGCGTTCGTGCCCCGCGGGGGCGTTCATCGAGATCATGCGCGCGACGCGATCCGAATTGTTGACGAAGCTGTGGCGGCAACCACGCGGGGCATAGGCGCTCGCGCCTGCCCCTACCCGCCGCGCCTCGTCTCCGATCACCACGTCAATCTCGCCCTCCAGGACGAACCACCATTCGTCCTCTTCCGCCTGATGGTGATCGGGCGCGCCGAAGCCCGGCGACAGCTCGACGAGGAAGATCACGAACTGGCCGCCCGATTCCTCCCCGCTCAGCAACACCCTGGTGCGCTGGCCGGAAAAGTCGATCGCGGCGGCATCGTCGGGGGACGACAACAGCCTTGGCGTCTGCGGCATCCGCCCGAACGCCGCGCGCAGATCGCGCATGTCCTGAAAGGCGTGAATGTCGGCGTCGACGCGGTCGACCGGGGCGTTCACGCGAGTGTTGATATCCATCCTGACATCCCCCTGGCCGAAATGTGCGTCACCATCACCGTTGCCGGCTCAGCGAGCGGTGACCGTTCCCGCCTTCGAGAAGTCGATCTGAACGTCGCCATAGGGATTGGGGACGGACTCGGTGCCCATGTCCGCGGGAATCGATATTTCCAGGATCTCGACGCCTTCCGGGGCGCCGGCCTCGATATGGATCGTCCCGCCGGGGATCATCATCGAATCGCCCGCCTCCAGCCGCACGATATGATCGGGGCTGAATGCGATCGTGATCGCACCGTCGATGCAGTAAAGGAACTGCATATCGCAGCGATGGAGGTGCCAGCCGGTGCTCTCGTTCGCGGTGCCCGCATGGAGCACCTGCGCACGCATCTCGCCGTTGGTGGCCTCCGTCACGCCAAGCTCGCGGTAACGCACCCATGAGCGGCGGCCGGGGATGAAATGCGGTGCGTTGCCCTTTGACACCACCACGCGCTTGCCCGGGGTGGCATTGTCGGTGGCGACGTTCGGCTTCTCGATGGTGAAGATGCCGCTGTCGGCGGTCGCGCCGGTACGCGATGCATCGGGTGCGAGTACGGTCATGATCCTCTGCCTTCCTGTATCTCAGATCTCGTAAACCCGTTTGGGCGTCTGATGAATGAAGCCGCCGCCCTCGCCGACGATGAACCCGTCGCACAGCGTGGCCAGCGTCGATCCGGCGATGAACGCGGGGTGGATCGCGATATTGGCCTGCGCGGGCAGCGCCATCGTCTCGTCGCTGCGGATCAACGGGCGCTCGACCGTGTCGTACCCCTGCCCGTGCGAATAGAGCCGCCGCTCGGGCGCGCTCCCATGCGAGACGAGGAAGGCGTTGACCTCGCGGAAGATGTCCGCCGGCATCGCACCGGGCACGCTCAGCCGCGCCGAGAGCGCCTGCGCCTCGACCGCCAGCGCGTGCGCGTCATGCACCTCCGCCGGCAACTTGCCAAAGCTCACCATCCGGCCAAGCTCGGTCCACTGGCCGCCAAGGCCGTTGCTCTCCAGCAGCACGTTCATATGATCGCCGCGCCGCATGGTACGCCCCTGCACCGCGCGATAGCCGAAGAACGCCGGCTGACCGATCGGCGCCGACACCGCGATATACACGCCACGATCGGCCCCCAGCAGCTGCAACTGGTGATCGATGAAGGCATTGATCTGGAAATCGCGCATCCCCGGCTCGATCCAATCGAGCAGCTTTTCGAACACCTGATCCTGGATCGCGGCGGTCGCCCGGATCAGCGCCAGTTCCTCGGCGCTCTTGTGCGCCTTCATCGCGTCGAACGCATCGGTTTCGTCGGAGAAGGCAACGCGGCCCTCCGTGCGGTCGCTCAATCCGGTCATGAAGCCGTGCGGCAGGCCACCGGCGCCGACGATGCCGACATTCCTGTAGCCGCGATCGAGCAGCACCTGCGCCACGCTCTCCGCCGCCAGCCCGTGGGTATAATGCGCGTTGAACAACGCCCAGTTGGTGACGAGTTCACCGATGCCCGGCCGGTTGGGATCGCGATCGTCGAGTCGGCGCGTTTCGCCCTGCGCGCCGTGATCGATCAGCGTCATGTGATCGTCGACATGGAAGATGACGTAACGCGGATATCCCGGCGGCACGTCGGTCAGCCAGCGGACATTGCCGCCGATCTTCTCTTCATACCCCTGGACGACCAGCGCCTCCAGGCCACGATCGCGCAAATGGGTGCGTACCAGCTTCCAGCGCCGCTCAAGCTCGCCACGGGTGGCCGACCATGTGCGGTTTACATCGACCACGGGCTGTTCGCGAACGGCCGGCTCCAGCTGGGCGAACTTGCTCATGCGATACTCTCCGAAACGTTATTTGATATAGCTATCATCACTGCCTGCGTGACGCAATCGGGAATGGACGAAAACGTCGCCTCAGGCGGCCCCGGGCAGGCTGCGGCGGACATAGTCGCGGAACGTGCCGGGCTGCCGCTGCAGCAGCCAGGACAGCACCTTCGCATTGCCGCGAATGCCCTTGCGGCCATAATAACCGAACAGGCGGTGCAGCGCCTCCACCTCGTAAGCGCCGAGCGGGTGATGCGCGGCGATCATCGCGACGACCTGATCCGGCTCGACCACGAGCGGCTGTACCGGCGTGCCGCCGATGTCCGACACGATGGCGCAGATATCCTCCGCCGACAGATTCTCTTCGCCCGAGATGTCATAGGTTGCCGCGCTGTGGCCGTCCTCCAGCACGACCGTGGCCGCCGCGTCGGCAAGGTCCACCAGATCGACGTGACCGAGCGGCTGGGTGAGCGAATATGGCGTCGGCAGGCGACCGCCGGCGATGACCCGCGGCACATCGATATTCTGCATGTAATGCTGCGGGCGCAGGATCGTCCAGTCGAGCGCGCTGTCGATCAGATAGGCTTCCACCGCCAGCTTCGCCTTGTGATTCAACAGCGCGTCGATCTGCGGATGGATAACCGAGATATATATGAAGCGACGCACGCCAGCCGCCGCCGCGGCATCGATCATCCCGGTCCCCATCGCGGTCTCGCGCGGATGGAAGGCGGGGCCGTAGTGGATCACCGCGTCCACCCCCTCGACCGCCCGCGCACGGTCGGCATGGTTCTCCAGATCACCGAGGCGGGACGCATAGCGAGCGTCCGCCGGTGCGGTACGCGAGAAGCCGACGATCTCGACCGGCTCCGGACGGCGCTCCAGCGCCGCCGCGACGTGCCGCCCGGTCTTGCCGTGCGGCCCTACCACCAGAACACGCATCATCGATCCTTTCTCATTCTGCCTTGGGTGCGCCCGGTCAGCGCAGCGTCTGCGCGAACAGCGCCGTCATGGTGCGCCAGTGCCGATCGTCGGCATCGCGCGCGTAGGAGGGGCCGTCGGGCACCGTGAAACCGTGCTGCGCGCCTTCGTAAACCTCCGAGACGAAGACGCGCCCCGCCCCGGCCAAGGTCGCGTCCAGCTCGGGCAGCCGCGACGACGGCAGGAACATGTCGTCGTCGGCGTGGCCAAAATAATAGCGCGCCGCGACGCCCGCCGCGACGCGGTGCGGGCTGTCGGGGGCGTCGGTGATAAGCGCCGAGCCGTGATAGGCCGCGACCGCGGTGATCGCGCCGCCCGCCCCATCGGCATAGAGGATCGCGAACTTGCCGCCGATGCAATAACCGACCACGCCGATGCCGCCCGCGCGCACCTCCGGCCGATCCGCGAGCGCCGCCACCGCGGCGGCGCCGTCCGCGCGCAGGTCGTCGCTGGTGAGCGGGTCGATCAGCGCCATCAACGGCTTGAGCGCGGCAATTTCGAATGGCGCCGACAGATCGGGGACCGGCGCCGGTCCGGCCCGGTAAAAGATGTTCGGCAGCAGGACGGCATAGCCCTCCGCCGCCAGCCGGTCCGCCCGCGTATAGAAGACGTCGCGGGGGCCGCGGATGTCGGTCACCATGACGATAGCCGGCCAAGGTCCGTCGCCCGCCGGCACGTGCAGGGTCGCATCGACCACCTTGTCGCCTCGCGGATAGGTCAGCGCGTGTCGTGGCATTCCGGTCCCCTCGCCCACGGCATGGTCGTCTCGCTCATCGCGGCGGTTGCCAACGCCCGAGACCCTCAATATTGTTCTGTCCTATAACAATCTTCAGCAGGGCACAAGCAGGCCTCGTGCCGCTGCCGGCCGGCCAGAGAGAGGACGTCCCGTGAAGCACCGTATCCACGCCGCGCTCCGGGCGCTCGCCCCGCTCATCCTGCTGACCGCACCCGCCGCCGCTCGGGGCGCGCCACCCGCCGCCGCGCCGACGGTCGAACTCGTCATGCTCGGCACCGCCGGCGGCCCCAACATGCGCAAGGATCGGTCGGAGCCGGCAACGCTCCTGCGGGTCGGCGGCGCCACCTACCTCCTCGATTGCGGGATCGGCACGCTGCGTCGCATGGTGGAGGCGGGGATCGACAGCACGCAGCTGTCGGCGATCTTCATCACGCACCTCCATCCGGACCATGTTCTGGACCTCGCCGCCATCATGTCGAACGATCTGATCGCCGGGATCGGTGCGGGTGGCGCGGGGCCGCGAGCGATCTACGGCCCCGTCGGGATCGCTGCGCTGGTCGATGCGGCGGTGCGCTATATCAGCATGCCCTATGCCGTGTTCGCGGATGGCGGCCTGATCGATCCCCGCGGGCGCCCGATGGCGGACTATGTCGCGTCGAAGTTCGCGGTGCACGAAATTGCCGCAGGAACGACGATCTACCGTGACGACCACGTCCGCGTATCGGCGATCGAGAACACGCATTACCGCATGATGCCGGCCACTGCGCGGGCACGCGAGAAATCCTATGCCTATCGGTTCGATACGCCCGCGGGCTCGATCGTCTTCACCGGCGATACCGGCGCCAGCGCGCCGCTGGCGGCGTTCGCGAAGGGGGCAGACGTGCTGGTGTCCGAGGTGATCGATCCCCGCGCGATCACGGGCATGATGCAGGGCATCGCCGCCAAGGCGCATTGGTCGCCCGAGGCGCTGTCGACTGCACTCGGCCACATGACCGAGGAGCACCTGCCACCCGCGGCGGTCGCCGATCTGGCGCGCGAGGCGGGTGTGGGAACGATCGTCCTGACGCATATCGTGCCGGGGATGGACGGCGACGCGGCGCTGGCCGCCGACGACGTTCGGGCGATCAAGGCGGGCTTCAAGGGCGAGGTGATCGCGGCGCGCGATCTCGACCGGCTGTGCCTGACGCGGGGCGCGAACGGCCGGGCGACCCTCGCCCCGTGCCGCTAGCCGCGACGGTTCACGATCCGGCGAGCGTCGCCGGCACCGCCGACCCGGCCATCGCCTCGGTCGCGGCCAGCACGGCCCGGGGCGCCAGCCGCACAAGGAAATAGCGTCCTGCATCGGTCAAGGTCGAGGCGGCGGGCGAGCCGTTGCCGCGCGCAACCAGCCGGGCGGCGATCCAACCCTGCGCGGTCAGGATCGCCAGCTTCAGGAATGCGGTCGCGCCCGCCTCGGCCTCGACCCGCTCGGCCGATCGCAGGAAGGCGCCCGCCTCCTCCAGCTGATCGAGCGCGCGATGGAGCGGCTGCGCCGCCGGCCCCGCCGCGTCCGCATCGGCACGGGCGACGCGCAGGAACGCGTGCAGCGACGCCGCATCGTCACGCATCAGCCGTCGGTGCATCAGGTCGAGCGCTTGAATGCCGCTCGTCCCCTCGAACACCGACAGGACACGCGCGTCGCGAACGCCCTGCTCGATCGGCCATTCGCGCGTATAGCCAGCGCCGCCGAGCACCTGCACCCCGGTGCTCGCTACATCGAACCCGATCTCCGCCCCGGCGGTCTTGACGATCGGCAGCAGCCACTGCGCCAGCAGGTCCGCCTCAGCGCGTTCCGCCGCGTCGGGCGCCCGCGCGGCGATGTCGACGTGGTTCGCGAGCGCGAGGATCAGCCCGCGCAGCGTCTCGGTCGTGCTCGCCATCTCCAGCAGCATCCGCCGCACGTCGGCATGCGCGGTGATCGGCACCGGTGGCTCCGCCGGACGCCCGCCCTGCCGCCGCTCGGCAGCGTAGCGCGCCGCGACGTCGGTCGCCGCGCTCGCGATCCCCAGCCCCTGGATCGCAACCGCGAGGCGCATGTTCGCGATCATCACGAACATCTGCGCCAGCCCGCGCCCCTCCTGCCCCAGCAGGATGCCGCGCGCGCCCTCGAACCCCAGCGCGCAGGTGGGCGAGCCATGCAGCCCCATCTTCTCCTCGATGCGGCGGATCACCACGCCGTTGCGGGTGCCATCCTCCAGCGTGTCGGGGACGAGGAACAGGCTGAGCCCACCGCCGCCCGAGGCGGCGTCACCGGTTCGCGCCAGCAGGCAATGCACGATGCGCGGGGCAAGATCGTGGTCGCCGAAACTGATCCAGCATTTCTCGCCGTCGATGATCCATCCGCCCTCGCCGTCGGCGCGCGCGGTGGTGCGCGCGCGTCCCACGTCGGATCCGGCATCAGGCTCGGAGATGCAGATCGTCGCCGCGCATTTGGCGGCGACGATGCGCGGTAGCCATTGCGCCGCGGTCGTCGGGTCCGCCCATGCCGCGATCAGCCGCGCGGAGGAGATGAGCGGGACGGGCAACATCGCGAACGACGGATTGGCGCGATCGAAGACGCCCTCCACCGCCGCCCAGATCGCGGTCGGCAACGGCTGCCCGCCATGATCGATCGGCTGACCCAGCGTCGCCCAGCCGTTCGCGACGAACTGCGCCCATGCGGCATCGTGCCCGGGCGCAGTACGCACCCGCCCCGCCTCGATCCGACAGCCGTGCCGGTCCATCGCGTCGTTGAGCGGCGCCAGCACGTCGTCGGCGAAGCGCGATGCCTCGTTCAGGATCGCGTCGACCATCGCCGGATCGGCGGCATCGGGGTCCGGCAACAGCGCGCAGGCGCGTGACCAGCCGGGCGCGGCGGCGAGCTGCGCGGCGACGATCGCCAGGTCGGCGGGCGGGGGAGAGGAGCGGGTCAAGTGGTGCTCAGCACACGTTCTCGACGGTCGTGGCCGCAGCCCGCTCCGCCGTCATCAAGCGGGCCATGGTGCGGCGGAACATCGCCGGCGCCTTGTCGTGCGCGACGAAGCTCATCGCATGGTCGCCGGAGGTTTCGTCCCAGATCCGCTGCTGCGCCTCGATCATCGCGCGATCCTCGGCGAAGGCGGCGTTGACCACCTCGAACGCGCCGCCCAACAGGCTGGCGGGGATGCGATGATCGAACCCGCTGGCGTAGAAATAGCGCGTTTTGCGATCGGAGATCGGCGTCACCGCCTGCTGCTCGATGCGGTACGTCATCGGCTCCTCGGTCGGCGGCTTCATGCCGCATCGCTCCGCCATGCCGTGCGGGAAGGAGCTGTTTTCCATGACGAAAATGCCGGGCGCGGAATAATCGTAGACCGACCAATTGTCGACCAGCGTCGGGTTGCTCGGGCTCATCGGCTTCGCCGTCAGCCAGCGTTCGATCCGGATGCCGCGCTCGCGCTGGATCACGCGCGGCACGCTATCGGCCCAGCCGATTCCGGACAGGCTGGCCAGCGTCGTCTCATGAACGAAATCAACGTGCGACAGGTCGCACAGATTGTCGTTGAGCAACATGTAGTTGGCTTCATAGTCGATCTGGTCCGCCGCCATCGTCCAGCGCGGATCGTCGATCCCGAACGCCTGCGGAATCAATGCGGGATCAGCCTTCGCCGGATCGCCCATCCACACCCAGAGCCAGCTGTCCTTCACCTCCACCGGATAGGTGCGCACGCGCGCGTCGGGCGGGGTCGTCATCGCCGGCGCGGACACGCACTTGCCCCCGGTGTCGAAGCAAAGGCCGTGGTACATGCAGCGCAGCAGCTCGCCCTCGACCCGGCCCATCGACAGCGGCGCCCAGCGATGCGGGCAACGATCCTCCACCGCGCAGACGATACCCTCCCGCGTCCTGTAGAGCGCGAGCGGTTCGTCGATGACGCGGACGCCGAGCGGAGCCTCACCCAGGTCCCGCGCCCACGCCGCGACGTACCAGCAATCACGAAGGAAATCGGCCATGTCCCTCTCCCGGCGGCCTTATCCTTGCAACGGCCTGCCAACAGAATATTACCGGCGCGGAAAGCTATATTCAATAGCTATTTCCAGCATTGCGTGTCGCCGCCCGAGCCCGACCGTTCGCCTGCGGGCGGGATCGCCAGTATCGCTTTGACAGCCATCACGACTTAGCTATGATCCATAGCATAGACGGCCGGCCAACGAGTCGGCAGCAACGGATCGTACCGCGGTCAACGCAAGACGAGGAAATGGAGAGGCTTATGTGGTGGTACGACTGCCCGGAGGGATTCGACTGTCCCCCGCATATCGCCGCGATCTATCTCGCGTTCGTCTCGCTCGTCGTCGCCGTGATGCTGTTCGTGCTGTTCTGACCATAGCGACCGCACGTCCCGCCCCGATGACTGCCGGGGGTGGCGGAACGCCAGCCCATTACGTCTTTCGCTGACGCGATAGCGAAGAATTGTTCATGCAGCCGTCCGGACCGATATGTCGTGGTAACGGCACCATATTTTCAACCGCCACGCGCGGGATGGCCGACATGCTTTCGACCATGTGGCCGGCATAATGGCAGGAGCGCACAGGGTGCCGTCCTCGTACCTTCGTACCAGACGTCCGTAAGAACCCTATGCTTCGCGATACCGGGCCGCGTTTTCAGCAGCGTGTACGGAATGGTGGAGCCGAGGGGGATCGGCTCGAAAACCCGTAAGCATTGACAAACAAAGGATATTTTCCTGAGCGTCGGGACAGTTGTATTAGCTCTTTGTACTAGCGGAGGCAAGGGGCTGGCCGATGTGGGTCCGCGTTAGGGACTCGAACCGCTCAGGATATTGCCTCTTTGCATCCTAGCCCGTTTCGATGGATCATAGCCGCATAATCAGCGCGCTAAGGGCAGCCATGAAGCGAGAGGTGTACGACTATCTAGCTAAGCTCCCGGCTAGGATATTGGCTGGTGCTGGAACTCCCATCACTGCTTGGTCGGCTGGCGATCCGTCCGGCTTCCAAAGGTGGTGGGGATGGGCTGTCTCGCCGGATCATATCAGGATCGGCGGAGCCATCGGCCTTGTCCTATGCGTGGCCTATTGGGCATCAGGGCGATAATCATCATCATTATGCGCCGGCTACTCCTTCTAAACCTGTTGTCGATGATCGATTTGAGAATATAATCAAGATTAATCCGCCGAGTAGTTTTCAGATACGGACTAGGGTAGAAGATCAGCATTCTAGGAATTTCACGGGAGAGTTTGGAGCTATACTCGTAAGGAACGGTTGGAAGGCAAGAGACACGGGGTATGTTCAGTCTCGTGCTTTTGATGGCGTGATCCTATGTGGAAATAGAGAGGCGCTGAAATCACCGGACGCTGCTATTTTGGTTGAGGCCTTTAAGGCGATAGGCGTAACGCTTAAATTCGAGACGAAAGACACTTGGCCAATTGACAGTCTAAGAATTGATGTTGGCACTTTGTAGTCTATAGCTATGCTGCCTACGGCCTGAAAATGCTAGAGATATGCGAGAGGGCAATCAAACAATTCTGAGCGCGCTATCTCCCCCGTATCCCTACCCAGCCCGCTGGCGAATATGACACGCCTGCCCGACCTGCATTATTGCGCGCGTATCGTTCTCCCGGCGTAGCGTGTCACTGTCGCCAAGCACTAGCCCAGCCGGATCGCTGACCCTGCCGATACCCTGCCTCGCAAGTTGTAGCTTGTGAGTCATGCCGGATGGATCATTAGCGACTGCCTCACAAGGTACTTGACAGCGTTGTGATACTGCCTCACATATCAGGCATATCTTGCGAGGATTATACCATGAGCCGCGTTGCCTACTTCCGCGTATCGACAGAAGCCCAGAGCATTGAAGCCCAGCGCAAGGCATTGGGTGACAGCTTTGACCGTGAGTTTACCGATGAAGGCGTAAGCGGTGCGATCCTCGCTGCTGACCGTCCCGGCTTTGCCAAGCTGCTCGACTACATACGGGAAGGCGACACGCTCTACGTCTATGCCCTTGATCGATTGGGCCGCGATGCCTTGGACGTACAGGCCACGGTGCGGAAGCTGCTAAATCGTGGCGTCACCTTGGACGTTAAGGGGCTGGGACCGATTGGCCGTGGCGTCGGGGAGTTGATCGTCGCTGTCCTAGCCCAGATGGCTGATATGGAACGCCAGCGGATCAAGGAACGGTGCGACAGTGGCCGGGTAGCTGCCCGCGCTTCGATAGAGGCAACCGGGCTGACGCATAGGGGCAAGGCCAGCTTGGGCCGTCCGTTCGCTGCTGATGCCAAGGCGGTGGCCGATTGGCGTAGGGAGAATGGCGCTTCGATCAGTCAGACGATGGCGCATTTCGGTATCTCTAAGGCGACGGTATCCCGGTATTGCGCTGCATAGGCCGGGTACTCGACGGGCTGGGATCGGACAGGCGACGGGGATGCCCTCGTATTCGCCCAGAGACGGCCACAGGAGCCGATATGGGCGGCTTAGGGTATCGACCTAGCCGGGATACCGTGGCGGCTCTGTACGGGGCTGTGAGGCGGTCGGCCCAGATGCGGCAAACGGCTCCCGGCATTTCGGGACCGTATAGCAATGGGAAATCCTCGGTATCTATATGTCGAGGTATCCCTAAGAATGATCCCGGCACGAACCTGAGGCTAAGCCTTGATAATCGCCGATCATAATTCAGTACCGTCACGATACAGAACCATTCATTACCGCCAGCGTCCGTTTAGCCGGAGCAAGCCTGACAGTGCTTAACTGTATGGACCCACAGCCAGCAATGGTTAGCTTAATAGCGAGGGGGTGTGCCGTTCTCAGGAATAGGCGCATGGCGTCCGCAACGATGGCTCTACAAGCGACGTATTCTGTAACTCAGGAAACATACGGCTGTATCCGCGTCCCACTGACCGTAACCTAGGCATTCGGCCTATCGTTATGTGGTCGATCTATCCTTAGCCCGTCTTACGGGTAGCACCCGATTTCGGAGGCTTGGGGGGTAGGGGGGCAACGATAGATACAGCTTAATATTTGTAATCTAGGAAACATACTAGTTATGTATATCCTACTCTACGGCTTGCATCCGTATATCCCATGCAAGATCATTCATTCTTCCGATTGGCTCAGTGATCCGATATCGAGGCTCCCCTCGTCTTTGTATCGTGATGGCATAGATGCATCTGGTTTCTGGTCATGGCTACCAGAATACCTATGTCGATTACTGAGCCAATCCGAGGAATGATCTTTACAACTTTCAGATAGGCCCAGTAGGGTTCTAGGGGTGTGCTGCTTCCCTTAGACCGATCTGTTGCTATTGGGCCTATCTGAAAGTTGTAACTCCTCTCCATAAGCATTGCTCATCATCCAATGTAGCCCATCGGCCCTGAGCAATTGCCAGCCTGCTGGCTGTAGCATTGCCCATAGTTGGCAGTCAGCGGGCGTACCATTCCATAGCTTCAGTATCTCTGTTCCCGTTTGCTTATACGTAAGCGGGGCATCTCTCTTTGACTTTTGACAATGTTTCTCCATCAATTTGAAGGATCAATCATGTCCGATAACACCGTTGACCTTACTCGCCTCAACGATCCCCGCATTGCGGCCCATGTCGAACAGGTAGATGGCCGTATCCGTAGCGGCTTCCGCCTTGCTCTCGACGTGCTGAATATCCCGCTGCCTGATTATGCTGTCCGAAAGCCCGCTGGCAGGCCGTCTATCGCCAAGCTGATGGCCGCTGCTGATGCAGATAGCGGGACTATCCACAATTACCGGGATGAGAAGCGGGGCATCAATGCCTTCGCTCCCCGTCGCTAATCAACAAAATCGAACAGGATACACCCATGACCAACAAAGACAACCTTGCTGCTATTGCCATTGAGATTGAAACGCTCAGTGCCGAATTGCTCAAGGTGAACAACTATATCGATATCCTTGGCAAGCCTGCCATGGATAAGGCGAATGAGATCGATAAGGCATTGAAGGATGCCAAGGATCGCTTTGCTACCGCCCTTGCTGATGAACAGGTAGAGGCTCGCAATCTACGGCTTGCCCGCTTCTCTGATATCCGCGTTGAAGTGAAGCTCGGCGACAATCTGCTGCGTAGCTCTTTTACGATCAAGTATATGAAAGATACTTGGGACATGCAGGCCAAGGCTAGTCTGCCTAAGCAGCATGAATGCGATGGCTTCTCTAGCCTTGACGATGATGCTTACGAGTATCTGCTTACGCAAAAGCCCCATGCTATTCCCGCCAGCATCATGGCCCTTGCTCCTGGTAAGCCCGCAGAAGCTATGGCGCTCTACTTGCGAGCTAAGCAACGTGGATATGTCGGAGAAGGCTTTGGCCGGGTAAATGGCTGATCTGCATGACTGGGGAACGGGAGCGGCACCTAAGCCATCCCGCCCAGACTATGTACCCAAGGTTCGCTTGATCCCTACAACGCTAGACGATCTGATGAACCGGGCAGGCGTGTATGCCGATGCCGCTAAAGCCCATCTTGAATACAGCGCAGTGCAAATATGGCTGATGAAGGATGCCGACAAGGCGATAGCCGATGCTTTCATTCCCGTTGAAGCTGCTGGCCTGTCCGTGCTGCTGACAAGGCAGGCGCTAGAGCATGAGGCAGGCTGGCCCAAGCTGACCAGCAACGCCCCGCCGCCACTCTACGACTTGCCACAGGATGCCCAAGGCATAGCCCGCCGTATGGCCGGGGACATTCACGCGCTCTGGGAAGCGGCTAGCCGTCCGTACCTCAGGGCCAGTGATTGCAAGTTTGCCTTCCAATATCTCGCCGCCGCCGTCCGTAAGGGGATCATCCCGCCTATCCCGACCTTAGGCGAAGTTGATCCGGTCCCCGCTGCCAAACCGGCAAGGCCCCACATTCTCGATATGCTCAAGGAAACCACATGACCGCACTAACTCCCCGTCAGGCCATCAAGGTCAAGGCGGCTTTATCCCTGATCGCTGTACACGGTCACAATCCCCGTACTGTACAGCAAGCCGCTACGGCTGAATTGGCAAAGGGCTATCCTGCCAACATTGCCTACAAGAATGCCATTGATGGCTTCATTGCTCGTGTTCCTGCTATGGGGAATACGCTGCATCTTGCCGTTGATCTGATCCATCATAGCGATGATGCTACGGTAGCTCTTTATGACAAGGCGCTGACTGAGTATAACAATACCGGCGATGATAGTTGCCTTGATGGCCTAGCCCCCATGATCCTTGAGGATGCCAAGGCGCTGGCTATCAGCAAGGGTGAAGTGACCGAGGCTGATGCCGCCAATTGGACTATCGATGATGCGCTAGGCAGCACAGCGGAAGCCTTTGCGGAAACTCCCGATGTTCCCGACGCCGCCACGCTGGCACCGGGTCAGACGGCCAATAGCTCGTTCGGCTTCAATGGCCTTCCCAGCCCTGCCGCTCAGGCTCCCTCAGCCGCCGCTCAGGCCCCGGCAACGGGTCCGCAGTGGGTACAGGGGCCGACCGGCTATACCCTCGTCAATCAGGCTCCTAGCGGCCCTCAGACCGGGCAGAGCATGACGGGCTATGATCCCTATCAGGGCGGGCAGGGTCCGACCGGCATCCGTGTAGCTCAGACCGGGGACGCTGCGCGGCGCTCGCATGGCACCCCGGTAGGCGACATTGCATATTCAGCGACCGGCACGGGATACCGAGTGACCCCGACCGGGGAAGCTGCCCGCCGTGAGGCTGGCGTACCGCTCGGCCCGAATGCCTGAAACCCTGCCTAGGAGAGTCGCTGAGAGGCGATAGCTCATCCGGGCCTACAGATACCCGACCGCTTCCAATCGACTCCTGACGGGGCTGAGCGGGGCGATTTCGGGTATCTGTATGTTCGGGCTTGCTGTCGAGGCGACACAATGGGCGGCGAGGTAGCCCCTCGACCGTGAAATGCTGGACGTACCCCGGTCTTATCCGGTCCCCGTCACGGCCTGCCATTACTGGCTGGCATCCGTCCGACTATCCCTTGCCGATTAAGTCGGCGCTCTTGGATCAACCCGAAGGCGTCACCGTCACCCGAAGGCGCGTAAGACAGGATAGCCGTTGGCTACTACGTCGTTCGCTCACTCTCTAGTCATCGCCGCTCTAGCCGTAGCCTTCGCATTGGTAGCTGATCGCATGATCTACTAAACGGCATGGCTGTCATGGCCGCTCTCTAATCGGCCCGTTCCATGCAAGCCGCCCCTTACTCGATCGGATTAGGGATAGCAAGCCCCGGCACCCGGTACGATGCCATTGCCTCCGCAAGGCTATGCAAGTCATACCCGCTGCCATAGTCATCAGCAACGTCTTTACCGGCATGTCCCATGATCTGCCTTTGAATACCCTCAGGCATTCTAGCTCGACGACTATAATCCTTGAAGGTATGACGGAATGAGTGAAAGACTTTGCGCTTGTCAGCGACGCCGCAAACCCTTCTCATATAAGGTCCAAACCATTCGCCCCACTTGGCTGTCAGGCGACCATAGACGTTCGGCACTAGGTCCGGGAACACTCTACCCTTTTGATCCTTCAAGCCATCGACATACTCGACAAAGCCCAGCCGCTCCAATTCGGGATGCAATGGCACTAGCCTTTCGCTGGCCGCATTCTTGATCCGGTTTGCCTGCCCCCGCTCGTCGGTCGCCTCAGTGATATGCAGGAACCATCCGGCTAGCATCTTGCCATTCTGATCGGGATACTCCCGGCGCTGCACGTCCGACACCCGAAGCTGGCCTATCTCCTCTAGCCGCGCCCCGGTGAACAATCCCAGCAGCGGAAGCCAGTAAGCCGCCTCCCCCTTGCCCCGCTTGGGCCGATCCCCGCTGGCATAGACCGGGCTGGCAAAGATGGCCTGCAACTCGTCCAATGCGAACGGGAGCCGCTTGCTCTTGCCACTGTCGGCAACCTTGACGCTGATCCCCTCC
>NZ_JBELMO010000072.1:0-15545 GCF_042095715.1 Qipengyuania sp. | reverse complement strand
GTGCATATGCTTTCCGGCCTCGGCCTGCCGATATTCCTCGACCTCAAGCTGTACGATATTCCCAACACCGTGGCGCGGGCCATGCAGGCCATCCACGTACTCGAACCCGCGATCGTGACCGTGCACGCAAGCGGCGGGCGCGCGATGATGGAAGATGCCAAGGCTGCGGCCGGCGAGCATACCAGAGTCGTGGGGGTCACCACCCTCACCAGCATGGACGATCGCGATCTGCAGCGCACCGGGATAGAAGGTTCGGCCCACGATCAGGTGCTGCGCCTGACGGATCTCGCGCGCGAGGCCGGGCTCGATGGCGTGGTGTGTTCGGGCAAGGAAGTGAAGGCGGTTCACGATCGCTGGAAGGACGGATATTTCGTGGTGCCCGGCCTGCGCCCCGCCGGGGGCGATGCCGGCGATCAGAAGCGCGTCGTCACGCCGCGTAAGGCGCGTGACGATGGGGCTAGCGTGCTCGTAATCGGCCGCCCGATCAGCCGCGCCTCCGATCCTGTCGCCGCCGCCCGCGAAATCGAATCCACGCTCTGACCGATGGCGGCGGATATCCGGCCGGCCACTTCCGCCGACCTCCCTGCCCTCGCCGCGCTGATCGAACGTGCCTATCGCGGCGACACCGCCAGGCTGGGGTGGACTCATGAGGCGGACTTGTTGTTCGACACGCGGCTGTCTGAAGGCGAGCTTGAAGAGATCCTCCACGATCCGGATCAGACGCAGCTGGTAATGCTGGAAGGTGGAACATTGCTGGGCTGCGTGAACGTGGCCCGGCGCAGCAGCAACCTCGCCTACCTCGGCCTGCTATGCATAGAACCGACACGCCAGGGTGAAGGCCTCGGACGCGGGCTGATCGCCGCAGCCGAGACACACGCGCATGACGCGTTCGGCTGTTCCGCGATTGAAATGACCGTCATCGAGCAGCGCAGCGAGCTCATCGCCTATTACCAGCGCCGCGGGTGGCAGGTAACCGGCGAACAGCGGGACTTTCCCGTCGCGCTCGACCCGCCGCTCTACATGACGGTGCTGGCCAAACCGCTTGCCTGATTGCTAAGGCGCGCGCCTATGCCGGATACCATGATCAAGATTTGCGGGCTTTCTACACCCGAGACCATCGATGCCGCCGTGGACGCCGGCGCGACTCATGTCGGCTTTGTCCATTTCGAACCCAGCCCGCGCCACCTGACGCTGGAAGATGCCGCCCGGCTGCGCCGCCGCGTGCCGGAGAGCGTCAAGCTGGTTCTCGTCTCCTCCAAGCTGCAGCCCGAGGAATTGGCGCGCGCCTATGAGGTGATTCGCCCCGATGTGCTGCAATTTCACGGCAGCGAGACCAGGGAATGGATCGCGCTCGTCAAGAAGACCATTCCCACGATGGAGTGCTGGCGCAGCTTCGGGCTACGCGACGCCAACACGCTCGAAAAGGCCCGCGCGTTCGAGGGCGTGGCCGACCGCCTGCTCTTCGACGCGCCGGCCAATCCCCTGCCCGGTGGTTTGCCGGGCGGCAACGGCACGCTGGCGCAGTGGGACCTGCTCGAAGGGTGGGAGCCGTTCATGCCCTGGGCGCTTGCAGGTGGCCTTAACCCTGACAACGTCGCGGAGGCGATCCGCCGCACGGGCGCACCGTTGGTGGATGCGTCCAGCGGCCTGGAGACAGAACCGGGCATAAAGGATGCGGGCAAGATTCGCGCCTTCGTGGGAGCCGCACGCACTGCCTGAGCCGGACATGGAAACGGGCGGCCCCGAGGTACCGCCCGTCCCAGCGCGCAGGCATGGCCCTAGCAGGGTCGCGATCAGAATTTGTAGCCGACGCCCACCACGACTGCATCGGCGTCCGCATTGGCGAAATCGCTGAAATAGTGGCGGTATTCGCCCTTTACATAGACGGCGTCAGTAACGCGATGCTCGTAGCCAGCGCCGAGGTGCCAGACATCCTCGCCCTCGCCCACGGTGTAGCCGCCGGCGGCGAAAAGCTTGCCGCGCTCGCCCACATGAGCACCGAGGCGCCCGGTGAAGCCGACATAGATTTCGGCACCTTCGACCAGAACCTTGTCCGCCGAGACTTCAGCGCCGGCGAACACGGTTGAACCAAGGTCGAAATCGTAACCTGCTGCCACACCGACAGTCGCTTCTGTCTCGTCGGCGACGAAAATCGGTCCTCCGCGCACTTCCACGCGGGCTTCGTTTGCACTTGCAGGTGCGGTGACTGCAAGAGCCGCGACCATCGCAGCTGCCATTGCGGTCGAATACTTACTCATGTCTTTGGTCCTCATCGTTTCCACCCATGATTAGGTGGAAAACGTGGTGCGCCTCTGTCGCCGACCCGCTTTCTTTTACAGCACCAGTCGATGAACGTCATGACGCGCGCGACCAAAACCGAGGTCCACCGACGAACCGTCGACACGGAACCGGCCAACGACAGGCGCCCGCATCTCGACTTCGGCGCGGGAGGCGGGCATGGGACCTGCATGGCCATCCAACCCAATTCTTTCCGCACCATGCCCGACGAGCGCGGACACTTTGGCGATTACGGCGGGCGCTATGTCGCCGAGACCCTGATGCCGCTGATCCTGGAGCTCGAACGCGAATATCGCAAAGCTCAAGCTGACTCGAGCTTCAAGGCGCAGTTCGACGATCTGCTGGAACATTACGTGGGGCGCCCCAGCCCTCTTTATTTTGCCGAACGGCTGACCGAGGCTGTCGGCGGGGCGCAAATCTGGTTCAAGCGGGACGAGCTCAATCATACCGGCGCGCACAAGATCAACAACTGCATCGGGCAGATCCTGCTGGCCATGCGGATGGGCAAGACGCGCATCATCGCGGAAACCGGCGCGGGCCAGCACGGCGTGGCCACCGCCACCGTCTGCGCGCGCTTCGGCCTGCCCTGCGTGATCTACATGGGCGCGACCGACGTGGCGCGCCAACAACCCAACGTGTTCCGCATGAAGCTCTTGGGCGCGGAGGTGGTGCCGGTCACCAGTGGCGCGGCGACGCTGAAAGACGCCATGAACGAGGGGCTGCGCGACTGGGTCGCCAACGTCCATGACACCTTCTACATCATCGGCACCGCCGCAGGCCCGCACCCTTATCCCGAGCTCGTTCGCGATTTCCAGAGCGTGATCGGCAAGGAAGCGCGCGCGCAGATGCTGTCCCGCATCGATCGCCTGCCCGATCTGCTGGTGGCGGCGATCGGCGGCGGATCGAACGCGCTGGGGCTGTTCCACCCCTTCCTCGACGACCCGGATGTGAAGATGCTGGGCGTGGAAGCGGCAGGCTACGGCCTCGACGGCGATCAGCATGCGGCGAGCCTCCTCGGCGGCTTCCCCGGGGTGCTCCACGGCAACAAGACATATCTTTTGCAAGACGAGGATGGCCAGATCACCGAGGGCCACTCGATCAGCGCCGGGCTGGACTATCCCGGCATCGGCCCCGAACACGCCTGGCTCAAGGATATGGGCCGCGTGGAGTACACCGCCGTCACCGATGACGAGGCGCTGGAGGCGTTCCAGCTGCTCTGCCGCACCGAGGGCATCATCCCCGCGCTCGAACCCAGCCACGCCATCGCTGCGGTGGCCAAGCGCGCGAAGGAAATGGACCGCGACCAGATCATCCTCGCCAACCTTTGCGGCCGTGGGGACAAGGACATTTTCACCGTCGCCGAAAAGCTGGGAGTGGGGATTTGACGAAGCAGCGCGCTAGGCAGCGCAGAAAACGAAAAGGTTCGTCAGAGCACGCTCGGAAATCCCGTGTGCCGAGTTGGGGACCAGCGCTGCTGATTTTCGGCTTTATGACAGTCTTCATGGGCATTTGGCGAGGTGTCCAGAAGGGCACTGACTTTGATTGGCCGGACGCCCTCTTTGTCCTGCTTTTTGCCTCCGTGATCTCATTAATCGCGCTCCTCCGCCCGAGAACTTTCGAATGACCCGCCTCTCTTCAGCTTTCGCGAAACCGCATCCCGCACTCGTCTGCTTCCTCACCGCTGGCGATGGCGACACAGCGGCCAACCTAGACGCGCTGGTCGAGGGCGGCGCCGATGTGATCGAGTTGGGGATGCCCTTCACCGATCCGATGGCCGATGGCCCCGCTATTCAGGCGGCGAATATCCGCTCGCTGGGGATCGGCACGAAAACCGCCGATGTCTTTCACATCGCCGCCGAGTTTCGCAAGCGGCATGCCGACACTCCGCTGGTGCTGATGGGCTATGCCAACCCGATGGTGCGGCGCGGGCCGGAATGGTTCGCGGACCAGTGCGAGGCCGCCGGGGTCGACGGTGTGATCTGCGTCGATATTCCTCCGGAGGAGGACGAGGCTCTCGGCCCCGCCCTTCGCGTCAAGGGCATCGCCCCGATCCGCCTCGCCACCCCCACCACCGACGCGAAACGTCTGCCGCAGGTGCTCGAAGGGTCCGGCGGCTTCGTCTATTATGTATCCGTTGCGGGCATCACCGGTAGCCAGCAGGCAAGCTCAAGCTCGATCGAGGTCAAGGTTCGCGAACTGAAGGCGGCGACCGATCTGCCCATCGCAGTCGGCTTCGGCATCCGGACGCCTGAACAGGCAGCCGCCGTCGCCAGCGTGGCCGATGGGGTCGTCGTCGGCTCTGCGCTGGTGGAGTTGGTGGAAAAGCACGGGGCCGAGGCCCCTGCCCACATCCGCAACTACACCGCCGCGCTTGCCCAGGCGGTGCATTCTGCGGCAAGGGGCGCGGCATGAACTGGTTCACTCGCGTCCGCAATTCCCTGCCCTTCATCCCCAAGCGCACGACCGACGATACGCTCTGGATCAAGTGCCCTTCGTGCCAGGAAATGATCTTCGCGCAGGAATATCGCGACAATCTGCACGTCTGCCCCCGCTGCGAGCATCATGGCCGCCTCTCCACCGACGAGCGGCTGCGTATGCTGATGGACCCCGGCTATGTCGTGCTGTCGGAGCCGGACGTGAAGGAAGATCCGCTCAAGTTCCGCGACACCGCCAAATATACGGAGCGGCTGAAGAAGGCGCGTGCCAAGAACCCTTACAAGGATGCCTTCCAGGTCGCCTTCGGCTCGATCGAGGGCCACGCGGCGGTGGTCGGCGTGCAGGATTTCGGCTTTATGGGCGGCAGCATGGGCCAGGCCGTGGGCACCGCCTTCTGCCAGGGCGCGGAGCGTGCGCTGACGATGAAGTGCCCCTATGTCGTGGTGACCGCAGCAGGCGGCGCGCGCATGCAGGAGGGAATCTTGTCCCTTATGCAGATGCCCAAGGCCACCGTCATGACCCGCCGCCTGAAGCAGGCGGGCCTTCCCTATATCGTGATCCTGACCGATCCGACCACCGGCGGGGTCACCGCGAGCTATGCCATGCTGGGCGATATCCAGATCGCAGAGCCGGGCGCTCTCATCGGATTTGCCGGTCAGCGCGTGATCCAGGATACCATCCGCGAACAGCTTCCAGAAGGGTTTCAGCGCGCTGAATACCTTCAGAAGCACGGAATGCTGGACATGGTCGTGCACCGCAAGGAGCTGAAGGGAACGCTGGCAACCGTGCTGGATTACCTGGCGCCCAAACAGGCCGCCTAGTGCGAGCCTCCAAGGCGGCGATAAATCCTCCCCGCTTCCGCGCCGCGGAATTGGTGAGGTGGCATTTGAGTATCGACTGACGGAAGGGGCCGCATGCGCGATTTCGCCACATCGTCCGACCCGGCAGTTCAGCGCCAACTCGACCGGCTCGGCGCGCTCAGCGTGCCCGAGGGGCGCCTCGGCCTCGAGACCATCCACAAACTGCTGGCGCGGCTGGGCGATCCGCACGACAGCCTGCCCCCCGCCTTCCACGTCGCGGGCACCAACGGCAAGGGTTCCACCTGCGCCTTCCTGCGCGCCATGCTGGAAGCAGATGGCAAGCGCGTCCATGTCACCACCAGCCCGCATCTCGTCCGCTACAACGAGCGCATTCGCGTAGCGGGCGAACTGATTTCTGACGAGCGGCTCGCCGCCGTGCTGGCCGAGGTGCTGGATGCGGGAGAGGAGCTGTCGCCCAGCTTTTTCGAGGTGACCATCGCCGCCGCTTTCCTGGAATTCGCGCGTGTGCCCGCCGATGCCTGCGTGATCGAAGTCGGGCTGGGCGGGCGCTTCGATGCGACCAACGTCCTGCCCCACCCCGCCGCCTGCGGGATCGCCACGCTGGGGCTCGACCACGAACGCTTCCTGCTCGCCCCAGAGAAGGATACGCCCGCCGAGCCGCTGGCGCGCATCGCGTTCGAGAAGGCGGGCATCGTGAAGACCGGATGCAGTCTCGTCACGCAGTCCTATCCAGAGGGGCCGACGCTGGAGATCGAGCGTGCCGCGATTGCGGCCGGCGCGCCGCTGGCGATGCGCGGACAGCAGTGGGAAGCGGAGGCGACCGACCTCGGCCTGCACTATCAGGATCGTGACGGCGCGCTGGCGCTGCCGTTGCCCACACTGCCTGGCCTGCATCAGGCGGATAATGCCGCGCTCGCGGTGGCGATGCTGCGGCATCAGGATTTCGTCAGCGTGGGGCGCGACGCCATGGCGCGGGGCATCCGCGCCGCCCGCTGGCCCGCGCGCCTGCAGCGCCTGTCACCTGGCCCACTGGTTGGTGACCGGGAGGTCTGGCTGGACGGAGGACACAATCCCGACGCTGGCGCGATGCTGGCCCGCCACTTTGCCGGGCGGAGATTTCACCTCGTCATCGGGATGCTCGCAAACAAAAACCCGGCGGCTTTGCTAGGCTCGCTCGCGTTCGGTGTGGAAAGTGCGATCGCCGTACCCGTGCCGAGGCACGAACATCATGGTTCCAAATCCTTCGGGGAAGCGATCAAGCGGGCGATCGACAATGCGCCGGGGCTACATGAAGCTTTCGACAAATTGCCCGACGATGGCCTGCCGGTGTTGATCGCAGGCTCGCTCTATCTCGCGGGCGAGGTCTTGAAGTTGAACGAGGAATTGCCGGACTGATTATTCCGCCGGCGCGACTGCCGAGGGTGCTTCGGGCGAAACCACGCCGCTCGCGCCCGGTCGGCTCTGGCGCCACCATTCCAGCACGACCAGAACCATCGCACCCACGCCGATCCAGGTCGTGAGAATGAAGACGTCGTAATAACCTTGCCGTTCGATCATCTGGCCCAGGGCACCGCGCCCGATGGTGCCGATGAGCAGCGTGAGCGAGGACAGCAAGGCATATTGCACCGCGCTGAATTGCTTCGAAACGATCGAGGATAGCCAAGCGATGAAGGCTGCGCCCGCGATGCCGATCGCGAGGTTTTCGCCACCGATGGTCAGCATGAGTTTGGCTAGCTTGGGGCTCCCGCCGGGGAAGCTGGAAATCAGCGCAGTGAAGCCGGTCGCGTCCGCCACCGCACCCATCGTCGGCCCGCCGAGCGCCATGTCGGCATACAGCAGATTGGTGAGCGCCGCGAGCAATCCGCCGATCAGCAGCGTGGGCATCCGCCCGATGGCCGTCAGCATCCAGCCGCCGATCGCCAGCCCCAGCACGATCGCACCTATGCCGAAGATCTTCGAGGCAAAGGCGACCTCGTCCTTGGTGTACTGCAATTCGCCCAGATAGAACGGATAGGCGAATGTGCCCCAGATGGCGTCGCAAATACGGTAGGTGAGCACCAGCGCCAGGATCAGCACCAGCGACCAGCCCATCCGGCCCACGAACTCCACCAGCGGCAGCACCAGCGCGCGATAAAGGTGATCGAGCGCGAAGGCGCCCCCCGTGGCGCGCGGCGCGTCCTCCGCGAGAAGATTTACCCCTTTCCGCTGCTGCCCCGCTAGCCAGCCCGCGATCAGCGCGGGCAGTACGATCGTGGCGACGATCACCCACGGGCCCCAGTTGAGCGTAAAATCGGTGGGGTCAGGGCGGTTTTCCGGGGCCGCAGTCATCGACTGGATCATGAAGTTTAGCAGCACCGCGATGGCACCTGCCCACAGCACACCGACGATCGCAAGCGCGCGATAGCGGACCTTGGGCGAAAGCTGGCCCGCATGGCGCAGCGCGCGAACCTGCTCGTCGCTCTCCGCGGTGTCGGCGATCGCGGACTGATCGGAATCGGGAGCGAAAAAGCCCGCTGCGCCGACAGCCAGAAGCAATCCGCCCATCAACACATAGGTCTGCGGCCAGCCGATCCGCTCCGCAATGATCAGCGCCAGCGCGCCCCCCATGAGGGAGGAAAGCCGGAACCCCATCTGATAGACGGTGGAAAGGATATCGAGCGTGGCCTTTTCATCCGCCACATCGATGCGCCAGGCGTTGATGGCGATATCCTGCGTGGCGCTGGCCAGGGCGCCGATACCTGCGAGCAGGCTGAAGGTGCCGAGTTGGGAGCCGGGGTCCAGCGCCGCCATCGTCACCAGGATCGCACCCAGCAGAAGCTGCATCGGGATGATCCACTGCTTGCGCTTGCCCAGTCGGCGCAGGCCCGGAAGATCGACCTTGTCGATCAGCGGCGACCAGATGAACTGAAACGCATAGGCAAGCCCGATCAGGCTGAAGACGCCCATCGTCTCCAGATCGACCTCCGCTTCGGTCAGCCAGGCGAACAAAGTCCCGAGGAACAGGGCAAAGGGCAGGCCGCTGGCGAAGCCGAACAGCAACATAAAGCCGGTCTTGCGATCTGTGAGAGCGCGCCCGAGCACGCGCCAGCTCGACGGCTTCTTACCGGCAACTGCTTCGACCATATATGCTTCGACCTTTTCTCGACCCCGAAAGTCTGCGACGTTAGCGGGTGAAGCTGAACGGGAACAGTCGGCATGGCAGAGGCATCCACCGTCAATCGCGAATTAAGGCCCACACCCGGCCAACTGGCTCTGGCGCGGGCCATCGCCGAGGGTGGCGAAGCGCGTGGAGAGGCGATCACACACGTTCCTGCCACGGTCTATACCGATCCGGCGCATTTCGAGCGTGAACGGCGCGCGCTCTATGATCGGATGCCGCAGATTCTGGTGCCGAGTGCGCTCCTCCCCGAAGCGGGCATGGCGCTGCCGCACGACACCACCGGGCGCCCCCTGCTCATCACCCGCGATGCCGAGGGAAACGCGCATGTCTTCCTCAACGTGTGTCGACATCGCGGAACGCGGCTGGTCGAGGGGAAGGACGCGGTCTGCACCAAGAAGCTGGTGTGCCCCTATCACGCCTGGACCTATTCGGTGGACGGGCGGCTTCTGGCTTTACCCCGTCCCGATAGCTTCCCCGGGATGGACAAGGGGAAGATGGGGCTGGTCGAACTGCCCAGCTGCGAAGCGGGCGGGCTGATCTGGTTCTCCCCAGCCGATCATGCCGATTTTGCTCACGCGCGCGCCCTGGGTGAGGACATGGATGCCTTCGGGACCGCGGCCCATGTCCTGTTCCGGCGCAAAACGCATACCGTCCGCGCGAACTGGAAGCTTATCATGGATGCCTTCCTCGAAAGCTATCACGTCACGCGCCTTCACGCGAAAACCATCGGGCCTTTTTTCAAGGATGGCGTGACTTCCGGGGACATGATCGGCCCCTTTGCGCGATCGGCGGTGGGCAGGCTCGAGGAGATGGACGGTGTCGATCTCGAAAACATGGCCACGCTGCGCCGGGTCATAACCTTCGCCTATCAACTTGTGCCCGGCGCGCTCATCATCCCGAGCCCCGATTATCTCAATGTCATGACCATGATGCCGCAGGCGCACGACCTCACGCTCGTGGAGGATTTCATGCTCATTCCAGAGGAACCGGCGACCGACAAGGCGCGCGACCACTGGGAACGCAGCTGGGCCCTGCTGGATGGTGGAGTGTTCGCGGGGGAAGATTTCCGCGCCGCCGAGCTCGGGCAGCAGGGGCTTTCCACCGGTGCTGTCCCAGAACTTACCCTGGGAACGCTCGAAGCCGGTATCCGCCGCTATCACGAGACCGTGGAGGACGCGCTGCGCGCGGCGAACTGATGCACGCAGCCGCAGCGCCCAACCGTTTCACGGTCGAGCGCTTCGGTCGCGAGCGGGAACCGGTGGTCGTCATCGATGGGTTCAGCGGCGGCATCGATGCGCTGGAAGCCGAAGGCCGCCGAGCAGACTATGCCGAACAGCGCATGTATCCCGGGCTTCGTGCGCCCGCGGATCCGGCCTATCTCGAAACGCGCCTCGATTTCCTGATCCAGATACTTGCCGAAGTCTTCGCCATCGAACAGGCGATAGTCCAGACCTGCGATTTTTCGATCGTGTCGCGCACGCCCGATGCGCTGATGGCGCCGCAGCGCATACCGCATTACGATCATACCTCTCCCGCGGTGGTGGCCCTGCTGCATTACACGCAAGGGCCCGAAACTGGCGGGACCGCGTTCTTTCGCCAGCGCCGCACCGGGTTCGAGACCGTCACGCCGAACCGGCTGGAAATCTACAAGGCGGCGCGCATGGCCGACGCGGCGGAGCATGGCCCGCCGCCTGCCGGCTATATCGGCGGCGAAACCGAATGCTATGATCGCATCGGGGCCGTCGAGGCGCGACGGGACCGCGCGGTTCTCTATCGCGCGCGGACGTTGCATTCTGGCATCATCCCGCAGGCCCCCGACCCCGCGCGCGCGCGATCCTGCGGGCGGATGACCATCAACAGTTTCCTGGTGGGAAAAGCGCTGGATTGAACGGGCTGCGTGGTGGATTTGCATGGCGTTGCCGCCTAATGGGCGCAAATGGCGAACTCCCTACCCGAGGCCGGCGACCGGATCGCCAAACTGCTCGCGCGCGCGGGCGTTGCCAGCAGGCGCGAAATCGAGCGGATGATTGCGGACGGTCGCGTGGCGCTGGACGGCAAGGTCCTCGATACCCCCGCCGTCAAGCTGGAGACGCTGCGCGGCGTCACCGTGGACGGCAAACCGGTGGCGCAGGCGGAAGCGGCTCGGCTGTTCGCGTTTCACAAACCCAGCGGGCTCATCACCGCGGAACGCGATCCGCGCGGCCGACCGACCATCTACACCGCCCTGCGCAATGCCCTGCCCCGCGGTGCGCCGCGACTGATGCCAGTCGGTCGGCTGGACTTCACCACGGAGGGCCTGCTGTTGATGACCAACGACGGCGAACTCAAGCGGGCGATGGAGCTCCCCTCCAGCGGCATTCCGCGTACCTATCGTGCACGCGCGTTCGGCGATGTGACGCAAGCCCAGCTTGACGAGCTGATGGAAGGGGTCACCATCGAAGGCGTGCGATATGGCCGGATCGAGGCTGATCTGGAGCGCTCCTCAGGCCGCAATCGCTGGATCGAACTAACCCTGACGGAGGGGAAAAACCGCGAGGTCCGCCGCGTTCTGGAACATCTGGGACTTCAGGTCAGCCGCTTGCTGCGCACTGCCTATGGGCCCTTCCAGCTTGCCGACCTGCCACGCGGTCAGGCGGTCGAGATCCGTCAAAGCGATGTCGAGCGATTCCGCAAGGGGCTGAAGCCCCGGACGGACCGCAAATGAGAATCATCGCCGGCGAGTGGCGCGGCCGAAAGATGTCGGCCCCGGCAGGCGATGCGACACGCCCCACCGGCGACCGCACACGCGAGACGCTATTCTCCATGCTCACGAGCCGGCTGGGCAGCTTCGAGGAGCTTAGCGTCCTGGACCTTTTCGCAGGGTCGGGCGCGCTGGGTTTGGAGGCGCTTTCCAGGGGTGCTGCCAGCTGCCTCTTCGTGGAGCAGGATGCGGCAGCCGTAAAAGCGATCCGCGCCAATGTGGAAGCGCTGGGCGCCCGCGCCAAGGCGGTGGTGCAGGCCGGATCGGTGATGGCGCTCGGCCCGGCAAAGGCGCCGCATGACCTCATCCTGCTTGATCCGCCCTACGATACCGGCGCAGGTCAAGTCGCGCTCGACCGGATGATCCGCCTGGGCTGGATCGGACCGCAGACGTGGATCGCGCTGGAAACCTCCGCGCGCGAAGTGGTGGACGTAAAGCTGCTTTCCATCGTGGCCGAACGAAAAGTCGGCAAGGCGAAGCTGTCCCTGCTCCGCCTCGCCGATTGAAAATAGCCGATTATTGAGCGGCGTCTTCGGGTTCAGCCGCTTCCTGCTCGGCGGCCTGCTGTTCGAGTGAGGCCCAGGTCTGCTCCTGCTGCGCTTCGGTCATCGCGACGATCTTGGCCTGGTCCGCCGGGGCGATGCGATCAAAGAGCGCCTGGCGTTCGGGGCTCAGTGTGGCGCGATAAACGTCCGGAGTGGGAGCGGTACCATCGGCCATGGCGTCGAGCGCTTCGGCGGGTGTCGGGTTCGTGGTTTTCGCTGAGGGATCGGCGGGGGCTTCGGCGGGCAATGGCTGGGCCATCGGATCGTCCGTCGGCGAAGGCACCGGCTCGGCCGCAGGTGGCGTTTGCGTGGTGGCCAACGGATCGGTTGCGGGGGGCTGGTTCGCCTCATCCGCATCCGTCATCGGCGCAGGGTGGGTGCCCTCCATGCGATCAACGGTAGTCTCATCGGGCGTGGGTGCCATTGTCCCGCTGACAGGCGGCGCGGGATTGTCGAGGTCCTCCTGCGCTGCGGTATCCTGGGCCATGGCTGGTGCGATCGCAAAGGCAAGGGCTGCGAGCGAAGATGTCATCAATATACGCATCGGTATTCTCCTTCTGCCGTAAAACCTGTCGCAAGAAGCAAGAGGCCTTGGGCGGTTTGGTGAATTCAAGATGTGCGTTGATCTTAGACGCCTCAACCCTGGGCGCCTACGCCCCAACCTCGGAACACATCGCCCCAGCGCTAAATGTGTCGAAAATAGGGCAGAGCGAATAAGCTGTTGATCTTTTTGATGACACCAAAAAGGGGAGAGACTGTCACGGCAGTCCCTCCCCCTCCAAGCGGCGCGCCAGCCTCGGCGGCGCGCATGCTGGAACCCGGCGAATTACATCTCGCTGGCGGGCTTGCCCGGCCAGTGATCGAGCGGCTTGGTGCCGGTCTTGTTCTTCTCCCAGCTGTTGATGCAGCCATCCTGCTGGTTGGGTTCGCAGACCGGAAGATCATCGGCATTGATTGATGCCGCGGTCCGCTGTGTAATCGGCTGCGCCATCTCCTTGCTGACGAACCGCATCTGACCGCTGGTCGTGGTCGATGCGTTGGCGCTGGCCGCCGGCGTGGTCGTCTGGGCATTCATTTGCGCGGCGATGGCGCTCCAGGCGGCGGTGCGCTGCTCGGGCGTCATCTTGTAGATGCGTTCGCGCTGCATGTCGTTGAGGACCCACCAGCCCCCTTGCTGGGCGGGCGTGAGGCTCCAGTAATATTCCTGATAGGTTCCGGGCCATGCATCGTAGGTCGTCTGCCTGTCGGCGGGCCACTTGGCGTACATGCCCTCCTGAACCTCGGTCATGGTGTACATGTTGCCGTCCGCGTCCACGGCGGTCATCGTTTCCTGAGCGATGGCGCCGCCGGCGGGAAGGGCAAGGGCGAATGCCGCAGCGGCGGCCACAAGATGCGATTTCATATCACTTCTCTCCAAACTGAGATTTTCGGTCGCTTTGTTTACGAATGAGCTCGGGGACTGGTTCCGACACCATCTTGCACGCCCTGGCCCCGTTCCCTACCTGTTCGAACTCCCGCTATGTCCAGTTCCGCACCCCTCCCCCCGCGCGCCGGCGAACCGCCCGCCTATGCCGCTCGGCTCAATCCGCCCCAGCAGCAAGCTGTCCTGACCACGGAAGGGCCGGTGCTGATGCTGGCGGGCGCAGGCACGGGCAAGACCGCTGCTCTGACGGCGCGGCTGGCACATCTCATTGCGACGCGGCGCGCCTGGCCCAGCGAGATCCTGTGCGTCACCTTCACCAACAAGGCCGCGCGCGAGATGCGCGAACGGGTCGGGCGCCATATCGGCGATGCGGTTGAAGGCATGCCCTGGCTCGGCACATTCCATTCGATCGGCGCGCGGATGCTACGCCGCCATGCGGAGCTGGTCGGCCTCCAGCAGAACTACACGATCATCGACACCGACGACCAGCTACGGCTGCTCAAGCAGCTGATCGTCGAAAATGACCTCGACGAGAAGCGCTGGCCGGCGCGGCAGCTGGCCGGGTTGATCGACCGCTGGAAGAACCGCGGGCTCAATCCCGAAGACCTCGATGCGATCGAGAACGAGAGCTATGCCAACGGACGCGGGCAGCAGTTCTACCGCCTGTATCAGGACCGCTTGAAAGCGCTGAACACCTGTGATTTCGGCGATCTGCTGCTGCATGTCCTCAACATCCTGCGCCGCAATCGCGATATCCTCGAACACTACCAGAAACGCTTCAAATACATTCTGGTCGACGAATATCAGGATACCAACCAGGTCCAGTACCTGTGGCTCCGCCTGCTGGCGCAGGAGCGCAAGAATATCTGCGTGGTTGGGGATGACGACCAGTCGATCTATTCATGGCGCGGCGCAGAAGTCGCCAATATCCTCAAGTTCGAAAAGGATTTTCCCGGCGCGGCGGTGATCAAGCTGGAGCAGAATTATCGCTCCACGCCTCAGATCCTGGCGGCGGCGTCAGGTCTTATTGCGGAGAACAGCGAGCGCCTGGGCAAGCAGCTTTGGACCGAACTTCCCCAGGGTGAAAAGGTCCAGGTGATCGGCGTGTGGGACGCGCCGGAAGAAGCACGGCGTGTGGGTGAAGAAATCGAACGGTTCGAGCGCGAGGGCCTTTCGCTGGAACAGGTCGCCATCCTGGTCCGCGCCCAGTACCAGACCCGCGAGTTCGAGGACCGCTTCATCCAGATCGGCCTTAACTATCGCATCATCGGCGGGTTTCGTTTCTATGAGCGGGCCGAGATCCGCGATGCGCTCGCCTATCTGCGCGTGATCGAACAGCCGGCGGACGATCTCGGTTTCGAGCGGATCTACAACCAGCCCAAGCGCGGCCTGGGTGCCAAGACGCTGGAGGCAATGCGCCGCCATGCCCGGCGCACCGGCATGCCGCTCGCTGCCGCAAGCCTCGACCTTGCCGACAGTGACGAACTGCCCGCTCGCGCGCGCAACATGCTGGTCGCCCTGCTCGGCCAATTCGTACACTGGCGAGAAGTGGCCGAGCGCGAGACCCCGGCCAACCTCCTGCGCATGGTGCTGGCCGAGAGCGGCTATGACGAAATGCTCGCCAAGGACCGCAGCGCCGAAAGCGCGGGCCGTGCCGACAACCTCGTCGAACTGGCGCGCGCCATGGAGGAATACGACACGCTCACCGACTTTCTCGAGCATGTCAGCTTGGTGATGGACAACGATGCGGCGGGCGATGGCGAGAAGGTCACCATCATGACCATGCATGCCGCCAAGGGTTTGGAATTCGACCACGTGTTCCTGCCCGGCTGGGAGGAAGGCGTATTCCCCAGCCAGCGCGCGCTCGACGAAGGCGGCCTCGCCAGCCTCGAGGAGGAGCGCCGCCTTGGCTATGTCGCGATCACGCGCGCCCGGCGGCGCTGTACCATCCTCCACGCCGCCAACCGCCGCATCTTCGGCCAATGGACGAGTTCGATCCCCAGCCGCTTCGTGGAAGAACTGCCCGAGGCGGTGATCAACCGCGAAACCACGATGACCGGCGGCGCATCGCTATGGCGCGCCAACTGGAGCGAGACCGACGATCCCTTCGCCCATGTTGCGC
>NZ_JBELMO010000071.1:0-15783 GCF_042095715.1 Qipengyuania sp. | reverse complement strand
GGCAGATCCGTGTTCGAGTTTGATGGTAGCTTGCCGCGGCAACGGCGCCGGCTTGCTTCCACCACACCCGGGCAATAGTTTGGGTTTCATCGGGGAATTCCCCACGCTGGCCGACGAGTTCTCGTCCGCCGGCGTTTTTCGCGTTTATTCGAATCATCCGTGGTTCGAGGGAGTTGAGTAGGCATGTTCGACAATCTGTCCGATCGTCTCGGCAATGTGTTCGACCGCCTGAAGGGGCGTGGCGCGCTTTCCGAGCAGGACGTGCGCGAGGCCATGCGCGAGATACGCATCGCGCTGCTGGAAGCCGATGTCGCGCTGCCGGTGGTTCGCCGCTTCATCGACGCGGTCACCGAAAAGGCGATCGGCCAAGACGTCCTTCGTTCGGTCACACCCGGTCAGCAGGTGGTCAAGATCGTCAGCGACGAGCTGACCGATCTGCTGGGCGGCGAGGGCGGCGCGGAGAGCCTTGATCTCAATGCCAAGCCGCCCGTCGTGGTGATGATGGTCGGCCTGCAAGGCTCGGGTAAGACGACGACGACCGCCAAGCTCGGCCGCCTGCTGCGCGAAAAGCACGGCAAGAAGGCGCTGATGGCCTCGCTGGACGTCAATCGCCCGGCCGCGCAGGAGCAGCTCAAGGTGCTGGGCGAGCAGGTCGATGTGGCGACGCTGCCGATCGTCGCCGGCCAACAGCCTGTCGATATCGCGCGCCGAGCGATGGATTCGGCGCGGCTTCAGAACGTGGACGTGCTGCTGCTCGACACGGCGGGTCGCCTGCACGTCGACGAAGCGCTGATGGCCGAGATGAAGGCCATCGCGGGCGTCTCCACCCCCACCGAAGTGCTTCTGGTCGTCGACAGTCTGACCGGGCAGGATGCGGTCAATGTGGCGCAGAGCTTCACCGGCGAAGTGCCGCTGACTGGTGTGGTGCTGACCCGGATGGACGGCGATGCGCGCGGCGGTGCGGCGCTGTCGATGCGCTATGTTACCGGCAAGCCGATCAAGTTCGCCGGCACGGGCGAGAAGCTGGATGCGATCGAACCCTTCGATCCCAAGCGCGTGGCAGGCCGCATTCTGGGAATGGGCGACGTCGTCAGCCTGGTCGAACGCGCCGCGCAGACGATCAAGGAAGAAGACGCCGAACGTCTCGCCAAGCGCATGGCCAAGGGGCAGTTCGACCTCAACGACCTGCGCACCCAGCTTCGGCAGATGCAGAACATGGGCGGGCTTGGCATGCTGGCCGGCATGCTCCCCGGCATGAAGAAGGCCAAGGCCGCGATGGCCGAGAGCGGCATGAACGACAAGGTCCTGCTCCACATGGATGCCATCATCGGATCGATGACACCCAAGGAGCGTGAGCGGCCCGAGCTGATGAATGCCAAGCGCAAGAAGCGCGTGGCTGCGGGCGCCGGCATGCAGGTTCAGGATGTGAACAAGCTGCTCAAGATGCACCAGGAAATGTCGCGCGCCATGAAGCAGATCAAGAAGATGGGCGGGCTCAAGGGCCTTGGCGCCATGTTCGGCGGCGGGGGCGGCATGGGTGGTGCCGGCGGCGGCGCGCCCCCCGCGCTCCCGGGTCTGGGTGGAGGCTCCCTCCCGCCCAACATGCAGGATTTATTGAAAAAGAAGTGATTTTCGTAGTTTAGATTGGAAAGGTAAGTTCAAAATGGCAGTTGCAATTCGTCTTTCGCGTGGTGGTGCCAAGAAGCGCCCCTATTACCGCATCGTGGTGGCCGACAGCCGCGCCTCGCGTGACGGCAAGTATCTCGAGCAGATCGGCACCTACAACCCGCTGCTCCCCAAGGACAGCGAAGAGCGTGTGAAGCTGAACGAAGATCGTGCCCGTTACTGGGTCGGCGTCGGCGCGCAGCCCACCGACCGTGTCGCCCGCTTCCTCGACAAGGCCGGCATTCAGGAGCGTGCCGCGCGCAACAACCCGAACAAGGCCGAGCCGGGCGAAAAGGCCAAGGAGCGCGCCGAAGAGCGCGCCGCCAAGGCCGCCGAAGCCGAGGAAGCTGCAAAGTCCGCTCAGGAAGAAGCCAACGCACCGGCTGAAGAAGCCACTGCCGAGGACGCTCCCGCCGACGCTTCGGCCGAGGAAGCCACCACCGAAGAAAAGACCGAAGGTTAAGACCTTCGCATGACCGATCGCACCGTCACGCTGGCCGCCATCATCGGTGCGCATGGCGTGACGGGCGAGGTTCGCCTGAAGCTGTTCGGCGAAGGCCTGACTGCACTAAAGCCGCACAAGATCTTCAACGACGGCGCTCTTTCGCTGTCCAAGATCCGTGACGATGGGAAGGGTGGGGCCATCGCCCGCTTTGCCGAATGCCCGGACCGGACCGCTGCGGAAAAGCTGCGCGGAACGGCGCTGACCATTCCGCGCACCGCGCTCGCCCCGCTGGAAGAAGGCGAATTCTACTATTCCGACCTGTTGGATCTGCCTGTTGTCACCGACACCGGAGATGCGATCGGACGTGTCTGTGCGGTCGAGAATTTCGGGGCCACCGATATAGTCGAGATCGAGAAGACCGAGGGCGGCAAATTCATGGTCCCGCTCACCGAGCAGGCTGTGCCCGAATGGAACGAGGAACGGCTGGTTGTGAGTCCCGAATACATCATCTGAGCAGATTCTCAGCGGAACGAGCAGGCGCACCGGCCCATTGATTGGGTATGACACGCAACATTCCGACACTCGCCCTTTCCTTCATATTAGCGCTGGGAGCCTGTTCGGCAGGGCCTCAGGAGCCATCGGTCAGCGAGCCCCCACCCGCCGCAAAAAATCCGGCCGCAGGAACGCGGCCATCGGGCCAGCCCCAACTCGTCACCTATGAAGGGCGGCTGGAGGCTGGCACCGAATGCAGCGTGCTTCATACGCCGGACGGGCGGCGCTTCGCCGTCAGCCTTGGCGAAGCCGAATTCGCCCCAGGCGATTACGTTGCGATAACCGGCGAGATGGCAGACGCCAGCTTCTGCATGGAAGGGGAGGGCACGCTGATCCCACGGCGCATCAATGAAAAGGAGCCGCCAGCCCGAGATCGCGATCCGGCGCGAGCCGGGGGACTGGCGCTTACGAGCGATTACGTGCGCGGACGCTGGGTGGCAAAGGGCGCGAACGCAGATTGCGAGCGGCCGGATTTCGCCGTGACACACAATCGGAGTGGCGGATCGATCATCGAAACCCGCATCAATGGCATTCCCGCGACGGGCTATGTCGATGTCGGCCACACCCCCGCGCTTCGCTGGGATGAAGGCATTCCCACTCTGCCGATCGAGACGCGGGGGCCTGACGGACTTGCGGTAAAGCCCGCGCGGGGAGCAAAAACCGTGACGCTTGCTGGCCACCGGATCCAAGGTGACGGTGTCGTCTTCGTAAAATGCGCCTGAGGGATTAGCGGCGCAGCGGTGTCTTGCTCGCTAGATGATTGCGGATGGTGGTCGCGGCAACTCCGGCCTGGCCCATGGCGTGGCTGATCTGGTCCAGGCCTTTTACCACATCCCCTGCCGCGAAGAGACCGGGTATACTTGTTTCCAGATGGTCGTCGGTGATGATGCACCCTTCCCCGGTCAGCTTCGCGCCGACCTTTTCCGCCAGCCCCGATCGGATGACCGAACCCAGCGCGGGGTAAAGGCTGTCGAATTCCATCGTGCCTTTCGCGGTTTCGAACGCGATCCTGCCGTTTGCCACCGCGAAGCCGCCGCAGGGGCCGGCGACGCGCTTTATCCCGGCTTCGTCCAGCGCGGAGGAGCATTCTTTCGACAGGTCATGGTCGCCATGAGGGCAGACCAGCGTGATGTCGGCGGTGTAGGTCCGCAGGAATTGCGCCTCGGCAGTGCCATGATCTCCGGTTCCGATCACCGCCACGCGCTTGTCTGTCACCTCATAGCCGTCGCAAACCGGGCAATAACGGATCAGCCCCCGCGCCATTGCCTCGTCATGGAACCGGTCGTCGATGCCTTTGGGGCGGTTGTTGACTACGCCGGTCGCCAGCAGGACGGAGCGGGCTCGGTATTGCTCGTCATCGCAGCAGACGATGAAGTGAGTGCCTTCGATCTTGAGATCGGTGACCCGTTTGGGCTCGCGCAGGGCACCGTATTTCGCCGCCTGCTCGCGCATCCGGTCGAGCAGTTCCTCGCCATTGATTCCTTCGGGAAAGCCCGCATGGTTGTGGCTCGTCGGGATCCAGCTTGCCCGGCTCGTGCCACAGTCGAACAACCGGATCTTGAGGTAATAGCGGGCAAGATAGATCGCCGCGGTGAGGCCGGCGGGGCCGGCGCCCACGATGATGCAATCGTCGATTTGTTCGGTCATCGCGACCGCAACGCACGGGATGGCTTTGCGGTCCCCTGACGGGTATTCAATGCGGATGTTCGGGGTCTTGATCATCATCGGCGGCGCGATTCTCACCATGTCGATGATCGTCGCTATTCGCGCCACGCGATTCCGTTCAGCAGCCGTGGGGCTCGGGTGCCTCTTTTCGGTCGCACTCGCAATTCCCTTAAGCCTGTATCTCGTATCCGCCTGGCTCGGATCCAAAGAGTGCAGCGGTTATGCCTGCGGTATCGCCTTTTATTTGACGCTCATCACCTGGTTCCAACTGGCCCTTGGGGGCACGGTGGCGGCATTCGTTGCCCAGATGAAATTTGCGGGACGGGAGTGATGCCTTTCACCGCAAGCATACTCACCCTTTACCCCGAGATGTTCCCCGGGCCGCTGGGCGTTTCGCTTGCCGGGCGCGCGCTGGAGCGTGGCGACTGGTCCTGCGAAGCGGTGCAGATCCGTGACTTCGCGACCGACAAACATCGGACCGTGGACGATACGCCCGCGGGCGGCGGGGCGGGGATGGTGCTGAAGCCAAACGTGCTTGCGGCCGCGCTGGACAGCGTAACGCCGGGCCGCCCCGTCCTGGCCATGACTCCGCGCGGCAAGCCGATCGGTCAGCGGCGGATCCGCGAAATCGCCGCCGGGCCCGGCATAGTGATAATCTGCGGCCGTTTCGAAGGCTTCGACGAGCGCTTTTTCGAAGCGCGCCCCCAGATCGAGGAGGTCAGCCTCGCCGACATCGTCCTTTCGGGCGGCGAGACTGCCGCGCTTGCCATTCTGGACGCTTGCATTCGGCTGCTTCCCGGAGTAATGGGCGCGCCCGAAAGCGGGCATGAGGAGTCGTTCGAAAGCGGACTGCTCGAATACCCGCATTACACCCGACCTCAGGAATGGGAAGGGCGCACGATCCCTGAAGTGCTGCGATCGGGGGATCATGCGAAGATCGCGGCGTGGCGGCAACGTCAGGCCGAGGATATCACACGGTTACGCAGGCCGGACCTTTGGGAGCGCTATCGTGGCGTTCGGGACCAGTCTGCCTCTGGCGCGCGGCACGAAGACCAGGATTGATTGCAATGAACCTGATCCAGCAGCTCGAGGCGGAAGCCGTCGAGAACCTCGGCAAGGACATCCCCGAATTTCGCGCGGGCGACACCGTCCGTGTCGGCGTGAAGGTGATCGAAGGCACGCGCGAGCGTGTTCAGAACTTCGAAGGCGTCGTGATCGCCCGTTCGAACCGTTCGATCAACAGCAACTTCACCGTGCGCAAGATGAGCTTCGGTGAGGGCGTGGAACGCGTGTTCCCGCTCTATTCGCCGATCGTTGACAGCATCACCGTGGTTCGCCGCGGCGTGGTGCGTCGCGCGAAGCTGTATTACCTGCGCGGTCGCACCGGCAAGAGCGCGCGTATCGCCGAACGTCGCGACAACGCGCCCAAGGCGTAATTTCGCCTCACAGGACGAAAAAGAGAGGGCGGCCTCCCATCGGGATGGCCGCCCTTAGTCTGTCTGGGAACGATGCGACCAGCCACCACGTCAGGGGCACCGGTCGCGGCAAGGTGACGCAATTGCGTTAGCGCGCCCTCTCGAAGGGCGCTTAACCCGAAATTGACCATCACCGTTTGCAGCGAAAAAAGCGCGTTGCGGGACGGGCGGGCGCGTGGTTAGGCTGGCATGGCAAAGCTACCGGAGAGACCCTCTTGCGCCATATCCTACTCGCCGCAGCGGCGGCGCTGGCCGTCACATCCCCGATTACCGCTCAGGAGAAGCCGGACATGCCGCGGGAACTGACCTTCGAACGCGTCTTCGCGAGCCCCAGCCTGGCAGGGCAAATGCCGCGCGGGGTGAAGCTGTCGCCCGACGGCAAATGGCTGACCGTTCTGCGCAGCCGGGCCAAGGACAAGGACCGTTACGATCTGTGGGGGTATGAACGCGCGACCGGAGAATGGCGCATGCTGGTGGACAGCGAGAAGGTCGGCAGCGGCCGCGAGCTGTCCGAGGCCGAGAAGATGCAGCGCGAACGCCAGCGCATCGGCAAGTTGAAAGGCATCGTGACCTATGACTGGGCGCCAGACGGCAGCGCGATCCTGGTGCCGCTCGATGGCGATCTCTATCTGGCGAGCCTGGATGGAGAAGTGAAGCGGCTGACCAACACGGCGGAGGGCGAACTCAACCCCACGCTCAGCGAAACCGGACGATTTCTGTCTTTCGTGCGTGACGGCCGGGTGTACGTCGGCGCGGTGGGCAGCGGCGATGCGCGCCCGATCACGCCGGAAGAGGCGGCCGACACGGTCGGTTGGGGCGTGGCCGAATTCGTCAGTCAGGAGGAATTCGATCGCATCAAGGGTTTGTGGTGGTCGCCTGACGACCGTCGTCTGGCGATCCAGCGAACCGACGAGGCGCCTGTTGGCATAGTGACCCGCACCGCGATCGGGGCGGATGCGACGACAGTGACCCAGCAGCGCTATCCCGCAGCGGGCACCGACAACGCGATCGTGCAGCTTTTCGTGTTGGACCCGGACGGTGGCAACCGCGTCGAGGTGGACCTTGGCGCCGACAAGGATTTCTACCTCGGCCGCGTCGACTGGTCGCGCGACGGCAAGACGCTCTACGTACAGCGCATCTCGCGGGCGCAAGACAGGCTCGACATGATCGCGGCCGATCCCGCGACGGGCGCAAGCCGGGTGCTGTTCAGTGAGAATGCCGCGCAGGGCCACTGGATCAACCTGACCGACAACTATCGCTGGCTAAAGGACGGCAGTCTGATCTGGTGGTCGGAGCGCGATGGTTATGGCCATCTCTATCGCTGGAAGGACGGCAGATTCTCGCAGCTGACCAAGGGCGAATGGGTGGTGGACAGCCTCGACGGGGTGGATGAGGACAAGGGGCTGGTGTTCTTCGATGCCAATCGCGACGATGCGCTGTCACAGCAGACCTATGTGGTTTCGCTCGACAAACCGGGCGAGCCCCGGCGCATCACCGATCCGGCATATACCAACAGTGCGACGATGGATGGCAAGGCGCGGGCGCTGCTGATCACGCGGAGCAATGCCACACAGCCGACGCAGGTCTATCTTGCCGATACCGCGGGCAAGCCGCTGACCTGGGTTTCCGAAAACAGGGTCGATGCGGACCATCCCTATGCGCCCTTCGTGGAGGCGCAGCGCGAAGAGATCTTCGGTACCTTGAAGGCCGACGACGGCCAGACGCTGCATTGGCGCATGATCAAGCCCGAAATGGAGCCGGGCAAACGCTATCCCGTGTTCTTCATCCACTACGGCGGCCCGCATGTGCAGACCGTGAAGAAGGGATGGACCAGCCCGCTGGAGCAGGCCATCGCCGCAAAAGGCTACATCGTGTTCGAACTGGACAATCGCGGCAGTTCCAATCGCGGCGTCGCGTTCGAAAAACCGATCTACCGCGCCATGGGCGGCGTGGAGGTTGCGGACCAGAAGGTGGGGGCGGAATATCTCAAGACGCTTCCCTTCGTCGATCCGGACAAGATCGCGACTTATGGCTGGTCCTACGGTGGGTACATGACGCTGAAGATGCTGGAAGCCGACCCAGGTCTGTACGCGGCTGGCATCGCCGGCGCCCCGGTCACCAAGTGGGAGCTTTACGATACCGCCTATACTGAACGCTACATGGGCGATCCGCGACAGGTGCAGGATGCGTACGATAAGGCCAGCACATTGCCCGATGCCGCCAGGATCGACGATCCCCTGCTGCTGGTCCACGGGATGAGCGACGACAACGTCGTGTTCTCGAACTCGACCGCCATGGCAAGCGCACTGCAGCATGCCGGCGTGCAGTTCGAAATGATGTTCTATCCTGGCGAGACGCATAGCGTGGGTGGGCCGGAGATCAGCCCGCATCTGTGGAATACCATTATGGGCTTTCTCGATCGGCACGGCGTGACACCGCCGCAATGAGCGGGAAATCGTCGCAGGGGACGCTGGGTCTCCCTGCCGTCTGGGCGATTGCCGTTGGCGGAATGGTGGGCGGCGGGATTTTCTCCACCTTGGGGGTGGTGATATCCAGCGCAGGCCATTGGGCGGCGCTCAGTTTTATTCTTGGCGGGCTCATCGCCTATGCCACCGGCCACAGCCTTGCCGCGCTGACCGTAGAGAAGGACGAGGCAGGGGGAATCTACAGTTTCCTGCGCGATCTCGGGCGACCCCGCCTGGCGCGTTCGGCGGCGTGGGTGCTGCTGGCCGGATATGTGCTAACCTGCGCGGTCTATGCCTACACCTTCGGCGCTTACCTCGGCCATGCGCTGGGCGGGCCGGCCTGGCTTCCGCAGGCGATGGCCGCCTTCGCAATTCTGGTGATGACGGCCATCAACCTTCGCGGCGCTGGACAGGCCGCCGGGGTGGAGATCGCCATCGTGATCGCCAAGCTGGCGATCTTGGCGGCCCTTGCTGCCTTCGGCCTTTCGCAATTCGATGTCGAGCGCCTCTCCATTCCCGCGCAACCGGGCTGGCTGGGTATCGTGATCGGTGCGGCCAGCGTTTTCATGGCGTACGAGGGCTTCGAACTGATTGCCTATGATTACGAGGAGATGAAGGATCGCAAGGCTCTGATGGGCCGTATTATGCCGTTGGCGATCGGCAGCGCCGCACTCATCTATGTGCTGGTATGCCTCGCCGTGCCCATGCTCACCGGGACCAGGGCAATTATCGAGAACGGGGAAGTGGCGCTCTCGCAGGCGGGGCAGGCGGCGCTCGGCACCCCCGGTCTTATCGCCGTGACGATCGCTGCGGCGCTTTCCACCGGTTCGGCCATCAACGCGACCCTGTTCTCCTCCGCGCGCCTCGCGGAAACGGTGTCGGGAGATGGCGCACTTCCCGAGGCGCTTGGCAAGCGTAATGCGAGCGGGGCGCCGCAGGGAGCGGTCCTTACGCTGGCGGCGCTGGCACTGGCGCTGGCGGTTTTGGGCGGGCTCGATGCTTTGGTGCAGGGGGCCAGCGTGGTGTTCCTGTTGGTGTTCGGCATCCTAAACGCTCTCGCTCTCAAGGAAAGCGTTGGGCGCCGCATCGTCACTCTACCAGGCGCGATCGGGGCGTTTGCCGCCCTTGTAGTACTGATCCTCCATCTGGTGGGCGTTATCTGACCCTTGCTCAGCGCGGCGCAACCGCTATCTCGTCCGCAAGTCGTTAATAGGAGTTTCGATTGGGCTATCGTGTTGCCGTAGTTGGCGCGACCGGGAATGTCGGGCGCGAAGTGATGCAGATCCTGGCCGAGCGGGAGTTCCCGTGTGACGAGGTGGCGGCGGTCGCATCCAGCCGCTCGCACGGGACGGAGGTCGAATTCGGCGACACTGGCAAGATGCTCAAATGCAAGAATATCGAGCATTTCGACTGGGCCGGTTGGGACATCGCGCTGTTTGCGGCTGGGAGCGGTCCTGCAAAAGATTATGCGCCCAAGGCAGCCGCGGCCGGCTGCGTGGTCATCGACAATTCCAGCCTCTATCGCATGGCCCCGGACGTTCCGCTGATCGTGCCGGAGGTCAATCCGCAGGATATCCATGGGTATTCGAAGCGCAATATCATCGCCAACCCCAACTGTTCCACCGCCCAGCTTGTGGTGGCGCTAAAGCCTTTGCACGATGTCGCCACGATCAAGCGCGTCGTTGTCAGCACCTATCAATCGGTGTCGGGCGCGGGGAAGGCGGGCATGGACGAGCTGTTCCAGCAGAGCCGTGCGATCTTCGTGGGCGATCAGGTGGAGCCAGTGAAGTTCACCAAGCAGATCGCCTTCAACGTCATCCCGCACATCGATGTTTTCCTGGACGATGGGTCGACCAAGGAAGAATGGAAGATGGTGGTCGAGACCAAGAAAATCCTCGACCCCAAGATCAAGCTCACCGCGACCTGCGTGCGTGTGCCGGTATTCGTGGGCCATTCCGAAGCGGTATCGATCGAATTCGAGGAGGAACTCTCGGCGGAGCGCGCTCAGGAAATTCTGCGCGAGGCGCCCGGATGTATGCTCATCGACAAGCGCGAGGACGGGGGATATGTCACCCCGGTCGAAGCCGCGGGCGATAGTGCGACCTACATCAGCCGCGTGCGGGAGGATCCCACAGTGGAGAACGGCCTCAACCTATGGTGCGTATCCGACAATCTGCGCAAGGGCGCGGCACTCAATGCGGTCCAGATCGCCGAATTGCTCGGTCGCGAATGTCTGAAGAAAGGGTGATGCACTGGCGGTTGGCGATGACGGCCGCCATGTGCGGGATCTTCGCCGTGGCCTGTTCTTCTGGCGATAAGGTAACGGAGCCTGAAACGCAGCAGAGCGCGCGACCCTTCGCGGTGCAGGATAACGAGGAAGCTCGGCGCGTTTCGGACCAGCCGGGTCAGGCGGCTAACGACGGGCCTGTCTTTGCTCTGCTGCCTGACGGGCTGGTGGTCACGCACGGCAGCGCGAAGGGGCAGGCGGTGACGCTGCTGCAGTTTGGCGATGCGCAGGACCAGACGATCGATGCCCTGTCGCGCGATCTTGGCAAGCCGCTGGAGAGCGACAATTCAAACTGCAGCGACGGAGCCCTGCATTTCGCGGATTTCGGAGAGCTGCGCGCTTCCTTCTCGGACGGCAAATTCGTCGGCTGGCGAACGGAGAGGGGCAAGGGGTTGCCGACGGGTGATGGTATCGGACCCGACACGTCGTTTCGCTCGCTAGAGAAAATTGGTGCTCAGATGGTGCGCGATACCGATACCGACGGGGAATTCGTGTTGGCCGGGTCTCCCTTTGGCAAGGGGATGGGTGGAATACTTAGCCCCGACGAGCGCGTTTTGTCCCTGCACGCCGGGGAAAATTGTCTCTAAACACGGCAGCCATGCCCCCCGCAAAACGGAACCTTTTCCGTCAGTGGCCCATCGCGCCTTCCGCCGGGGCGGCGGGTGCCTTTCCGGAGGGCTTGCGCAGCATAAGCGCCAGCGGGATGGCTAACAGGCTCAGCCAGGTCATCATGTAGTAGTCATCGATATAGGCCACCATCGCAGCCTGGCGATTAACCTCGGCATCGATTGCGCTCAACGCTACGTCACCCAGCATTTGGTAACGGTCGGCGGTGGAATAATCGAGCAGGCTGCCGATCCCCCCGGTGACATGGCTCACCAGCCCCTCGTGCACCGTCTGAATGTTGCGCGTCAGCATGACGGTGGTCAGCGAAATGCCAACCGAAGCGCCGAGCGAGCGCAGCAGGTTGAGCAGACTGGATCCGTCCGTCCGCAAACGCGGCGGGAGGGTGGCGAAGGCGCTGATGTTGAGCGGGATGAAGACAAGACCCATGCCCAGCCCCTGAAGCACGCCCGTACTGACGACGTGAAACTGATCGATCTGAAGCGACCATTTGGCCATCAGCCACAGGCTTGCGCTCATCAGCAGAAAGCCGGTGATGATGATCGGCCTGGCATCGACCCCACGCTTGGTGAGCTGGCCAGCGACCTGCATCGAAAGCAGAACACCAATGCCCCGGGGCATCAAAACCATTCCGGTGTCGATGACGCTGTATCCGAACAGATGCTGGAGCATCGGCGGCAGCAGCGCCATTGGGGCGAACATCACGATTCCCATGACGAACATGATCAGCAATGCGATTGAGAAATTTCGGTTGGCGAAAAGTTCGGCATCGAACAGCGGGTTGCGCCCCGTCACCAGATGGACCGTCGCCATCCAGGCTGCGCCGATGCAGGTGACGGCGTAGATCCAGATTTCCTTGCTGGAGAACCAGTCCACCTGCTGTCCCCGGTCGAGCATCAGTTGCAGCGCGCTGAGCGCGATCCCGATGAGCGCGAAGCCAAGTATATCGAACCGGCGTCTCGTCGTTTCGCGGGAGGGGAGCTGGGTAATCAGGATTGCCAGACTGATGATGCCGACCGGCAGGTTTACGTAGAACACCCAGCGCCAGTTCCAGTTCTCCGTGAGATAGCCGCCCAGCACCGGGCCCAGGATCGGACCGATCATGATGCCCATACCCCAGATGGCCATCATCTGCGGCTGTCTGCTGGGCTTGGTGGTGTCGAGCATGAAGCTTTGGCTGAGCGGAGCAATAAAGGCACCCGCCACACCTTGAAACGCGCGGAACAGCACCATTTCCGTGAGGTTCTGCGCCATCCCGCACATCATGGATGCAACGATGAATCCTGCAACGGAACCGATGAAAAGACGCCGGGCCCCGATTCTGTCCGCGAGCCAGCCGGTGATCGGCATGGCGACCGCGCTGGCGATGATGTAGCTTGTGAGAACCCAGGTCACCGTGTCGGCGGTGGCGCCCAGCGAGCTCTGCATGTGCGGTATCGCGACATTGGCGATGGTCGTGTCAAGGACCTGGAGCAGGGACGCCGCCATGATCCCCACGATCAGAAGGCCGTGGTTGGCAACCGGAAGGTGGGGCACATCCGCCTGCTCGGGCGCCCCCGAAGGGGCAGGGCCGGCGGCGGGGGGCCGCGCCGGCCCCTTGGAAGCGACGGCACCCGCCATGCTACTTGCCTTCGTCGGTAAACACGGTGACTTCGGTCGAAAGCCCGGCGATCAGGGGGCGCGGGCTGCTGCCGTCGATTGCGATGCGAACCGGCACCCGCTGGGTCACCTTGACCCAATTGCCGGTCGCATTCTGCGCCGGAAGCACGGAGAATTCGCTGCCGGTTCCAGCACCGATGGATTCGACGTGGCCCTTCAGTTTGAGATCCGGATAGGCATCCATTGTGATCTCTGCGCGCTGGCCCACCCGCATATCGGCAAGGTCCGTCTCCTTGTAGTTCGCTTCGACGTAGCTGGTGCCGCCCCCGACCAGCGTTAGGACTGGGAGGCCCTGCACGATCTGCTGCCCCACCTGGAGCCGGTCCGCCTCGGCGATCCGTCCGGCCATCGGGGCGCGGACCTCTGTCCGCTTAAGATTGAGCTCAGCAACCGCACGGCTCGCTTCTGCCTGCGCTATGGCGGGGTTCTTGCCCGGAACTGCCGATCCGTTGGCCAGACGCGCTTTCGCCGCGGCCTGACGCGCCTGGGCCGCACGCAGCTCCTCGCGCGCCTGATTGACGGCATGTTCCGCCGCATCGTGATCTGCCTTGGTGACAAAGCCACGCTTGAAGAGTGCGTCCTTGCGCGCGAAATCTGCTTGGGCGAATCCGATGTCCTCGCGCGCGGCCGAGATATCGGCACCGGAAAGGTCCGCCGAGCCGCGCAGGGCGGTCACGTTGGCCTGCGCGCTGGCAATGTTCGCATTGGCCTCGGCGATAGCCAGGCGATAGGGCTCCCGATCGATACGAAACAGAAGGTCTCCGGCCTTCACCATGTCGCCTTCGGACACGTAGACATCGGAAATGTCGCCGCCGACCTGGGCGCTTACGGAGACTTTGTCCTGCTTGATATAGGCGTTGTCGGTCGAAACCTTGCCCGCCAGGCTGAGCCAATAGATCGTGGCGCCTGCGACCAGTATCAGCGGCACGATCGCCATGAGGGCCAGCCGTCCCCAGCGGCGCCGGGGCTTTGCTGTGCCGGCGGTGTCAGCCTCTGCCGAAGCGGGACCTTCGCGTGCAGGGTCATCCGTTTCGGTCGCGTCATCTGTGAGAATGGGGCTGTCGGCTTCAGCCATGAGTTGCTTCCTTTGCGTTCAGCCGTTCGAGGGAGAGGTTTTCGGAGACCATTTCCAGCAAACGGGTCAGTTCCTGCGCTTCGCTCGCCGTCATCCCGGCCAGCATATCAGCGACCAACCCGTCTACGCGCGGTCGGAGTTCGGCCACTATAGCTTCGCTTTTGGCGGTCAGGCGCAACATGCGCGCCCTTCTGTCTCTGGGATCGGAGACCCGCTCTATCCAGCCTGCTTCCTCCATCCGATCGATCAGACGGGTAAGAGTGATGGGCTCCACCTCCAGACGATCGGCGTAGAATGCCTGGTTGCGGTTCGGAAATTTGACGAGACTGAGGAGCAAGCGGGCTTGGGACGAGGTCAGCCCCAGGACACGCACGCGCTCGTCAAAGGCCCGGCGTAGCAGGCGTGAGGAGTCCGCGAGCAGATATCCCGGATTGTGTTCCATGCCGGGCATATAATAAGTATGCTTATCATTGCAAAGTTGCGATTGAGTGCTTTTCGTGCAGTTCGATTTGCATTTGGTGCACCGGACTCTTTGGAGGCCACTTGCCCGGCCAAGAGAGTTGATGGAGAGAAACCGCCAGCTAAGGGTAGACACCTGCGCTTCGGCGCGAAAACAACGGCCGATCACACCATGGTGGCTCAGCGTTGGCTCGACGACACCCGGAGAAATTACCAGAATGACCGACGCCTCCCTCCAGACCTTCCCCGGCTTCGATAGAGCCGATCTGGCTCTACACCGGCTTGGCAGCGGGCGACCGGTGATCCTGCTTCATGGCCTGTTCTCCGATGCCCGAATGAACTGGATCAAATGGGGCCACGCGCAGGCGATAGCCGGGAAGGGCTATGAAGTGCTGATGCCCGATCTTCGCGCTCATGGCGCCAGCGCGGCTCCGCAGGACGGGCAGTCCTATCCGCAGGACGTGCTCCTTCGCGACCTCGTCGCGCTGATCGATCACCTCGACCTAAGCGACTTCGACCTGGGCGGATTTTCTCTGGGCGCCCGCGCCGCCGTCCACGCGGTCGCACGGGGACTCGTGGAACCGGCCCGCCTGATCGTGGGGGGCATGGGAGTAGCGGGGCTGGCCGGCTGGTCGCGGCGCGCGGCCCATTTCACCCGCGTCATCGAGGAATTCGATGCCATCCCCAAGGGCGATCCGGCCTGGTATTCCGTCCAGTTCATGAAATCTCAGAAGATCGACCGGATTGCGGCGCGGCATCTGATCGGCACTTTCACAGATCTGCCGCTCGATCTCCTGGACGCAGTGACCATGCCCACCCTGGTCGTGTGCGGGGATGAGGACGAGGACAACGGCTCTGCCCCTGAACTGGCAGAGCGTCTTCCCCATGCCACTTATGTCTCCGTCCCCGGCACGCATATGGGCAGCGTGACCCGCCCTGAACTGGGACGCGCGATGGCCGACTGGCTTGGGGCGCCCGAGTAGGCTACGCTGATCGCGGAAGATATCGGGGAGTTACAGGGTTTTGGCGAAACGCGAGATGCATGTGGTCGGTTGGCGAGAGCTTGTGGAATTGCCCGAACTGGGGCTGCATGCCGTCCCCGCCAAGATAGACACCGGCGCGCGCACATCCTCCCTCCACGCCGTCATCCTCGACGAATATGATCGGGACGGGCAAACCTTCGTTCGCTTTGCGGTGGATTTCGCGCGGCAGCATGTCCGCCAGGTGTGCGAGGCGGTGCACGTGGATTGGCGCGGCATCACCAGTTCGAACGGCGATACCCAGCGCCGCCGCATCGTGAAAACGCCACTCAAGATCGGGCCGGTCGAATTTCGCGCGGAAATCAGCCTTGCCGATCGATCGGACATGCGATTTCCGATGCTCATCGGGCGATCTTCGCTTAGGAGGCGCTT
>NZ_JBELMO010000070.1:0-15953 GCF_042095715.1 Qipengyuania sp. | reverse complement strand
AGTTCAACGCGGGCAAGGGCGCGGTCTACACCTGGGACGAAACGCATGAGTTGGACGCCTCGATCATGAACGGCGCGGATCGGGCGGCAGGTGCGGTCGCGGGCGTCACCACCGTGCGCCATCCGATCCTGCTTGCGCGCAAGGTGATGGAAGACAGCCCGCATGTGATGCTTGCCGGCCGGGGTGCGGAGGCGTTTGCTTCCGAGAAGAGGCTGGAACTGGTCGACAACAGCTTCTTCGACAGCCCGTCCCGGCTCGAGGCGCTGAAGCGGCTGAAGGCGGAGAATCTCTCCGCGCTCGATGTCGATATAAAGTTCGGCACCGTGGGCGCGGTGGCGCTCGATACGCACGGGCACCTCGCCGCGGGCACCTCGACCGGGGGCATGACGGGCAAACGCTGGGGCCGCATCGGCGATGCCCCGATCATCGGCGCGGGCACTTATGCCGATGATCGGGCCTGCGCGATTTCGGCAACCGGATGGGGCGAATATTTCATCCGCGTGGGTGTGGCCCACGAAATCTGCACGCGCATCCGGATGGCCCGCGAAACCACGCTGGAGGATGTGGCAGACAAGACCACGGGTACTATCGCGCTGACCGCCGACGTCGCGCAGGGCATTGCCGATGCAGTGATGCAGGAAGTGGCCGATGCGGGAGGCGATGGCGGGGTAATCCTCGTCACGCCCGAGGGGGAGGCGCTGTTCAGCTTCAACACCAGCGGCATGTATCGCGGTCGCGCTACCAGCGAAGGGACCAGCGAAGTCGCAATCTATGGCGACGAATGAGCTGCGTCAGGTAACGATGATCGTATAGTTGCGGCGGACCCAGCCGGCCAACACCTCGCCGACTTCGGCGAAGGCCGTGTCGATCCTGAGGGCATCGCTCGTCCCATCGACAGGTGCCTGATGATAGATGGCGAAGCAGATCGGCTGCGATGCCGGCCCGCGGCAGAAACCGATGTCTCCGCGGGTATACCCCATGCCGTCCCAATCGCCGCTGTTGCCGGTCTTGTCCCCCGCCAGCCATGTAGCGGGCAGGCCCGCGCGCACGCGCCTGAGGCCGGTTTCGGTCGCGACCATCCAGTCGCGCAGCGTGTCGGCGCTGCCGGGCGAAAGCGGGCTCGAATCAGGGCTGGCGACAAGGCGCGCGATCGTCTGCGCCATCGCGGCGGGCGTTGTGGTGTCGCGCCATTCGCCGGTCGGGACATTGTTGAGTTCGGGCTCGATCCGGTCGAGGCGCGAGATATCGTCGCCGATCCCGCGCCAGAAGGCGGTCAGCGCCGCCGGACCGCCCAGTTTCGCGAGCAGCAGGTTAGCGGCGGTGTTGTCGGACAGGATTTGCGCGGCGCGCGCCAGTTCGCGCCAACTCGCTCCGGTGGCGATCCGCTCGCGCGCGAAGGGCGCGTAGGACAGCAGATCATCCGCTGACCAGCGCACCTCTTCGTCCAGATCGATGGCGCCGTCCTGCGCGCGCACAAGCGTCAGCGCGGCGAGCGAGGTCTTGAAGGTGGAGGCCATGGGGAAGCGCTCATCGCTATGCAGGCCCATCGTTGCACCGCTTCCAGGATCAAGAAAGCCGACCCCCAACCTTCCCCCGGTCCGCCGTTCGATCCGCGACAAATCCGCCGTGAGCGACGGGTCGCTGCGCTCGTGAATGGGGACGCAGGCGCTTGCCCCCAGCGCCGCCATGCCGCCAATCAGAGTCCGGCGGTCTGTCAGCATCTTCTCAGCCCCGCTTGCGCGCCTGGCGGTAGCTGCCGAGCAGCCGCACCGAGTTGGTCTGGAACGCGAGTTCGTCCAGCGCCGCGTCGACGCGGGGATCGCCCGGTGCGCCCTCGATATCGGTGTAGAACGTGGTGGCGGCGAAGCTGGTCCCTTGCTGATAGCTTTCGAGCTTGGTCATGTTTACGCCGTTGGTCGCGAAGCAGCCAAGCGCCTTGTAAAGGGCGGCGGGCACGTTCTTCACCGCGAAGATGAAGGTCGTCATCGCGGTGCCCTCGATACCTGCGAGATCGCGCGGTTCCTTGGCCAGCAGCACGAAGCGGGTGGTGTTGTCGTGCGCGTCCTCCACCTCCCGCTCCACGATGGTGAGGCCGTAGAGTTCGGCGGCGAGCGGCGGGGCGATCGCGGCCATCGCCGGCTCTCCGCGTTCCGCCACCAGCGCCGCTGCGCCCGCCGTGTCGGCATAGCTCAGCCCGGCGATGCCGCGCTCGGCAAGATAGCGGCGCGACTGGGCAAGCGCATGGGGATGGCTCCAGGCACCTTCGAACGGCCCCTCGCCAAGCCCCATCAAGGCGTGGGTTATAGGCTGGAAATGCTCGGCGACGATGTGCAGTCCGCTCTCCGGCAGCAGGAAATGGATGTCCGCCACCCGGCCTGCCTGCGAATTGTCGATCGGAATCATCGCCGCCCCCGCAGTGCCATCGTGCACCGCGGCAAGCGCATCTTCGAACCCGTAGCACGGCAGCGGCAGCGCATCGGGATCGTGCGCCATCGTCGCCTGGTGCGAATTGGAGCCCGGTGCGCCGCCGAAGGACACGGCGCGGGCCGGATCGGCTGCGGCGGCGGTCCGCATGGCATCGACGAGGGCGAGGGCGGGCTGGGGAAACTTGCGCATGGAACCTGCGCTGCTATCGGGGCGGGCAAGCGGGGGCAAGCACCCTTGCGCAGGCGCGATGCTGACACTAGAGCGGCGCGCAACCAAAATTTCATCTGACGCGCGGAAGCCTTCATCGCATGAACGACAATTTCAACACCGCCGCCGGCTGGGTCCTTTTCGCCGGTATCATCGCGCTGGGCTCCTCGATCGCCAGCAGCCTTTATTTCCATGCCGACAAGCCAGAGCATTCGGAGGAGATGGGCTATTTCATCGAGGGTGAGGCCGAAGGCGGCGCCGAAGGCCCCGGTTACGATCTGGGAACCGTGCTCGCGGCCGCCGATCCCGCCGCAGGCGAGAAGATCTTCGCTAAGTGCACCGCGTGCCACACCATCAATCAGGGCGGCCCCAACGGCATCGGCCCGAATCTCTACGGAACGATGGGTGAGCCCATCGGACAGGGCAAGGGCGGCTTCGCCTTCTCCAGCGCGCTGTCGGGCCATGGCGGCACCTGGACCTATGAGGAAATGGATGCCTGGCTAAAAAGCCCCAAGGCCTATGCCCCCGGGACTAAGATGAGTTTTGCGGGTCTTTCCAAGCCGGAAGACCGCGCCAATATCATGGCCTATCTGAAAGCCAATGGTGGCGGTCCGGACTACCCGGCGCCCGCCGCACCGGCGGCAGAGGAAGGCGCCGAGGGCGATCAGGTCGATGTGGATGCACCGGGCGTCGGTCCGGGTGCGGTCGAAGGGACCAACGCCAGTCCCGCACAGGCGGCGGGTGCCATGGGCGGCGATCAGCCGGTCGCCAGCGATCAGGCCGCCACGGGCAACGCCGGCCAGGAATAAGCCGGACGCCGGTCTTCGGGCGGGTGCGAGGGCGGCTTAGCCGTCCTCGGCGCGCCCCTTGAACCCCTGAGCTATCACGTACCACTCGCTCGATCCCTTGCGGCTCGCGGGGGGTTTTGCGTGTTTTACGCTGCGGAAATGCGTCTTGAGCAGCGCCAGCAGCTCCGAATCCGTGCCGCCCGCCAGCACCTTGGCCAGATAGGCACCGCCCGGTGCCAGGTTCTCGATCGCGAACCAAGCCCCCGCCTCCACCAGCCCCATGGTGCGCAGATGGTCGGTCTGCTTGTGGCCCACGGTGTTGGCGGCCATGTCGCTCATGACCAGGTCGGGCGGCCCGTCCAGCGCGTCCGCAAGTGCGGCGGGCGCCTCGTCCGCCATGAAGTCCATCTCGAAGATCGTCACGCCATCGATCGGCTCCACCGGCAGCAGATCGATCCCCGCGATTGCGGCCTTGGGCGCGCGGCGGCGAACCACCTGGCTCCACCCACCCGGCGCGATTCCCAGGTCGACGACCCGCTTCACGCCCTTGAGAAGCGTGTATTTGTCATCGAGTTCTGTCAGCTTGTAGGCCGCCCGGCTGCGATAGCCGTCGGCCTTGGCCTGCTTCACGTAAGGATCGTTGAGCTGCCGCTCCAGCCAGCGGACCGAACTCGCGGTGCGGCCCTTGGCGGTCTTCACCCGCTTGCCGCTGTCCTTCACGCCTCTCGCCATTCTCCGTGCCCCTCAGACGCCGCGGTTGCGTTGCAGATGGGCGCGGCTCTGTTCCGCCCTGGCGTCCGCGGCGATGAGACTGCGCAAGATGCCTTCGCGAATGCCGCGGTCAGCCACGCCCAGCATTTCGGCAGGCCAGATGTCCAGGATCGATTCCAGGATTGCGCATCCGGCCACCACCAGATTGGCGCGGTCGTCCCCGATGGTGGGCAGGGTGCGCCGCTGGTCGCCGCTCATCGTGGACAGGCGCTGACAGATGCCACGCATGTCGGCCGAAGGCACGATCAACCCGTCCACAGCCTGGCGATCGTATTGCGGCAGTTCGAGATGCACGCTGGCCAGCGTGGTTACCGTCCCGCTGGTCCCTAGCAGGCGGACCTTGTCTTCGCCCATCGCGACGGGGGCAACACGGTCGGCGAAGGGGGTGAAGGCGCCGGAAACCAGCTGGCGCATCTTGGCATAGCGCGCCTGGCGCCCCTCGGCCGTACCGTCTGGCGCGGGCACGCTATCGGTCAGCGATACCACCCCCCAGGGTACCGACAGCCAGTCGAGGATGCGCGGCACAGGCGTATCGCCTGCTTCGATCAGTACCAGCTCGGTCGAACCGCCGCCGATATCGAAGACCACTGCTGGTCCCTCGCCGTCTTCCAGCAGGACGTGGCAGCCCAGCACCGCGAGGCGCGCCTCTTCCTGCGCGGAGATGATGTCGAGGGCTATGCCGGTCTCCTCGCGCACGCGCTCGATGAAGGCATCGCCGTTCACCGCGCGGCGGCAGGCTTCGGTGGCGACCGAGCGGGCCAGATGGACGTTGCGGCGCCGCAGCTTGTCCGCGCAGACGTGGAGCGCGGCCAGCGCGCGGTCCATCGCCGCGTCCGACAGGCGTCCGCTCGTCGCCAGCCCCTCGCCCAGGCGCACCACGCGGCTGAAGGCATCGATCACCGTGAAATGTTCGCCGGAAGGCCGCGCGATCAGCAGGCGGCAGTTGTTGGTGCCCAGGTCCAGCGCGGCGAAGGCCTGGCGGCGCGCGGGGCGCGTTCCGGGGGGGGGCGCGGAGAAGGGCGCGGGACGGCCTGTGTGCTCCCCCGACGGATCGTCGGCGGGTTCGACCCCGGGGAGCGGACTGCGCTCGGGGCGGATATCGGGCTGGGCGGGGCGCTTGTAGCGGAAATCGGCTACCTTGCCGGACGGTTTGCCCCCGTGCTTGCCAGCCCCCGTTATCATGTCCGGCGGAGCGTGATCCGCCATGGGCTTCGTGTCTTTCTTCTTGTCCTCCCGCGCGAAACCGATGGAAACCGCAGGGACCTGACGGCGACCCTAATGTTCTTGCGGTGCGGGGGCAAGTGCGCCGAGTCGCCCCCTTGACCCGGACACGCCCCCCGCTTATGGCGCGCGCCTCTCCGGGCGGCCCTGCGCTCACCCGGAACGCGACCAGCGCCGATGCCCCGTCCTCTAATGGTAAGAGAGCGGACTCTGACTCCGTCAATCAAGGTTCGAATCCTTGCGGGGCATCCAATCGGTTGAAAAGACACATGAAAACTTGGGTCCCTGGATTGGGCCGCCTTTTCGCGGGCCCCACCCAGGTTCCCCACGTGTTGCTTGGCCGGCGGCGAATGCGGGTGAAAAATTGCGCCGGTAGTGACGGCCTGGGGCGAGAGGGGCGCGGCGGGGATCACAAGCGGGGTGTGGCCCGCAATTAGCGGGCAGCCCAAAAACTCTGCAAACTATGGAAGGCGAATGGCTTCCGCACTGAGCGCACTGGCGGCGAGCCGTTCAGCGATCATCGGCGCTGCATCGCGTCCAGAGCTGCCGGATAGCGGCGCGTGGCGCGCTGGTAGATCTATGGCTTCAGTTATTCGGCCTAGCGCTTGTAGCGTCACATGGCGCCTTGAAATTTTCCTCGTGGCGAAGAGCTGAAAGTGGACAGTTCGCGCCACCTGTTGCTTTGGCCCATTTCCTTCTCTCGCTTTTCATGGTTCGTGAACTGTCAGCACTGATAAGAAACCCGAAGTGGATCATTGCCTCATTCCGACACTTGGCAAGAACGCTCGAAAAGGCCTTCATACTCTTCCCGCAAAATTGCCTTTTGTATCTTCGCCATCGAATTTCGGGGCAGAGCTTCGACGAACTGAAACATTCGAGGCCGCTTGAAACTCGCCAATGTCGTGTCCAGCCGGTCGCGTATTGCAGCCTCCGTCAAATCCGACCCGGGTTCCAGCGATACGATCGCCACCGGAGCTTCGCCCTAATCGAGGCTGCGGTCCTGTTCGCTCAGCGAGGGGCTGCAAGATACGCGCGGGTCTGGGAGCGGGCGAGATCCAAGAGATTTCCCATGACCAGGTTTATATCGATCAGGTGCAATCCCATTGCCGGGTTGATCTTGCCACCGGTGTAGATATCGCCGGTGATATCGTCCGTTCTTGGGTCGCTGGGATCGGCGTTGATCGAGATTGCGAGGTACTGGCCGCTCTCGTTGGATACGCATTCGCCGCTCAGCAAGCCGGGCACGGAAGCAAACGGCGTTTCGATTTCTGGCCCATCATTGACGAACCGGGGTTTCGGACCGCCCATAAGCGCGTCGGTCGTGAGATAGGAATGCAGCGAGGCCTTTCCCCCGCCAGGAGCAGCGGGATTGACGCAAGCGATTTCCATGCCGGGACGCTCGGTAGCGGCATAATCGTTTACGGGCCCGCTGTCCGCTCGAAAGCTTCGATAAGCGACGATGCATTGCGTCTGGTCTGCAGACCGGCAAAGCGGCATCGCAGTGAAAGTGCCGCCGACATCCCGGCCCTCGGGCACGACGACGCTGGTACCATTCAGATAAGCCGATACGATCCGTTCTTGTGAAGGCTTGCCGTCGATCTCATCCTGGATGAGGTTGATGAGCATGCGCGAGCCTTGCGAATGACCGATCAGGATCACCCCGCGCCCGTCGCTGTAATTGGCCAGGTAATGGTTCCAGGCTTCCTTCACATCCGCGATCGCGACGCGGTAGAGATCGGCCATTTTTTCACCGGAGCGGCCGCTCACGCCCAGCATCGTGATCTGGCGGTACTTCGGCGCATAAACCTGGCAGACATCGGCAAAGCGGGCCAACTGCTGATGAAGCACACGGCCTTCCTCCGGGCCCTCATTCCAGTCGGCATTCCCGGATCTGTCGAGTGACAGTGTCGGATAAATGTAAAAGCAGTCGATCGGCTGATCAGGCGAGGCATCGAATGCCTCGCGCGTGAGCGTTCCGTCGGCGGCCACCACCGTTGTCGTCAGATCCTGGTCGCAGCTATCCTGCCGACCTGGCAAGCAGAGCCACTTATCGGCATCGGCATAGAGTTCCGGCGCGGCGGCGGCCGTGATTGCTTGCGATGTTTCGAGGTTGGTTGCGCCTGCGCATCCCGTGGCAAGGCAAGCAAGAGCCGAGATGAAAGCGATGGATTTCGTCATTATCCTGGGTGTCCCGTGTATAATGCGTGAGAACAGGTGGCGTAGATTTCTCGGGTTTTGGAGGCCATTTGCTCGATGCGCGCCCTTCGCGCTGTGGAGCCTATGGCGGTGTCAATCCGCCGTCAGGCTGCGGAACCGTCCATTGCTGGTTTGCGTGGATGGAAATTGCGACATGAACTGCCGCTCCTCGCGATAGGGATCACTTTCGACATGGGGCGGCACGTCGAAGATCATCGTGGTGCGATCTGACAGCTCGTAAGGATGCCAATTCGGGATGGCGGCGTTGTTGGGGTTTCCGCTACGCGCAAAGGCCAGCCAGGTTTCGGCCATCGTATTGCTTAGCGCTGCCGTGTCGCTGGTGGGCGGACCGACCATGCGAGGACCCGATCCCTTGGTCACATTGTCGAAGATAAATGGCAGATCGAGTGAGTGCGGGCTGATCCGCTGACCCTGATATATGGGCGAGGGCCAATCGAGCTTATAGAGCCATGTCCGTTCGCGACCCTGCGAGGCACGGGCCTCGGCCATCAATGTCGCATCCCGGTCGTAGGCGCGTCCCGTCGCGATGCGGAAGAACAGTTCCGAAGGCGAGGCATCGGCATCGACGGCACGGTACGCCTTCAGAGCCTCGGCCTCGTTCCCCCGACCGACGAAAGGTTCGATTGCCGCGGGAAGAGCATCTTCGGTGAGAGCGAAGAGCTTGCGATCGCGCGCGCCCAGCTGCGCGGCCAGTTCGGTCCGTGCGGTGCCCACCATCATGGGAATGTGAGCGCTGAACTGGGGCGCGCGCGAAATGAACGGCTGTTCGGGAATGACGATACCGTCGAGCGTCGGCTCGAACCGGTATCCCGCTTTCTTGATTGCAGCCAGATTGGCTTCGCTCAGGGTTTTCTGCTCGATCCCCGCGAGTTTGCCTGCGTCCCCTTCACTCAAACCCAGTTCAGCGAGCAGAAGCCGTACCAGAGCATCGGCTTTTTCGGGCGTGTGGACCATCAGATGTGATCCGCTTTGCACGATACCGCGCTGAAACAAGCCGGTGGCCAGTGGACTGGCATAGCACATGGACACCTTGCGGCCCCCGCCGGATTGCCCGAAGATCGTTATGTTGTTCGGGTCTCCGCCGAATGCCGCGATGTTTTCCCGCACCCATCGCATCGCCATCGCAAGGTCCATGATTCCGGCATTGCCCGAACTGCGATATGCGTCGCCGAGCTGCCGGGAAAGATCGCAGAAGCCGAAGACGTTGAGGCGCGAATTGATCGTGGCGACGACCACGTCGCCCCGCTTGGCGAGGTTGGTACCATCATAGAGCGCGGAAGAACCCGTTCCGACCTCGAACCCGCCCCCATGAAACCATAGCATCACGGGCCGACGTTTCGCGTCGGGGGCCGGTGTCCACACGTTGATCCGCAGACAATCCTCGCTCATCGGCTCGTCGCCGGCAATGGCGGTGGGTGTCTGGGGGGCCTGGTCGCCGTAAGCCCCGGCATCGAACACGCCGCTCCAGGGTTCGGGGGCTCGCGGGGGGAGGAACCGTCGCCCCGTGGTATCCGCGCCATACCGCATACCCTTGAAAACGTGAACGCCGTCGGCTTGCACTCCGCGGACAAGGCCGCGCGCCGTTTCCACCGTGTTGCGCGAACGGGTCTGCGCCGCCGCAATCCCTGGATAGGCAAGAGCTGCGCCGACAGTGGCGGCCATCGAGCCCACAACGTCACGCCTGGACGGATGGTTGACCATTCAAAATCCTCCCTGTTTCCCGCCCTTTACCGGGCGTGGACCGGTCCGCTTCGAAACGAATCGAGCGAAGCCATCGCGAGCCTTGTTGAACGGAATTCGGCATCAACGCAAACTTTCAAACAGCCTTGACTGTTTCTGTTTGCGCAGGCACCTGATTTTCCGCGGCGCCGAAACGATGCGCCGAAGGGGAGAGAATTATGAAGTATCTGTCGCGCTGCGGCCTTCTCGTCGCCACCTGCACGCTGGCCTATGCGGGACCAGTAACTGCGCAGGAGGTGCCCGATGCGCAGGCGGCCACGGGTGCCGGAGAGCCGATCGTCGTGACCGGTTCGCGCATCGTCAGACGCGATTACAAGGCCGAGAGCCCTATCCTCACAATCGACGAGGAGTTCATCGAGAACTCCGGCCCCGTCACGGTAGAGCAGGCGCTGAACGCATTGCCGCAGTTTCAGGCCTCCCAGGGGGCGCAGACGTCATCGATCGGGGCCGCCGGCCCTGGATCATCGGGGGGTCGCGCGACCGCGAACCTTCGGGGGCTGGGTCCGGAACGCACGCTGGTGCTGTTCGACGGCCGGCGTCTTCAGCCTAGCGATCCATCCGGCACGATCGATCTCAACACCATTTCCCCGGCGCTTATATCCACCGTCGAGGTGATCACCGGAGGAGCTTCGGCGATTTACGGATCGGACGCGGTGGCAGGCGTCGTCAACTTCCGCTTCAACAACAGGTTTCGCGGTTTCGAAATAAACGCGGACGCTGGCCTCAGTGACGAGGGCGATGCTGCAACCTATTCAATTGCGGGTACGTGGGGCGGGTCCTTTGCGGACGATACCGCGCGCCTTTTCCTGTCCGCGTCCTATTACAACCGCGGCACCGCGTCCGCCAATGCGCGAACCCTGGGCGAGGATGATGCAGGCACCAGCACGCCGACGAGCGGACTTCTGGTCCAGAGCCGCAGCAATCTGTTCGGTCTGCCTGCAGCCAACGCGCGCTATGCCGCTTACCGTAATTTGTTTCTCAACACCTATGGAACCGCGCTGCCGTCGCTTGCGAGCAGCTATCTGGTCAATCTGGACGGCACCGTTCTCAGCTCTCAGGGTGGCCTGAACCTGCGCGATACGGCGACGACCGGATACAACATCACTAGTACCGGGCAGGTGCGTCAGCGGTTCTCCACCGATTCCACTCTCTATTTGCCGCTCGAACGCTACACCGGTTTCGCGCGGGGTGAACTCGATCTTTCCGACCGGATCACCGCTTATGCGCAGCTGAACTATGCGACCTATTCCACCGACCAGCTGTCCAGCCAGGGCGTGACCCAATCGGTGGTCGAACCAGTCACAATCAGTGCGGCAAATCCCTTTATCACGCCTGACCTGCGTATCCTGTTGAATTCCAGACCAAACCCCAACGGACCGATCACCTATTACTTCAATACCGGTCGGCTTGGCCGATTGCAGGTGCAGCAGGATTACGACGTCTGGCAGGGTCTGCTTGGGTTCAAAGGCCAGATCACCGACAATCTGTCGTTCGATCTATATGCAAGTCATGGTCGCACAGATCAGGATGCCACCGGATCGAACCAGGTCAGCCGCAGCAAATTCCTCCAGGTCGTGAATGCGCCTGACGGCGGACGCAGCTTGTGCGATGGCGGCTTTGACCCGTTCGGCTTCGCTCCGGCTTCGGCGAGCTGCCAAGCCTATCTGACGTTCAGCACCACCGATCGGAACAGCTACGAACAGACGATCGTGCAGGGCACCGTTACCGGCGATCTTTTCAAGCTTCCCGGTGGCACGGCCGGTTTCGCGATCGGTGCAGAATATCGCGACAATTCCTATGTCGTCGATATCGACCCCCGCAACAGCCCAACGCCGACCTCCGTACCGGGCGTTACGACTGCACCGGAAACCTTCGGAACCTCCGGCGCGCGCAGCACGAGCGGCGATCTCAACGTCAAGGAAATCTACGCCGAGGTCCTGCTCCCGGTGCTGTCCGACACGCCTTTCTTCGAGAGGCTGGAGGTCGATCTGGCCTATCGTTATTCCGACTACAGCCGCTTTGGCGGCGTCAGCACCTACAAAGCTGGCGCCAACTGGGAAATCCTGGACGGCTTCTCGGTGCGCGGCGGCTATTCGCGTGCCATCAGGGCGCCCAGCCTCGGGGATTTGTTCTCTCCGCAATCGGGAACCGCGGGCATCATCGGCCTTGCGTCGACCGGATCGGGCGATCCGTGCGATGTGGCCGGACAGGCGCGGCGGGGCCAGCTACCGGGCGTCGACCCGGCGCAGGTGCGGGCCTTGTGCCTGCAACAGGGCGTAAGTCCCGCGCTTATCGACCTGTTCGGCTATCCGGGGGCGGCAATTTCCGCCCTGCGCGTCGGAAACCCCGATCTGACCGAGGAAACGGCGGACAGTTATACGATCGGGGCGGTGCTTCAGCCTGCCTTCGCCGATAGCCTGTTCCGTACCTTCGCCTTTTCGATCGACTATTACGACATCAGCGTGAAGGATGCGATCGGCTACATCACCAGCCCCATCGCGCTGCGCGAATGCTTCAATCTGACCGGGCAAAACCCGAATTACGATCCGAACAACATTTTCTGCCAGCAGATCAATCGCGACAGCAACGGCTTTCTTTCCAACGTGAGGGAAAGGCTGGCCAATTTGTCCACCTATCAGACCGCCGGTCTCGACATGCAGCTGGATGCTTCGGTCGGGTTTGGGGAGACCGGGTTTCTGTCCCTCAACAGCGCTGTCACGCATGTCATGGATTACAAGATCCAATCGGTCGCGACCGATCCGGTTCTCGAATATGCCGGAACGATCGGCAACACGCAGATCGACGGCTTTTCCTCCACCCATCCCGAATGGAAAGCAGTCACTACTGCCACCATCGGTAATCCCAACACCTCGCTCTCCCTGCGCTGGCGTTACATCGGCTCGATGACGGCCTCCAGCAACGTCGGCGTGGAAGGGGCAAACGAACCTGGGGTCCCCGCCATCAGCTACTTCGATCTGATTGGGCGGATCGGTGTTGCCGACGATTTCGAACTGCGTCTCGGCGTGACCAATCTGACAGAGCCGGACGCGCCCCTGTATGGCGGCGCGATCGCGACGTCGGCCTACGACATCATCGGCCGCCGCTTCTTCGTGGGTGTGAAGGCGACTTTTTGAGGCCGTCTGATCGCCGACCCTTGGGGCCCTTCCATTAACCGCTCCATTCGTAGGCTTCTGGCAGAGGTCTTGCGCTATTGGCGCCTCTCAATAAGTCGGCGGCAGAGCGTAACGTACGGGACGACACGATGAGCGAGCAGGCAACCGAAAAAACAAAGACGCGCCGTACTCAGGCGGATCGCACGGCTGACACACGAAGGCGCGCGCTCGACGCCACGATCCGCTGCCTCGCCCGTGACGGCTATGCTGCGACCACTACCGTTCGGGTGGCGCAGGAGGCGGGGATCAGCCGCGGGGGAATGCTGCATCATTTTCCCACGCGGGCGGACCTGTTGTCGGAAACGCTCAAAGACATCGAAATGACGTTGCGGCGAAAGAGGGGGGACGCACTCAGCAGTCTTCCGGCCGATATCGATATGTTTGTCGCCCTCACTCGCATCGGGTGGGAAAGCTACCAGAGCGAAGAGGCCATGGCTCTGATCGAATTGACCATCGCCGCGCGTGGGGATGACGATCTCGCAGCGGCGCTCAGGAAAACCCACGCATCCGTTCACGGTTTCCAGCTCGAAGGCTCCGTGAAGGTTGCCCGCCACGTCGGTATCGAGAACGTGGAAATGGTGGAAGCGATGCACCTCCTCCACACGGCTGCGATGCGGGGGTTGCTGATCGAACAATCTATCGGGATCGACCCCGCTCGCGTCGATGCGGCGATCGATCTGCTTGTGCTCTACAAGGAATGGTTCGCCCAACGCTTCACTTAGGGTTGCTGTCGCAAGAACCTGAATTGCGGGCCTGAATGATCGGGCGGCAAAGCTCGAACCCGTCCACCCGGCCTATTTTGCGCGACGGCTCGGTCAGTCGATGACGCCGCCGGTCCACAGCGCCAGCCACACCAGCACCGGCTGCAGCGCCATGCGCGGCAGGTGATAGGCAAGGCCCAGACCGCCGTCCGTGCGTGCCATGTCCAGGGCGAAATGATTGATATTGGCGGGGAACACGCAGACGGCATAGAGCGCCAGCCCGATGGCTGCGGCGCGGCGCAGGCGTGGCCACCAGAGTTGCAAAAGGCCGATCGCCCCGGCTCCTTCGGCGATCCCGGTCCACAGGATCACCGCCGGTTTCATGGGCACCCAGTCGGGCGTCACCTGGATGAAGGGGGCCGGGCTCGCCAGATGAAAATACGCCGCGACCAGATAAAGCACGCCGAGCAGCCAGCGCAGCGCGATGCGGGCCGTCATGGCGTCACCGTGTCGGTATCCGGGCGGGGTGCGGCGGCTATGCGATAGGGGCCCTCGCGCCGGTGCAGTGCCCGGCCTTTCCATGAGGGGGTGATCGCGCCCCCGTCCAGCAGCTGGTCCACGGCCTTGTGCACGTCCTCCATGCGGGCGCGCCAGTCGCCGCCTTCCCCGGCCAGATCGCGCGCGACTTCGCTGGGGCACAGCGTGCGGCCCGCGCCGCGCGAGCGCAGCAGCGCCAGCGTGCGCTCTGCCGCCGCGCTCACGCCTCGCGCACCTCCACGCCCTTCCAGAACGCGATGCGGTCGCGGATTTCGCCGGCCGCGTCCTTTGGCTCGGGGTAGTACCAGGCTGCGTCGGGGTTGGTTTTGCCCGCCACGGTCAGCGCATGATAATGGGCGGTGCCTTTCCACGGGCACTGGCTGGTGGTGTCGCTGGGGCCGAGCACGGCGGCATTCACGTCCGCGCGCGGGAAGTAATAGTTGCCTTCCACGACTACGGTGCTGTCGCTGTGGGCGATTTCCTGACCGTTCCAACTGGCGATGACGGTCATGAGTGATCTCCTTCAAATCGTTTTGGCAAAAAAGCTTGACATTTATAACCAATATGGCTAATCAACCAACCGGTTTCGATGCGGCCTTGCTTTTGTTTCCGATAGACTAGGATATGCACGCGCCGCTGACGAGGGAGATTGACGACGTGACCCATTACCTTTCCCGCTTGACGCTGATCGCGGCGGCGCTGTTCGGCCTCGCCGCGGCGCCGGCGTCCGCGCAGCGAACCCCGCAGCAGGTGGCGGAGGCCGCGCTGAAGGCCGCGCCGGTGTTCGACGGACACAATGACGTGCCCGAGCAGTTGCGTGATCGCTATCGCAACGTGATCGCCGAATTCGATTTCAACGACAGCAGCAAGGTGCCCTCCAATGGCTGGGCCGAAGGTGGGATGCACACCGATATTCCTCGCCTCAGGGCCGGGAAGGTGGGGGGCCAGTTCTGGTCGGTGTATGTCTCCGCTTCGCTTGACGAGCCCGAAGCGGTCGTCGCGGTGCTGGAACAGATCGACGTGATGAAGCGTGTGATTGCGCGCTATCCCAGGGACCTGGCCTTCGTCACCACCGCCGATGGCGCGGCGGCCGCGATGAAGCAGGGCAGGATCGCTTCCCTTCTGGGCATGGAGGGTGGCAATTCCATCGGCGAGAGCCTGGCGGTGCTGCGCCAGACCTATGACCTGGGCGCCCGTTACCTGACGCTGACCCACTCCAAGACGCTGAGCTGGGCGGACAGCGCCACCGACGCACCGCAGCACGATGGCCTCACCGATTTCGGCCACAAGGTGGTGCGGGAGATGAACCGGCTGGGGATGCTGGTCGATATCAGCCATGTCAGCGAAGCCACAATGATGGACGTGCTCGACGAGGCGAAAGCGCCGGTGATCTTCAGCCATTCGGGGGCGCGCGCGGTGGATGGCCATCCGCGCAATGTGCCCGACAGCGTGCTGGCGCGTCTGCCGAAGAACGGCGGGATCGTGATGGCGGTGGGGTATCCCGCCTTCCTGAGCGAGGATTATCGCCAGTGGAGCGCCGATAACGCCGCGGAGACCGCCCGTCTCAACAGCCTTTACCCGGGCGACCCCAAGGCCGTGACGGATGGTGTTGCCGCTTGGGTTGGCGCCAATCCGCGCCCCAAGGCGACGGTGGCGCAGTGGGTCGACCATATCGACCATATCCGCAAGGTTGCGGGCATTGACCACATCGGGCTTGGTGGCGATTACGACGGGATGGAAATCGGACCCGAGGGGGCCGAGGACGTAACCGGATATCCGGCGCTGTTCACGGAACTGGCGCGCCGCGGCTACAGCCAGGCCGATCTGGAGAAGATCGCATCGCGCAATGTGCTGCGCGTCCTGCGCGGGGCGGAGGCTTACGCCGGAAGCGTGAAGGGTATGGCGCCGATCGAAACCCCCGCAGTGGGGACCGGGGAATAGGCCCCGGTCACGCCATACGCTCAGTCCTCGTCGATGTGGTCTGGTAATCCTTCGAGGTCTGTGGAGGCAAAATCCTCCAATTCGTCTTCGGACATGGAATCATACATGTCCTTGGAAGCGCCCTGCAGCTCCGACACCTTGGTGTCGCCGCGCTTGGCGGACAAAGCCGCTCCCGCGGCCCGTTGCTGGGCTTTCGATTTGGCGGGCATCGTCTGGCCTCCTTTGCTTGG
>NZ_JBELMO010000069.1:0-16426 GCF_042095715.1 Qipengyuania sp. | reverse complement strand
GCATGAAGTCGGCGATGCCGTGAAGTTCCGCGCCGCCGCCGGTCAGGACCACCTGGCCCGCATTCGCGCCCGAAAAGCCCAGGCTCTTCAGCGCTTTGCCCACTTCACTGGCGAGATAGCCTAGCCGTTCGGTGACCACGCCCACCAGTTCGGCGCGAGCGACGCGGTTCTGATCGTCGGCACCACGCGCCCGCGGACCGGTGCCCTCGTCGCCGGGTCCGTTGACCGGCACCATTTCGCGGTGATCGCTGGGCGTGGCGATGGCGGAGCCGGACACGCATTTCAGGCGCTGGGCCTGGCTGCGCCTTATACCGAAGCTGGACGCGATGGCATCGGTGATGTCGTTGGAGCCCACCGGGATGGACTTGAGACCCAGCAGCATCCCGCCCGCGTGGACCGAAACATTGGTCACCTGCGCGCCTATTTCCACCAGACCCACGCCAAGGTCGCGCTCTTCGGGAGAAAGGCAGGCGTAGGCGCTGGCCAGCGGGCTGGCGACGACCGCGTCCACATCGAGGTGGGCGTTCTGCACCGCTTCGATCAAATTGCGGACCGGCGCGCCTTCGGCCAGCACCACATGGATATCCACGCCCAGCGTTTCGGCATGCAGCCCCTTGGGATTGGCGACCCCGTGCGCGCCGTCCAGCGTGTAATGCGCGGGCTGGGCGTGCAGCACCATGCGGCCATCAGGCTGCATCATTTCACGCGCCGCGGCGAGGAGATGGTCGATATCGTCTTCCTCGATCCGGCGCCCGCCGATCGCGATCTCCACGCTGGACACCTTGCTGGCGAGACCTGCGCCCGCGCAGCCGATGGTGACGCTGGAGATGGTGGTGCGGGCCACAGTTTCCGCCTTTTCCACCGCCTGACGGATCGCGTGGCTCGCCGCCGCCATATCGGTGACGTAGCCGCGCTTGATCCCTTCCGACTTGCGGTGGCTCGATCCCAGCACCTGCAGAGCGCCCGTCTCGTCCTGGCCCAGGATCATGCATGACACGCGGAACGATCCGATGTTCACCGCGGCATAAGCGCGGGTGACGCGGGGAGGGGGGGCGGCCATCAGTTTGCGACCCCGCCGTTGGCGGCCATCCGCTCCAAAGCGGTTTTGCTGCACGGCCCGTCCTTGCAACGGAAGGCGGCCTGGCCCGGAATGCGCATGTCCACCACCGCGACCCTTCCGCCGAGCAGGCGATTGGCGCCATCGATCCGGGCGAACTTCACCAGCGCGGGGGCCGCCTCCTCGCCCTCGGGCAGGGCGAGCATCTGGCCGGAGGAAAAGGTCAGGTTCCAGCGACGGTTGCCCACCCACTCGGCGGAGGCGACCTTGGGCTTCAGCGCAGGCGCGGCGTCGAGCAGGCGATCGAGCCCGTTCACCCGCGTGCTCGCCCCCGCGCCGGAGATGATCAGCTTGCCGTCGGCACGTTGGCGCGAGATCGGTTCGAGTTCGTGGCCGTTTGCGTCTATCAGCACCAGCCCATCCGGCTTGGCGAGCACGGCGTGCTCCTGCCGCTCCACGATATCGATCCGCAGAGTATCGGGCAGCTGGCGAGACACCCGCGCGTCTTGTACCCAGGGCAGCGCCAGCAGCTCCGTGCGCAGCGCCTCCAGATCCACCGTCGGCATCGGCTGGTCCCTCTGGGCCAGCGCGCGCTCGTAGACCGAAAGCTCGTTCATCCGCTCGGTACCGGTCACCTGAACCCGATTGACCGCGAAGCCCGCGTCGGCCGCGCTGCGCGCATAGCTGGCAGCTAGTGCATCGGTCGCGCCGGTGACGCTGGCCAGGCCCCAGGCGGCGGCGGCCAGCAGGGCGAAAATCAGCCACAGGAACAGCTTGTGCAGCTGCGCCTCGGTGAAGGGCAGCAGCGCCAGCGCGCCGCCCATCAGCGAACTGGTGCGCTGCTTCGCCGCCCGCGTGCGGTTGGCGCGGCTGCGCGCGGCGGCGGAGCGCCGCACGCCGGGCGTATCGCGGCGGACCTTAGCCATGGCCGCCCTTCCCTCCCGTCACACTGAAATGGCGCAGCGCGGCGGCGATGATGGTTTCCACCAGCTCGCCATACTCCATCCCGGCATATTTCGCCTGCTCCGGCACCAGGCTGAGCGGAGTCATGCCCGGCTGGGTGTTGGTTTCCAGGATGAAGAGCCCGTCCTCCCCCTGCTCCTCGTCCCACCGGAAATCGGTGCGGCTGGTGCCTCGGCAGCCCAGCAACTTGTGGGCACGCAAAGCATAGTCGAGGCACAGCTCCTTGATGTCATCGGGGATATCGGCTGGGCAGACATGCTCGGTCATACCGTCGGTATATTTGGCGTCGAAATCGTAAAAGCCGCTCTTGGGCTTCAGCTCCGTCACCGCAAGCGCACGCGGGCCATCCTCGAAATCGACGACGGCTGCGGTCATTTCGCGGCCCTTGATGTAAGGCTCGGCCAGCAGTTCCTCGAACTCCTGCCACGGCCCCTTGGCATCCTTCGCGATGGGATTGCCATAATTCCCGCTGTCGGTGACGATGGCGACACCCACGCTGCTGCCTTCGTTGACGGGCTTCAGCACATAGGGTCGCGCCATCGGATCGCGCGCGTGGAGATCGGCGCTCTTGACGATGCGTCCGCCGGGCATGGGAATGCCATGCGGCACCAGCGCCTGCTTGGTCAGTTGCTTGTCGATGGCGATGACCGATGTGGCGAGGCCCGAATGGGTGTAGGGCACGCCCATCAGATCCATCAGGCCCTGCACGGTGCCATCCTCACCCGGCACGCCATGCAATGCGTTGAACACGACATCGGGTGCAGCCTCGGCAATCCGCGCCGCCACCTGCCGGTCCATGTCGATCCGGGTCACCTTGTGCCCGCGCTCTTCCAGCGCCTTGGCGACTTCTTCGCCCGACATGAGCGAAACGGGACGCTCGTTAGCCCACCCCCCCATGAGGACGGCGACGTGGAGCTTGCGGCTGAGGGTCATGGCCTGCCCACCCGCTGGATTTCCCATTCGAGCGCCACGCCGCTGTGGCCATAGACCTTTTCGCGCACCAGTTCGCCCAGCCCTTCGATGTGGGCACTGGTGGCATTGCCGGTGTTGATCAGGAAATTGGTGTGCTTTTCGCTCACTTGCGCGCCGCCGAGGGTCAGGCCACGGCAGCCGGCCTTGTCGACCAGTTGCCAAGCTTTTTGCCCTTCCGGGTTCTTGAAGGTCGATCCGCCCGTCTTGGTGCGCAGCGGCTGGCTGGCCTCGCGCTCGGCAGCGATGCGGTCCATCTCTGCGCCGATGACTTCGGGGTCGCCGGGCGTCCCCTGAAAGCGGGCGGCCACGACCACCGCCTGTTCGGGCAGTTCGGAATGGCGATAGCTGTATTTGAGGTCGCGCGCAGGCAGGCAGTGGCAGCTGCCATCGGGCAGCACCACGTCGCAATCGATCAGCACATCGGCCACTTCGCGCCCATATGCCCCGCCGTTCATCCGCACGAAGCCGCCCACCGTGCCGGGGATACCGCGCAGGAATTCCAGCCCCGCGATCCCCGCATCGCGCGCCGCGCTGGCGACCAGTATGCCATGCGCGCCGGCCCCGCAGGCCAGCACGTTGCCATCACGGACCTCGATCTCGGCGAAGGGTTTGCCCAGGCGGATCACCACGCCGGGAACGCCGCCGTCGCGCACGATCATGTTGCTGCCCAGGCCCAGCGCCATGACGGGCAACTTGCCGCCCAGCCCTTCGAGGAAATGCTTGAGATCGTCCATGTCGGCCGGCTCGAACAGCCAGTCGGCATCTCCGCCCGCCTTGAACCACACCAGCTTGGCCAGCGGGGCATCCTGCGTCAGCGCGCCGCGAATGCCATCCACCGGCACGCGCCCGTCGATCGCGCCATCGACCTCGCAATCGGGCGCCATACCGTCGTCTTCACTGGACCAGGTGGGCTGGGGAAACTGCATCACGCGGCCTGCCGCTCCGCCGCGATACCCTCGGCCAGACCGGCGGCCCATTTGGTGATATCGCCCGCGCCCAGGCACACGATGTAATCTCCCGGCTGCACCTCGCCCGAAAGGATCGTGGCGAGGTGTCTTTCGTCTTCCACCGTTTCGGCGGCGCGATGGCCGCGCGACTTGAGCCCGGCGACCAGAGCCGCACTGTCCACGCCCTCGATCGGCTCCTCACCGGCGGCATAGACGGGGGCAACGAATACCTCGTCCGCCTCGTTGAAGGCGGTCTGGAAATCGTCCATCAGATCGCGCAGGCGGGTGTAGCGATGTGGCTGCACCACCGCGAGTACGCGGCCCTTTCCGGCGCTTTCGCGCGCGGCGGCCAGCACGGCGCGGATTTCCACCGGGTGATGGCCGTAATCGTCGATCACCACCGCCTTGCCGCCATCGACCTCCACCTCGCCTACGCGGGTGAAGCGCCGGCGCACCCCGCCGAAGCTGCCGAAGCCGGTGCGTATCACCTCGTCGCCGCAGCCCATTTCGATCGAAACGGCGATGGCGGCGAGTGCGTTCTGGACGTTGTGGCGCCCCGGCATGGGCAGATGCACGCCTTCAATCCGGCGATCTTCCTGGCCGCGCTGGCGCACGATCACGTCGAACAGATTGCCGCCGTCCTGCGGGCGCACGTTTACGCCGCAGATATCCGCCTGAAGCGAGAAGCCGTATGTCACCACGCGCCGGTCGCGGACCTGGCCGATCACCGCCTGCACCTCGGGATGGTCCACGCACAGGATCGCAGCGCCATAAAACGGCACGTTGTGGATGAACTCCACGAAGGCGCGCCGCACCCCCGCGAAATCGCCGTAATGGTCGAGGTGTTCGGGATCGATGTTGGTGACGACCGCGATGGTGCCGTCCAGGCGCAGGAAGCTACCGTCGCTCTCGTCGGCCTCCACGACCATCCAGTCGCTGTCGCCCAGCCGCGCGTTGGAACCGTATTGCTCGATGATCCCGCCATTGATGACCGTCGGATCGATGGCGCCCGCATCCAGCAGGGCGGCGATCATGCTGGTGGTCGTGGTCTTCCCGTGCGTGCCCGCCACCGCGACGGTGGATTTCAGCCGCATGAGTTCGGCCAGCATCTCCGCGCGTCGCACCACGGGGATGCGGTTTTCCAGCGCATAGGCGACTTCGGGATTGCTGCGCTTCACCGCGGTCGAAGTCACCACCACCGCCGCGCCGGCCACGTTTTCCGCGGCATGGCCGATTGCCACGGGAATGTCGCGCGCACGGAGCCGCTCCACGCTGGCGCTGGCGGCAAGGTCTGACCCCTGCACGCTATAGCCCAGATTGTGCATCACTTCCGCGATGCCGGACATGCCGATCCCGCCGATGCCCACGAAATGGATCGTCCCGATATCGGTGCCGACGCCCTTCATTCAAAATTCCTCGCGTATTCGTCAAACGGGGCGAACCGGCGCAGCACGAGACTCTTAGAGCTCGCGGCCCCCATTTCCGCTCCGCAAAAACGGGCAGGATCAAGAGGAAATCCCGTCTCCCTCATACCGCGCCCTGCCCGGCGACCACGCCCTGGCTGGCGCCGCGTGCGTTGTTCGCGCCCACGCGGATCACGTCCATCAGCTCATCGCCGCCGAAGCTTTCGATCAGATCGGCCAGTTCTTCTGCCGCATCGGGCCGGCCGCAGTTCCAGGCGGCGTGGGCGGCGTTCGCCAGACCCTTCGGATCGTCAGCCAGCGCCATGATCTGCTTGGCCAGTTCCTTGGCGGTGAAGCGGTCCTGCCGGATCATGCGCGCCCCGCCCGCCTGCACCATTTCGCGGGTGTTGGCGGCCTGGTGATCGTCGGTGGCGATGGGTAGCGGAACCAGGATTGCCGGGCGGCCCACGGTGGTGAGCTCCGCGATGGTGGATGCGCCCGCGCGCCCGATGAACAGATGCGCATCGGCCAGCCGGCTCGCCATATCCTCGAAATAGGTGGCAAGTTCGGCGGGGATATCGTGGCTGGCATAGCGGGCGCGGACCGCCTCCAGATCCTCGGGCCGGCACTGTTGGGTGACCTGAAGGCGCAGCCGCAAGGCTGTGGGCAGCATGGCGAGCCCATCGGGCACCACTTCGGACAGCACGCGCGCGCCCTGGCTTCCGCCGGTCACCAGCACGCGCAGCAGCCCATCCTCGGGCAGCGCGGGATAATCGTCCTCGCGCAGAGCCAGTACCTCGGCGCGGACGGGATTGCCAACGCAATAGGTTTTCACCTGATGCGCCAGACCCAGCCGGTCTACCTCTTCATAAGCGGTGGCGATCGCGCGCACCCGGCCCGCCAGCAGGCGGTTCACCCGCCCCAGTACCGCGTTCTGTTCGTGGATCACGGTGGGAATGTTGAGGCTGGTCGCGCCGAGCAGCGCGGGCAGCGAAGGATAGCCGCCGAAGCCGACCACGGCGGTCGGCGAGAAGCTCTTGAACAGGCGCTTGGACATGGCGCGCCCGGCAAGCACGGCGCGAAGCCCCTTAAACCAGCCGAGCGGGTTCTTGCCGAAGCGGCCCGCGGGGATGACATGCGCGGACAGGAAATCGGGCTTGCCGGGAATGGCCTCGCCCCGCGCATCGGTGATCAGCGCCACATGGTGCCCCCGCCGATCCAGTTCCGCCGCCAGAGCGAACGCGGGAAGCAAGTGCCCGCCGGTCCCACCGGCGGCGAGAACGAAATGGCGGGTCGCACGGGCGCCGGCGCGCGTCATGGCACGATCTCGCGCTTGAGGAGGACTTCCCCGTTGGCGCGCTTTTCCGACCAGCCGATGAAATCGGCCAGCCCGCGCGTCTCACGCTTGAGATGCGGGTTGCGGCGGGTCACGGCCAGCAGCAGGCCCACGGTCAGGCAGATCGCGATGGTGGACGATCCGCCATAGCTGATCAGCGGCAGGGTCATGCCCTTCGACGGGAACAGTTGCAGGTTCACCAGGATGTTGATGAACGCCTGCCCGCCGAGCAGCGCGGTCAGCCCCGCGCCGGCCAGCAGCGCGAACAGGTCGTCCTCGTCGATCAGTTTCATCAGCACACGGGCCACCACTGCAAGATAGCCCAGCACCACGATACCGCAAACGAGCAGGCCGAATTCTTCCCCGATCACGGAGAAAATATAGTCCGTATGCGCTTCGGGCAGCGTCATCTTGCGGATGCCGAGGCCATATCCCGCCCCCAGCCAGCCGCCGGCACTCAAGGTGCGGCTGGCGATATCGACCTGATCGTAAGCCGTGCCGCCGCCCAGAAAGGCATCGATACGGTGGCGCGCGTTATCATAGAGGAAATAGGTCGCGGTCAGCAGGACGATGGCGCCGCCCGCGGCTATGCCCAGCCGCTGGATCGGCGCGCCTGCCAGCAGGATCAGCACGAACCACAGCCCGGCGAACAGGATCGCATCGCCCAGATTGGGCTGCAACATCAGCAGCAGCGCGATCACGCCCAGCAGGATGCCGCTAAGCGCGATCACCGGGATCTGCGGATCGCGCATCCGCCAGCTCAGGATCCAGGCCATCGTGATGGCGCAGGCGGGCTTCAAGAATTCAGATGGCTGAAACCGCATGCCAAGGTTCAGCCAGCGCTTGGCCCCGTTAACCTCATGCCCGATTATCGGGACCAGGAAGAGCGCGCCCAGCATCAGCGCCGCCAGCACCACGCCGAAGCGCCGCGCGTTCTCGCGGCTCAGCATGGACATGCCCAGCATCACCGCAAGGCCCGCGACCTGCCACGCGATGTGGCGAGTAAAGAAATAGAGCGGCGGAAGCGTTTCGTTGGCGGTGGAGAGGCGGCTGGCGCTGGCCGGGCTGGCGGCGGCGACGGCCACCGCGCCGAAGGCCATCAGCGAGAGAATCAGAACCAGCAGGACGCGGTCCACCTCCAGCCACCAGATGCGCAGTTCCGCCCAGCGCCCCAGCTTGCGCTTGGGAATATAGGCGCGCTTGCCGGCGCGCGGGATATAGGGGCGCTCGGCCGAGGGTGACGATGCGGCGTTCATGCTTCTTCCCCTTCCTTGAGCGCCATCACGGCCTGGCGAAAGACTTCGCCGCGATGCTCGAAATCGCGAAACTGGTCGAAGCTGGCACAGGCCGGGCTAAGCAATACGGTATCGCCCGGTTCCGCAGCCTTCGCGGCGGCGGTCACCGCCTCTTCGAGGGTGGTCAAGCGGGTGGTCGATACTTTCCCTTCGAGCAGATCGGCGAAGTCCGGCCCCGCCTTGCCGATAGTATAGGCCGCCTTCACATGCCCCAGCTCTGCCTCGCACTCGCCCAGCCCCGGCTCCTTGGCCATCCCGCCGACGATCCAGTGGATGTTGTCGAACGCCGCCAGCGCAGGCGCGGAGGCGGCGGTGTTGGTGCCCTTGCTGTCGTTGACGTAGGCAACGTCGGAGATTGCTGCGACCCGCTCCATGCGGTGCGAGAGTCCGGTGTAGGTGCGGAGGCCTGCGCGGATCTGATCTCCGGAGAGATTCAGGATGTCGCAGACTTCGATCGCTGCGGCGGCATTTTCGAGATTATGCGGCCCCTGCAGCGATGGCCAATCCGATTGCTCACTCGCATCGATGCCCCTGTGCGGGAGAACGTCTTCAAGAATACTCGCCACCGATCCTTGCGCAAATTGGCCGAGCAGCCGCGCGTCGGTGAAACGGGCAATGGAATTGTGACCGCGGGACTGCATCGCGAGCAAGCGCGACTTGCTCGCGGCATACGCCTCGAAGTTCGCATACCTGTCCAGATGATCCGGCGTGATGTTCAGCAGGACCGCCACATCGCAATCGAGCGAGTAGGTCAGATCGATCTGGTAGCTCGACAGCTCAAGCACATAGACCCCGACCCCATTGTCATTCGGCGTCAACGGCTCCTGCTCCAAGATCGGCAGACCGATGTTGCCGCCCATCGTCGTGGGCACTCCCGCGGCCTTTAGGATATGGTGGGTCAGCGCAGTGGTGGTCGATTTGCCGTTGGTGCCGGTGATGCCGACGACCTTGTGCGGCGGCAGGTCCGCCCTCGCCTGCGCGAAAAGCTCAATATCGCCGATGACCGGCACGCCGAAGCTGTCGGCATGCGGTTTGATTGGGTGGGTGTTGAGCGGAACCCCGGGGCTTACGACCATGCCCGCAAAGCCCGTAAGATCCGCCTCCAGCGGATCGGCCAGCACCACGCCGCCGCGGCCCGCAAAGGGCTCACGCGCCTCGGCCCGGTCGTCCCAGGCCAGCACTTCCGCCCCGCTCGCCAGCAGCGCCTCGACCGTGGCCCGGCCGGATCGCGCCAATCCGAGAACGGCGTATTTCTTGTCCTTCCAGGCGGGTGAGGTGATCATCTGAGCTTGAGCGTCGCCAGCCCCAGCAATGCGAGCACGATGGCCACGATCCAGAAACGGATCACGACCTTGCTCTCGGACCAGCCAAGCTGTTCGAAATGGTGATGGATCGGGGCCATGCGGAACACGCGCTTGCCCGTGCGCTTGAACCAGAACACCTGGATGATGACGCTCAGCGCCTCGAACACGAACAGCCCGCCGACCACCGCCAGCACCACCTCGTGATGCGTCGCCACCGCGATAGCACCAAGCGCGCCGCCCAGCGCCAGCGATCCGGTGTCGCCCATGAATACCGCCGCTGGCGGCGCGTTGAACCACAGGAAGGCGAGACACGCGCCCATGATAGCGGCGCAGAAGATGGCCAGTTCGCCCGCGCCCGGCACATGCGGAATGCCGAGATAGGTCGAAAAGTCCACGCGACCGGTCAGGTAGGCGATCAGCGCAAAAGTGCCCGCCGCGATCACCACCGGCATGGTGGCCAGCCCGTCCAGCCCGTCAGTCAGATTGACCGCATTGCCTGCCCCCACGATCACGAAAGCGGCGAAGACGAAGTAGAACGGCCCCAGCGGGATGCCGACATTGTTGAGGAACGGCACATAGAGCACCGTGCTGATCTGGCTGACGATGATATAGCTGGCGATCCCGGCAACCGCGAATTCGAACAGTAGACGGACCTTGCCCGAAACGCCCTTGTGACTTTTCTTCGTCACCTTGTCGTAATCGTCCATGAAGCCGATCAGGCCGAACCCTGCCGTCACTGCCACGCAGGCCCAGACAAAGGGGTTCTTGAGGTCCATGAACATCAGCAGCGAGAGCGCCAGCGAGATCAGGATCATCAGCCCGCCCATGGTGGGGGTGCCGCGCTTGGCGAAATGCGTCTGCGGGCCATCCTCCCGGATCGGCTGACCCTTGCCCTGCCGCACGCGCAGCATGATGATGAAGCGCGGGCCGATCACCAGCCCGACGACGAGCGCGAACAGCAGCGCCGCGCCGGCGCGTGCCGTCTGATAACGGATGAGGTTCAGCGGCCCGGCGTAATCGAGCCATTCGGCCAACAAATAGAGCATTACCGCTCCCGGCGTGCGTAGTGGTCCACAAGCCTGCCGAGACCCACCGAATTCGAACCCTTCACCAGGATCGCATCGCCCGCGATCACGCCGAATTCCTCGAGCGCGGAAATCGCCCCAGCAGCATTCTCGCAATGGGTGAAGCTGCCGCTGAAACCAAGCGCGCCGCTGCCCGGTTTCCCCAGTTCGCGCATCAGCGGACGCATCTCATCGCCCACCAGGACCACATGGTCGATCTGGGCTGCCGCGATTGGCTCGGCCAGCATCGCGTGAAAGGCTGGGCCGAAATCGCCGAGTTCCCTCATCGCGCCCAGCACCGCGATCCGCCGGCTGGCGGGCGTGGCGCCCAGCTGCGCCAGCGTGGCGCGCATGCTGGCGGGATTGGCGTTGTAGCTTTCGTCGATCAGCAGCGCATGGCCGCCCGGCGCGGTAACGCGGTGGCGCGCGCCGCGGCCTTTCAGCCCGCCCATCTCCGCCAGCGACAGCCCGGCGCTTGCCAGGTCTCCGCCCGCGGCCCACACCGCCGCCATGACGCAAAGCGCGTTGGCGATCCAGTGCTGGCCCGGCTCGGCCACGGTGAAGCACAGCCGCCCCCCGGGATGCTCGCAGGTGACCAGGCTGCCGCCGTTGGCGCTGGGAATGGCATCGAGCAACCGCATGGTTGCATGGCGTTCGGCCCCGAAGGACACCACCTTGGCGCCAGCCTCAAGCGCGGCGGCTTCCAATCGGCGGAAGTGGGGGCTGTCAGCAGGGATCACGGCGGTGCCCCCCGGCTCCAGCCCGGCGAAGATTTCCGCCTTGGCGTCGGCGATCGCCTCCTCGCTGCCCAGCATTTCGATATGCGCGGGCGCGATGGTGGTGATGACGGCGACATGCGGGCGCACCTGGCGGGTTAGCACGTCGATCTCGCCCGCGTGGTTCATCCCCATCTCAAACACCGCGTGTTTGGAGCGGGCGGGCATGCGCGCGAGGCTGAGCGGGACGCCGACATGGTTGTTGTAGCTGCGGGTGGAGCGGTGCGCGGCGCCGCGGCTGGAGCGTTCGAGCGCGGCGAACAGCGCTTCCTTGACGCCCGTCTTGCCGACCGATCCGGTCACGCCCACGATCCGCGCCGTGGTCCGCGCGCGGGCGGCCAGTGCCAGCGCCTTCAAGGCCTCGGTCGTATCGGCGACCAGGACATGGGGAAAATCGACCGGGCGATCGACCAGCGCGGCGGCGGCCCCGGCGGCGAAGGCAGCGTCGACGAAGCGGTGGCCGTCCATCGCTTCCCCCCGCAGCGCCACGAACAAATCGCCGCTACGCACATCGCGCGAATCCATTTCCACGCCTGCGCACTGGAATTCGCCGCTGGCGGTTCCGCCGGTCGCTTCCGCGATCTGGGCGGAGGTCCACAGCGCGGTGCCGAGGCGGTCTTCGGGAAAGATCGGCCAGCGGCGAAGCGCCGGATGGGCGAGGATCGCGGAACTCATGCGGCGTCCTTTCCGGCGGCGCATTCGCGCGCCACGGTCACATCGTCGAAGGGAAGAACGCGGGCGCCGGTTCCCCGGCCGATAATCTGCCCCTGTTCGTGGCCCTTGCCCGCGATCAATACGATATCGTCTCTCCCCGCCTCTTGGATGGCATTGCAGATGGCGTCCCTGCGACCGCCGATTTCGCGCCCGCCCGTCCCCACTCCGGCGAGAACCGCCGCGCGGATTTCTGCCGGATCCTCGCCGCGTGGATTGTCGTCGGTCACGATGACGACATCCGATCCCGCCGCAGCCGCTGCGCCCATGGGCGCGCGCTTGCCATGATCCCTGTCTCCGCCCGCGCCCAGCACGGTGATCAGCCGCCCGCCGACATGCGGCTTGAGCGCGGTGATCGCCGCTTCGATCGCATCGGGCGTATGCGCGTAATCGACATAGACGGGCGCGCCAGACGGCGTGATGCAGGCGCGTTCCAGCCGCCCGCGCACCGGTTGTAGCCGCGCCAGCGCATCCCACACCGCCGCGCGGTCGATCCCTGTCGTCAGCGCCAGACCCGCCGAAACGAGGGCATTGGCCGCCTGATAGGCGCCGATCAGCGGCAGCGCGATCGATTTGCGCTCCCCGCCCGCCTCGATCGCAAGCGTCTGGCCAAGCTGCGTGGGCTCGCGCGAAACCAGCCGGATCGCCTCTCCGCCCTCGCCCACGGTCATCACCTTGAGGCCCCGGCGCGTGGCGTGCTCGATCGCCCGGCGCGTCCACTCGTCTGCCTGCGCGTCCACCCAGATCACCGCGGTGGCGCCATCGGCAGCCACCTCGTCGAACAGGCGCATCTTGGCCGCGAAATAGGCGTCCATGTCGGCATGATAATCGAGGTGGTCGCGGCTGAAATTGGTGAAGGCCACCGCTTCGGGCCGCACGCCTTCGTTGCGATACTGGTCGAGCCCGTGGCTGCTCGCCTCGAAGGCGAGATGCGTCACCCCCTCGCGCGCAAGGCCAGCAAGATTGCCCAGGAAGGTCACGATGTCGGGCGTGGTCAGCCCGGTGGTCACGGTATCTTCGGGCGTGGTCACGCCCAAGGTGCCGATACTGGCCGCGCGTTCGCCCGCCATGCGCCAGATCTGCCGCGTCATCTCCACGGTGGATGTCTTGCCGTTGGTGCCGGTCACGGCGACGACGTGCGCGGGCACGGGCATGAAGAAGCGTGCGGCCAGCCGGGCGAAAGCGCGGCGCGGCGCGGTATCGGCGACATGAACCACGCCCTCGACCGTCGCTTCCGGCCGGGCCACCACCGCGACCGCGCCCGATTGCACGGCTTCGGCAATGAAATCCTCGCCATTGACGGCGGCCCCCTGGAACGCGCCGAAAACGGTACCCGGCGCCACCTTGCGGTGATCGATAGCGAAGCCGGTCACGTCCGCATCGGTGGATGCACCACTCCCTTCGGCGGCGGACAGGCCAGCATCGGCCAGCAGGCGCGCCAGCTTCACTGGTCCACCGCCTTGTTCGCTTCGGGGATCAGCGGGCGCAGATCGCTCATGTCGATATCGCGGCGCGCCTCGGGCATCACGCCCAGCATCGGCCCGATGCGCGGCACCAGACGTCCTATGATCGGCGCCGCGTTCCATGCGGCGGTGCGCTGATAGCTGGAGGCTAGCGTGCCCTTGGGCTCGTCAAGCATGGCGATCACCACGAAGCGCGGGCGGTCCATGGGGAAAGCCGCCGCGAAGGTGGAGACCAGCGAGGTCTTGCGATAGCCACCCGCGCCCGGCTTTTCCGCGCTCCCCGTCTTTCCGCCCACGCGGAAGCCCGGCGCATCGGCATTGCGGCCGGTGCCGTACAGCGTGATGGCGCGCAGCAGCTGGCGCATCCGCGCGCTGGTGGAAGCCTTGAACACCCGCTCTCCGCGCGGCGCCTTGCCGGGTTCGATCTTGTGCATGGTGGCGGGGCGCCACACGCCGCCGTTGACCATGGCCGCATAGGCGGAGGCCAGATGCAGCGGCGTCACCGCGATACCGTGACCGTATCCCACCGTCATTCCGCGCAGCAGCGGCCAATCGCCGCCCGCCCAGATGGGGAAACCCTTGGCCGGGAGTTCGATCTTGGCGCGCTCGTTCATGTGCAGGCTGGCCATCACCTTGCGCAGCCGGTCCGCGCCCATCTCCTCCACCATGTGGGCGGTGACCACGTTGGACGAATGGATCAGCATTTCGGGAGTATTCAGTGAATCGCCCAGCGGATGGGAATCCTTGATGGTGAACCCGCCGATGGGGAACGGGCGCGCGGAATAGCGGCGGCCCATGTCGCGGATGGTGCCCGCATCGATCCCGGCGGCCACGGTCAGCGGCTTGAAGGTGGACCCCAGCTCGTAGACCTGATTGGTCACCCGGTTGAACATGTAGGCGACGTTTTCGGTGCTGATGTGGTTGGGATCGAAAGATGGCAGCGATGCCAGCGCCAGCACCTCGCCCGTGTCCACGTCCAGCACGATCCCGGCGGCGCCGACCGCGTCGACCAACCGCATGCCGCGCGCCAGCTCGTCCTCCAGCGCGCCCTGCACACGCAGGTCGATGCTGAGCTCGGCGGGCGCGCTGCGGGTCGTAACGTCCGTCAGTCGCTTGTCGAGGACCGCCTCCATGCCGATGCGCCCCTCGCCTTCGGCGGTGACATAGCCCAGCACATGGGCTGCGAGCGGCCCCTGCGGATAATGGCGCTCCTGGTTTTCGGGCACTTCCAGCGCCAGTTCGCCGATTGCCAGAACCTTGTTCGCGTCTTCGGGCAGAAGCTGCTTGCGCAGGTAAGTCGCCTTGCCCGCCATCAGCTTGCGGGCGGTAGCCGCCTGGTCGAGATCCGGGAAGATCGCTTTCAATTCGCGCGCGACCTCTTGTGGAGATTTGATCAGCGGCGCCTTGCCATCACCCATCGCATCGGGGTTGAACCACAGGGCATAGGCCGGGAATTCGCGCGCCAGCAGCGCGCCGTTGCGATCCACGATCTCGCCGCGATCGGGACGCAGCGCGGTGTCGAAGGGGGTGGCGGCACTGATGTGCGCAGAACCGGCGATGATGGAGATGCGAAGCAGCGCCAGCGCGGCGATGAAGGCGAAGGCCAGGGCCACCCACAGCACCCGCTGCTTTGCAATCGCCAGGGCGCGCTGGCGCACGGTGACGAGTTGGACGCTGCGCGGCGCCGTCCTGATGCGGCCGTCACCCTCAACGCCCGCGGCGAAGGCGGCGGGCATCGTCAGCGCATTCATTGAGTCGCCTCGGCGAGCTGCACGACCTCCCCGCCCGGACCGGGGCCTGCGCTAGCCAGACGTTCCGCCAGCGAGGACACGCCGGCAGCGGCGGCGCGGCGCGTGACCTTGGCCACGGCTTCACGCGGTTCCTCGCTTACCGTGGCCGCCGCAGCAATCGGGGCTACCCAATCCGCGAGGCCACCACCCGATGCCGGCGTTTCGACCGGCTCCGCGCGGGCCACCCTGATCGGCTGGGGCGCGCCGGGCATGCGCGGGGCACCGAGCATGGCAAGGTCCCGCTCGCCGGACAGGAACTGGTCTGCGCGCGGCGCGACATAACCGAATTCCACCGCATTCCATTCCGCGAGCTGGCGCTGGCTGGCGCGCGACTGGAATTCGGTTTCCAGCAGCAGCTTGCTCCTTTCGAGCGCCACGATCTTGCGCTCCGTCAGGCGGACCTCACTCTTGATCGCATTGACGTGGAAGGTCAGCGCCAGGAACAGCGAGAACGCCACCGTCAGCACCGCGGCCCAGCTGGCTTGGCGCAGCCGTCCAGCCGGCTTGATGGGTTGCGATGCCATTATGCTGCCTCCCTCGCCGGCGCGGCGGTGCGGACCGCCGAACGCAGAACCGACGACCGCGAACGTGGATTGCGAGCCACCTCCGCCTCCGAGGGCCGGATCGCCTTGGAAAGCTGGGCGAACAGCGGCTCGCGCTGTTCCGGCATGGGCAGGTGCCGGGATGTGGCGCCCGATTGCGCCGCGTCGCGGAAGAAACGCTTCACGATGCGGTCTTCCAGGCTGTGGAAGCTGACCACGGCCAGCCGGCCGCCTTCGCGCAGGATCTCGGTCGCGCCGTCCAGCGCGGTGGTCAGCTCGTCCAGTTCGGCATTCACATGGATGCGGACCGCCTGGAAGCTGCGGGTGGCCGGGTCTTTCGGCGCGCCGGGCCGATGCCCCAGCGCCTTGCGCACCACGCGCGCCAGATCGCCGGTCGTCTCCAGCGGGCGCGCCGCCACGATGGCACGGGCGACGCGGCGGGACTGGCGCTCTTCCCCCAGGTGATACAGCACGTCCGCGATTTCGACCTCGTCCGCCTCGTTCAGGAAATCGGCCGCACTGGGGCCGCTCTGGCTCATCCGCATGTCGAGCGGGCCATCCAGCGAGAAGGCGAAGCCCCGGTCCGCCTGGTCGAGCTGCATCGAGCTGACACCGATATCCATAACAACCCCGTCCACCTGCGCGACTCCGGCGTCGCGCAGCGTCTCGGCCATTTCGGAGAAACGACGCGGATGGAGAATCAGGCGCGGCGGGTTTTCCCCCGTTTCCGCAAAGGAACGGCCGGCCGCGATCGCATCGGGATCGCGGTCGAACGCATGAACGATCACCCCGCGATCGAGCAG
>NZ_JBELMO010000068.1:0-16492 GCF_042095715.1 Qipengyuania sp. | reverse complement strand
ATTATCGGGAATCCTATGGCATCTTCGGAGCTAGTGGAATCCTGTTCAATCATGAGTCGCCCTTGCGCGGTCGAGAGTTTGTGACGCGCAAGATCACTGACAGCGTTGCAAGGATCGTTCATGGCAAAGCTGACTGCTTGGAACTAGGCAATCTTGATGCCAAACGTGATTGGGGGTTCGCCCAAGATTACGTAAAGGGCATGCACCTGATGTTGCAGGCCGACGAGGCTGACACGTTTGTGCTGGCTACTAAGCGCACCGAAACAGTGCGGGATTTCGTGACAATGAGCTTCAAGGCAGCGGGCATCGAGCTGGAATGGTCGGGCGCGGGCGAGAACGAAATCGCCCGTGACACGCGTGACGGCGCGACGAGGGTTCGAATCAACCCGCAGTTTTTCCGCCGCGCCGAAGTTGAGCTGCTAATTGGCGACCCTTCCCACGCCCAGGAAAAGCTAGGCTGGAAAGCGGAGACTACGCTGGAGCAGCTATGTAGAAAGATGGTCGAAGCAGACCTGCGACGGGTGCGGGATGACAAGTCCTTCTAGGGTCGTCATCACCGGAATCGACGGTTTCACTGGGCGGCATCTGCGCAAGCAGCTACAACGGGCAGGCTGGGAGGTGTTCGGCCTCGTTGGCCCGGATGTGCCCTCCTCTGCCCGAACCTTGTCGGCTGACCTTCGGGACGGGGACCGCATCGCCACATGGCTGGCGGAGGTCCGCCCAACCCACATCGTGCACCTTGCCGCACTTAGTCATGTAGTGGGGCCCGCCCTTCCCTTCTACGACGTCAACGTGCTTGGAACGGAAGCGTTGCTTCAAGCAATCGCGCGAGCTGACCTTTCTCTGGCCAAGTTGGTCGTTGCGAGCAGCGCGAATATCTATGGTCAAAAAGCAGTCAGTCCGATTGGAGAGGATGAACCGCCGCAGCCTTCCAACCATTATGCGATCAGCAAACTCGCCATGGAGGCGGTGGTGCGGCAGTGGTTCGATCGTCTTCCGATCCTGGTCGCACGTCCCTTCAACTATACGGGACCGGGCCAGAGCGAGGCGTTTCTTTTCGCGAAACTGGTGGGCGCGTTCCATCGACGTGAGCCCGTGCTGACTTTGGGCAACCTTCGCATCGCACGCGATCTGTCTTACATATCGTTCGTGACCGAGGTCTATCAACGCCTTCTCGAATCGGGCCGGTCGTCGGAAATCGTCAATATCTGTTCCGGACGCAGCGTATCTATCGCCGAAGCACTCGACCTCTTGCGGGAGTTGACCGGACATAACCCTCGGATCGAAACCGACCCGGCGTTGATGCGGGCCAACGATATAGAGGTGTTGACCGGGGACCCCGCACGTCTTCAAGCAGCTGTGGGGCCGCTAAATCCCCTCGCACCGCGCGCCATCATGTCCGCAATGCTCGAAGCACTAGATGAACGATCCGAGATATGATCCTCCGCCGTCTCGTCGCAGCGGACACGACCTTGAGCGTAGTGCTGCACGGACTGAAAGTGGTGGTCGCCCTGCTGCTCAACTGGATCGTGCTCAACCTGTTTGCGGTCGCCGATTTTGTAACCTGGTCAGTAACCTCGTCGATCCTGGTTGTGGCAACGGCGTCGGACCTTGGGATTGGGCAATATACGGTCACGCGGTTGATAAACACCGATCGCGCCGACTGGGCGACGGAGGTCAGCGAAGGGTTGAGTGCGCTTCTTCCCCTTGTTCTTCTGGCAGGCTTGTTCGTCTTGGTCGCCCTCGACGGCCCATCTACGCTCTACAAGACGACCATGGCGATCTTGCTGGCGGGGCGGATCGTCACAATCCCTTTCGCTGCGGCATTGAACGCCGCCAACCAGTTCAAGATCAGGAAGGCGATCGAACTCATTGCCTATCTGTTGGCCGTAATCGCGGTGGGGGCGATCGCGTTGACGGGATCGGACATTCACTGGGCGCTGCTGTCTCTCAACGCAACGTTCCTCCTAGGGGCGGGGCTGACAGTCCTGGCTGCCTCGCGATATGTGCCGCTGCGCCGTGGTCTTGCGATCGCACCGCCGCGGAAGGCGTTGGAAGTGTTTCGGGCGGCAGTGCCGTTCATGGCGAACAACCTCACGGGTCTTCTGGCCTATGGGGGCTTTATCTGGCTGGCCAGCCTAGCGCTGGATGAAGTTAATTTGGCAAAGCTTGCAGTTCTGCACGGCTTTGTTCTAGTGAACCTGTACCAGCTCTACGACGTATTCCTGAAAGCTCGCCAGGCCGATCTGGTAAAGCCTTTCTGGATTCGACGGTATCGGATGATTAACTGGTTGGTAATGGGCGCTCTTCCACCTGCGTTCGTCCTTTTTGGAAGGCAAGCCCTCGCCCTTATCGGCAACCCAGTCCCAATCGGAATGGTTGAAGCAATCTTATTCGGCCTCTTTCTAGCGTGCGAAATGGGTAATCTCTTCGCTCAGTCTGTCACGCAGGTGAACGATCAAATCGCGCAGAGATTGAAGGACTATTCCGCGCTTCGTGTTCTGCTACTGATGGCATTCATCTCTCCAGCGATGGCACCTGAGGATAAGCATCCATTGATCCTTCTTCTAACAATCCTGTCGCTGATTTCCTTGGGAACATTCTTGTATTTATTGGCAGGTATGGCCAAGATACGCAGCCGCTGCACGGATATTTAGAAAAGATAATTCCTCGATGATCCTGATCGAAACAATAACTGCTCTGATTGGCATCTACCTTCTTGTCAAAGAAGTCTCTATATACCGTTTTCGCAATTACGCGACTTCGGTCTTCCTTCTTTGTTTTGTGCCTCTCCTGTGTATTTACCCACTGATCTCCCGGATTGTGGTTGGGGGGGCATACTCTGTCCAGCCGGGAGATTATCTCGTATTTAGTGACTATTCCGTTTATCTTGTCTACCAAGCTTTCTGCCTTGGCATACTATGGATGGTATACCTCACCGGAGGGCGCCAAACGCTCACCCCGTCACCTGAATGGAGATCGGTGATCGATACAAATATTGCTGAGCTAGCAATCGTAGTAGCGATTATCTCTTTAGGAATTGCCTTATACGTCAGGTCAACAGGTTTTACTGTCGGAGAATTGATAACCGCCTCGCGATTTGAATGGTTCAACAACTCATCTTACTCATCTGCAATATTTGTTGTATCCTCCTACCTAATGACCTTGTCTCCGGTTGGACTTCTTTTGGCCATCTATAAAAAGCGTTATAGGTGGGTTTTCTTTCTTATAGTAGCCGAGCTTATTTTTTTTGGTATTCTATCAAAAGACAGAAAATGGCTGATATATATCCTATCAGCAGGATTTGCATTTGTATACTATCATCAGAACTTTGCAATAAAGTTGCAAAAGAAGTTTCTCGTAATTGCAGCGATGATTGTTTCGGCCTTAGTTTTTTGGCAAGTTTTCAGGGGCGTATACTTCGAATACTTTCTGACCGGGAAAGGTGACGTATCGTATCTCGCTCAAGAAATGGCTATAGAGCTCCTGACGAGGGGTGATTTCCCGTACTATTATAACGCTAGTATCACTGCTATAAATATGAATATAAACCATGACTATTTTATACCTCTCGGCTTGTTGAGTAGGCAATTTTTGTTTTTTCTCCCTGCTGATTATAGCTTTGGCCTTAAAGTAGAGGATATATCAGCACTGTTTTCGGATGCGCTCCAAGCTGGAGACGCGGTGCGTCGCGGTAATATGCCCCCTGGCTTATTTGGTTTGTTTGTGATTAGTTTTGGTTGGTTCGGCGGAATTATTCTCTGCGCTCTTATACCGCTTCTATTGCGGTGGTTGGATCGATACATCCAAAAGGCGAGCGGAATAGGGTCGTTCGTTCTTGCGGCCCATATGATGTCTGCGGTACTACTATTGCTTCGCGGGGACGACAGCTCGGCTACCTATTTCATTGTCTTTTCGCTCGCAGTTTTCTTGTTGATTAGACCCAATACAGTAATCGGCACGCGTCGAGTTGAGAGTGCGGGTAATCAATAATGTCTAGAATTGTTTTTTATTGTCACGACACGATGGAAAATATCGGGTCTTTGGAGTACTATCGTCAAGACATAGAGGCTTTGCGGGGGCTTGGGCATGAGGTGATTGTCTGTAATCGCTATCGCGATATTCCATGGAACTTCGACCTTTTGTTCGTTTGGTGGTGGACGTTCGCCTTGCTACCAGTCGCGCTGGCGCGCCTTGCCGGGCGTAAGACTGCGATTGCCGGAGTGTACAACTTTCGCTTCGAAGACCAAACGAGCGGGACCGACTTTTTCGCCCGCCCTTGGTATCAGCGATGGCTTATAAGTCTCGCTACACGGCTTGCTCATGCCAACCTGTTTACAAGCCATCGGGAATTTGAGGAGGTTGCGGACCATTTTGGCTTGAGGACCGCACATTATTCCCCCTGTGCGGTGGGTGAGGACTATTTCGAGCTCCGAGCGCGGAATGAGGGGCGATCGCTGTTGCTCAATCTTGCTTGGTCGGCCCACTCAAGCCTACAGCGTAAAGGAGTGTGGACTATCGTCGAAGCTGCCGCGCTACTGAGGCAGCGTGGGCGCGACTTCGAGATGATCTTGGCGGGTAAGCGAGGCGACGGGTTCGGTGCGCTCTGCGACCGGGTTCGTGAGCTTGGGCTTGAACGCTGGGTCCGCGTAGTCGGCGAGGTTTCGCAGGAAGAGAAGCTTGATCTCTTCGCCCGCACGCGCCTTTACCTTCAGCCGTCGCGTTTCGAAGGGTTCGGGCTGGCGACCGCAGAAGCTGCTGCTGCTGGAGCTTGCGTGATCACGACCGATGTCGGCGAAGTGCGGATGGTCGTTGGGGACGGCGCAATCTATGTCGAGCCTGGAGATGCCGAGGGGCTTGCCGACGCCGTGGAGTCACTGCTTGCGGATCCTGACTTGGCCCATTCAATCGATGCGCGTGCGATCGAGCGAATCCGGCGGCTCTATTCCATCGGCGGAAAGCGTGCCAACTTCGCCGCTATCCTCGAAAGTCTCGGCATCTCTTCGCGCACCTACGACTAGCGCATCTGTCCTTCCGTCGCTATCGCGCGGCGATGCCCCTCATAGACAGCGCGCCTACGCAAGAAACACGGAATCGATGAAACAATACCAGATCTGCACGAATTGCGTGATGGATACCTCGGACTCCAACATTTCGTTCGATGAAAATGGGGTGTGCGACCATTGCCGAGGATTCAAGGAGCATGTCGAGCCCAACTGGCATCCCAATGCCGAGGGTGAGCGCAGGTTCGCGGCCGTGGTCGAGAAGATCAAGGACGACGGCAAGGGGCGCGATTTCGACTGTATCCTTGGGATGAGCGGCGGACTCGACAGTTCATTCCTGCTCCACAAGGCCGTGAAGGATTTCGGCCTTCGCCCACTCGTATTCCACGTCGATGGAGGCTGGAACACCGACATCGCCGTGAGCAATATTCAGGCGCTCGTCGACGGGCTCGGCCTCGATCTCTACACCGAAGTCATCAACTGGAACGAAATGCGCGATTTCCAGCTTGCGTTTTTCAAGTCCGGCGTGCCGCATATCGACATCCCGCAAGACCATGCCTTCATCGCGACGCTTTACAACTTCGCTGACAAGCACAAGATCAAATATATCTTGAATGGCGGGAATATCGCGACCGAATGCGTACGTAATCCTTTGGAATGGCTGTATTACGGTACCGACATGCGGCAACTCAAGGACATCCAGCGCAAGTTTGGAACCGTCCCGATGCGCACCTATCCGTTCAGCAGCGTGCTGCGGCACAAATTCTACCTGCGGTACATTCGCGGAGTTGAAGTGGTGAAACCGCTCGACTGGATGCCTTACACAAAGGAGATGGCGCGAGACACGCTGGCCAACCTTTACGGCTGGAAGCCCTATCCGCAAAAGCACTTCGAATCGCGGTTCACACGGTTCTACGAAGGTTACTGGTTACCCGAACGGTTCGGATACGATACCCGCCGCGTCCAATTTTCCAGTTTGATCCTGACCGGGCAGATGCGACGCGAGGAGGCCCTAGAGGCGCTACGGCATTCCGCGTACGATCCTGAAACGATAGGGCACGAATTCGATTATATCGCGCGCAAACTGGGAATAACTAGTGAAGAACTCCGCGGCTATTTCACCATGCCCAAGAAGAGCTACGCCGATTACAAGAACCAGCGGTGGATGTTTACTTTGGGCGCCAAGGTGCTACAGATGATCGGCGCGGAGAAGGCGGTCAAACGGTGATCGCTATACTCGGCTATGGCCTTGGCAACGTGAAGGCTTTCGCGAACATTTATAAGGGATTGAACATTCCCTTCTGTGTGGCCGAGGATGGCGCCGCGCTTGCGGCTGCGGACCGCATTATCCTGCCGGGTGTCGGTTCATTCGACCATGCCATGATCCGCCTCAGGAGCTCGGGCCTGTTCGAGCCACTGGAGGAAGCGGTGATCGGAAAAGGCAAGCCGGTGCTGGGAGTTTGCGTAGGCATGCAGATGCTGGCTCGATCGAGCGAGGAGGGCGGCGAGCCCGGCCTAGGTTGGATCGACGGCGAAGTAACCCGAATCCGGTTTCCCGAAGACGGCCCGCGCGGCCTGCTGCCGCACATGGGCTGGAGCACCATCACATCGCGAGCCGAAGACCCCCTGCTCGATGGCCTCGACGATGCGTTGGGGTTCTATTTTCTCCATTCCTACCGTTTCGTATGCAGAGATCCTGCGGAAGTGATCGCCACAGCAGACTATGCGACGCCCTTCCATTGCGCGGTACGGCGTGGCCACATCCAGGGGGTTCAATTCCACCCTGAGAAGAGCCACCATAACGGCACCCGGCTATTGAAGAATTTCGCGGAGAACTGAGCGATGCCACGTGCCCGCATCATTCCCTGCCTGCTCGTGCGTGGTGGAGGCCTCGTGAAGACACGCAGGTTCGGGGACGATAAATATGTCGGCGACCCGATCAACGCGGTGCGCATCTTTAACGAGAAGGAAGCCGACGAACTGATCGTTCTCGACATCGATGCGACCGTCGAGGGGCGCGAACCCGATTATGCGATGATTGAGAACCTCGCTGCGGAATGCCGTATGCCGCTATGCTATGGCGGCGGTGTCTCAAGCACCGAGCAAGCCAAACGCATAATGGAGCTTGGCGTGGAAAAGGTAGCGCTCAGCGCCGCCGCGATTGCGCGTCCAGAACTGATCAGCGACATCGCCGCGCAAGTGGGTAATCAGAGCGTCGTGGTTGTCCTCGACGTCAAGAAGAAAATGCTGGGCGGCTATCGCGCCTTCACCCGCAACGGTCGCGTCGATGCCAAGATTTCTCCGGTCGACTTTGCGCGTCGGGCGGAAGCGCTGGGCGCGGGCGAGATCGTAATCAATGCGATAGACCATGATGGCATGATGGGGGGGTACGACCTGACCATCGCTACACAGATCCGCGAAGCGACGCAGTTGCCGCTGACGCTGTTGGGCGGGGCAGGGTCGCTCGCGCATCTCGAGGAAGCAGTACGCCAGCTCGGCACTATAGGTTTGGCTGCAGGCAGTTTTTTCGTATTCAAGGGTCAGTATCGCGCGGTTCTTATCAACTATCCAAGCCATACTGATCGCGCCGCGTTGCAGCAGCAGGTCGCCCGATCCTGAACCGTTCGCGCCAAGGTGTAGGATACGCCAAAGCGCGCCAGCCGAGAGCCTATTTTCATGAAGCAGATTGTCCAGCAACTCGACAGCGGTGTAACCGCGATCGTAGAAGCGCCAGCCCCTCGGGTCGCACGCGGCACGCTCCTGATCAAAACCACCCGCAGTCTTATTTCCGCGGGTACCGAGCGGATGCTGGTCGGCTTCGGCAAAGCGTCACTCTTAGCCAAAGCCCGTCAGCAACCTGACCGGGTCAAGGATGTGCTAGGCAAGGTCCGGACCGATGGGCTGGTGGCGACGGTCGATGCGGTACGCTCCAAGCTCGGGCAACCGCTTCCGCTCGGTTACTGCAATGTCGGAGAGGTGATTGAGGTCGGTGAGGGCGTGATCGACTTCAAGCCTGGCGATCGCGTCGTTTCGAACGGTCCCCATGCCGACATCGTGCGGGTGCCCATGAACCTGTGCGCAAAGATCCCCGATGGTGTCGGCGACGAGGGTGCTGCCTTCACGGTGGTCGCCAGTATCGGCCTTCAAGGTATGCGGCTGGCCGAACCAACACTGGGCGAAAGCTTCGTCGTGACCGGCGCGGGGCTGATCGGCCTGCTGACGATCCAGCTTCTTCGGGCTCATGGATGTCGCGTTCTGGCGATCGATTTCGACGAAAGCAAGCTCGCGCTCGCAAAACAGTTTGGCGCAGAAACCTGCAACCCTGCACAGGGCGAAGATCCTGTCGCCGCCGGTATGGGCTTCAGCCGTGGTCGCGGCGTGGACGGCGTTATCATCACCGCATCTACCAAATCGAGCGACCCAGTGGCTCAGGCCGCGCACATGTGTCGCAAGCGGGGCCGCATCATTCTCGTTGGTGTCACTGGCCTCGAACTCAATCGTGCCGACTTTTACGAGAAGGAACTGCTGTTCCAAGTATCCTGCTCGTACGGGCCGGGCCGCTACGACCGGGCCTACGAAGAGGAAGGACGCGACTATCCTTTCCCGTTCGTACGCTGGACCGAGCAGCGGAATTTCGAGGCGATCTTAGACCTTATGCATAGCGGCAAGCTAGATACTGACCCGCTAGTGACACGCCGGTTCGCCTTCGAGGATGCCGAGGCAGCATACGCCGCACTCACTCACGACACGTCCGGCCTGGGCTTGGTCCTCGAATATACAACCGCCATTGGAGAGCGGCTCACCGCCACGACGCGCTTTGCTACCGATGCAAGCTTCGTAGCCGATCGGCCGACTGTTGCGATTATTGGGGCGGGGAACTACGCCTCACGCGTGCTCATCCCAGCGCTGAAGGCCGCCGATGCGCAGCTTCACACCGTCGTCACTTCGGGTGGACTCAGCGGCGCGATAGCAGCCAAGCGTGACGGTTTCGGGGAAGCGAGCACAGATACTGCGGCGGTGATGGCTGATCCGCAGATCGACACAGTCGTCGTTGCCACCCGGCACGACAGCCATTCAGCGTTAGCGATCGAGGCCCTGGAGAATGGCAAGCATGTCTTCGTAGAAAAGCCACTCGCGCTCACTCTTGAACAGTTAGAGGCGGTCGAAGCCGCCTATGCCGCGGCGCATGCGAACGGTCCTGGGCCGCAGCTGATGGTCGGCTTCAACCGGCGCTTCGCACCACAGGTCGCCAAGATGAAGGCGCTGCTGAACCAAGTCAGCGAGCCCAAGAGTTTCGTCATGGTGATGAACGCTGGCGCGATCCCCGCGCGCCACTGGACGCAGGATCCGGCGGTCGGCGGCGGGCGCATCATCGGCGAGGCTTGCCACTTAATCGACTTGATGCGCTTTCTGGTCGGCGCGCCGATCGTCGACGTCGCGGCGCGACGCATGGGTGATACGCCGCTCATGGAGGTTACCGAGGACAAAGCGTCGATTACGCTCGCTTTCGAAGACGGGTCGTTCGGGACTATCCTGTACCTGGCAAACGGATCCGCGTCCTTCCCAAAAGAGCGGGTGGAAGTCTTCACTGCGGGTCGCGTGCTGCAGATCGATAATTTCCGCCGCATGACCGGCTATGCGTGGCCCAGGTTCAAGACGCAAAACCTGTGGCGGCAGGACAAGGGGCAGGCGGCGTGCGCCGCAGCGTTCCTGGCGGGCATCAGGGCGGGGCAACCCGCCATTCCCGCCGACGAGATCTTCGAGGTTGCGCGCGCCACCATCGAGGCGGCCACTATCCTCCGGCAGCAATGAACGGGGTTGTCGCCCGGCTGGGGGCCTTCGCCGCTATCGGCCCGGCCAATGTGGTGCGGGTCCTCGCGTATCGGCTCGGTCTGCGGTTTGGCATCCATCCCGTGCAGCGTATCCGTGCGGCGCTACCCGAGAACGGACCTTTTTTCGCGAACGATGCGATGCCGATCCGCGACCGCGCCGCGCCTGCGCACTGGCGGGACGAGGCACTGCTGTTCGGCGCCCATCGCGCCGCAATCGGGAATGATCCGCCGGTATGGACGCGTGACCCTCTGGACGATGACAGCGCACCCCACCCCGGCACGCTGGTGCCTTGGTGGCTCATCGGTGACTTTTCGCACGGCGACATCAAGCGGGTCTGGGAATTTTCCAGGTTCGACTGGGTGATGGCGTTCGCCCAGCAGGCCCGAACTGGCGATGCCAGCGCAGCCGCGCGTCTCGAAAGCTGGATTGGGGACTGGGCACGGAAGAACCCCGCCTACTACGGCCCGAACTGGAAGTGTGCGCAGGAAGCCTCCATCCGAGTGCTGCATCTCTCGGTCGCGGCGCTGATATTGGGCGAGGAGGCGTACCCGTCAGCGCCGATGCGCGCATTAGTCGATGCGCATATCCAGCGTATCGAACCAACGCTCTCCTATGCGCGCGCGCAAGACAATAACCATGCGACCTCGGAAGCTGCAGCGATCTTCGTGGCCGGGGCATGGTACCATTTTGCGGGCATCTCTGGTGCCGAGGCGCTGCTGAGGCGCGGACGTGCACTCCTCGAGAGGACGGTCGCACGGCTGTTCGCGGCCGACGGCAGTTTCAGCCAATACTCGCTTAACTATCACCGCGTCGCGCTCGACACACTTTCGCTGGTCGAAGTGTGGCGGCAACACGCGAAGGTGGAGCCCTTCTCGCCAACATGGCAGGCTCGTGCGGCGGCGGCGGCCGAGTGGTTGCGAGCCATGGTCGATCCTCAGAGCGGTGATGCGCCCAACCTGGGGGCGAACGACGGTGCCAACCTTCTGCCGCTCATCGATGCCGATTTTCGGGATCACCGGCCTTCAGTGCAGCTCGCCTATGCGCTGTTCGGTTCGGCGCGCGCCTATCCGCCGGGGCCATGGGATGGCGCGCTCAAGTGGCTGGGAGTCGATGTGCCTGAGGCCGTTCGCCCGCTTCCCCAACGCGCGATATTCGATGAAGGCGGCTATGCGGTGCTGCGCCAAGGCAAAGCCATGGCGATGCTCCGTTATCCGCGGTTCCGCTTTCGGCCGAGCCAAGCCGACGCACTACACGTCGACCTGTGGCACGACGGGACGAACCTGCTGCGCGACGGAGGATCGTATAGCTACAATACCGACGCCCGATGGATAGACTATTTCGGCGGCGTGCAGGCACATAACACGATACAGTTCGACGGCGCACCGCAAATGCCGCGACTTTCGCGTTTCCTGCTTGGCGACTGGCTGGCTACGGAGGCCCGCGGCGAGACCTCTGACGGGTTCACTGCCGCCTATCGCCATCGTGCCGGCTGGCGCCATCGTCGGGCAGTCGCGTTAGGCGACGGGCTGACCGTGACTGACACTGTCGCCGGCTTTGCGCGCGAGGCGCGGCTGCGCTGGCGCCTAGCGCCGGGAGACTGGCGGATCGAGGGAGACACGGTCACCAACGGGCACCATTGCCTGTCGATACGCGCCGATGTGCCGCTGGCGTTGGAGCTCGTTCAGGGCTGGGAATCGCGTCGCTACTTTGAACGGACTACGCTTCCGGTAGTGGAGGCGACCGTCGGCAACCCCGGACGCATTGTAAGCGACTATCGTTGGACCACATGAGGCTTTTATACATCCACCAACATTTCGCCACACCCAAAGGAAGCGGCGGAATTCGATCTTACCAAATGGCGCGGCGCATGATTGAGCGGGGGCATCAAGTGACGATGCTGTGCGGGCGCGGCGTTGATGGCCAAAGCGGGCTCTCGGGACCATTCGAACGCGGCGTGCGCCGGGGCCGCGTGGAGGGGATTGACGTGATTGAGGTCGATCTCGCTTATTCTAACCGGGATGGCTTTCTCAAGCGGACCAAGACCTTCCTTGCCTTCATGCTCCGGACGAGCAAGTTCATCTTTACTGAGCAATACGACCTCCTGTTCGCAACGACGACACCCCTGACAGTGGGCGTACCGGGGATTTTGGGGCGATGGCTCCGGCGCAAGCCGTTCGTGTTCGAGGTGCGTGACTTGTGGCCTGAACTACCGCGCGCAATGGGGGTTATACGCAATCCGTTCATACTCTGGGCAATGGGAGTGCTCGAGTGGGCGAGCTACCGCTCGGCACACCGGCTGATTGGATTATCGCCGGGTATAGTTGACGGTATCGCGCATCGCGGTGTCGCGCAGGCGCGCATTGCCATGGTTCCGAACGGTTGCGATCTTGACATCTTCTCGTCGAACTCGGTTCCTTGGCAACCCGAAGAAGTGCGCGATGACGATTTGATGGCGGTATTTGCTGGCGCGCATGGGCTGGCAAACGGTCTTGATGCAGTGATTGACGTGGCGGCAGTGCTCCATCGGCGCGGGCGTGAGGACATCCGTATTGTGTTGATCGGCAGCGGTATGCGCAAGCCCGCTCTCATAGAGCGTGTTAAGCGCGAGGGGCTGAGCAACGTCATCTTCCTCGATCCCGTGCGCAAGACGGAGTTGGTAGGCCTGCTCAAGCGCGCGGACGTAGGCCTACAGGTGCTCGCTGACGTTCCCGCCTTCTACTATGGTACCTCACCCAATAAATTTTTTGACTATATCGCGGTGGGCCTACCGGTACTCAACAACTATCCAGGTTGGCTTGCGGACATGATCTGCGGGGCAGGATGCGGGATCGCAGTTCCCCCGCGCGATCCCGATGCCTTCGCCGAAGCGCTCGTGGTCCTTGCCGACGATCGTACTTCGACCCGCGCCATGAGTCTGCGTGCCCGCGCTCTCGCCGAGGAGCGTTTTGCCCGCGACATGCTGGCCGACCGCTGGGCGCAATGGGTGGAAGGCGCGCTGCAAGCGACCACCGCCGCTAAAACGCAACGCGAACGACAGGATTAGATTTGCAAATCTCATAGCGTTTAAAATAAAAGTCGCCATGATACTCATATCTTGTATTCGACTTATGCAGCGAAATTGACAATGGGGCTGCCTATGCGAAAGCACAGCCTGCGTTCGGTAGAAGCGAACATTCTGAGACCCCTAAAATTCAATCCTCTGCCGGGGGATGGCCTATGGCGGCCTCTACGTTCTTTCCAATCTGCCTGCCGTAGGTATTCGCGCTGATCGGTGGAGGCTGCGTTTGGTTGGCCTCCACCAATCGCGGCAGACGCGGCTGAAACTGGGGCGCATGGTGCCGTTCTTATTGCAGAGGCGGGCGTGGATCCCGTGCAATGGGATGAAGGCTCCGCCCGACCATGATCATTCGCCCGGCTTCCAGCCACGATCATCAGATCTGGGCGCGCCTGCTCGCGCAGCGGCACGCGCCGCACGGATCGCAGAAGGAATTCCTGCTGGAGATCGGCGAATGGCTGGAGTTGCCCGAACCCATGCACTGCTGGTTGGCCTTCGACGATGACGGCGAGGCGGTCGGCTTCGTCGATGCGCGCGTACGCAGCTTCGCCGAAGGGGCGCCGCACGGTAACACCCCCTATATCGAGGATATTTGGGTCGATACCCATCACCGCCAAGGTGGCGTGGCCCGCCGGCTGGTTGCCGCGGTGGAGGACTGGGTCCGGGCCGAAGGCTACGACTGGCTGGGGTCCGATGCGGCACTCGTCAACAAGGCCGCGCATGGCTTCCACGGCGCCCTCGGCTTCGAGGAGGTCGAGCGGCTCGTCGTCTTCGGCAAGCCGCTCTAGCAGCCCTATCGCATATCAGCGCCGTAGCGCCCTGACGCAGGCCGCGCGGTCCACGTCCTGCCCGTCGCTGCCCCGCCGCGCCTCCACACTGGTGGCGGTTGGCTCTCCACCCGGGCGAAGCGGGTAGAGATAGACGTCGAGCACACAGGAGCTGCCCGAAAACTGCAATTTCAGCGCATCGCCCTCGGGCACGGTGAGCCGGGGCTGGCCGAACAGCTCGCCCAGCCGGCGCCGGTCGGCCCCGATGACGCTTTCCAGCCCCGGCATGCGCATGATCTTGGGCGGAATGAAGCCCTGGCTGGACGGCGCGGTAACCGGCCCGCTCATCGGCGGCGGTGTGGCGGGGCGCGGATTGCTCGCCGGACCGGCGCGCGGGCTCCCCACACAGCCCGCGACCAGCGCGGCGGGGATGAGGGCGGCGAGTTTACGCATGTCGGGCTCTCCGGCCGTGAACGAGATGAGCAGCGCTGGCGGCGCCAAGCACCGGCGCCACCAGATTGACGAAAGGCACCAGCAGCAGCGCCGTGACGATGCCGCCCAGCAGAAGGCGGGTGGCGCCGCCAACGGGCAGCCCCTCGCCCAACCCCTTTTGTTGGACACGGTGGCGCAGCCAGACCATCTCGGTCAGCTCGCGCCCCAGCAGCCAGGCATTGGCGGCGGCAAAGACCAACGCGGTGCCGATGCCGGTGAAAAGCAGCACCAGCGCGAGCGGAAGCACCGCCAGATTGACCAGGATCGTGCGCCGCAGTCCGCGCAGGCTCGCCGATAACGCATCGGCAAATGGCAGATCGGGTACCTCTGCCGCCGCGGGATAATGGCGCCGCTCCACCGCGCGCACCACGTCCTCGGCAAAGAAGTTCAGCACCGCCAGCGCCACGATCCGGAACAGCAGCCAAAAGGCGATCACCGCAAGAAGCGCCGCCGCAGCCGCGCCCGCGAGCCCCGCACCATCGGTCCATCCCAGCGCCGCGAAGCCCCCCGTCAGCCCGTAATAGAGCGCGAACCCCAGCCCCGCGAACAGCGCCAGCGTGATCGCAAGCGATTTTGCCAGGATCGCCAGTATGGCCGGATCGGCAAGCTGCCCCAGCGATAGGGCGAGGGCACGGGGCAGGTCGGTCATGGCGGGGCGGGGATTGGAGTCGCGCGCGCGCCAAGTCAACGCCGCTTGGCCAAAGCGCGGCCACCCGCTAGGGGCGCGGGGCAAAGCGAATTACCGGAGTATTCATGACCGAACCGCGTTACGACGTCATCGCCATCGGCAACGCCATCGTCGATGTGATGGCCCCCTGCGAGGACGAGCTGATCGAGGAACTGGGCCTCAACCGCGGCGGGATGACGCTGGTCGATACCGACCGGGCGGAAGAGCTTTACGGCGCGATGGGCCCCGCGCGGGAGATCTCGGGCGGATCGGCGGCCAACACGCTGGCCGGAATGGCCGCGCTGGGCGCGCAATGCGCCTTCATCGGCCAGGTTGCCGACGATCAGCTGGGCGCGGTGTTCGCGCATGACATTCGCGCGGTGGGCATCGATTTCGACACCCCGGCGCGCGAGGAAGATCCGCCGACGGCGCGCTGTCTTATCTTCGTCACTCCCGATGGGGAGCGTACGATGAACACTTTCCTGGGGGCCAGCCAGTTCCTGCCGCCCGCCGCGCTGGACGACGCGATGATCGCCAGTGCCGCGATCCTTTATCTCGAAGGCTATCTGTGGGACCCGGAAGAACCGCGTAGCGCCATGCGCCGCGCCATCGAGGTGGCGCGCAAGGCGGGGCGCAAGGTCGCCTTCACCGCCAGCGAAAGCTTCGTGATCGATCGCCATGGGGACGATTTCCGAGCGTTGATGGACGAAGGCAAGATCGACATCCTGTTCGTGAACGAACACGAGCTGGCGAGTCTCACTGGAACCGGCGATTTCGAAGATGGCGTGGCGCAGGCCTCTGCTAAGGTCCCCGTACTGGTCGCCACTCGAAGCGCGAAGGGCGCAATCGCGGTCGCGAACGGCGAACGCGCCGAAGTCGCCGCGGAGCCTATCGACAAGGTCGTCGACACAACTGGCGCCGGCGACCTCTTCGCCGCCGGATTTCTGACCGGTCACGCGCGCGGCGAAAGCCTGGAACGCTGCCTCCGCATGGGTGCCATCTGCGCAGCCGAAGTCATCAGCCACTACGGCGCGCGGCCCGAGGCCGATCTGACGAAGCTGGTGGGGGAGCGGTTGGACTAGGGGACGCAGCCGGCGATTCCCGACCGCCGTCCGCTTGCTTACTCCCCCTTCGCCCGCTGGATCGCCTTGCGAAACTGGCGCTCGCTTGCCGCGCCGGCGATGCGGATGGGGCCGATCAGATAGCCGGGTGTTCCGGGGAAGCCGAGTTGCAGCGCGTCCTGCGAGGTGCGGGAGAGCAGGGCGTCGATCGCCTGTCCGTGTTCGGCAAGATCACGCTCAATCCGCGCCCAGTCGCCCCCGGCATCCTCCACCGCACGTTGCAGCCGGGACTCGTCGAGCGGCCCGGTGCGCATCAATTCGGCGTGGACGGCGGGATAGATGCCCTGCCGGTCCGCCGCCAGCGCGACGCGGGCCGCACGCAGCGATGCGGGGCCAAGGATCGGCCAGTCGCGCTCCACGATCCGCACGCCGCCTTCCTCTTGCGCTGCCGCCTTCAGCAGCGGCTCGGTCACGCGGCAGACCGAACAGGCGTAATCTGAGAAGACCAGGACTGTCACCGGCGCATCCACCGGGCCGGTGGCAGGAAAACCCGGCGCTTCGGCAATCGCGGCCACGTCCATGATCTCCGACACGTCCATGCCCGTTTCGCGCCC
>NZ_JBELMO010000067.1:0-17336 GCF_042095715.1 Qipengyuania sp. | reverse complement strand
CCCGCGATCGTATTGCCTGAACCGGTGGTCGAGGAAAGCACTCCGGTCGCCGCGACCAATCCGGCTGCGAACGCCTCGGCTCGCCCCGCGCAGAGCACCGCGACCGTTTCGACCCGCAATTCATCGCCTGAACCGGTCGCTCGCACTGAGCCAGCGGCTGGCACCGCCGGGGATGTGGCGACTAATGACGTGCAGCCTGCAACGGCGCCGCAGCCTATCACTTCCAGTGATGCACTCGGCAACGAGTTGATGACCGGAGCAACGACCGCGTCGAGCCAGCCGCTTGCCGCCGCCGCTCCCGCTGAACCGACCGTTGCCAGCGATAACGGCACCAATGAGCTTGCGATTGCTGGCGTACTGGGAGCCCTTGGCCTTGCCGCTGTCGGTGGTATCGCGTTCCTCGCATCGCGCCGTCGCCGCACCTCGGGCACGATCGCCGAAGCCACGCCGATCGAGAGGACGTTGGAGCCCGCCGCCCCCGTTGGTGTGAAGCGACAGAACGTCGCCACCACCTACGCTGCGCCTGAGCGCCAGGCCGCTCCGGCCATGGCATACGCTCCCCCGGCTTACACCTCGACCAATGGCGATCCGGTTCCGCTGCCGTCCAGCGCGCCGACCTCCTATGCCGAGAGGGACAGCCTGCTGCGCCGCCTGATCGATGCCAAGCCCGATCGTGCCAACCCGTTCAAGTCACCGGCGGCCCGCGCCCGCCGTGCGCGCCTGATCATCCAGTCGCTGGGGCGCAACTTCGAAAACCGTAAGCCGCGCTTCGACCTCAGCCAGTACAGCAACCGCTGGCCGGCCCTGCGCGGATGGCAGCCTGCGACCGCCTGATCCCCCTCCCTTCCTCCGGGCATCGCAGGCCCAACGGGGCGCCTCCTGACCGGGGCGCCCCAACTTTTGCCCGAAGCCGGCCAAGTTTTTGGTCGAAACCCGGGCGGGCAGGCGCTAGCGACCACACCGCAATGACCGATCAAGCTCTTATCGACGCCGCGCGTTCCTCCAAGGCCTGGCCCTTCCAGGAAGCGCAGAAGCTGCTGAAGCGCTATCCCGACGGTACGCGGCCCGATGGTTCGCCGGTGCTGTTCGAAACCGGATACGGCCCCAGTGGGCTGCCGCATATCGGCACGTTTCAGGAGGTGCTGCGCACCACCTTCGTGCGCCGCGCGTTCGAAGCGATGATCGGCGCGAAGCCCGAAGACGGCAAGACGCGGCTGGTCGCCTTCAGCGACGATATGGACGGGCTGCGCAAGGTGCCCGAAAACATCGCGAACAAGGACATTCTCGCCGCCAATCTCGGCAAGCCGCTCAGCCGCATCCCGAGCCCGTTCAGCAACGAACACGACAGCTACGCCGCGCACAACAACGCGATGCTGCGCGAATTCCTCGACCGCTTCGGCTTCGATTACGAATTCGTCGCCGCCAGCGACCGCTATAATTCGGGCGCATTCGACGATGCCTTGAAGCAGGTGTTGCGCAGCAATCAGGCGATCCTCGACATCATGCTGCCCACCCTGCGGGAGGAACGGGGCAAGACCTATTCGCCGATCCTCCCCGTCTCCCCCACCAGCGGCCGCGTGCTGCAGGTGCCGGTGGAGGTCGTGGATGCCGAGGAAGGCACGGTGCGTTTCACCGACGAGGACGGGACCGAGATCACCCAGTCCGCGCTGGGCGGAATGGCCAAGCTGCAATGGAAGGTGGACTGGGCCATGCGCTGGTACGCGCTGGGCGTGGATTACGAGATGTACGGCAAGGATCTGACCGACAGTGGCATCCAGTCGGGCAAGATCGTGCAGGCGCTGGGCGGCCGCCGTCCCGAAGGGCTGATCTACGAGCTGTTCCTAGACGAAAAGGGGGAGAAGATCTCCAAGTCCAAGGGCAACGGCCTGACCATCGAGGAATGGCTGGATTACGGCCCGCCCGAGAGCCTGGGCTTCTACATCTTCCCCAATCCCAAGAGCGCCAAGGCCCTGCATCCCGGCGTCATCCCGCGCGCGGTGGACGATTACTGGCAGTTCCGCGAGCGGCTGGCCGACCAGGATATCGACAAGCAGCTGGGCAACCCCGTCTGGCATCTGTTGCGCGCGACCCGCGATGGTTCGGGCGAGGGGGCGGGGGACAGCCTGCCGGTCAGCTACAGCCTGCTGCTGAACCTCGCGGGCGTGCTGGGCGCCGAGGCGAGCGAGGAAAGCCTGACCGAATATGTCGCGCGCTACAGCGGCGCGGAGGTGGACGATACCAACCTCAAGGCGCTCATCAGCTGTGCGGTTCGCTACAACCGCGACTTCGTCGCCCCCACGCTGGTCAAGCGCGCACCGACCGCGAACGAGGCGGCGGCGCTGCGCGATCTGGATGCCGAACTGGCCAAGGCCGCCCCCGACACTCCTTCCGACGATCTCCAGACCATGGTCTACGAGATCGGCAAGAAGGAGGAGCACGGGTTCGAGTCCCTGCGCGACTGGTTCAAGGCGCTGTACCAGACCCTGCTCGGCAGCGATCAGGGCCCGCGCATGGGCAGCTTCATCGCACTCTACGGCGTCGAGGAAACGCGGCGCCTCATCGCGGAGGCGTTGGAGCGAGCTTGATCGAGCAAAGACTGTTCGCCAAAATTCCTCGCGAAACCGGACTGTCAGCTAACGACCCCTTAGCGGACGTCAGGTAGACTGGTGCGGCGCGCTAAAATCGGTCGTTCGGACACGCCGCAGCATTCCCATTTCTCCATGTTCACGAAGCCGTTTTGAAAAAGAGCAATTGGGAACACATTTCGGGAAAGCAGCTGGCCAGGCCCCCCCAATAAGGATAGTTCTGCCTACGCTGTCCCGGTGGAGGTTCGTTTGCGGGAACAGCGAGATCGCTGCCAAGGCGCGCCATTTTCATCGCGCGCATCGATCAGGGATTGGCGGTTACCTGTTCGGCAGTACGCAGGGCGTGGACTAAACTAGAACCAAGGCTTCGCAGATTATTTCCTCGGTTCGGAGTTGCTGTCACCAACAATACGTTGCCGTCGACCAAGCGTAGCCGCATGCTGCATCTCGAAATCCAGCGGCGGATCGTTCCTCCAATGCCAGCGACTCTCTGGCAGGTGGCAGGAACAACATACGTCTGGCCTCCACTCAGGTGAAGCGTCAAGTCGACGCGAGCCGAGCTTCCGATTGGATCGACACGGATCGGCGAGAAGGTTACGGAGCTTATCATGTCGGCGCGTAGCGGCGAAGTGGAAGGCGCGGTTCTCGCGACCTGCACCGGATCTCCGATGTTCGCCGTTGCCATTGGGTCGATCTCTTCACCACCCTCCGGCAATCGGAAGCCGAACAGTGCGACTTTAATTACCGGCGTTCCCGAATGCTGACAAAATCGTCCAAAACCTCGCTCGCGCTGCGTTCTTCCGGAACGCAACAAGCCAGGCTCGGTCGACATGGCGTACCACTGGGGATCAGTCCAGGGAGGGAGGTCGTAAACGACGCTTCCCACTCGCACGCGCAAGTGACCGCCGAAACCACAATCAGCGTCAACAGTTTCGAGCCACTGTAAGCCGCCGATTGCAACACTGATCATGCCAACCATGATCCACAACCACCGCGCGTGTCCGCTCCTTGCCCTCATAAATGGCATTCGGCTGCATCTTTGGCAGCTTCCAGATCCTGGCTGCCCGCCCACAAATCGGCAACGTGATGATCGGAGCGCGGTTCGAGCGTGACCGCGTTGCAGGTATGACGCTTGAAACCCAGCAGGGGCGGTGTGACAATCTCATGAACGGTTAGGTGAATTGGGATTGCCATCAATTTCTGATGACTTGCCAGACTTACCTTACCAAAGCGCTTCGAAGTTGCGCAGCAAGTGATTGCCTCTACCAAAACCTTCGGAATAGGCTTGACCGGCGCTACGCTTTAGAATCTCTTCCGGTACCAACTGGAGGCAAAAAAGGATGTCTAAGTCGGTGAGGGAAGTGCCGATTCGGTGTGCATTGCGCGGAATACTTGCCGTGACGGTCGCAACATCGTTCGGCGCGTGTGCATCGCAGCGCTATGCCGGGCTTGACCTGCGGCCCGGTGCGGCTCCGGCGGACATCCAGCAACTCGCCCGTGTCACCCAGAGCGGCAGCAAGCAGGCGCAACTTGACTTGGGCATTCGTCTTCAGGAGGGGCGTGGCATTCCCGTCGATCACGGCAAGGCGGCTAGGCCTTTCGCGCGCGTCGCTACGGACAGCGCCGAAAACCGAATGTTGTTTGTGCCAGCGGCCGGCTCCTTGCGTTCGACAATCTTGCCGATCCGCCAAGGTACCAAGATTACCAGGTCGGCTGAGGCCCGCGCCCGCTTGCAGACGCTCGAGTCCAGCAAAACGACTTCACAGGAAAGGTCGTCCGGCGCCCCAACGTTCATCCATGCAAAAACATCAGCCATGATCGAAGCAGTGGACCAACTGAGCCGGCAGCGGGAGAAGCTGAGTCTTCACGATCTTCAGGTTGCTTTTCAGGTAAAGCTGGAGCGGGACGAGAAATACCAAGGGTATGGTCAGCTGTACCACAAGCGGGGCGGTGAACCCGGGGTTTCAGTGTTCGTCCTTCCCAACGGCGACTTGCGACTGTCGATCGAGCTGAATGCGGATCAGCCGGTTGAGCAGTGGCGTGACGAATTGCTTCATAAAGGATGGAGGAGCTTTGATCAGATCAGACACCCGTTCATACAGGATACGTTTCGCCGGAACGAGACGGAGCTCCGCATCGAGCATAACACATCGACTGTCTCAAACATCACCGTGTTCGGGCTTCACGCCTCACAGGCATTTTGAAATCGACGCGTAGATTTCCCGAAACTCGATCCTTTTCGGGAACGACCGCTATCGCCGCTACCTCCTCGAAAGCTGCCGGTCCGTTAACCACCCCATTGCAGACGCTCACGCCGTTCGGTGGTCATTCCACAAGCAGACTGGCAGCTTCGCTCTTTTCGAGCATAAATCCAGACCAGCCGCTAACGACCCCATTGCGGACATTGCGCTGCTACTGGGAAGCGGCGTATTTCCACGAGGGATGAATGACGAAGCAATCGCGGCTTTTGAAAGCGACGGAGCCCAACTTTTCAAGGGGGCACTCAAGCCATGTATAGGCGCACTTGAGGAAGCACTTTCCACTTTGCCCCAAGACGAAGCGGGCATTCGGCTTCGAGGAATTGAGGCCCTCGCGCCGTTGCTCGCCAGCAAAGGCTGCATTGGCGCCATCGCAACCTCAGTCTTAGGAGAAAATGCAAGGCCGGTCCGGGCTATACTTTTCAACAAATCGCCGGAAACCAACTGGTCACTCGGATGGCATCAGGACCGCACCATATGCGTCACAAAGAAGCGGGAGGCTCCCGGCTTTGGCCCTTGGACGGTCAAAAGGGGCATGATCCATGTAGCTCCACCTTTCGACTTGCTGACCCGGATGGTGACGGTGAGGGCGCATCTCGACGATGTTCCTGCCACTAATGCACCCCTGCTTATTGCGCCGGGTTCGCACAAGCGAGGTCGGGTCTTAGTCGACGAAATCGATCAGGTCGTTGAACTTTGCGGCACCCATTCGTGTATCGCCGAGGCTGGAGATATCTGGCTCTATTCTACTCCGATCCTCCATGCGTCAGAGGCGGCTTCGGTTCCGAAGAGCAGGCGCGTCCTTCAAGTAGATTTCGCGGCTGAAACTCTGCCCTTTGGCCTCGAATGGCTAGGCATTTAAGGTCAGCTTCCCACCCCAATCTCAGTCACCAGCGTTCATAATTTCCCATCCCGATCGCCGACGTTGCGACCCGGCCGCGGGATGTCGGCACGTTTTTTCTGTCCTACACGCCGCAAATCTGCCTTAACCTCGTCGATGCGCAAGGCTCCTGCCCATCGACACCGTCGCCGCCCGCCATTGTTCCGCCGCGTGTCCTTACGCGCGCCTGCCGAAGGGTGGAGCGAGGTATGGCAACGCGCCTTCTTTGCGGCTTTGTCTTGCACCGGTTCGCGACAATTTTCGGAAGGTGACAGATCGCGAGCTCGAACTACGGCTCAAAAAGGGGTTCGAGCGCCCTTTCTTCGACCACGATCGGAGGAATGCCATCCGGCGAAAGCCCATGGATTCCGCGCTTTTCCGACTGCATCGCAGCAAAGGCAGTCTCGTCCATCCCTATCAACGCAGCGGTGCGGGGTGACTTTGGAAGAGTTTTGTAAAACCCCCCGGTGTGCGGTCCATGTCTCCTCCGCTCCGGCTCATCTTGAAGCGTCGCTGTCAGGCGAAGGCGCGGGTGCGGTACCACTTGGTCAGCACGTATTTCTCGCCCTTGATTACCGGCGTTCCGGCATGAAGCGTGTCGAGATTGGGCGTGCCGTCGGGCCTGGCGTTGTTCCAGATCATCAGCACGCCGGGCTTGGGTTCGATGGAGGCACCCACCTTGGTGAAGAAGGTGTGCCCGCCTTCCTCCACGGCGTTGAGGAACGCCATCGCCGTCCAGCTGCGCTGCCCGCCGCGTTTCTTTTCCACCTCCCAGTATTCCTGATCGGTGTAGAACCAGTCGTTGTGCGGCTTGAACTCCTGCCCCGGAAGGTAGCGCTGGCCTTGGATCGTCTCGCCGCATTCGGGCGATATGGCCAGCAGATCGTCGATCCGGCGCGAGATGGCGCGCACGAAGGCGTCGCTGCCGTCGAAATAGCCGGTGTAGCTGGTGCGGAACTTGGCGATATAGGCGGTTTCGTGCAACTCGCTGGGCCGCGCGACCGCATCGATCTTCGCCGTGAGCCGCTTGCATTCGTCCTGCGTGAGGAAATCGCCGACGGCGTAGATTTCGGCCAGATCGGTCGGCAGCTTGTAGACGCCGGGGTCCGCCTGAAGCCGCGCGCGCACCGATGCGCCAACGCGCTTGAGCGCATCCTGGTCCGGCACTTTCTTGGGTTCAGCCATGCGGCGCTCTCTATCATTCCCCGGGCCATGAACAAGACGGCTTGCCAGCTTTCCCATCGGGGCTAGGGTGTCGGCGAAGCACGCGAGAGGACAGACGATGGCACTCACAACACCCGCAAAGTCACGCTATTCAGCGGTGTCTATGCTGTTTCACTGGACGATCGCGATCGCGGTGATCGTCAACTGGCGGATCGCGGAGGCGGCAGAGCATGCCGAGGGCGCGGCCAAGGGCGCGATCTTCGCCAATCACAAGGCGCTGGGCATCGCCATCCTGGTGCTGACGCTGGCTCGGCTCGCCTGGCGGCTGGGCCATCCCATGCCCGCGCTGCCCGCGAATTACGCCGGGTGGGAGCGGGTACTGGCGCGGACCACGCATGTCGTGTTTTATATCCTGCTGATCGCCCTGCCGCTGGGCGGATGGGTCGCCAATTCGCTGGTCGGGCGCGATATCGATTTCTTCGGCCTGTTCACCATTCCGCCCCTGCCGGTGGGCGACAACAGCGAACTGGGAGGCGCGATCTTCGGGGCGCATGCAACCGGCGGGACGATCCTGCTGCTGCTGATCGCGCTGCATATCCTGGGCGCGCTCAAGCACACCTTCTTCGATCGGGACGGCGGCATCTTCCGCATGCTGCCCTTCGGGCGCGTCGGTTCCGGCGCCTGAGGTCAAACGCCCCGCCGGCCATGGCGGCGGGCGGGGCCGGTCATTCTACCAGAAGAAGTCGTAGATCACGTCCACCACTTCGCCGCTGTAGGTATCGACGAGCATCGCGTCATCGTAATAGCGGACCCAGCGATAGGGGCCGTAGGCGGGCGGCAGGCGGTAGCGCCACGGATCGTTGATCCAGTACCGGTTCGAATAGAACAGCGAGTTGAGGACGATACCGATCCGCAACCGGTTGTAGCTGTAGCCGCGATAGGGCGAGTAATAGCGGCCCAGACGGTAGATGGATTGGTTAGCCGAGCGGTAGTTGTGCCAGTTGTACCGGTTGTCACGCCGCCAGCTGTTGTCCCAGCGGCGATGATCGCGGCCATAGCGATTGTCGTCCCGCCGGGCGTCGCGATAGCCGCGCGCGTAGTTGCGGGCATCGTCGCGCCGCTCGCCTCGGCTGTCCTGGCGCCAGTCGCGCTGATCCCCGCGGTTGTCCCCTCGCCAGTCACGCCGGTCTTCGCGGTTGTCCTGACGCCAGTCGCGACGGTCTTCCCGGTTATCCTGGCGCCATTCGCGGCGGTCCTGGCGATTATCCTGACGCCACTCGCGGGCATCCTGGCGGCCATCCCGGCGCCCTTCGGTCCGATCTCCGCGGCGCTCGTTGGCACCATAGCTGCGGTCGCGCGGGGCGGTGTAGGTCTGATTGCGCTGCGGGGTGCGCAGGTCTCCACGCTCGATCCGTTCGGGCGCGGCGATGGGTCGTGTTGGGATATCGCGCCGATTGGGCACGCGTGGCTGGCGCGCTTCCCGTGGCGCGCGATCCTCTCGATGGGCGCCACCGCGCCAGCCACGTTCGCCGTCCCCGTCACGCTGCGCGGTGCGGGCGCTGGTCCATTCGCGGTCGGGCGGCGCCGCGGCCGCCGGGATGGCCGGCGCGACCAGCGCGAACACCAGAGTGCAGAGCGCGGTGCTTTTCATCAGTGAACCAATTGTCATGGAGCGCGTGTTCCCTTCGCTGGCCGCTCCACCGCGCGGCGAACCTTCGATCAGCCGGGCCTAATGCGCGGCCAATGACCGGAAAATGAACCGAGGTTGCGCTCGCCGGAAAGCTTGCGAACGGGCTCTGGACGCGGTTGCCACCGAGCCATAGGGAGCGCGCACATGCAATGGAACCAGCTTCCCGCGGCCACGGGCGTGGCTGCCCTCTCCCGGCGCCTGCTCGGCGGGGCGGACTGGGCCCGCCGGGTTGCGACCCTGCTGGGGGCGATCGCCGTGGGCCTTGCTGCCATTGCCTTCGCCTGGGGGGCGGACCGCGCCGATGCGGCCTTCCGCACGCTGACCCAGACGACGCCGTGGCTGCATCTGGTCCTGACGCCTTTGGCCTTCCTCGCCATCGCCTGGGCCACGCGGCGCTTCTCACCCGAGGCGAGGGGATCGGGCATTCCACAGGTCATCGCTGCCAGCAAGACCCCGCGCGCCAGGGCATCGCGGCGCATGGTGTCGCTCAAAACCGCGCTCTCCAAGGGCGTGCTGACCGTCGGCGCGCTGGCGGGCGGCGCTTCCGTGGGGCGCGAGGGGCCGACGGTACAGCTGGGTGCGGCGATCATGCTGCGCATTCACCGCCTGTTCCGCGTACCGGTGGGCGCGGGCATATACATCGCCGGCGGGGCCGCGGGCGTCGCGGCGGCCTTCAACACGCCGCTCGCCGGCATCGCTTTCGCCATCGAGGAACTCGCCGTCGCCTACGAGCAGAGGCTGGCCGTGCTGGTGATGGGCGCGGTGATGATAGCGGGTCTTACCAGCCAGGGTCTGATTGGGAATTACGTCTATTTCGGCCGGATCACCGGGGGATTGCCCCTTCAATCGGTTCTGGTCGCTGCGCCGCTGGCCGGGATCGTCGGCGGCGCGCTTGGTGGTTTGTTCTCCCGCGCCATGCTCGCGCTGCGCGGGCCCGACGGACGCTGGACGGGGCTGCTGGCGCGCCATCCGCTGGCTACCGCGCTGATATGCGGCATCGTGGTGGCGGTAGTCGGATTTGCCACCACAGGCACGACGTCCGGCACCGGATACGAACCGACGCGCGCGCTGCTGGAGGGGGAAAGCGGCGAGTTCTGGTTCGGCCCCGCCAAATTCGTGGCCACCCTGGCCACCAGCGCCAGCGGCATTCCCGGCGGCATCTTCGCCCCCTCTCTGGCGGTAGGGGCCGGGTTCGGACAGGCGCTCACGCCCTTGTTTCCGGGGCAATACGCCGGGCTGATCGTGCTGGTCGGGATGGGCGGATATTTCACCGGCGTTGTGCGTGCGCCGCTCACCGCGGTGATCATCCTGTCCGAGGCAACCGGCAATTCCAGCGCCATCCTGCCGCTGTTCGCCGCGTGCCTGCTGGGCGACTGGGCAGGGGCGCTGGTCTGCCGGGAGCGGCTGTACCACGCCCTGGCGCGCGGCTTCGCACCCGCCCCCGAGCGAGCGTAATGACAGCAACGGCGGCGCGAGGCACGGGATCGCATGCCTCGCGCCATGGTGTTCACGCCCGGGGGGGCGGGGCGCAGCTTCAGACCGTGGCTGAGCTCAGCAATCGGATCTGATCATGCGCCGATGCGATCGCGGCGGTGCGCGCGTCGTCGCTGATCTTGATGCCTTCGGCGATCACGAAGGTGATATCCGTGATCCCCATGAACCCCAGCACGCTCTGCAGATAGCGCTCTGCGTGCTCTACGCTGCGCTGTGCGCTGTCTTCGCCATAGAGGCCGCCGCGCGCGATCCCGACGATGACGCGCTTGTCCCCCATCAGCCCCTCGGCGCCGTTCTCGGTATAGCGGAAGGTTTCCCCCGCCACCGCCAGCCGGTCGATCCAGGCCTTCAGCTGGCTCGGGATGGTGAAGTTGTACATCGGAGCGCCGATCACCACCGTGTCCGCCGCCTTGAACTGAGCGAGCACGTCCTGCGAATCCTGTTCCCCGAAAGCGGGGAGGGTCAAATGGTCCAGCGGCTTGGCTACGAGATCGCGGTACTGCACCTGCGCATCGCCGTTTTCGGCTGTCAGTTCGGCCACGATGGCCTGGGTAATCTCGCGGCTGACGCTGTCGTCGCCGGTGATGGAGGAATCGACGTGAAGAATGTTCATGGCTTGCTGAATCCTAGGTCACTGAAATTGACCAGGCCTACTTAAGTGACCATATCGGCGGGGCAAGAACGCAAAATTCGCTGACCAGGTCACACGCATATGACTGAAAATCCCCACCCCCATTCCGACCCGGGATGCCGCGCTGTGAGCGAGGTGCTGAGCCGCGTCGGCGACAAATGGACCACGCTGATCGTGAATGCCTTGGACGCCAAGGCGGAAGGGGAGGGCACGCGCTTCAACGTGCTCAAGCGCGAAGTCGGCGGAATCAGCCAGCAGATGCTCACCCGCACGCTGCGCACGCTGGAACGTGACGGCATGGTGGCCCGCACGGTCTATCCCACGGTGCCGCCGCGGGTGGAATATGCTTTGACCCCGCTGGGGCGGTCGCTGGCAGTGCCGGTCAAGGCGATCGTGGACTGGACCTTCGCCCATCTGCCCGAAATCCATTCCAACCGCGATGCCTTCGACGGCGCGCTGGACGATGTGGCCTGATCCACGCGGGGCCTGATCTATGCGGGCCTGATCGATGAGCGGCGGGCGGCGGGCACCCTTAGGAACCCGCCGCCAACATGCAGTAAGCCGGATCAGGCGGCTTGCTTGATCTCTCGCAGAGTGATCCCGAAGGTCAGGTCTTCGCCCGCCAGCGGGTGATTGCCGTCGGCCTTCACAACCTGATCGTCCACCGAGACGATGTAAAGCGTGACGGGCGATCCGTCCTGCTGTTGCGCCTGCAATGCCATGCCTGGCTCGGGCGCGGGTTCGGGCGGCAGGTTGGCGCGGGGAATGTCGACCACCATTTCCTCGCGCCGCTCGCCGAAGGCATTAGCGCTGTCGATGGCAACGTTCTGCTGCTCGCCCACCTGCATGCTGGTGAGTGCCTGCTCGACCTGCGGGAAGATCTGCCCTTCGCCGATCTGAACCGCCTGCGGGCCCTGTCCTTCGGTGGTGCCGACGACGGTGCCGTCGCTCTTGCGGACTTCATAGTCGATGGCGACGGTGTCGCCGTTCTTGGGAGTAGCCATGTTTACCTCTTGGGATTTCGTGTGGTGGCGGCCGCGCGAATGGGGCCGCCGGAGGGATGCACCCCGAACGGGTGCCTTGCCGCAGAGTCTCTCAAGCCTGGCCGCTCATGTCAAATGCAGCGCTGGGCGAGTGCGGTGCCGGAAACCATGGACCGCGGACAGGGGGGTTTTACAAAACTCAGCCAAGGGGGAATAGCTTTGTAATTGAGATGCTTGCGCCGGTTTCTCAACGACGCGGTGTCACTTTCCAGTTTCGGGCGCGCCCAGAAAATGGCGACACATGCATGCGATTGACGTTTTGAAAGAGGCACACGGAGTTTAGCAGATCGCGCAGATGTAGGACAGCCCTCGATGCGGCGAACTTCGGCATCGCTTTGATGCGCGCTACAAGTCCCCCGATGGGCAGGGCGGGTTTGGCCCATTGCGAAATGCACCGTCTGCGGATGCGGGTTATCTGTTCAGCGCGAAAATCGCTGCACTTTGCGGTGTCTTGGCCGCGAAAAAGCTTGCGGTTGCAGCGTCGGTCGAGGCACCGATTTTCGGCACGAAAGGACCAGAAGGTTGTCATGACCCCGGATTCCCTCGGCGAGAGAGATGGGAGGATAGATATGACACGAATGACGATGGTATTCGCGTCGGCGGCGGTGTTGCTTTCTCCCGTCATCGCGTTGACGGCACAGCCGCCCGGCGATCCCCATCTTCCCGCCCCTAGCTTCGATACGGTCCCGCCCGAGTTGCCTGACGGGCTGGACCATGCGGTCCTGGTGTTTTCCAAGACCAACGGCTGGCGGCATATCGAGCATATTCCCCACTCGAATGCGGTGATCCAGAAGCTGGCGGGGATGCAATCGCGCGAAACCTTCGCCACCGAAAACGCCGCGATCTTCAATCCCGCGCAGCTCGCACGTTTCGATGTGATCGTGATGAACAGCGCCAGCGGCGATCTGTTCACATCCGAACAGCGCGCGGCACTGGTCGAATGGCTGGAAGGGGGCGGCGGTCTCGTCGCCATGCATGCCGCCGGCGGGGATAGGGTCCAACCCTGGACCTTTTACGCAGAGGAGATAATTGGCGCGCGCTTCATCGGCCATCCCAACGATGCGGACCAGTTCCAGACCGCACGGACAGTCAATCTCGCGCCCGACCACCCCGTGATGCAGGGCATCCCGGCGGTTTGGCCGTGGGGGGAGGAATTCTACAGCTTCGACCGCGTGCCCACGGGGCGCGGGACGCGGCTGCTCCTCGCACTGGACGAGAGCGAGTGGCGACATCCCCCCGAACTGGCGATGGGCGATCCGCATCCGCTGGTCTGGACCCGAACGCTGGGGAAAGGGCGCATCGTATTTTCGGCCCTGGGACACAGACCGGAATATTACGATGCGACCGCGCATCGGCGCCTGATCGGCAATATGATCGCCTGGGCAGCCCATCGCCCGCGCGGAGAATAGCGCGCGCGGAAGGTGATTGTGCCGTAACCCTCTCCTCCGGTAAAATATCGAGACGTAACCGATCCGAACGATTGGCCCTTCTCATTATTGTCCGCTGAAGCGTGTTGCTCGCTAATGCACCGGGAACGGATGCTTGAGACTTGTTCAGCTTTCCAACGGAACTCTCAGGCGCGCACAGGTGCCGCCGTCGTCCTCATGAGTCCCGAAATGAAGTTCCGCACTCAATTGCTTTGCCAGCGACTTCATCAGCCGCATGCCCAATGATGGCGAGGCTTTATCGAATCCGTCTATGCCAACGCCTTTGTCGAGGACTGTCAGGAGATAGCCGCCATCTTCGGTTCGTCCTGAAACGGTGATCGTGCCGCCATCTTCGTAGGCGTACTTCACCGCGTTTGTGATGAGTTCATTGATGACCAAGCCAACCGGAATGGCGATATCGGCGCTGACGATCTGACTTTCGAGGTCGCTCTCAATCTTGTGTTCTGGAGCATGCGAGGCGAGATTTTCGGCCACTTCGCCGATCATATCGGCCAGGTCGATCATGCCCACCGACTTGCTCCGCCAAAGCAGATCATGCGCCATTCCGATGGCTTCGACACGTTCCTGTGCATCGCCGAGGATCGCCGTGATTTCCTCGTTCTGCGCCTCTCTGCTTTGCATGGCCAAAATCGAACTGACCATGCCGAGGCTGTTCTTGATCCGATGGGACGCCTCTTGCGTCAGCAAGCGTTCGTGCTGGCTCGCCACCTTGAGCGCCTCTTCGATCTTTTGGCGTTCCAGAGCGACCCCGATCAGGTGTGCGAAACCGCGCATGAAAGACAAATCGGCTTCGCTGAATTGGCCGGGATCACGGCTGTCGACCTCCAGGACGCCATAATTCTTACCATTGACCTCGATCAGAATGTTGATTGCGCGCTTGACGCCGTGATTGGCCATGAAATCCGGCGTCCGAAACCGGGTTTCTTTCGACAGGTGGTTCGATATCGCCGCGTTGCCTGTCTGAAAGGCGTAACCGGCAGGCGATCCGGTGTCGGCCGCGAGAACCTTCTTCCCGACGATCCCGTCTTTCCAGCCAACGCCGGCTTCCACCAGCAAATCGCCGGTTTCCGGCCGAAATTCCAGAACCTTGCTGAGAGAGGTCCGCATCCCCGCAGCTGCGAGTTCGACAGCGCTTCCAAGCAGGGCCTGTTTGTCGCGTGCCCGCAGCGCCTGGACGCCGAAGTCGGCGAGAATGCGCTGCTGATCAAGTCGATAAGACAGCTCGTTGGTTTCGACCATGTGCTCAGCTTGATCCATGAAGCGCATCCTTTGCGCATTTTACGCGCAGGCTACTCGGCGACAAACCGATTTGTCCGCGCTGCGATGCGAGGTCCCTCTCAGCGAGTCAGTTTCTTATAAGCCAACCTGGTCGGCCGATCGGCCGCATCGCCCAGCCTGCGCCGCTTGTCTTCCTCGTAAGCCTCGAAGTTGCCCTCGAACCATTCAACATGGCTGTCGCCTTCGAAGGCTAGGATGTGCGTTGCCAGACGGTCGAGGAAGAAGCGGTCGTGGCTGATGACCACGGCGCAGCCGGCGAAGTTCTCGATCGCGTCTTCCAGCGCGCCCAGCGTTTCCACGTCGAGGTCGTTGGTCGGTTCGTCCAGCAGCAGGACGTTGCCGCCCTCCTTCAGCATCTTGGCCATGTGGACGCGATTGCGTTCGCCGCCGGACAGCTTGCCGACGTTTTTCTGCTGGTCCGGGCCCTTGAAGTTGAAGGCGCCGACATAGGCGCGGGTGGACATGTCCTGCCCGTTGACCTTCATGTAATCGAGCCCGTCGGAGATTTCCTCCCACACGTTGTGCTTGGGGTCGAGGTGGTCGCGGCTCTGGTCGACATAGCCGAGGTGTACGGTCGAACCGATTTCCACCGTGCCGCTGTCGGGTTCTTCCTTGCCCGTCAGGATCTTGAACAGGGTGGACTTACCCGCGCCGTTGGGGCCGATCACGCCCACGATGCCGCCGGGGGGCAGCATGAAGGAAAGGTCTTCGAACAGCAGCTTGTCACCATAGGCCTTGGTGATGTTCTTGGCCTCGATCACCTTGCCGCCCAGCCGCTCGGGCACCTGAATGACGATCTGCGCCTTGCCGATCTGGCGGCTGTCCTGGCTGTTCTGCAAATCCTCGAACTTGCGGATACGCGCCTTGGACTTGGTCTGGCGCGCAGCGGGCGTCTGCCGGATCCATTCCAGTTCGCGTTGTAGCGCCTTCTGCTTGCCCGATTCCTCGCGGCTTTCCTGCTCCAGACGCTTGGCCTTCTTCTCGAGATAGGTCGAGTAGTTGCCCTCGTAGGGGTAATACGACCCGCGATCGAGTTCGAGGATCCAGCCCACCACGTTATCCAGGAAGTAGCGATCGTGGGTGATCATCAGCACCGCGCCGGCATATTCGGCGAGGTGGTTTTCCAGCCACTGCACGCTTTCGGCGTCGAGGTGGTTGGTCGGTTCGTCCAGCAGCAGGATGGAAGGCTTCTGGATCAGCAGGCGTGTGAGGGCGACGCGGCGCTTCTCACCACCCGACAGATCGGTGACGGGCCAGTCGCCCGGCGGGCAGCGCAGCGCCTCCATCGCGATTTCGAGCTGGTTGTCGAGCGTCCAGCCATCGACCGCGTCGATCTTGTCCTGCAATTCGGACATCTCGGTGCTCAGCGCGTCGAAATCGGCGCCGTCCTCGCCCATTTCCATGCCGATCGCATTGAAGCGTTCGACCATGTCGGCGGTTTCGCGCGCGCCGTCCTTGACGTTTTCGAGCACCGTCTTGCTCTCGTCGAGCTCGGGCTCCTGCTCCAGATAGCCGACGGTGATGTTCTCGCCCGCCCAAGCTTCGCCGGTGAAATCCTTGTCGATGCCCGCCATGATCTTGATCAGGGTGGATTTACCCGCGCCGTTGGGGCCCACGATGCCGATCTTGGCACCCTGGTAGAATTGCAGGTTGATGTCCTTCAGCACCGGCTTGTTGGCGCCGGGGAAAGTCTTGGTCATGTTCTTCATGACGAACGCATATTGCGCGGCCATCGCGGTTTCCTTCGGATCGGGAGTTTCGGGCTGAAAAGGCTTGCGGCGCCAGATAGGCGGTGGGGGCGATGGGGGCAAGCCGCCAGCGCACCTTTGCACTTGGCAGCCGCGCGCAGGCTGCTAGCAATCGGGCCATGCTCAAGATCGTCTGGACTCTGCCCGCCTTCGCCATAGCCTCCGTAGCGCACGCCGCGCCGCCCCCGCCGCCGATTGAATTGCATGCGGAAAGGGTGGCGAAGGAGGATGGTCTTGCGTGGGATTTCGTGGAGGGCATCACCACATTCGTCGGCCCGCGGCAGGCGGGAACCGAGGCCGAGAAGCGCGGCCGCGAATGGGCGGTCGAATGGCTGAAGGCGCACGGCTTCCAGAACGTGGCGATCGAACCATACCGGATGCCGACCTGGGTTCCGGGCGACAGGATGCATGCCGAGGTGGTGGCCCCCTATCCGCAGCCGCTGACGATCCTGCCGCTCGGTAACAGCGCGGCGACGCCGGAAGGCGGGCTGACCGGTAAGGTCGCCTATTTTCGCAGCTATGCCGATCTCGAGGCGGCGGCCCCCGGATCGCTGCGCGGGAAGATCGCCTTTATCGATCACGCGATGAAGCCTACGCAGGACGGCTCTGGCTATGGCTTTGCCGGCCCCGCGCGCTGGACCGGGCCGGGCCTGGCGGCGAGCAAGGGGGCCATCGCCACCGTCATCCGTTCGATCGGCACCGAGAATCACCGCACGCCCCATACCGGCGGCACCAATTTCCCCGAAGGCGTGGCGCCGACGCCCGCGGCGGCGCTTTCCAATCCCGATGCGGACAATCTGGCGCGGATGATCGAGCGCGGGGGCGACATCACGCTGAAGCTCGACCTCAACCCGCGCTGGCTCGGCGACACCGAAAGCGGCAATGTGGTGGGAGAGATCGTGGGACGCGATCCGTCTTTGCCGCCGTTGCTGCTGGCGTGCCACCTCGATAGCTGGTGGGCCGGGACCGGCGCGATCGACGATGGTGCGGGCTGCGGGATCATCGCAGCGGCCGCCCGGTATGCGGCGGGGTGGACCAAGCCGCTGCGCACGGTGCGCGTGCTGTTTGCGGGGGCGGAGGAAACCGGCCTCTGGGGCAGCAAGGCCTATGCCGAAGC
>NZ_JBELMO010000066.1:0-17441 GCF_042095715.1 Qipengyuania sp. | reverse complement strand
CCTTGCGCTGATCGTTCATCACGTTGTCATACTCGACGACCTGCTTACGCATCTCGAAGTTGCGGGCCTCGACCTTCTTCTGCGCGGTCTCGATTGCCTTCGACAGCCACTTTGAACCGATCGCCTCGCCATCAGCAAGATTGGCATTCATCATCTTCGAAAACAGCGTGTCCGGGCCGAAGATGCGCAGCAAGTCGTCTTCAAGACACAGGTAGAAGCGGCTGAGCCCAGGGTCGCCCTGACGGCCCGAACGCCCCCGCAACTGGTTGTCGATACGGCGGCTCTCGTGCCTTTCGGTGCCCAGGACGAAGAGACCCCCAGCTTCGATCACCTTGGCCTTTTCTTCGGCGATATCGGCCTTGATCCGGGCAACCGCCGCGTCCCGATCCGGCCCTTCGGGCATGTCGCCTACTTCATCGTCGATCCGGAATTCGAAGTTGCCGCCAAGCTGAATGTCCGTTCCGCGACCCGCCATGTTGGTGGAAACGGTCACCGCGCCGAGCCTACCCGCTTGTGCGACGATGTGCGCTTCCTGTTCGTGCATGCGCGCATTCAGCACCGAGTGCTTAACGCCTTCCTCATCCAGGAATTTGCTAAGCAATTCACTCTTTTCGATCGAAACAGTGCCGACCAGAACAGGCTGGCCGATCTCGTTCTTTTCCTTGATGGCTTTTGCGATGGCTTGAAACTTGTCCATCGTGTTCTTGTAGAACTGGTCGTCCTCGTCGATCCGCTGAACCGGCCTGTTGGTCGGAATTTCGGCGACGTTCAGCTTGTAGATATCCCAGAACTCGCTTGCCTCGGTAGCGGCGGTGCCGGTCATTCCGGACAACTTGGGATACATGCGGAAGTAGTTCTGGAATGTGATCGAGGCCATCGTCTGGTTCTCGGGCTCGATCTTGACGCCCTCCTTGGCTTCCACCGCCTGGTGAAGTCCGTTGGACCAGCGCCGTCCGTCCATCATCCGCCCGGTGAACTCGTCGATGATGACGATCTTGTCGTCCTTGACGATGTAATCGGTGTCGCGCTTGAACATGATGTTCGCTTTGAGCGCCTGATCGAGATGATGCACCACCTGCGTGTTCTCGACATCGTAAAGGTTCTCGGTCTCGAGAAGGCCCGCGTCCTTGAGGCGCTCCTCGATCGCGTCGGTGCCCTCCTCGGTCCAGGTAATGTTCTTGGTCTTCTCGTCCGCTTCATACCACGCCGGATCGATGTCCTTCACGATGGCGTCGATCGAAATGTAAAGGTCCTGCTTGTCCTCGGTCGGACCGGAGATGATCAACGGGGTACGGGCTTCGTCGATAAGGATCGAATCCACTTCGTCGACGATCGCATAGTTGAAGGGGCGCTGCACCATTTCGCCGCGCTCATGCTTCATATTGTCGCGAAGATAATCGAAGCCGAACTCGTTGTTCGTACCGTATGTAATATCGGCGTTGTAAGCGTCGCGCTTCTCGAACTCGTTCATGTTGGGCACGACCACGCCGATGGTCAGCCCGAGAAACTGGTGAAGCCTGCCCATCCATTCGGCGTCGCGCCGGGCAAGATAGTCGTTGACGGTAACGACATGGACGCCCTTGCCCTCGATCGCATTGAGATAGGTGGCCAAGGTGGCGACCAGCGTTTTACCCTCGCCAGTCCGCATTTCCGCGATCTCTCCGCGGTGCAGCACTACACCGCCGACCATCTGCGTATCGAAATGCCGCATGCCCAATACGCGAACCGAAGCCTCGCGCACCGTGGCGAAAGCTTCGGGCATGATGTCGTCCAAAGACTTCCCGCCTTCCAGAAGCTGGCGGAACTTCTGCGTTTGTGCCGCGAGTTCTTCATCGCTGAGCGCCTGGATCGTCGGCTCGAGCGCATTGATCTGCTGCACGACCTTGCCGATCGATTTGACATAGCGATCGTTGGAAGAACCGAAGATGGATTTCATGACTGAATCGAACATGGTGAATAGCTTTCGCGAGAAACTTATGGGCATGGCCCCGGAGCGCGATCAGTCGAGCGGGGCCTGAAAGAAACGGAGTCTTCTCGCGCGCTATTCGCGGGCGTAATCGATACCCACGTAAACCGATGGTACTATGCTGAAGGAGGCAAAGCCTTCTGGAAGGTGTGGGCCCCGATCTACCGAAGTGGAGCCAACCGATCTCACCGCAGTCTGACCCGCATGCACCGCACTCACGCTCGCCGATGTAAGGCTCGCCTCGATGCGGGCGCTGGCGCCCACCACATCGATTGCATGCGCGGGGGTTCCGGCGGCAGCGAGGCCGGTGAACAACGCAAGGCAGGCAAGAAGCTTCCGCAACATCATGGTGCGCGCTCGCACATAGTGGGCCTCGGACATAAAATCCACCACCCATGGCAGATCGCGAAGCTCTTCGCGTTGGCGTCCCAAGTCGATACAACCCACCCCACAGGAAATAGCGAGAAGCCGAAGCTATTTCGCAATTCTCGACTTCTTACTGGAAAGACGGGCCGTTTCGGCGCTAGCGGGAAGCATGGATCTTGCCCTTTCCCCCCTGGCCCAGCCCTTTCCTGACCTTCCGCAAATCGATGGGGTTACAATCCGAACCGCCAAGGCGCGGTACAAGGAATGGGACCGCTGCGATCTGACGCTGTTCGAACTGGCGGAAGGGACTGCGGTAGCCGGGGTTTTCACAAAGAACGTATGCTGTTCAAGCGAAGTGGAGACCGGTCGTGATCAGGTCCGGCTGGGGCGCGCTCGCGCCGTCGTGGTCAACGCCGGCAACTCCAATGCGTTTACGGGTTACCGGGGCCGCGAGGCGGTCGAAACGATCATGGCGCAGGTTGCTACCCATTTCGGGTGTCCCCCGAGCGAAGTGTTCGTTTCCAGCACCGGTGTGATCGGCGTGCCGCTTCCGAAAGACAAGGCCGCCGCTGGCGTAGCGGCGGCCCTTGCCGCTCAACCGGTCGATTGGCTCGATGCAGCGCGCGCTATCGGTACGACGGATACCTTCGAAAAAGGGGCCCATGCCTCGGCCATGATCGGCGATGTGAAGGTCCAGCTGTCCGGCATCATCAAGGGCAGCGGAATGATTGCGCCCGATATGGCGACCATGCTTGGCTACATCGCCACCAACGCCGCGATCGACCCCGCGTTCCTTCAGCAGATGCTTTCAAGAGCGACCGAAGGCAGCTTCAATTGCATCACCGTCGACAGCGATACCTCCACCAGCGATACCGTACTGCTCCTCGCTACCGGACGGGCCCGCAACGAGGTATTGCACGACTGGGATAGTCCGGGCGCCGACGCCTTCTTCGCCGCCTTGAATGAGGTGTGCCTCTCTCTGGCGCATCAGGTCGTTCGCGATGGCGAGGGTGCAACGAAGTTCATCACCGTAAGGGTAACTGGGGCTCGAGACGATGGAAGCGCGCACCGTGTTGCGCTGGCGATCGCAAACTCACCGCTCGTAAAGACGGCGATCGCCGGAGAGGACGCGAACTGGGGTCGTGTGGTGATGGCGGTCGGCAAGGCCGGGGAGCCTGCCGACCGGGACAAGCTTTCGATCGCATTCGGGGGAATTTGGGTGGCCGAAAGCGGCCTGCCCGTGGCGGAGCAGGACGAAGCTCCGGTCGCGGCTCATTTGAGGACGGACGATATCAGGCTCGATGTCGATCTGGGTCTGGCAAATGGCGCCGCCACCGTTTGGACCTGCGATCTGACCCACGGTTACATATCTATCAATGCGGACTACCGGTCGTGAATTCGCTCGACAGCGAAATCCTGGCGCTGATGCGTCGGGTAAGCAAAACCGCCATTCTCCCGCGCTATCAAAGGCTCTCGCCCGGCGATATCGACGAGAAGGGGATCAACGATTTCGTGACCATCGCAGACCGGGAATCTGAGCAGATGCTTGCAGAAGCGCTCTCGCGCCTGGAACCGTCGTTAGCGGTTGTTGGCGAAGAAGCAGCCCACGAAGACCCGGCCATTCTCGACGCACTCCAAGGGCCTTGCTGGATTATCGACCCCATCGACGGGACCAGAAATTTCGCCAGTGGATCACCGCCGTTCGGGATAATGATCGCGCGGGCGGAAGGCGGCTTGGCACGCTCGGGCTGGATTTACGATTGCCTTACCGAACGGTTTTGCTCCGCTCATCTCAATGAAGGCGCATATATCGATGGATCGCGGATCACTGCGATGCCAACGGGGCAGACGAAGCCGATTGCCGCGATATCTCTGGTGTTCGCCCGCGCCGAGCGCCGCAAGCTGCTGCAAGAGGAAATAGCGCCGCACTATCAGCTGGTCGACATTCCCTACTGCGCTGCCGAGCAGTATCCGCGCCTCGCTCTTGGCACCAACGACGTTTCAGTGTTCGAAAGAACACTGGCCTGGGATCATGCCGCAGGTGTGTTGTGGCTCAACGAGGCAAGCGGGAAGGCTTTGCGGCCCGATGGGTCCGCCTACCTCGTTAGCGAGACCGGACGCACCGGGTTGCTGGCAGCATCAAACGAACGTCTGTGGGAGCAACTGGCAAGCCGCTTGCAAGAAAGCCCCTAGAGAGCGCCTTCGAGCCAGCTTTTCAGCTGCCCCTTGGGCGCGGCACCGCGCATGTTGGCTGCCGGCTGGCCATTCTTGAAAAGAACCAGATAGGGGATCGACTGGACACCCATCTGCCCGGGAACGTCGGGGTTCTCCATGATGTCCATCTTGGCGATGGTGACCTTGTCCTTCAGCTCCTCGCTCAGTTCTTCCAGAGCCGGAGCGATCATCTTGCATGGCCCGCACCAGTCAGCCCAAAAATCAACCAGCACCGGCCCATCCGCATCGAGGACGTCCGACTGGAAACTGGAATCGGTTACGGCGAGAGTGGCCATTGTCTTCTCCTATTTTCTAGGCAGCTATGTGGGGCGCGCATCGGCTCAGTCAACGGGTGGACCTTCCGGCAATTCCTTCGCCTTTCCGATCCCTGCGATGTGATCTGCGAGAAAATCCCGGGACAGCGGAATAAGCTGGGGTGTCTGAGTGTAGACCACAGCTGCGGTCACGGCCTTCTCCGAGTGAATTTTCTCTAGTGCAGCCACGTAAGCAGCCATCTGGCGGAGGATCGAAATTGGAATCTGGTCGTGAGAGGTCGGAGGAAAACGCGTGGTCTTGAAGTCGACCACCATGATCCGATCGTGAGTCACCAGCAGCCGATCCAGGGTGCCCGAGATGACCTGACCCGAAACTACCGCTGCTATCGACACCTCGGCCATGGAGCCCGGTGCGAACACGTCCGCGAATTCCGGATCATCTGTGACAGCAAGGGTTTTCTCCAGAAATTCCCTACGCTCACTTTCGGAAAAATCGGTAGCATTGCGTGCGAGCCAGACCTCTCCCAATCGCCTCCTCTCTGACGAGGGCACGGACGGCAATCGCTCCAGCAGCGCGTGGATGAGAGTTCCCCGCCTCGCCGCCTGGACCGCGTTAGCAGGTGGAACGGACACGGCCTCGGCGTCGTTTTCCCCCGCCCCGGAGGGGGCCAGCGGCCTTGGAGGACGGGGCTCCTCGGGAGTGCGTTGTTCGAGCCAGTCGGGAACGTCCGCTTCGTCGACTTCGGACGGGGAGCGACGGGGCGCTTTCAGGGTCGAGAGCGCGCCCCATTCCTGCCTCGATCCCCAGATCGGATCCTCCACCGGTCCGGTTTCCATCAGAGGCTTCAGTCGCGCATACCAGCTATCGTCCGGCGCGGTGCCGCGTTTGACGTCCCGTGGGCCGAGCGATCCTCCGATGAACAGGGCCTCCTCGGCTCGCGTCATCGCTACGTAGAGCAGGCGCCAGTGCTCCTTCAGGCTTTCCTGCGCGGCCTTTTCAAAAGCTTGGGAAACCGGCCCCACACGCTGATCTTGCGGAAGATCCGGGACCGGCACCGTTTTTGACGACGTACCGCTCGGATCGGTTTCAGAAATGGACAGAGAATCGGGCGTGTCCGGGCCGATGGCCGCATCGGCAAGGATCACGATGGGTGCCTGAAGACCCTTCGAACCATGGACCGTAAGCACGCGGACCTGATCGCGTTCGATCCCGGCCTCGCGCTTCAGTTCGCCCTCCCCCGCGTCGAACCAGCGAATGAAGCCTTGCAGGCTCACGACATGGGCCGAAGCGAAGGTGTTGGCCGCGTTCAGAAGTTCGTCGATAGGATCATTGGCCTCACGCCCAAGTCGCGAAACCAGCTTTCGCCGCCCGTCCATCGGTCCGGTCAATATCCAGTGGAGCAGTGCCTGTGAGCTGTCGAAGTCCGCCCTTCGCAGGATTTCGCGCAGGGTGGCGATAGTGTCGATGACGGGCGGGTCGCTGGCTTGCCGCAGATGATCCCAAAGTCGTACGTTCCGGGGGCGATAGCCGTGGGTCAGCAAATCCTCCTGGCTCCATCCGCCAAGGGGGGAAACCAGCAGGCTTGCAAGGTTCAGATCATCCAGCGGCTGCACCGCGAAACGGATCGCGGACATGAGGTCCTTGACGGCTAGCGGCGCGCCGAGGCGGAGCCGATCCACGCCCGCGACGGGCACGCCATGGGCATACAGGCGCGCCACGATGAGGGAGGCCAGCTCCCGCCTCTTGCGAACCAGGACCATGACGTCGCCCGGTGTTGCGCGCCGCGCCTCCCCCGGCTTCTCGCCCTTTACCAGCGGCAGCCCCTCGTCCATCCAGGCCCTGACCTGGCGCGCTATCCTGTCAGCCAATTGGCGATCGTGTCGCGATAACCAGCCTGCGTCGCCAGCGTCCGCATCATCGACGCCCAACCCGTCGACGACGAGATTCCAGATCGCGACGATCCCGGGCCGATCCTCGCCAATATGCGGAGGGGGGGCTCGGTCCAGCCCGAATTCACCTGGACCGATAGCCTCGATGGCCCGGTCCACGAACCGCAGTATAGGGTCGGCGGTGCGGAACGACCTGCCGAGGTCGAGGTCCAGCAAAGGCGCGGGTGCGAGCCGATCGCGCACACTATCGGGCGATTGCGCCAGTCCTGCTATACGCTGCGAAAATTGGTCGCGCGCGGCAATGAAGTTCTCCGGGCTGGTGCCCTGAAATCCGAAGATCGCCTGCTTGGTATCGCCGACCGTAAAAATCGTCCGTATATTCCGGCCCCTTGCTCCCTCGCCGGAGAAAAAGTCGTCCGTCAGCGCGTTGATGATGGCCCATTGCGCGGCGTTCGTATCCTGCGCTTCGTCGATCAAAATATGGTCGAAGCGGCGGTCGAGCTTGTACCGAATCCAGTCGGACATCGCTTGTTGCGACAAGAGGGCCGCGGCCTTGCGGATCAGGTCGTCAAAATCGACGAGGCCTTCCTGCAATTTCGCTTCGGTCCACATCAGGGCGAAGCGGCGCCCCACCTCAAGCTGGGGCGTCAGGAATCGCGCGAGTTCCGCGAGCGACTGGGCCGAGCGAATCGCTGTCAAAATCTCCCCGACACGGGCGCTGGCCTCCTGAAAAGCCTGGTCGGCGTTCTTGGGCAGGCGGGGATTGCCGTTCTTGAAGAACAAGGCGGTCGCAAAATCGTCGATGGATGCGAGCCGCTGCGCATCGCCAGCCGCGAGCCATATTTCGATCGCGGATACTGCGGCCTTGCCGCTGGCCGCATTCCATCCCCCATATGCGGTCAGAAGATGATGGACCGCAGGAAGGTTTATCTCCCGGTCAGAACACAGGTTTGCCAGCCACTCGGTGCCGGGATCGGACGGGATGCCCAGCAACCGGCAGACGCGCCCGTGCATCGGCGGTTGCCAACCTGCCGGTCCGACGAACAGGTCTACAGCGTCGGCGCAACGGCCAAGCCATGCGCGCACGCCTTCGGGCCCCTTGCGCAGGCTCATCTCACGGATCGCCGCAATCTCGCTCGGCTCCGCCTCCGACAGGAGCCGCGCCATCACCTCGTCCATCAGCAGGGCCCGCTCGCGATCATCCATCGCGCGGGCGCCCGGCAGGAGGCCGGCTTCGCCCGGGAATGCAGAGAGAAGCCACTGGGCGAAAGCGTGAATGGTGTCGATCCGCAGGCCTCCCCCCGGGCAATCGAGAACCCGGGCAAACAACGATCGCGCCCGTTCGCGGGTCTCGGGATCGATGGCCGCACCGACATGGCGCAGCTCTTCCTGGAGGGTGACGTCGTCCATACGCACCCAGCGAGCCAGCACCTCGCTCACCCGCACCGCCATTTCCGCAGCTCCCGCCTTGGTAAAGGTCAGGCACAGAATGCTAGAGGGGTCCGCATTCTCTTCGAGCAACAGGCGAAGCACGCGGGCGGAGAGCACCTGCGTCTTCCCGGTCCCGGCGGACGCGGAAAGCCAGACGCTCTCACGCGGTTGCACCGCCTCCTTCTGGGACCCGTGAAGGGGATAGACTCGCCCGCTCACGGCGCGTCATCTCCGTCATCCAGATGCGGCATCCATTCGACCAGGCGCATCAGCTGATCGTACGTATCGTAAGTCGGGTAATCGGGGTTCTGCCGCGCACGGAACGGCTCGTCGCCCTTGATGTAGCGACCGACAGCCTCGCGCAATTTCTCCTCAGTTCGCGGCAGTAATTCTTCGGGCAGGAGCCCGCTGCGCTTGTTACCCACCTTGAGCGGAGTTTCGACATATCCGAACCCCGTCTCGCTGCTTTCCGATTTGCCGAGCGACCAGTATTCATAGGCTTCAGGGAGGCCGGGCGCCTTGGCGAACCCACCATTTGCAGCGATGAGGCCAAGGACGCCGAGCTGCAGCGCGAAACCCGCCTCGACCTGGCTGGCCGATGGCGGCGTTCCGGTCTTGTAGTCCACGATGGCAAGCCCGCCGTCGGGAAGCCGGTCGATCCGGTCGGCCCGGCCATGCACCCGGACGCCCTCGAATATCATTCTGCCTTGCGCCTCGTCCTCAACCGCAAGCACGGCCCTGTCGGATTGGCGCATTGAACTTTCCACCCATTGCAGAGCGGCCAGCAGGCGCGGCTCCCACAAGGCGCGCACGAGCGGGTGCGCGTTCTCTTCGTCCAGCACCGCATGCATAAAGACTTCGATGGGCGGCCTTGGCTCGGAGGCTTTGTGCCAGCGCCTGAGCACTTCATGCGCCGTCGTCCCTTGCCACGCGGGGCCGGGCTCGGCCTCCAGACCGTCAAGCTGCGACAACCCCATGATACGCTGCGCGTAGAACTGAAATGGGTCGCCAAGCAGCCTATCGAGCGCGGTCGCCGAGATATCGACTTCGCGTTGCTGCGGAGAAGGCATTGGCGCCGGACGCGGATAGGGGGGAGCCGCTTTGGCCTGCGTCATCTCCCGTGCGATCCTCACTGCACGGGTCTCCTCATGGCGAGGCAGAAGATTACCGAGCAAGGCCTGCGTCCTGAGCAGGAAGCGAGATGGAATTGCCGGGCCGCTTTCGTCGCGTGCGGCGCGGCTCAGCACCACCTCAGGGGCCCCCATCGCTCCCGCCAGATCGTGCGCGGACAGGCCGATACGAAAATCGGCACCCGGCACGCCCAGCGCGCGCAGAACGGGCGGCGCCAGTAGGCTGTCGATGGAACCCGGCGCGGGCCAGACGCCCTCGTTCATCCCGGCGCAGATAATCAGGTCCGCCCTGCTCATCCGGGCTTCGAGAAGACCGTAGATGGACACGCGCGGATGCCCGCCCCAGGGCGGTCGAACCGCGATTTCGGCCATCGCGTCGCGCAGGATAAGGTCGATCTGATCGACTTCGACCTGAGTGGCAACAGCGCCCGAGGCAAGCGAGAGATCTTCGACGAAACTTGAAAGGGCCTGGCCGTCGGCACGGGCCCAGAGTGCCGATCCCGCCAGGTCCGACGCCACGGCGACCATGACACCGAGAACTTCTGCGAAGCCTTCCCGTTCGCCCATCGCTTCAAGAGGGGAAAGAATGGTTGCGACCACACTCCACCACGCCCCCATCCCGGGGTTCGATTTCTCGAGCTGCGCGACCTTGTGAGAAAGCGGTTCGAGCCCCTGCCTCGGCCGTGGACCGCGCAGCCCGCGTTCGAGCAGGCGGACGTGCCCCAGCCATTCACCGCGATCCATCCCAGCCGAAACGAGCGGATGCATCAGCAGACCCATCAAGGCCACAGGCGATATCCCTCCGGCCGCAAGTTCGGCGACGAGAAGGATCAGGCGCCCGGTCGGCGTCTCGGAAAGCGCCCGCCCGGCGCTATCGTCCGCGTCGATCTCCCACCGCTTGAGGTGCTGTGCAATCCGGCGCGCCAAGGCCCGGTCGGGTGTAATGACGGCCACCCGCTTGCCCGCGGTTTCCATGGCTTCACGAACCAGTACCGCGACCGCTTGGGCTTCTTCCTCGGGGTTGGCGCACTGCATGATGCGCACGCCCCTAAGACGTCGGCGGTCCGCGGGAAGATCAACCCAGCTTCGGCTGGCGACAGGCGGAAGGAACAGGGCCGAAATCGCATGGCTGCGCTCAGGCTCCGCCGCGCTCTGACCCCGCCGATGCCAGGGCATCACTTCCTGACGCGAAATCCCCATGCGGTTTAGGAGTAACTTCAGGTGATATTGGGGATGGGTCACCGCGTCTCCACGCGCGAACGGTTCCTCTTCCGCCGTTGCAGTGCCGCCAGCCCTGCCGAGTTCATCCCAGACCGCATCGCTCATGGACAGGTCAAGGTCGGGCAGGACCACCGCCCCCGACGGCAATTCGCTGACCGTGCGCAGCAGGTCGCAAAGAGCGGGCGCGGCGCTGGTGACACCCGCGGCTATGATCGGGGTTTCTGGCGGCTGCGCCTTCCAGCGCCGCGATGCATGGCGGAACAAAAGGTTGCGGCGTGTCGCTTCGTCGACAAGGCTCCACTCGTCGAGACGGTAGCGCCACTTCGCCTGGACTCTGGCGAAAGTGGCCAGCGAGGCTTGCCAATGCACGGCCAGATCGCCGAGCAAGTCGCGTACGGGTTCGCCCAGCAGATCGTCCGGGACGACTTCCTCCGCAATCAGGCGGTCCATGGTGCTTGCGAATTCGCGGGCCAGGCGGAAAAGACCCGCCCCCTTCGGTGCCCGGTCTGCCAATTCTTCCCTGAGGAGACCAGCCAACGTCAGCCACCTTTCCAGAGGACGCACGGCGCGGGGAATTTCGAGAGCACCGAGCGGATCGAGCTGCGCGCCCAGCGACTCGTCGAGATCGAGATCGCCGACGACAGCCATGCGCGGCATGATCAGGCCAGCGTCGCCGTTCTCACCCGCAAGACGTATGAAAGCCTCTGTGATCGTGCGACGCACACGGTTGCTGGGGATCAGGAGCGTAAGCCGGCCGAGCCCAAATCCCTCTTCCCGGTAAGCAGGCAGTAGCCCGGCAACCAGCGCATCTGCGAAGCCACGATGGGCCGCGATGGAATAGACCCTTGGCCCCCGGGGATCAGCCACCGGTTAGATAACCCTCCGTCGCCGCGATATGGCTGGGTTGCCCGACTTCCAGCCACTGCCCGGTAAACACTGCGCCAAACAACCGCTCCTCCTCTATCGCCCGATCCCACAGGATATTCGTGGAGAAAGCACCATCGGGCGCATCTCGCAGGAGGCGATGGGAGACGAGTTGAATACCCGTATATATGTAGGGCGCGACGCGGCCCGCGAGTTTGCGCCTTAGCTTTCCAACCGGGTCCATGTAGAAATCACCCGGACCAGCAAAATTGCGGGCCCTGGCGTGGGGCACCAGAAGAAGCAGCGCGTCCATGCCGGCCTCGTCCCACATCAGCGAAAGATCGCAAAAGGCATCGCGCGGACCGTCGAGCCAGATGCTGTCGGCGTTCACGCAGTAAAACGGGTCGGGAAGGAGGCCTGCCGCCTTCGCTTTCACCATGCCGCCGCCGGTTTCCAGCAATTGCTCGCGCTCGTCCGAGATCTCGATCGAAGGCAAGGTTCGGCCATTAACGTGCGCCTCCAGCGCATCGGCCAAATAGTGGACGTTGACCACCGCATGTTTGATGCCGGCCTGTCCCATCCGATCCAGCGCATGATCGATCAGCGCCCGGCCCGCGACCCGCACCAGCGGTTTGGGCTGCGCGGCGGTGAGCGGACGCATGCGCTTTCCCAGGCCGGCCGCCATGACCATGGCCGTTTCGCTCGCCAGCAACGTCATAGACTGATGGCTCCTTCAGCCTTCCTGACCGTATCGGGGATGTTGGCATCGAACCAACGCGCGACCGGTGCCAGCTCTTGGTGGCGCAGGTCGCGCTCCATGAGCCGCCACACGCGCGGGATGAGCGCGAGGTAGCGCGGCTTGCCGTCACGTTCTGCGAGACGCGTGAAGATCCCAACGATTTTCGCGTTCCGCTGGGCGCCAAGGACTGCGTAATCGGCTTCGAATTCGGGGCCTGGATTCGCCTGGGCCCGGTAATGATCCAGCATTGCGCGCTCCACCTCCGGGGAAACATCGCGGCGAGCATCCTGCAGCAGGCTGACCAGATCGTAAGCTTGATGACCTACCAGCGCATCCTGGAAATCGATCAGCCCCTGCCCCCCATCGGGGGGAAGCATGATGTTTTCGGCGTGATAGTCGCGAAGCACTGTGACACCCGGATGCTGACGCTCCAACAGGGGTTCGAGGACTTCCTTCCACGCGCTTTCCCAGGACGGCTGGTCCGCAGCGATGCCGACGCGGGGGCAATACCACTCGATGAGCAGATTCACCTCGCGCAGATACGTTTCCATGTCATAGGGCGAGAAAGGCCCGGGCGGGCGCCGATGCAGGTCGGCGAGCACATCAACCGCCGCGGTATAGATGCGCTTTTCTTCCTGCGGGCTTTTCTCTAGCCGCTCACGAACCCTCTCATCGCCGAAATCCTCCGTGAGAATCCAGCCTTTCGCGGGATCGGCAGCCAGAATCTGCGGCGCACGTTTGCCGTTTCCGGTCAGCCAGCGCGCGACATTCAGGAAAGGTCCCGGATCCTCCTCCGGTGGAGGGGCATGCATGAGCATTGCCGTTCCGCCGCCATTCGCCAATCGGAAATAGCGGCGGAAGCTGGCATCTCCAGGCAGAGGGGATATTTTGGCGTCGCGCCAATCGGTGCCAGCAAGAAATTCGTGAATGCCATTGGGAAGCGCTGTCATGGCCATCGCCCCTGCCAAGCGGCACCGGATTTCACAATGGCGCGGCGCCCCTCGCCCACGCTTTCCAGAACAATCCACAGCGTTTGCGCGGATGCTAGGAATCGACCGGCGTGGGACGGCCATTCCGCTATCAAGGCAGCCTCCTCAAGATAGTCGTCCAGCCCCAGTTCCTCCGCCTCTTCAGGATCGTCCAGACGGTAGAAATCGGCATGGACCAAGGCCGGCTGACACTCCTGATAGGTTTCCAAGATATTGTAGCTTGGCGAAGGTACTTCCCCCTCGTGTCCAGCCGCCGCCAGCACGGCGCGTGCGAGCGTGGTTTTGCCGACACCCAGAGGTCCCTCGAGCGCGACAATGTCGCCCACTTGCAGCTTTGCAGCGATAGCCCGGCCAAGCGTCTGCATCGCGGCAATATCGGGCAGATCGATGATCACGGCAGGGTAACGGTCACCGTGGTGCCCTTGCCGCGCTGACTGGAAAGGTCGAGTGATCCACCATGTGCCTCGATCAGCCGGCGGGCAAGCGGCAGACCCAATCCGGGCTTACCCGTGCCCTCACCATCGTCGACGGGACCGGACAAGCCCTGGAAGGCGCGCGAGATCTCGGGTTCGGTCATGCCATTTCCATTGTCCGCGAAGGTGATCCTGGTGATGCCGCCCGATGCCGCGATGTCGATCCGGATGCGGCCACCGGACGGGGTTGCCCCGATGGCATTGTCGAGAATGTGCGTGAAGGCTCTCCCGAGTTGGGTTTCGTCACCTTGAACCTCGCAGGTCTCGTCGCCCTGAAGGTTCAGCGTCATGCCGCCTTGGAGGATGCGATCTTCTCGCAATCGCACGAGCTTGGAAAGCAGCGACATCAGCCTCACCGCTTCGTTCTCCAGAGGCATCAATCCTGCCTCGCTCTGCGACAGGTCCAGAACGTTCTCGACTTGCTCGGTCAGCTTGCCCACCGACTCGGCGATCGCCTGAGCATATTCGCGCGCGCGATCAGAAAGGTCGCCTGCTACGCCGCTAACCAAAAGCTCCGCGAAGCCGCCAATTGAAGTGAGCGGGGTGCGAAATTCGTAACTCATATTTGCGAGGAAGCGCGTCATGACAGCGTCAGCCTCCTCAAGCGCGCGGTTCCGCTCTCGCAGCGCCTCTTCAGCCTGCCGCGACGAGGTGACATCGAGCACCGTAAGCAGCCCGTTGCCATCGGGTAGCGGCACACACGCATAGGTCAGGGTTCGCCCGTCGGCCAACTCTGCGGTACCCTCTCCTCGACGCCGATCGAGCGTTGCCGAGCGGATGACCTGGCCAATCTCGTCGATCCGCGCGGGATCGGCGAGCTTTTCCGCGATCGCCGCCAGTACGGCGGAGGCCTGCGGCCGGCTTTCGATCTCGCTCGAATCCAGACCCCAGGCCTCGGGAAAGCTCCTGTTCCAAAGATCGAGATGTCCCCCCGGCGCAAAGACTGCCAGGGCTTCGAAGAGGTTATCGAACGCCGCTGTTCTGGTGCGCAGCAGCGTGTCACGTGTCGCGGACAGTTCCAGTTGCTCGGTGCGGTCCTCTGCTATGAAGACGATGCCTCCATCGGGCATTGGCTGTGCGACGACGCGCAGATGGACACTGTCGGGCAGCGGCCAGTTCTCCTCGACCGGCTCGTTGAAGGTGAACCAGTCCCCCTTTTCCCTGCGCCAGAGCGGGAAGTCGCGGACTTCAGGGATGCGCTGGTTCTCCCGCGCGGCGCCCAGAACCTGTTCGAAAGACAAACGGTCGCTCACGATGTTGGGTTGCAGCCCGAATACGCGAAGAAATGGCTGGTTCGCGAAAATCAGGCGCCGTTCCGCATTGAATTGGGCCACGCCGACCGACAGCAGGTCGAGCATCGAACGCTGAGCATCGCGAAATGCGCGAAACGCCCGGGCGACCTCTTCCATGTCCTCGATATCGATGGCGTAGCCAGCGACCCCCTCGGACGCGAGGGGAAGATCGGTGACGCGCAGGGTGCGACGCGCTCCATTGATTGTGGCGGTCACCACTCGCTCTATCGCCTTGCGCCGATCGGCCGCGCGGCGCGCCACCTCTGCGGGCAATTCGCCGCCGCTCGCCTCTACGAGTTCGACCTGTTTTTCCACCACTGTATCAGGCCCATCGAGACCGACCGCCTCTACGTACGCCGCATTGACCAGGCGAAGCCGATGATCCGGTCCGCGGAACCACATCGGGATCGGCGCCGCCTCGATCAGGCCCACAAGGGCGGCAAAATCTTCGCGCGCGCGCGCGGCATCGCGCCGCAATTGGGCCAGTTCTCGCTCGCTGTCGGTAAAATCGAAAACCCAAATCAGGGCGGCCCCGTTGGGCGATACCGAAGGATCGGCCAGCATACCACGCAGCGCGAGGCCCCTTCGCGAGCCGGGCGGAGTTATAGAAAGGGAAAACGGGGCGGCGGTCTTCTGCGTCCGGCGCACGGCTTTTGTCAGCGCGTCGTGCTGATCTTCGGACAACCCCCCTTCCCCCGTTCCTTTCAGATCGGCGAGGTACGGCGGAAGGCTGTCGAGCCCGAACAAATAAGCCAGGCGGTCCGGCCCCTCGATCCGCCCATCGGCGCGGACCAGAAGCGGCACTGCAGGCGCATCCTCAAGCATGCGGGCGAGCCGGCGGGCAAGCTTTCGCGATCCCGCCGCCTGCGCAGACCGGCTGGCGGCGCGGACCATCACCCAGCCCGCAGCCGCCGTCCAGAGAGCTAGGGCAAGACCAAGCGCAACAAGCAGAGTGGGCGAGACCGCTTCCATCCCAGGTTGGCTAGGGCCTGCTCACCCGTGATGCAATGATCGCCCTTAGTACCGGTAATGTTCGGGCTTGAAGGGTCCCTCGACCGGGACGCCGATATAGTCGGCTTGCCGTTTGGTAAGCGTCGTGAGCTTTACTCCCAGTTTGTCGAGGTGAAGCGCCGCGACCTTCTCGTCGAGATGCTTGGGAAGCACGTAGACGTCGTTCTGATAGTCATCTGACTTCGTCCACAATTCGATCTGCGCGAGCACCTGATTGGTGAACGAGCAGCTCATGACGAAGCTAGGATGTCCGGTCGCGCAGGCCAGGTTGACCAGGCGCCCCTTGGCAAGAACGATGATTTCCTTCCCATCGGGGAACTTCACCAGATCGGTTCCGGGCTTGAGCTCGGTCCACTCGTAATTGTCGAGCGCGGAAATCTGGATCTCGCTGTCGAAGTGGCCGATGTTGCACACGATGCTCATGGGCTTCATGGCCTTCATGTGTTCGGCGGTAATGACGTCTTCGTTGCCGGTCGTGGTGACGAAGATATCCGCCCGGGTGACCGCATCGTCCATTGTGACGACCTCGAAGCCTTCCATGGCCGCCTGCAGCGCGCAGATTGGATCGATTTCCGTGACCAGCACGCGCGCACCGCCGTTGCGAAGCGACTGGGCGCTGCCTTTACCGACATCGCCGTAGCCAGCGACACAGGCGACTTTGCCCGAGAGCATCACATCGGTTGCGCGCCTGATCGCATCGACCAGCGATTCGCGGCACCCGTAGAGATTGTCGAACTTCGACTTGGTAACGCTGTCGTTCACATTGATGGCGGGGAATGGCAGCTGGCCCTGTTTGGCGAGGTGATACAGCCGGTGGACACCGGTTGTGGTTTCCTCCGACACGCCCTTGATGGCCTTTACGCTCGCGGTCAGGTAACCGGGCTTCTCCTTGACGAACGCCTTGAGCGCCCGCTGGAATTCGATTTCTTCGGCGTTGCCGGGTTCGGGCAATTCCTCACCTGCCTCGATCCGGGCACCCCACAGCGCGAACATCGTCGCATCGCCGCCGTCGTCCAGGATCAGGTTGGCCGTTTGCTCCTCATCCTCATCGGTCGACCAATCGAAAATCTTGCCGACGTAGTCCCAGTATTCCGCAAGGCTTTCACCCTTGATCGCGAAGACCGGAATATCCTGCGCCGCGATGGCCGCCGCTGCATGGTCCTGAGTGGAATAGATGTTACACGTCGCCCAGCGGACCTCGGCACCTAAAGCCACCAGGGTTTCGATGAGGACAGCTGTCTGGATCGTCATGTGGAGGGAGCCGGTGATGCGAGCACCCTTGAGCGGGAGAGCCGATCCATATTCCTCTCGGATCGCCATCAGACCTGGCATTTCGGTCTCCGCGATCTTGATCTCGGCCTTTCCATAATCGGCAAGGGCGATGTCCTTGATCACGAAGTCAGAAAATCCTGTCACTTTTTGGAATCCTTTACTGGGAATGGATGGCTCGCCTCACATGTACAAAGGGCGGCTCCGCTTTACGGCGCCGCCCCTAGCCCTTCACAACGCCCTGAGCAACCACCACGCCGCTGCTGTGCGGCACCCCATCTTCCATGCCGAACCGAAATTTACCGGCGCCG
>NZ_JBELMO010000065.1:2717-18162 GCF_042095715.1 Qipengyuania sp. | reverse complement strand
GATCTTCGCCCCATCGGCGTCGGGGCGCGTCTATCCCACCGGCGCTATCCCCGCCCTGGCCAGCGGCGGAAGCGCGCAGGTGACACAGTATATTTCCGTGGACGGTCGCAATTCGGTCACGCCGGCCGGCTTTGCAGAGCAGATCCTGCAGGCGGCGAATGCGCACGCGAACCGTGCGGCGGCGACGGCGGGGCGGTCGGCAGTGGAAGCGTCACCCCAGCGAGTTTCGCGAGTGCAGACCCTGGGCAGTTAGATGACTGCCGCGGAGGTGCAGCTCTTGGACAGCCACGCGGCCTGCTTCGTGACGCTCTTCGCGTCCATTGGATGCGTATAGCTTAGCGTAGTTCGGCTACCTCCTTCCGATGCGGCAACGGAGAACAAAATTCGTCCTTTCGCAAGCGTGGGCAACCCCAAAGGGGCAAGTGTAAAGACGAGCTCACTCGCTTCCGGGCCCTTACGATCGAGCTTCAGCTTTCCGTATTTCCGCATCCGCCCCTGAATGCAGGCCACCATAGCATCGGGCTCGAACGAGGACTGGATGACCTGATCGGAAGGCCGCCATTGGGGCTCATCTGCGGCGGCTATCGCCATAAACAAACTTAGCATTGAGCAACTCCCTTGAACGACGAGGCGCCCGGCCGGGGTACGTCCGCGCCGCTCCGCTCGTCAATCCATCCGCCGTAATGCCCCCACCCCCGCCGGCCTACACCCTCGCCCGTGCCGGACCTCGTCCACCTTTGCCGCTTCAACTTTCGCGACGTCGACTTCCGCCGTGTCGGTCAGGTTACCGATGGCGGCACGGCGCTGTCCGGCATCAGCGCGACGATCGAGTCAGACGGCGGCGGCTACTGGCGAGGCGATTTCACCAATGGCAGCACGCGCTCTGTGGCCGACGGGCTCGCTTGGCGTGCGCTGATCGAGGGAATGGATGGCGGCGCAGTCGCGATTGATGTCGCGATCTGCGACACCTTCTTCCAGCCGACCAATTGGCAGCGCCCCCATCATCGTGATGATACGGCCCCAGACGCCCTCCCGACGTCCGCAGATCGGTTCACCAGCGGAGCGGCATCGCTTCGTGCAACCAGCATCGCCATCATCACGACTGATCCCAGCCAGGTGCAGGCCGGTCAGACGTTCGCGATCAACCATCCAACGTGGGGTTGGCGCGCGTACCGGATCATTGCGTGGGATGGCGTGACGGCAAAATTCCGTCCGCCGATCCGGGAGGCAGTCGCCGCGGCCACTCCGATTGAATTCTATAGTCCGCGCTGCCGCATGCACGTGCCGCCGGGGGCTGCCCCGAGCGCGCCGACGAACATCGGGCGGTTTACCTCCTGCTCCCTTGTCCTCGTCGAGGACATGCGGCAGCCAGCATGAGGGAGAGCTACGGCATTCGGATTGATTGCGATCCGCCAGCGCGCGTCTGGAACGGCGTCGGCAACCTCCACATTCCTGCTGACATCGTCGAAGCGGAGCCGGCGACGTACCTGGGCGGCGGCGAGCTCCTGTCAGCGCCCGACTTTCAGCAGCTCGTCAACGGCACGGCGGATCGCCTGTCGATTACGGTGTCGGGCGTCAGCGCAGAATCGCAGCGGCTGGCGCTGGAGGATGCCGAAAGCGTCAAGGGTGCCAAGGTCCACCTCGTGCGCTTCGATTTCGACGACGAATGGCAGCTGGTGAACGTCGAATACGAATGCGTCCTGCGGGCCGATAGCGTGACGACCAGCAGCGATCAGACTGAGGACGGCCGGACCCGCACGATCACGCTGTCGATCGGGACCGCCGACACCGATCGCTCACGCGCTCCAATAGCATTCTGGACCGACGCGGATCAGCGGCGGCGCTCGCCGACCGACAGGTTCTTCGACCATATCGCCGGTATCTCGCGCGGCACGTCGCGCCGGTTCGGGCCGAACGGATGAGGGCGCTAGCCGAATTCCTCCAACGCGAATGCGCGAACGCCGCGCCGTGGAACTGCTCCACCATGCCGGCGGACTGGTGCATCGCGCTGGGCCATCGCGACTTCGCCGCCGCCTGGCGGGATACCATCGAGCCTGATGACTGCATGAAAGCCCAGGACGGACCCGGCGGGCTCCTTCGCCTTTGGGATGAGGGTATCGGCAACGCCCTGCCATCCATCGATCTTTTCCTCGAACGCGGCGACATCCTTGTCTTCGAGATGGGCCCGCTGATCGCCGGCGGCATCTGGACTGGCGAGCGGATCGCGGTGCGCGCGACACGCGGTGTCCATTTCCTGGCCGAGGACTGGGTTACCATCCAGAAGGCCTGGCGGCCGTGAAAGCGATCTCCACGGTACTGACGATCGCGGCCGTCGCAGCTCTGGTCGTGACAACTGCCGGCGTCGGTGTTGCCGTTGCGGGCGGCTTTACGATCGGCGCGGGCATTTCGGGCGTGGCGGGGGCGATCGGCATTTCCAGCAGCCTGCTGGTGGGCCTGTCGCTTGCGGGCCTTACATACCTTGCAGGCGGCAGTCCGGGCGCTCCCAAGCCCGAGCAGACCGAGACGGCGATCAAATCGCCTACACCGCCGCGTGTAAGCGGCTATGGCCGACAGCGACTACATACCACGTATTCCCTCTACGTCACCGCCTCGGACGGCTCTGCGGTTGATGTCGGAGCATTCCACGACGGCCGCGTCGACGCGATCGAGCAGCACTATCTCGCCGACAAGAAGATAACGGTGCTGCCGAACGGCTTCGTCCAGCGAGGGCCGGACAACGAATATGGCGAGTTCAGTGACATCGTGCAGGTCGGCACCACGCTGGGCCCGGCGACCAACATCGCCTTCGCCAAGGTCATCGCGGCGGTGCCGGATCATTGGACGACGGATCATCGCGGCGACGGCGTCGTCACCGGTTACGTGATCTCGAAGCCGGTGAAGGCCGAAGGGTTCCAGATGGTCTACCCCAACGGGGGCCCTAACGCCTCACCGCTGAGCCTCACGATGCGACTGCAGCCCGTATTCGATTGGCGCGACCCCGCGCAGAGCGTCAGCGATCCGTTGACATGGAAGTGGTCGGAGAATGCGCTGCTCCACCTCGCGCATTATCTGCTCGTCCGCGACAATAAGGATTGGGCGACGCATTTCGCCCCTACGCTCGACTATTGGACCGCCGCGGCAAACGACTGCGATAGCCCGATGCCATTGCGCGGGGTCCAGGCGGTGCTGGCGGCAGACGTGACCGCGGGCTCTAGCTCTATCACGGTGACGACAGCGAACGGACTGGCGGCCGGCATTCAGGTAGCAATCTCGGCGACCGGCAATACCGACCTGTCGGAGACGCGGACCGTCTCGGGCATCACCGACAATGGCGGCTCCTTCACGCTCGCGCTCTCGTCCCCTGTCGCCAACAATCACCCTGCCGGCTCATCGGTGACATGGGAAGGGAATGGCGCATCAGAGGCTCGTTACCGGGGCTGCGTGGTGCACAAGCACACCGACGCGCACAAAGACGTCATCTCCAACCTCCTGTCGTGCTTTGACGGCTGGATGGCGCCGCGCGCGGATGGCGCGCTCGTCGTCTACTCAGGCCGATATTATCCGCCAACTGAATCACTTGGGCCGGACGAGATCATCTCCTACTCGTTGCAGGACGGCGTTGATGAGGAAAATGCGGTCAACCAGATCGCGGTCACGTACATCTCCGCGAACCACGACTTCAACGCGGTCGACACCGACGCATGGGAGGATGCCGACGACATCGCGCGGCGTGGCAAGACGCTTAGCGATACGCTTGAAATCCAGTCGCCCAGCTTCTCGCAGAACCGACGCCTCGCAAAGCGGAAGATGGCTCGGGCGATGGCGCGGCGTCGAGGGCAATTGACGACGAACGCTGCCGGCCGGCGCATTCGCGGGCATCGTTACATTCATATCGACCTGACCGATGCGGGAACGACGTTCTTCGCCGGCGCGGTCGAGGTGATCAAGCTGACCCGCAACCTGACGACCGGCGGTGTTACGATCGAATGGGTCGAAGCCGACCCGAATGTCGACGCCTGGAACCCGGCGACCGAGGAGGGCACCCCCGCGCCGGTCGGTAACAGCGTTGCTGCGTCTCCGCTGTCACCGCCGGTGATCGTTAGCGCCACCCCGGATTTCACCGCGGTCTCAGATGATGGAACCGGCGTGCGGGTTGTCATCGTGGCATCCGGGTTAGATCGGGATGACGTCACGTGGTTTGCCCGGTGGCGGGTGCTCGGCGCTGTCACTTGGAACGAGGCGCGGTATAGCGATATCGACAGCTCAGCCTCGGTAACGATCCAGACGGGTTTTGTGCCAACCGGCGCGACCGTGGAAGTTCAGGTCGCGTACCAAACAGGTGACGGTCGGGTATCGCCATACAGTGTGGCGCAGTCCGTGGTGACCCGCACCGACGCGACCCCGCCGGACGCGGCAGCGAACGTGGCCGTGATTAGCTGGTCCGACACGCTCACTCTCGCGACGGATCGCGTCGCGCGGGCCAGTTCCTATCGCTGGCGCGTGTTCGCTCAATACACATACCAGCCAGCGCTCTACCAAGCGGGGCCGGCGGCCAGCTACACGTTTGACGCTGGAAACGCGACGCGGGTCGCCTCGAGTGATGGCTGGACCGGGAACTTCTACGGATCCAGCGGGATCGTCGGCGAATGCCTGTTTATCTTCCGTATGGTCACCGGCGGCATCTTCGTGGGGCTATCCGATGGACGGGAATATGTCGGAGGCCCGAGCGATTACACGTTCCTCGATTTCTCCATCCAGAAGAACGACACCCAGTGGAGGATCTGGGAAGGCGGGTCAGTCCAGGCCGAATTCACCTCAATCAACGGTATTCCCAACCGCAATAACCAGGTCTTCGCGATTGGTTACAAGGGAACGACCGTCACCTATTACATCCTCACGAACGAGGGCACCTTTGCGTCTTTCCGCACCGTGGAAACCACCACCGCGCGCAAGTTCTACCCCGGCGGTGCCGGGGTGACGAACGGCGCAAAAGTGGATCAGATGCAATTTCGTGCAGACGGCAGCGACCTGCGACTGACGATACCGGCGGTACTCGTGCGGACAATTGTCACCACCACACGGCAGGTTTCCTATACTCAAGCCCAGGCGGCGGCCGATGGTATCCGCCGGGCCTATACGATCGATGTGGCGGGCGTAAATGCAGCGGGCGCCGGAACGGTCGCGACCAGCGCGCTGTTGACAAACCCGCCCCCACCGACGGTGACTGGTGTCGCCACGCCGGATGACGCGACGACCGCCGCCGTCAGCTTCGATCTTCTCAGCGGCGTGCCGGACCTCGCCGGCTACATCGTTGCCTATTCGTCAAAATCTGGGTTCGATCCCCTAACCGAGGGATTCCTCGCGACGAATAACGGGGCAAGCCCCCACTATATCTACGGCCTATCGGCGGGCACCTATTACGTGCGGGTCGCCGCGTTCGACACGTGGACTGATAATCCCCGGCTCCTGAACTTTTCGAATGAGGACAGTTTCGTCATCACCGCCGGCGGAGGAAGTAGCGGAGGCGGAACGGGCACGGGCGGTAGCGGCGGCGGTTATTGCCCGACAACGGACACGCTGATCCTGCTCGCGAATACCGATGGTACGGGACCGGGCACGCAGAAGATGGCTGGCGATCTCAATGTGGGCGATCGGGTCTGGACGCAGCACGAAGTAACGATGGAATGGGGCGCCTACCCGGTCGCGGCGATTTCGATCAAGGCCGAACCGGTGCTGAAAGCGGACATTGGCATCACACGGATGCGGGCGACCGCGGGCCACCGCGTCTGGCTTGGCGGCGGATGGATGCGCTTCGACACGCTCGGGACCTTCGATGGCGTCGCGCCGGTCGCGCAAATCACGATCACCGATGCCCATACCTACGTCTCGAACGGCGTCTTGAGCCACAACGCGAAGGCGAATCTGCAATAGTATCCGCCGTAATCCTGAGGGGGCGGCGGCCCTAATGACGGCGCATGACCCCGTGGACTGTCGATCTTATCGCGGACCGCTGGACGCCGTTCAGCGACGGGTTCCAGTTCCCGCCCGGCATTGACCTCACCGGCGCCACGTGTCGCGCTCAGGTACGGGTGTATCGTGACGCCCCCGGCCCCCCCCTCATCGATCTGCAGAACGCGCCGGCCGGCACCCAAGGGCTGGCGATCGAGATCGCGACTGACCCCGCGACGATGGTGGCGACATCGACGATCCGCATGATGATCGCCGAGGCAACGCTCCGGGCGATCGCCAAGAGTTCGCCGGCTGGCGGTGACATCGTTCTCGCCTGGGATCTTCACGTCACCCTTTCCTCCGTTGGCAAGCGACGCTGGATCGCGGGCAGCTTCACCATCCGCGCCGGAGCCACGCAATGACGCTTCACATCCTCGATGTCGTTGACGACGTGCGGATCGCCCGGGTCGTCGGCGTGGAGGTCGCCGAGGCCCAACTGGCAAACACGGTTCGCTTCGCTCCCGGAGTCGGTGGCGGCGTTATACCGGCGAGCGGCGGCCCGTTCCTCGCCCTTGACGCCTACAATCGTCCCGTGCGCGCATCGGGCACGGGCGCTGATGCCGCGCTTCGTACAGACCTTGCAGCCGGCGGAGGTTCCGCGCTGCTGGGATTCACCGCCAAAAGCGCAACGGGCTCGCGACCGGTTGAAGAAAAGCTGCAGGAAGTCGTCTCGGTCGCCGACTATGCCTATGGCAGTACCGACGCCATCGCCGCCACGATCCGCGCGGTAGCCGCGCTTGACCCATCAACGCCAGCTCGGCTGATCTTCCCCCGTGGCGCCTGGACGATCGGCGCAAACGTCGACTGGTCAAGCTTTCGAAATATCACTTTCGAATTCTGCCCCGGGGCCCTGATCGACAACGGATCGAACACGGTCATCCTCCCCGAGCGTGTGGTGTCAGGCCTCGGCGCCGCCTTCACTGGATCGGGGTCAGTCACACAGAAAAATCGGGATCTCACGCCACTTGCCGTTGCGCCGTCCGGCTACTCACCATCGGGGAACGAAGCGGCCGGACTTCGAGCTTTGACGAAGATCGTCGGCGGCCACAACAACATTGCCTGGGGCCCCGACGCGCTCGCAGCGGCGGAGCATACTCGCTATAATATCGCGATCGGCGCACGCGCCCTATCAAACGAGATCGGCGACCCCACCGGCGCTCGATCGATGGTCTCGCCTACGGAAATTGGTAGCTATAGCTCCGACGGTGACGGCTCGATCGCTGTTGGCGATAGCGCGTTGCAGATGAGCCGCGGCGGTGTCGAAAACGCCGCTCTCGGCCTCTATGCGCTTCGCCAGCACCCCGCCTCCCGCTGGAATGTCGCGATTGGTGCGCACAGCCAAGAATCGGCTTCCGGCAACTTCAACATCGGCGTCGGCGCCTACACCCTGACCGTCAACGCCGGAAACAATAACATCGCGCTTGGCTGGGCGGCGCTCGAGGGAGCAACCTCGGGATCCAACATCGCCATCGGTCATGCCGCGATGAATGGCAGTAAGACCGGGACGTCGAACGTCATTGTCGCCCCGCTCGGATTGATGTCTGCAACGAACAGCATCGAGAACAGCGGCCTTGGGCAGGAGGTGCTCAAGAACCTGAAATCCGGTGATGGTAACGCGGCGATCGGAGCGTTCGCGATTGGTTCGGCCAATAGCGGGACAAACAACAGCGCGCTTGGCCGCAACGCATTGGTCAACATGTTGTCTGGGATCGGCAACACCGCTCTGGGAGCCGCGGCTCTCAGCGAACTGACCACCTACAACAACTGCACGGGCGTAGGCGCGGGTGCGCAGGTCACGAATAACGATCAGATCCAGTTCGGCAACCCGAACGCGGTGCCGTATGCGTGGGTGTCGGTGCAGCAGCGCTCCGACGCGCGCGACAAGGCTGACATCCGTGACACGGTTCTCGGGCTGGACTTCATCAACGCGCTACGGCCGGTCGACTATCGCCTCGACTTCCGGGTCGATTATGATGACGGCAAGCCCACGGGGAAGAAGAAGCGGAAGCGGTTTCACCACGGTCTTATCGCTCAGGAGGTGCGCGACGTTATCGCTCGCACCGGTATCGATTTCGGCGGGTATCAGGATCATTCCGTTACCGGCGGAGATGATGTTCTCTCGATAGGATACGCTGAGCTCATCGCCCCGACGATCAAGGCGCTCCAAGAGAGCCATGCACAGGTCGTGGAGCTGCGCGGCCTGGTTTCAGACTTGGCGACACGCCTCGCCGCGCTGGAGGCCAAAGCGTGATTGTCCTGATCTGGCAGGGGCTCTGCGTCCTGGCGGCGGGAATCGGCTGCTACGCCATCTCACTGGCGCGCGCCTATGGGCGAGGCCCGCGTGTTTGACGCCCTCGTCAAGGCGCTGACCAGCAGCTTCGAGCGCGCGCCCTGGGGCTGGGGCGTCTTCGCGATGCTCATCGCCGGATACTTCCGCCTGAAACCGCTGATGGTCCGGCTCAAGAACGAACGCGAAGCGAACCTTCTCAACGAGCGAGCCGAAGAAATGGAAGCCATGCGCGCCAGAGTAGAGGCGCTGGAGGCCCGGCTGGAGCGCGAGCGTACCCGCCATGAAGCGGAACGCGCTTTGGACCGGCACCGGCTCAACAACATGGACCAGTGCTTCAATGCCCTGTTCCTGATGTTCGAAACCAGTCCCGAGAAGGCCGCTCAGGCGATCGCAGCCGTCAAGGAGATGCGCGAACGCCAGATGCAGTCCGAGGCGATCGAGAAAGCCACGATCCACGCGGCGGCGATCCAACAGACAGGACCAGCAGAATGACCGATAAACGATCAGCTGCGCCCACCCCGCAGCGCAACAAGCCCGTTGGCGCGCTCGCCGCCGTCATCGGCACCGCCGCTGCCGCGATCCTCACCCCGTTCGTGATCAATTGGGAGAGCGGGAGCAAGCAGTATCTCACCCCCTATCGCGACATTGTGGGTGTTTGGACCCAATGCCATGGCGAGACGCTGGGCGTGACGGCCGCCAGCCCGAAGGAGACGCCAGAGGGGTGCAATCTCAAGCTCGACAAGCGATTGGCGGGGTTCGCGCAGGGGGTTGCCAAATGCACGCCCTCGCTCAAGGGGTGCGATCGGGAATGGGCAGCGGCAACCAGCCTCGCCTATAACATCGGCGTCCCCGCCTACTGCAAATCCACCGTCGATCGCCGCTTCGATGCCGGCGACCGGAAAGGTGCGTGCGACGCCTTCCTGATGTGGAACCGCGCCGGTGGCCGCCCTGTCGCCGGACTGACCCGACGCCGAACTGCCGAGCGCGACCTTTGCCTCCAGGGAGCAAAAGCATGACCGACCCCGATACCACGCCGATTGTCGTCAACCCCGACCAGACTGCCGCGCAACTGGGTGTCGCCATCCGCTACGCGCTGACCGCGATCGGCGGCTATCTCGTCGCCAAGGGCTGGATCAGCGGCGACCTGCTGGAAGTCCTCGTCAACGCGGCGGTGATCGTCGGACCCGCCGCCTACGCCTCCTACCGCTCGGACCAGCAAAAGAAGGTGCTCGTCACCGTCGCCAGCGCCGCGCCTGACAGCGTGTCCGTCATCAAGGGATCAAACGCATGAGCATTTTCACCACCATCGGCCGCTTCTTCAAGAAGCTGTTCACGGCCAAGAACCTCGACGCGGCACAGGCGTTCGTCGCCAAGTACCTGCCTGAGTTCGGGGACGAGCTGGCGCAGTTCAGCGCAAGCCTCGCGAGCGAGCGCGCCAGCCTGTTCACGCTCGCCGACCACGCCAAGGATCTGTGGATCGCGGCCAAGGGCACGACGATCAGCACCAGCCTTGCAACGGCGCTGGCGCAGGCGGCTTTCAACCAGGCACAGAAGCTGGTGCTGGCCGAAGCCGAAAAACTGCTGTCGAAATGAGCCTGTTCGGCAGCAAGCCCCCCAAGGTTCCCGAGGGGGGTGAGGCCTATGTCGCTCAGGACGATCTGCACGGCGACAAATGGTCGGTGCGGGTCGACATGGGCGACGGCGCGGCGCGGGCGAAGCAGAAGCGGCTATCCCCGACGTTCGCGGACATGATGAACGCCTATGCGTATCTGGCGTGGATCAACGGTGAGGTGGATCACTTCACCTATCCGGCGGGACGGGCGTGAGCGACCCTGTTGACCCCCGCTCCGGGCCGCGCGGCTGCGCCTACGCCCTCCTTCTCTCCGCCCTCGCCTGGGCGGTGATCTTCTCTATCGTCATATCCTGAACGGAGCAGCACCTCATGACCCAATATTCCATCGCGGCCCGCAACGGCGTCCTGTCCGGCATCATCGCCGCGATCGGCGCCTCCCCGAAGATCGAGATGCGCAGCGGCCTGGCGCCCGCCGACCCCGCCAATGCCGCTTCCGGCACGCAGCTGGCCACCGGCACATTGCCGTCGAGCCCGTTCGGCACGCCGTCCGCGGCGTCCGTCGCGAAGGCCGGCACCTGGAGCGCGACCGGTGTCGCCGGCGGCTATATCGGCCATTACCGCATCCTCTCCAACGACGGCGCCACCTGCCACGCGCAGGGGCCGGTTTCCGAACCATGGGCGGCATCGAAGGCCTATGTCGTCGCCCAGCAGGTGCACAATGGCGGGAACGTCTATCGCGCGACGGCGGCGGGGACGTCGGCATCGTCGGGCGGCCCGACCGGCACCGGCACCGGCATTACCGACGGCACCGTCACCTGGGCGTATGTCGGCCCGGTCGAGATGACGATCGACAACAGCAACGTGGCCATCAGCCAGGTCGTCACCATCAACGCCTACACCCTGAACGCCTAGAGCGTCGGCGATGGCCTTGCGCGAGTGGAACCCGTCCGACCTGCCGGCGGACTTCAAATTCCTCGAGTACGATTTCGCGCGCAACGAGCGGATCACGCTCGATGGCAATGGCGGCATCGCGCAGATCCTCGACAATTGGCAGGGCCGCGCAGCGACGACCGCCAATGCCGGCGGGCGCCGCACCGTCGGCAGCTTCAACGGGGTGCAGAGCGCCTATTCCTCGGGGTTCGACAAGAACGGCATCATCGTCGATGACCTGACCGGCTTTCCCAGCGGCAACGCGGATCGCTATCTGGGATTCGCCGTCGTGCCGCAGGACGGCTTGATCGGCGGCTATCGCGGCGACGGCACCGCGAATATCTACTGCCTCGACAGCCCCTATGATCCGGGCGTGCGCTTCTATTATGACAATGCGCGCGTCACCAGCCAGGTCGCAACCGACAACAGCACCGCACATTATATCGAGGTGCAGCACGCCTCCTCGGCGTCGTCGCTGTTCGTCGATGGCGTCGCCGCAGGGACCTATCCCGTCACGCTGGCCACCACGCTGGATCGCTTCGGCATCGCGGGCGCGCAGGAAGATTTCTACGGCGTCATCGGCCATACCTTCTACGTCGTGATCGGCAAGCGCCCGCCGACACAGGACGAGCGGCAACTCCTCGAAGCATGGGTCGCCCAATACAAGACGAAGCGCAGCCCGCCATCCGACAATCCCTATCGGCCCACCGCGAACGGCGGCCAAGGCCTGCCGATGGTAGACGACGGATCGGCGCCGGCCGAATTGACCGCGAATGCCAGCGTGGTGGCGCCGTCGGTCATGGTCACCACCGCCGCGATCATGGCGCTTGCTGCCGTCGCGGCCGTCACCACCCCTTTGGTGCGCGGGACGGGCGCGGCGGTGACGAAGGTCAGCGCGGCCGGCTCGGCGAACGCCGGCAGAGTGGCATTGCCCACCGCCTCCTCTGCCGCGAAAGCTGCCTCTGGCGCGACGGCGATCACCACCACGGCGAAAGCGGCCGGCGCCGGCACCAGCAAGGCCGGTGGCGCGGCATCGGGCAGCGCGACAGCGCCGATCGTGCAGGCCAACGGATCTGCCGGCGCGATGCAGACGCCCGCGAATGCGTCGGCGGCGGTGCAGGTGCCCAACCCCAGCGCCAACGGATCGAGCACGGCACCCGCGCGGGCGGACGCCAATGCCGGTGCCCCGATCACTTTGGGGATTGGCACGGCGGGCACGGCCACCCAGGCAACGGGGAGCAGCGCGGTGCCGGGGCCATCGGCGACCAGCACCGGCGGCGCGGTTGTGGCCGTCGGCGGGGCGGCGACAGCACCCATGGTCACCGGCAGCGGGGATGCATCGGTGGTGTCGATCCCCACCGGCGCCAGCGCGACCGTGAGGGTGCCCCTACCCTACGCGGACGCCGTCGCGATGGCGACCGGCGCCGCGAGCGGCGCGGCAATGGCGCGCGCCTCCGCCGGCGGTGATATTGCCGTCCCGATCGGCGCGGCTGGCGCGGCCTTGGCGCCGATTCCCTCGGCCTATGCCGAAGTCCGGGTAGCGATCGCCGCAAGCGCGGTGGCGGCGGTTCGAGCGATCACGGTCACCGCGACTGCGACAATCGTCGGCGATGATGCGGATCGCATCCCCGGCCCGGGCTGGGCGGGCGTCACCGAGGCCCGCCCATTTAACGTCACCGCCGAACGCCGCGACTTTCACCTTTCCAGCAACGGACGAACGCAGATGCTGACATTCCCCGGCAAATACCCGCACGAGGTCCGCCACGCCTCGATCGACTTCTCGCCCGCGCTCGCCGCCGGTGAACAGCTGGTCGACGCGCCGACGGTGTCGGTGCGCGGCGACATGACGGTGGCGGCCCAGCGCATCGAGGGCACGAAGGTGCTGTTCACCCTCAGCGGCGGCACCGCAGACGCCGACCCGGTCCAGCGCGTCGACGCTTATGCAAGCACGTCGACCGGGCAGGTGCTGGAAGAGGTGGTGCTCGTGTCGATGCTGGGATGATCAGCGGCGGCGGCCGAACCAACGGTTGGTGCCGGCATTATCATGTGGTTTGCAAACTACGCCGGCGACGCCGTATCAAACGGGCATGTCATGGGGGCCAATCGCTGCATCTATCCACGAACAGTTCGTGACGGCGTGGAATGCGCCCGTCCCGTTCCTCACGCTCATAATCGCGGTTGGTGCGTTCATCTGGTGGTTTGTTAACCAAATGTACGCCGCGCGGCTGGCTCGCCTTCTCCAGGACATCACGAGTGAGCAGGCCGAATCTGCCCGGCTTCGCGGGAAGTTAGCAGAACGAGTTTCAGCTCCTGCGGCTGCCCAGGTGGCAGGCCCTCCTGCTCCCGTGATTACGCATGAGAAGCGGCAGGCCATTGATGAAGCCGGGGAGACCCAGAAGGCGATCTCGGCGCTCTACAAGGCGAGGGATGATGCGCGCATCGCGGTTTTACGCGGCACCGATCAGGCGGCGGAGAGGGCCATTCCGGGGATGAAAGCGGCGTTGCTCACCGCTCAGAAGCGGTTTGGTACGCCTGCGGTGCAACTAGACGACAGCATGCCACCCGTAACAGCTCTAGAACTGCAAAGGCGCCTGCTTGAGCGCATCCTCCCTATGCTGGATGCGGGGCACTACGATGAGGCACGAGAGGAGGCGAGGGCCTACTTGGACAAAATGGGCGCTTAGGCAGCCTCGTCGTCCTTAGGCTTGTACGGCGACCCAACCCACTGGTGCCGCTGCTCCATTATACGCTGTCCCTCGTCTCATACGTGATGTCACTCCCGACCTGGTCCCCCATCATCCGCTGAACCGGCCTCGTGAATGTCGCCTCGCCCATGTCAGGCGGCAACGGCGTTTCGCACAGCACCTCGAAGCGGTTGAGCGATCGGTCGACGATCGAGGCCGCGGCGGTCACCCGGGCGCGATCCTTCACCTCCTGACGCTGATCCTTGAGGTCGCGCAGCAGCGACGACGGCCACCGGCGTATCGCGCTTGCGATCATGTAAATCAGCTCGTCACGATTGACCTGCCTCATGCCGGCGGGCTCCACGGATCGCGCGCGCCCAGCTGACGCTCATCGATGTTGAGCGCGATCGCGAGGTTGCGGCGATCCTCCTCCGGCAGGCGTCGCGGCGTTCCGCGTTCGATGAACTGCTGGAGATAAGCCACGTTGCGGCCGATCTTGCGCGACAGGGCGGAAAGGCTCTCCCCCTTCTCTTGCGCGACTCGGGCGATGGTCTGACGGGCGTCCATGCCCCTGATCTGACGGAATTAACGCCCAGTTGCGAGTCCTTTTGTTCCGTTAATGTTCCGTAATATGATCGGTGCCGGTGCGCGCGCAGGTGGCACAGTAGGATCACCGATCGGCATTGCCCTCGCCGTTCGCCTGTGGCTCAATCTGGGTATGTGCAACCGTTTCCGCATGACCGCCGCGCAGGCGGAACTGGCGCAGCGCTATGGCGTCGCGATGCCCTTCGCGCCAGATCAGGAGGCGCCCCCGCCGGAGTTGTTCCCGGATCGCTCGGCATTCGTCGTCCGCCATGATGATAGCGGCGCGAGGGTCCTCGACACGATGCGCTGGGGCTTCCCGCATCAGGTGCCGGGCAAGCGCATCGACAAGGCGACCGGCCGCCCAGTGTTGCTGGAGAAGCGGATCACCAATGTCCGCAACTATACGTCGCCGTTCTGGCGCTCGGCGCTCCGGCAGCCGTCCCGCCGGTGCCTGGTGCCGTTCACCGCGTTCAGCGAATACGCGCAGACGCGCGGCGAGGATGGCAAGCTGCCGCTCCACTGGTTCGACGTGCCCAGCCAGCCGATCACCAGCTTCGCGGGCGTGTGGCGACCGACCGATACCGGGCCGGTATTCGCCTTCCTCACGACCGAACCCAACCCGCTCGTCGCGCCGATCCATCCGAAGGCAATGCCGGTGTTACTGCACCAGGGCGACGAGGAACGCTGGCTGACTGCGGACGAGCCGGACGCGCTGGCGCTGGCGGTGCCGTTTCCCTCGCAGTTGATGCGGCTCGATTTTACGAGCTAGGCCGAAGCCTGCGATATCTTCGCACTGGCATAGGTCAAACGTAATCCTCCTGCCGTTCCAGCCGCTTCGGGCATGGTGTAACCGAGCCGGTGTGAGTCATTGCTCTTCTCTCGATGGAAGGTGGCGATGGGGTGGAGAAGTAGGAGAAGGGGTCATGCGGGGCGGTTCGGCGCTGGCAGCATCGGGAGCATGTTCGGTGCCGCACCTATCCGGTAAGCCTCGGCGATCTGCGGGCGCATGAAGTCGCCGACCGTTTCCTCGCCGCCGGGGAGCACGATGTACGCCATGAACTCGTCCTCGAACACTGCGATGCCGCTCTCAACCGCCTCCAGCTTGGCCTTGATGACCAGCGCCAGCGCCCGCCATTTCTGGCGCACCGCCTGCTCCCATTCCTTCTGGGCCGCGTCAGGCGCGCGGGCACCGCGGCTATGGTGCGTGAAGCGGCGCTCGGTCTTCGCCGGCAACGGGAGGATTAAACGGATATGACGCCCGCCTATCCGAAAGCCGACGACCGCGGCGTCTTCCTGCCAGCCGTATAGGAACTGGTCCGCGCCGTATCGCTCAAGCGTCCGCTCGATCTCATCTCGCGAACGGCCGCTGCTGAC
>NZ_JBELMO010000065.1:0-2707 GCF_042095715.1 Qipengyuania sp. | reverse complement strand
TGCGTGCGTAGGGTCCAGCCATCACCCCACCTCATGATCGTGTTGAGCGCGGGCGCGGAGAGCGGCGGCGGTGAGAGCAAGCGCGGGAGTGGCCGCCGTTGCTTGCCCGATCGGGTCGTAGGTGCAGGGGGCATGTATCTCCAGCGACGACCACTGGTCGGCATGCGATCCTAGCGCCCCCTCCGCCCACATTCCCTCCGGCACCAGCGTCATGGCGGCGTCGATAGAGGCGGTGTAGCGGGGCAGCATGATGCTCTGCCTGTTCTGATCGTAGCATACCCGTCCGAGCGGGTGCCCCTCATCAACGACCTGCAAGCCCTGCAACGGCGCGATCAGCGCATCGAGGTCACGGCTCGGCACCTGCCCGGCTTCGCAAAGCTCAGCCAAGCGCACGATCTCCCCAGCGTCAGCGGTCATGGTCGGTGGCCTTGGCCGGTTCGATGCGCTCGCCATGCTTCAGGTCCAGCATGTAGGCCCGGTCGAAACGGTTCTCGCGCGCCCACTCTGCGAACGTGGCGTTGAGCCGGGCAGCAAGATCGCGGCACTGAGTATCCGTCCATTCCGTTTCTGGATCGCCCTGCCCATCCTCGCCGAACAGTTCCTCGTTGCGGTTCTGAAACGTGGAGATGACGCTATCGAGATCGTCTTCAAACACGTGCAGGTCGTGCTTCATTGGCGTGCCGGCGGAAACCCAGAACGGCTCGTCCGGATACTCGGCTGCACCGGCTTCGATAGCTTCTTCACGAGTGGCCTTGCGTCCGTACCAGCTTTCTGCATCCTCGCTCCCGGCATAATACCAGAGCGTTGCGAACGTCTCAGCGGTCATAGTCTGCTCCTTGCGAGATAAGGTGAACCGAAACCGCGATGCCCCTGGCGTAGTATTCGCGCATCCGAGCAGATGCGTGCGGCGGGATGGCTTGACGGTTGTAGCCCTGTAGGAAGGCGTTGCGTTGAGGGCCGGTCGCAGCAACGGCAAGGACGGTCCAGATCCACGCGGAATGCTGGGACTTGGTGAGGACGCCGGGGATCGCCGCCACCTCCGCGATGCTCTCACCCATGACGATCCGTCTCCTTGTTGCCGAGGGCGGTGTGGGAGAACGTCGGCGAGGGCAGCGGCGTCCACCACAGGTCGGGCTCATCTTCCTCGGTAAACGGCCAGCCACCAGTGTGGGCGATCGGCATCTCGTGTTCCTCGAAGCCGATCTGCACCGTCACCTTCATGCCGCGCCCCAGATCAAGCGGCGATCCGCAATACGGCGCTCCGGCGAGTGGCAGCTTCCACCACAGCACGTCACCGAGATCCTCGTGCCATTCGCTGAACGGTCGCGCCTCTTCGAGAACCTTGATCCGCTCCCGCGCCTCTTCTGTGGGGGTGGACAGGTGATAGTGCGCCATCTCATCAGGCAGCGCGGCTAGGAAGCCGGATGACACGTCATCCGCCAACCGCACGCCGTGGATCATGCGCCCTATCGCAATAAGAGCGGCACGCAACTGGCGACACTCAGCCTCCTGCGCGTCTAAGGCTTCCTGCCACGCAGGCCTTTCCACCGGTTCGCCAGTCGCGCGGGTGCCGAGCCCCGCAAGCATCTGCTCGCGAGATTGCAGCTTATCCACCATGCTTCTCCCCGTTGCCCGCACGGATGCATTCTGGATGCCAGCCCTGCTTGATCTGCCGTTCTTTGATGCGGATCGCGGGGTCGAAGCGCGGGGGCAGCATGACCAACGTCATGCAGATGATGATCCAGATCACGATGCCGTCTCCCCGTTGCCCGCGCCGTGCTGGTGCGGATCGGTGGCGAGGGCGGCGGTGATCTGCTCGCGACGGGATGCGTGATCCTGCGCCTCAATCATGCGCGCCGCGTTGCGATAGGCTTTTGCTTCGGCGCGACATGCTGCGACAATGCTGGCGTCATGTCCTGCAAACCGCTCCGCTTGCGTGTCAGCCGCAGCCGCGCACGCCGTAAGATAATCCCGGATCGCGCACCGCTCGACCGTAGCCGCGTCCAGCCCCTGCGAGGGGGTGGTGGACGGTGGCAGGACCGCAATGCGAAACTCAGCCGCTGCCCCCGGCAACCCGACTTCGATTTCATGGCCGACACCGATGGAATCTCGGATCGCGCGATACACATCGCTCGTCACGTCGTAGCGCGGCTCCTTGAAACCGAGGCCATCTTTCGTCGGCCGACCGGCAAAGATGCGCCTGCTGATCGCAGCCGTAGCCACTCGGATCGGGTTGCCGCTCATGCCCCGCACTCCTTCTCGACCGCACCTGTGGGGGCGTTCAGGGCGGCGGGTTTAGCTATCAGCCCCGCTGCTTCACGCAATTCGGCAAGGTGTTCGGCGTCCAGCGCGAGAGCACGGCATTTATCTTCTAGGAGATTGCGCATGGATGCGCGCTCGTAAGCCCCGCACCTCATGCTGCACCGTCCTGACCGCCGTCAGGTCCCCATGTGATGCCGTATTCGTATGGCGGCCCCTCCCACTTTCCCGCCCCCTGCTGTTCTGCTTGCTTGGGTGCGGCGGCGATCATGATACGGTAGCATTCCGCGACATCATTTTCGGACTGCCATGCGTATTCGGCACCCGCTGCACGCATTTCTGGCGTCGCCACCCGAGGCACAGCCACCATGCCCGCCGGGATAGTCGGCGTCGGCATCATCTTCCCGGCGTCAGGCAAATGATCGACCCCATCCTGCGCCCTCGCACC
>NZ_JBELMO010000064.1:0-18660 GCF_042095715.1 Qipengyuania sp. | reverse complement strand
GTGGTGTTCGATTTCTACGACCGGCTGAAATCGATCAGCCGCGGCTATGCCAGCTTCGATTACGAGCCGATTGGCCTGCGTGAAGGCGACCTCGTAAAGATGAACATCCTCGTCAACAACGAGCCGGTCGATGCGCTATCCCTGATCGTGCACCGCGCCAATGCGGAGGCGCGCGGACGCGGCATGTGCGAACGGCTGAAGGACCTCATCCCCCGCCACCTGTTCAAGATCCCCATCCAGGCCGCGATCGGCGGCAAGGTGATCGCCCGCGAAACCATCGCCGCCCTGCGCAAGGACGTGACCGCCAAATGCTACGGAGGCGACATCACGCGCAAGAAGAAGCTGCTGGAAAAGCAGAAGAAGGGCAAGGCGCGGATGCGGGAATATGGGAACGTGTCGATTCCGCAGGAGGCGTTTATCGCCGCGTTGCGGATGGGGGAGGAGTAGGGACTCCGCTCGGGCCGTCGTGATTGGGGAATCTCACGACTTCCCCTCGGGAGCATTCAATGGCATCGCGACACTGCTTTTTAAAGATTTCGTCGTCGGGATTGTCTATGATGTGCACCACCACCGAATAAAGATCGCAAGTCCTGACGAGAGACGTCTGAAGTCTTTTTGCATTGGTCAGGCATTTATCAGTAAACTGTTGCGGGCGATCACTCGGTTTTTTTAGTCGATACCCATTTCCAAAGAGTATTCCTGCTGCTGGTACTTCAACCTCTTCCTGATCAAAATCTTCATTAATGTTCGACTCCAATTGTCGAAATTTCGAGATCGCTATAGCAGAATTGTCTTTCCCTTCAGCCTCACCGATCATCCTGTAGCCTTCTGGACTGGTCAGTATGTGATCTATCTCAAGGTCCCCTATTCGAAGGCCTGAGACGTCATAACCAATAAGCTGAAGCGCCTTTTCGATAATCTTCTCTAATTCATTGCCTGTTGCATAGAGAAGGGCTCGATAACCTTCATAATTTTCATACTTTTCGTTTTCTAGTTTTCGTGCGTTCGCGAGTTTTGAGATCTCACGGTCAATTTCCGCCATTTTCTCCTGAATTTGATCGGCTGCTTCAGGAAGGTCAAACTGGGCCACCCACTCCGGCGGCGGACTTCTTTCTCCATCTCTTTTCAGACATTTATCGATTTCAACAAGTTGCTTAATAAAGGCATTCGAAAGTCTTAGGGCTTCAGCGCTCCAAAATTCTTGATTTTCCTGCTCTTCTACCAGCTCGTTAAAATCAAAATAGGGTAAAAGAACGAGATGCCCCTTGGCATCCTTGAAGGTCGCCGTTCCACCAAGCGTGCTTCCGTCACGCGCGACAAAGTCTTGCGACACGCTGTCGCTTTCCAAAATTACCTTGTATTGTAATATATCTTTGAGCGTTTCGAACAAAGGCTTGAAAAGGACATTTTTGACGTTGATCTTGCGACCGCTGGTATTCCGTAAAGATAGGTTTCGGGGGATTGCGCTATAGTTTGTGTTTGGTTCTGTTTGGTAATTGATTTCGTTCTTTCGCGGGCTTGTTATTCCGGTGGCGAATTGCTCGGTCTGTGACTGATCTAGAATCACAAAGACTGTACTGCCACGTTTAACTGCTTCTAAGATCTCTCGCCGCCAATGAGACATGCTCTGCAGTAGGCTCCGAGAACTGTCGATCGATATGCAACTACCACCGTTCGTAAAGTGCTGCCTTTCAAACCAAGGGAACGAAGGTGAGAATATCACGATGTCGAAGTCTAAGAGCGAAGCTCCCGAGTGATAACCAAATTCATCTTCGACAGTCGGAACATTGAAGTTTACAGTTGCGATCGCCTTCATTTCCAGCTCACTTAATTTCGCTGCCTTGGCAGCCGTTTCTCATTATGGGCTATCGTCAGCCGTCGAGGAGAGCGATTATCGAGGAACTTCGCGGATATGGATAATTGCATGGGGTCTCGGCTGTAAATGACCTTCGGCATCTTCATGCACAAGGATGGGTCGATCTACGACGACATTCCCGAGGTGCATTACCAATTTCCGAAAAGCTATCTCAGCCGCGCCGAGCAGATGGTCGGCGACTGGATCGTTTATCGCGAGCCGGTCAAAATCCGGAACTCAAAAGGCTTCTTCGCTGTGGCGAAGGTCGCGCGGATCATTCCCGATCCGGATGTGGCAGACCGCTATCGCGCGATCATACAAGAGGGCAGCTATCTGCCGTTCGAGCCGACTGTCCCGCACATCGTGGATGGCGAACAGGTTGAGCGCGGGGTTCTCAACGAGGCTGGCAACATATCTGGCCGCGCCCAAGCTGCTGTCCGGCCACTATCGTCTTCGGACTTCGCGCGCATCATTTCGCTCGGTCTGCCGGATGAGGATTTCCTGCCTCGCAGCGATGACGAAGTCGTCGAAGACAACCGCGTGCGCGAGCATCAGACCCCTTTTGAAATCGAGCGGCCCATTGTGCAGTCACTCGTTTCTAAGCCTTTCCGTGATCGCGCTTTTCGCCGCGCTGTTATGCACGCCTATGATGGCCGCTGCGCGGTGACAGGTTGGAAGATGGTCAATGGCGGTGGCCGATTGGAAGCGCAGGCAGCACATATTCGCCCGGTCGAACATGGCGGTCCTGACAGCGTGCGCAATGGCCTCGCACTTTCAGGCACTGCTCACTGGATGTTTGACCGTGGGCTGATTGGCTTCAAGGATGACCTCGAAATCCTCGTCCATCACAAGGTCAACGACCGCAAGGGCGTCGAAGGGATTATCAATCCCACGGGCAAGCTGAAGGCGCCAGAGGTCGAGTCCTACCGACCGCATCCCAAATTCCTATCATGGCATCGCGAGTTCCACGGCTTCGATTAGGTCAAGCCGCGTTGAGTCTTTTTGTTTAGCCTCAAGCGCCGGCGGGCGGGTTCGCGCCCTTAGGCTTTCCTCCGCTTCGCTCCGGGCGCGCGGTCGCGCTTGCGGTCCGCTGGTCGCGGACCGGGCGTCGCCTGACAGCTTCGTCACGGGGAGCCTCTGCCATCGCACCCTATCCCGCGCGGGTTCCTTCCCCTACAGGGCCGCCATCACCCTAACCCGCCGGACATCCGGCCAGTCGAAAGAGAACGATACACATCATGCGAGGATTCAAGGACCCCAGCCTTCAGGATCGCGCTGCCGCGGGGCAGAAGGCGCGCGCGAAGGCTTTGAAGCGGCTCGCGGAAAAACCTCCGATTGACGAGGCCGTGCTCGCCGAGCGCAAGGCTGCACGCGAGGCCAAGGAAGCCGCCGCCGCGGAAAAGAGCGCCGCGCGCAAGGCCGCGATAGCGCAGGAGAAAGCCGCAAAGCTGGCAAAGGCCGAGGCGGCCAAGGTGGCCAAACCAACCGAGGCGGAACTCAAGGCCGCGCGCGACGCGAAATATGCGGCACGCAAGAAGCGTAAGAAATAGGGGCGGGCCCGGTCACCCTGGCGCAAGCTGGTTCTAAACCTCTTTTTATTAGTTCTGGGGGCTCAGGCGGCTCGGGCGGCGCGCAGGTCGCGGCGTTCGGCGGTGCGGGGGGCGGCGATCTCCACCCGGTTGCGGCCCGCGGCCTTGGCGGCATAGAGCGGGGCATCGGCGGCGCGCAGCGCATCGGCGGCCACCATGTCGCGGTCCAGGATCGCCACGCCCACGCTGGCGGTGCAGCCGAAGTGGACGCCATCGGGGCTGGCGGGGCGCAGCCGCCCGATCGCCTGGCGCACCTCCTCGCACAGCGCGACCGCCTCGGCGGCAGAGAGCTTCTCCGCAACCAGCGCGAATTCCTCGCCCCCCAACCGCGCGAAGAAGATGCCCGGCGCGCTGATCCGCCGCATGGTATCCGCCACCAGCCTCAACGTGGTGTCGCCCGTGGTGTGGCCGAAGCGGTCGTTGACGCGCTTGAAATGATCGAGATCGATGATGGCGAGCGCTACCGGGCGATGCGCGGCGTGTTCCAGCCGCGGCTCCAGATGACGCAGGAAGGCGCGGCGGTTGGGCAGGCCAGTGAGCTGGTCCGTCTCCGCTTCGCGCCGGGCGTCGAGCTCGGCCAGCTTGCGGGCGGTAACATCGTGCATGGTGACGGCATAGCCCATGATCCCGGCCCCGCCTTCGGCCGCGGGGACGGCGCGCAGCTTGGTCTCCAGCCACAGCGTCTCTTCGCCGCGGATCACGGATCGTTCGAACACGCGGGTGATGCCGGGCGTTTCCGCCGCCTGCAGCAGGGTGGAGCGAACATGGATCTCGTCGAGGGGATCGAAGAAATCGACCAGCGATAGGCCGACGGCTTCGTCCGCCGGGCTCAGCCGGTCGCCCGCGGGGGAGGCATAGCGGATCAGCCCCTGGGCATCGAGGTTGAGCAGGGCATCGTCCGAATGATCGGCGACGAGGCGCTTGAGCGCGCGCTTTTCCTGCAGTTCGGCCACCAGAAGCTTGTGCCGCTTGAGCGCAACGGAAGTCGGCAGCGCCAGCAGCAACAGCGTGGCGAGGTAGAACTGGAAGATCTGCACGCCGGTGACGAAATCGACGTCGAGATTGTGGAAGTAGCCCACCTCCACATGCAAGGAGACGGCACCGAACACGGCAATTACGAGAAGGCCCAGCATCGCCCCGACCCGGCCCCGTCGGAATGCGGCGTACATCAGCGGCAGGGTAGGCAGAAACAGCAGCGCCAGCGCGCTCTGAAAGAACGCCACCCACGAAACCGCCGCAATCATCGCGCAATGCGCCGCGCATTCCAGTGCGGTGCGGGGCGAGGCACGCCTGATCTTGTCGCTCATCACCCCGGACCAGACCATGAGCGCCAACGGCAGGCACAGAAGCGAACCGAGCACATGACCGCTGATCCAGTCGAGGATATGGGCTTCCCACTGCCCGGATACGGCCCACATGGCCATCAAACCGCCCGGTACGGACGCGATGCCCGTGCCCACGATGACGGCGGCCAGCATGCGCTCCAGTCCCGGAACGCTCTCCAGCCAGTCGCGCTGCGGGCGCAGATGAATCATCAGCGCAGCGATGGCATAGGCTTCCATCGTGTTGACTAGCGCCAGCGGGAACGCGACCCGAGGGCCGAACCCGAATGATGCGGTGGCGATAGTGCTGAGGATTGCGAACAGCGCTACCGTCGCCAGCCAGCGGGGGCGGGGCAGGGAGACCAGCAAAGCAACGAGAATCGCCGTGCCCGGCCAGAGCAGCGCGAGGCCACCGCCGAAACGCGACCACGCGATGGTCAGGCTGGTCACCACGAAGAAGGCCGCCGCAGCAGTCGCCATCTTCGCCCGATCCCTTGGCATTCCTTATCCCCGTAGTCCTAGTAAAGAAGTCCTAGGCCGGAATGGATAACGGCAGATTTATTGTATTTTACGGGTTTTCCCTTATGACACGGAATGGTCAGGTCACGGCCGGATCTGGCCGCTGCCCTTCACCCGATATTTGAAGGTGGTAAGCTGCTCGAGCCCGACCGGGCCACGTGCATGCAGCCGGCCCGTTGCGATCCCGATTTCCGCGCCCATGCCGAACTCGCCACCGTCGGCGAACTGGGTGGAGGCGTTGTGCATCACGATGGCGCTGTCGATCTCGCCCAGGAAGCGGTCAGCGGCGGCGCTATCTTCGGCCATGATGGCGTCGGTGTGATGGCTCGAATGGTCGTTCACCCAGCTGATCGCCTCGTCCAGACCGTCCACGATTTTCACCGACGCGATGGTATCGAGGTATTCGGTGTTCCAGTCATCCTCTGTCGCGGGCTTGATCCGGCTGTCATAGGAAACCGCCGTCTCGTCGCCCCGCAGTTCGCAATCGGCACCCATGGCGTCGGCGATCTTGGGGACGGCCTGTTCGGCGATTGAGCGATCGATTACGATGCTCTCGGTCGCGCCGCACACGCCTGTCCGGCGTAGCTTCGCATTGCGGATCACCTGCGCTGCCGTGTCGATATCGGCGCTTTCGTGGATGTAGCTGTGGCAGTTGCCATCCAGGTGAAGCAGGGTAGGCACGCTTGCCTGATCGCGCACAAGTTCGACAAGTCCGCGACCGCCGCGCGGGATAACCAGATCCACGAACTGATCGGCCTTGAGTAGCGCGGCAACGGCCGCGCGATCAGGTGTGCCGACGGTCTGCACGGCATCGCCGGGAAGGCCCGCTGCTTCGAGGCCCTTCTGCATGGCTGCCACGATCACCCGCGTGGAATGGCGGCTCTCCGAGCCACCGCGAAGGATCACCGCATTGCCCGACTTGAGACATAGCGCGCTGGCGTCAGCACCCACATTGGGGCGGGATTCGTAAATCATGCCGATAACGCCGATCGGCACCGCGACCCGGTCTATGGACAGACCATTGGGCCGGTCGAAATGCGCCAGTTCGCGCCCGACGGGGTCGGGCAGCTTGGCGATATCTTCCAGTGCCGTCGCCATCCCCTCGATCCGGTCCTCCGTCAGGCGCAGGCGGTCGATGAAGCTTTCGGGCTTCTTGCCTTCGACGCTCGCCACATCCTGCGCGTTTGCCTCGAGCAGGTCCGGCATGCTGTCGCGCAGGGCCCGGGCCGCTTCGGTCAGCGCCTTGTTCTTCGCCTCAGTTGAGGCGGTGCGCAAAGCATTGGCAGCGGTGCGCGCGCGGCGGCCGAGTTCGTGGACGTGGATGGTCGGGTCGATGGTCTGGTCGGTCATGATAATCCTTGGTTGTTTTGTTTCCTTATTGACGGCCCAGCACGTGGGCCGTTCCGAAAATGTGGGTCAGCGCAAGTCCACCGCGCGGTCATAGGCCGCCTGAAGTGTCTCTCTGAGCAATTTCGACAGGCTTTCGTCGCCGTTGAGTGCGCCGAGGCCGGCGGCGGTTGTGCCGCCCTTGCTGGTGACGGAATTGCGCAGATCTTCCAGCGTGTTGTCCGATTGTTGTATCGCCATAGCGATGGTGCCTTCCAGCGTCCCAAGTACCAAAGTCCTTGCATCCTTGTCATCGAACCCGAGCGCCTTGGCGGCCTCCACGTAAGCGCGCGCGATCTCGAAAACGTAGCCCGGGCCCGATCCTGCAACCGCGGTGACGCGGTCCAGTTCGTCTTCGCTGTCGACGAGCACGGCGGTTCCCGCGCGTTGCATCAGATCCATGGCATGAGACTGCTGATCCTCGTTCACGCCGGCGCCGGGGCACACCCCGCTGGTGGCCTTGCCGATCGCTGCGGGAAGGTTGGGCATGACGCGAATGACGGGGGTGCCCTTCATCGCCGTGCCAATCCGTTCCAGAGAGGCGCCCGCCGCGATCGAAAGGGCATAGCCGCCGTCAGAAACTATATCGGCGTAAGCAGGCATCACATCCGCGATCATCTGCGGCTTGATGGCAACCACGACCACATCGAAAGCCTCGCCCTTTACTGCGTCGCGGTCCGAGACCAGACGAACGCCGTCCGGAGCTTCAGTCAAATTAGGGTCCACGATAGTGAAGGATTCGCTTCCGGCGCGCCAATTTGACAGCAGCGCTCCACCCATCTTGCCACACCCGACCAATAGAATCTTTTGGAAAGAAATAATTTATCTCCACCTTTTAAATCGTTCATCCATTCGATGGAAAATTTCGCATTTCCACCCTGCAAATATTTTCTGCACTATACCATGATTTGTAGCCTCTGGCCACCGGTTGTGCATTGCAACATTATTCCCTACTTAGGGTGCCAACCTGATTTCGCAACCAGAGAGAGTTCCTTTGTCCGAAGTCCATAACCTCGTCGTCAAGATCGGGTCCAGCCTGGTCGCCAACCCTGACCGGCTGACGCCCCGCTATGGTTTCATGCAGCGCCTGTTCGAAGATATCGACCGGCTGCGCCAGCGCGGGATCAATGTGATCCTGTGCAGTTCCGGCGCAGTCGCTCTGGGTCTGCGGACGGTGGGCGAAACGCCGGATACGGCAGGCGTCAGCGACAAGCAGGCCGCGGCCGCCTGCGGCATGCCGCTTCTCCTCAATGCCTATCGCCATATCGGTCATGAATTCGGGTTCGAGATCGCCCAGGTTCTGCTCACCCTCGGCGATTTCGAAGATCACCGGCGCTTTTTGAACACCCGCAACACGGTCAATCGCCTGCTGGACGCCGGGGTGGTGCCGATAGTGAACGAAAACGATTCGATCACGACGGAAGAAATCCGCGTCGGCGACAACGATCGGCTCGCGGCCAAGGTCGCGCAGATGATCGACGCCAGGACCTTCGTGATCCTGAGCGAGATCGACGGGCTGTACGACCGCCATCCCGACGAGGAAGGCGCGCAGTTCATTCCCGAGGTGACCGATGTCGCACCCTTCATGGAAGCGACCAAGGGCAAGAGCGCCCTGGGTTCCGGCGGAATGACCACCAAGCTGATGGCCGCAAATCTGGCGCAGGAAGCTGGCACGGACACGTACATCGGCCATGGCGACTTCGACAATCCGATCACCTCGCTAATCGATGGCGAACGCCGCTCCACGCGCTTCCCGGCGCATGACGTCGGCGCATCCGGCTGGGAACGCTGGATCGCCAATCGTCTTCAGATGGCGGGTAGCCTTGTCGTGGACAGCAGCGTCGCGGACGAATTCGTGAACGACAGGCCGGTGATGCGCAGCGACATCCGTTCTATCGATGGTGATTTCACGCGCGGCGATGTCCTTCATATCTATGACGAAAACGGGAACGAGCGGGCCCGCGGACTGAGCGACTTCACGTCCGAGGAACTGCGGGTCCTCGCGGTCAACCCGCACCTCAATGCTGAACAGCTGCTCGGCTATCGCACCAAGGGAGAGGTCGTCCGCTCCAAGAACCTTGTCGTCGTCGAAAGCCGCCACCTCACATGGGACGTTCCGCAGCGGGCGGAAGCGGGGAGCTAGTGCGCGCCTTCACTTGGCGTTCAGTGGCAAGGCCCCTATAGCGCCGCCCCATGACCACGTTTCTCGCGCGTATGCGCCGCACCTCCGCAACCGCCCTTGCCGCGACCCTCGTACCGCTCGTGCTGGCGGGTTGCGCCGGTGGAAGCAGCCGTCCGGGCGATACCGCCTATGTCGCGCGCGATGTCGAATCGCTTTACGCCGCGGCGAAGGACCGGCTGGACCGCAACCAGTTCGCGCTGGCGGCCGGTCTGTTCGACGAGGTGGAGCGTCAGCATCCCTATTCGCCCTGGGCACGCCGCGCCCAGCTGATGAGCGCGTTCAGCTATTACGCCGGGGGCGATTACAACAAGGCGATCGAGGCGGCACAGCGCTTCCTGCAGATCCATCCCGGGAACAAGGACGCGTCTTACGCCTTTTATCTGATCGCGCTCAGCTATTACGAGCAGATCAGCGATATCGAGCGTGACCAGAAGATCACCCTGCAGGCCAAGACCGCGCTCACCGAAGTGGCACGCCGCTTCCCCAACACCGAATACGCGTCCGACGCGCGGCTCAAGCTCGACCTGGTAGAGGATCATCTGGCGGGCAAGGAAATGGAGATCGGGCGGCTTTACGAACGGTCGGGCAAATGGATCGCCGCGCAGATCCGCTTTCAAAACGTGATCGAGAACTACCAGACCACCAGCCATACCCCCGAGGCGCTGTTCCGCCTCGTCGAGACCAGCCTTTCGCTCGGTATTCCCGAGGAAGCGAAGAAATATGCGGCGGTGCTGGGGGCCAACTATCCCGGATCGGATTGGTACGACAAGGCCTATGACCTGATGGGCCGTTACGCGCCGAACGCCACCGCGAGCTGATTCATCCGGGCGCGCTTTCTCCCAATCGGCGATCCGGCGGGGAATGGCGCGTCGCCGCAGGTGACGGGGCGGCAGGCTTGGGTTACACGCGGGCTTCTGACGCCATGCTGACCCGCCTATCCATCCGCAATATCGTGTTGATCGACCAGCTCGAACTCGAGTTCGGTCGCGGCTTGGGCGTGCTTACCGGAGAGACCGGCGCGGGCAAGTCGATCCTGCTGGATGCGCTGGGGCTGGTGCTGGGCAATCGCGCCGAAACCGCGCTTGTCCGCGCGGGGGAGGACAAGGCCAGCGTCACAGCTAGCTTCGAATTCGCCCGCTTGCCGGGCGCCATAGAACATGCGCTCGACGATGCTGGCGTGGACGTGGAGGCGGGGGAGGCCCTGGTGATCCGCCGCCAGGTGAAGGCCGATGGCGGAAGCAAGGCCTGGCTCAACGACCGGCCGGTCAGTGCGGGGCTGCTGCGCGAACTTTCAGGCGCGCTGGTCGAACTACATGGCCAGCATGACGATCGCGGGCTGGTCAATCCGCGTGGCCATCGCATCCTGCTCGATCGGTTCGCGGGTGCCGATACCGCCGGGCTCGCGCGCGCCTGGGAAAGCTGGCGCGCGGCGCAAGACGCGCTGGCATCGGCGCGGGAGACGGTGGAGGCGGCCCGTGCCGACCAGGATCTGCTGCTCGCGCACCTCGCCGAACTCACCGCGCTCGAGCCCAAGTCGGGCGAGGAAGCCAGGCTGGCCGATACCCGTGCCGCGATGCAGAAGGGGGAACGGCTGTCGGGCGATCTGGAGGAGCTTCGCCATGTCTGGGAAGGCTCCGATTCGCCGCTGACCATGCTGCGCGTGGCGGCGCGGCGTCTGGACCGCGTCGCATCCGAACATCCCCTGCTGGGCGAAGCGCTCGCCTCGCTCGACCGCGCCGTGATCGAGGCTGGCGAGGCGGAGGAAAAGCTCTCCGCCGCCGCCGAGGCGCTGGAACACGACCCGATGGCGCTGGAGGCGGCCGAAACGCGCCTGTTCGAATTGCGCGCGCTTGCCCGCAAGCACCGCTGCGAAGTGGACGAGCTCCCCGCGAAGATGCGCGAATTCCGAACCGCGCTATCCGGCATCGAGGGCGGTGAGGCGCAACTCGACGCTCTGGAAAACGAGGTCAAGGTGACCGGCACGCGCTATCGCGAGGCTGCCCGCGCGCTGCACGAAACACGCACCGCGGCGGCGCTTCGTCTCGATGCCGCGGTCGCGGCCGAACTGGCCCCGCTCAAGCTCGATGCGGCGCGCTTCCATGCGGCGGTGACCGAGCTGCCCGAAGATCGCTGGAGCGCCAACGGGATCGACTCCGTGGAATTCCTGATCGCCACCAATCCGGGTGCGGATTTCGCCCCGCTCGGCAAGATCGCCAGCGGCGGCGAGCTCAGCCGCTTCATCCTCGCGCTCAAGGTCGCGCTGGCCGAACAGGGCGGCGCGGCCACCATCATCTTCGACGAGATCGACCGCGGCGTGGGCGGCGCGGTGGCGAGTGCCATAGGGGACCGGCTTTCGCGCCTTGCCGAAGACGGGCAATTGCTGGCCGTCACCCATAGCCCTCAGGTCGCCGCGCGCGGCCGCCGCCACTATCTCATCGCGAAGGGCTCCGACGGGACCGTCACGCGCACATCGGTGCAATTGCTCGACGAGGCGGGCCGGCAGGAGGAAATCGCGCGGATGCTGTCCGGTGCCGAGATCACGCCCGAGGCGCGCGCGCAGGCGGATCGGCTTCTGGAGGGGGCCTGAGTGGTCGAAGACCGGGGCTGGCTCCACCACCAGTCTTGGCTTTCCTACATCGCGCCGCCTGTGCCAAAGCCGTGATCATGACCCTGTTTCGCAGCCAGCTTTGCCGACTTGCCATCCGCGTTGCGACGAAAAATCATGTTGCCTTGAACCGTGGTCCAAGTGGTCCATGTCTCGCAGGAAAGTGTCCGGTTTTATGAACGAGCCTGGCGAATCGGCCACGAGCGAGGCTCAGGCCGCCAATGAATTGATGCGGCTCGCCAAGCAGATCGCGCATCATAACCGGCTCTATCATGCCGATGACGCGCCCGAGATATCGGATGCGGAATACGACGCGCTTGTGCGCCGGAACGCGGAGCTGGAGGCGGCCTTCCCGCATCTGGTGAGACCCGACAGCCCGAGCGCGGCAGTGGGGCATGAGGTCGCGGCCTCTCCGCTGTCCAAGGTGCAGCACGCCGTGCGCATGATGAGCCTCGACAACGCCTTCACCGACGAGGAGGTGGCGGAGTTCGTGGCGCGGGTACGGCGGTTCCTGTCGCTGGGCGAGGATGCGCCTCTGTCCTTCACCGCCGAGGACAAGATCGATGGGCTCTCCTGTTCGCTACGTTACGAAAGCGGTCGGCTGGTGCGTGCAGCGACCCGGGGCGATGGACAGGTGGGCGAGGATGTGACGCCCAATGTCGCGCACATTCCCGACATTCCTGAGCAACTGAACGGTAGCGACCATCCCGAAGTCTTCGAAGTCCGCGGCGAAGTCTACATGGAAAAGCAGGCCTTTGCCGCGCTTAATGCCGCGCAGGAGGAAGCGGGGGGCAAACTGTTCGCGACGCCCCGCAATGCCGCTGCCGGCTCGCTCCGCCAGAAGGATGCGAGCGTCACCGCCAGGCGGCCCTTGCGCTTCCTGGCCCATGGCTGGGGTGATGCGTCCGGGGTGCCGGAAGAGACGCAGTTCGCGATGATGAAGCGGATCGGCGCGTGGGGCTTCCCGCTCTCGCCCGACCTGATCCTGTGCGAGACCATCACGGACATGCTCGCGCATTATCGCAGGATCGGGGAGGGGCGCGGCGCGCTGCCCTATGACATCGATGGTGTGGTCTACAAGGTCAACGATCTGGCTCTTCAGAAGCGGCTCGGCAGCGTCGGCAAGGCGCCCCGCTGGGCGATGGCGCACAAGTTCCCCGCCGAGCGTGCCGAGACCACGCTGGAGGCGATCGACATACAGGTCGGCCGCACGGGCAAGCTGACCCCGGTGGGCCGTCTCGCGCCGGTGCTCGTGGGCGGCGTCACGGTAACCAATGTCACGCTGCACAATCGCGACGAGATCGCGCGATTGGGCCTGCGCGTGGGCGACCGTATCGTGATCCAGCGCGCGGGCGACGTCATCCCTCAGGTGGTGGAGAACCTGACGCGCGAGAAGGGTCGCGAGCCCTATCGTTTCCCCGATCACTGCCCCGTCTGCGGAAGCGAAGCCGTGGCGGAGGAAGGCGAGGTCGATGTCCGTTGCCAGGGCGGGCTGGTCTGCAACGCACAGCAATTCGAACGGCTGCGCCATTTCGTCAGCCGCGCCGCGCTTGATATCGAAGGGCTTGGCGAGAAGACCATCGCCGAGTTTCTGGAACTGGGCTGGCTGGATAACGGGCCGGGCGACATCTTCCGGCTGAAGTCGCACCGGCACGATCTGGTGGGGCGTGAGGGCTGGCAGGACAAGTCTGTGGACAACCTGTTGGCGGCGATCGAGGGCAAGCGCCAGCCCGATGCCGCCCGGCTGCTATTCGGTCTCGGCATCCGGCATGTGGGCGCGGTTACCGCGCGCGATCTGATGAAACATTTCCATGACCTGCCGGTACTGCGCGATGTGGCTCAGCGTGCCCATGGGGGCGAGGAGGAGGCGATTGCGGAGTTGACGGCGATCGACGGGGTGGGCCCCGTCGTGGTGGAGGCGCTGGGCGATTTCTTCCACGAACCGCACAACCGGCAGGTGTGGGACGATCTGCTGAGCGAAGTCGCCCCGCCGCGTTACGAGGTGGAGACAACCGCCAGCGAAGTCAGCGGCAAGACGGTGGTATTCACCGGAAAGCTGGAAACCATGAGCCGGGACGAGGCGAAGGCGCAGGCCGAGAGGCTGGGGGCCAAGGCGGCGGGCTCGGTCAGTGCCAAGACCGATCTGGTCGTCGCCGGTCCAGGCGCCGGAAGCAAGCTGAAGAAGGCGGCGGAACTTGGCATCGACGTGATCGACGAGGCCGCCTGGGCGCAGATCGTCGCGGAAGCGGGCTGACGGGGCGTTCAGTCCGGCCGCGGCACCCATTTCATCACGCCGCCCGCCAGCGGTGTCCACAGACCCGTTCTGATACCGGCATCGGCAAGCCTGTCGCTGGTCCACTGGTTGCAGGTCATGCGCCAGGTGTAGCGACCGGGCGCATCGTAAAAGGCGTCGAAGCCGAAATAGCCGGGATAGCTTCGGCGTGAACGGGGCGGGACGATGTATCTTTCCACCGACCGGACGAGGCGCGCATATTGCGCACGGGTGAGCCTGATCGGGCGGTAATCCGGACCTGGAGCCGGTCGCACGTAATGGGCGGCGTGCAGCAGCGCTTTGCCACCGAACAGCGCCCCGAATGCCGTGGATGGGGTAAGATCGGCCCAGGTCGGGGTATTGAGGAAAACCTTCCGCTCGCCCCAACTCACGCCGACATGGGTGTACCCCTGGGGCGGCGCAGCAAGGTCATGCTCGGAAAATTCGGCGCGCCAGTCCTTAACCTCCGTGAGGATCGGCATGACCAGTTCGGTGTGAACGCCATTGTCGCCCACCAGTATCTCGATCCCCTCGTCCGGCTCCCGCCAATCGTCGTTGCGCGCAATGGACGATCCGATCCAGGCGGCGAGACAAAACGCCGCGACCAGCGTGAGAACCGCACCCGTGACGATGCCGAACCAGCGACCGAGCCGTTTCAGCGCGCGGCGCGTCGGCGAAGCCACAGGATCGACCAGTCGCCCCGCTCCAGTCTGCGCGCAAGGCGGAACCCGGCCCGGCGATAGGCGCGCCGCACTCCGGCCTCCTGCGTCGTCAGCAGGCCTGCGAGCACCACGCTGCCACCGGGGACGACTGCGTCGGCGAAGTGCGGAGCCAGATCGATCAGTGGGCGGGCAAGGATATTGGCGATGAGCAGATCGTAGGGCCCACGCACCTGCAGCAGCGGATCGGACAGGCCGTCGGCGATGGCGATCCGGACCTGACCGGGTGCACCGCCCAGCGGCACTCCGTTGAGCGCCGCATTTTCCACCAGCACGGCTTCGCATACAGGATCGATGTCGGAGGCGGTCACCGTCGCACGCGGCCAAAGGTGCCGGGCGGCGAAGGCCAGCAGGCCGGTGCCGGTACCCACATCGATCAGATTGCGCGCGACGACGCCATCGCGGCGCATTCGCTCGAGCATGAGCAGGCAGCCCGCGGTCGTGGCGTGTTGCCCCGTCCCGAACGCCTGGCTTGCGGGAATCACGAGATCGACCATGGCCGCATTGGCGGGATGATCGGGGGTGCGAACGTGGAAGCGCCCCGCGCGGATCGGGTCCATGCCCTTCTGACTCTCGGTGACCCAGTCGGCGTCGGGCAGCTTTTCGACTTCCAGCCGGGGATCGGAGCCTGAAAACAGCGAGACGACGGCGGCACGATCCTTCTTGCCCGGCTTGCGCGGACAATAGACGTCGAGCCGCCAGTCGTCGGGCTTGTCCTCGCTGACCTCGAAGCCGGCGAGAACCATCTCCGCATCCCAGTCTGCCGCGATCTCGCTCGCGGCGATGGCCGCCTCGACCTCGCTCTTGGAAGCAAAGGCAGTCAGTTTCCAGACGTCACTCATTGCCGGCGTCCTCCGCGGCGAGGCGGGCGTCGAGCTTCGCGCCGACACCCCGGGCATAGGCGGCGCAACGATCGGGATCGATCAGCGGCGCTGTACCGGCGAGGCGATCGCGCAGCTTGGTCGCTCCCGGATGCGGCGCCAAAACGATATCGCACTCACTGGTGGCGACATTCTCGATCCCGGCCCTGAAGGCGGTGACCAAGTCCGGATGATCGCTGAACCTGTAGTCGTCCGAACTGATCGGATTGAGGCTGTCGACATAGACGATGGTCTTGCAGACGCCCTCCTCGCAATCCTGCCAACGCCAGCTCGTCGCCCCCAGCGTGTGGCCGGGCGTGGCAATGGGAAAGAAGGTGCGACCTGCGAAACTTCGCGCGCTGTAATCGCCGATCGCGCGCGTCTCGCCTGTAACCGGAGGAAACGCGGGATGACCGGACTTAGCCTGTGGGTCCTGTGGCGAAACCAGCCCGCTGCGAAGCACCGGGATGGCGGCTTCGCTCGCCACGACGGTCGCGCCCGTAGCCGCCTGGAGACGGGCCATCCCTCCGGCATGGTCGAAATGTTCGTGGCTCATCAGGATGACGGCGACATCGCGCGGATCGAAGCCGAGCGAACGAATGTTGTCTAGCACGATCTTGGCGCCTTCGTCCGTGCCACTGTCGATTAGAATCAACCCATCGCGCGCCGCCACCAGGATAGACGAGATCCCGCAAGTGCCGACGTAGTAGGTCTGGCCGTAAATCCGGAATGGCGGGCCGGGTTTGTCCCAATCGTCGAACGCCGAGCAGCGGTCCACCCATGCCTGACGTGCCGGCGCCGCATCCGCGAGCGGCATGCTCGCAGACGGCGCGACGCAACCGGCCATGCCTATCGCCGCGGCGAGGGAAAAGGCGATCCTAGCGTACATAGCTTGCACCATTGGCATCCAGCGTCGCGCCGGTCAGGCTGGGGGGGGCATCCAGCGCGCACCATTCGATGATACCCGCAATCTCCTCCGGGGCGGCGACGCGGCCCAGCGGGATGTCGGCGAGAAGGCCGGGGCCGCCCCGGCTTTCCAGATAGTCGCCGGCCATCGCCGTGTCGGTGAATCCGGGGGCGACGGCGAAGGAAAGAATCCCCTCACTCGCATATTGCCGCGCGATCGTCTTGTGCAGGGCCAGCATACCACCCTTGCTGGCAGCATAATGCCAGTGCCCGGGCGAATCGCCGCGATGGCCCGCACGGCTCGCGACATGAACGATGCGCCCGGCAACTCCGCGTTCCTGCCAATGCCGCACGGCAAAGCGGCTGAGCTGCGCCGCCGAGGTGAGATTGATACGTAGCGTATCCTCCCACGCGTCGAGCCATTCGATGTCCGAGCTATCGAGCGGCACGGCTTCGAACAGGCCGGCGTTGTTCACGAGTACATCTATCTCACCGCCCGCGCGGGCAAGTGCCGCCTCCCACAACTCATGCGCGGCGCCGGGCTGGCAGAAGTCGACGGGGACGGTGTCGATGTCGGTCGACCGACGCGCCTGGCCCACGACTTTGGCGCCGCGCTTTTCCAGCGCCGCCTTGGCGGCAGCGCCGATCCCGCGGCTCGATCCGGTAATAAGGATGGTTGTCATGCAACGCCTATTCGCAAATTTGCGCCCCCTGTCGAGGGCTGCGCGGCTTGCACGGCGCGCATCAAGCGTTAAGGGAAGGCACAATTCGTCAGCAACAAGTCCGGACCCGCCAATGGCAAACCGCCCGCTTTCTCCACACCTGTCGATATGGAAATGGGGGCCGCACATGGCGATCTCCATCCTCCACCGCGTCACCGGCGACGGGCTGGCGCTGGTGGGGCTCGGTGTTCTGCTCTGGTGGCTCGGCGCTCTTGCGGCCGGGGCGGGGGCCTATGAGGATTTCGTCGCCGTCGCCACCAGCCCTATCGGCTGGGTGGTGCTGGTGGGCCTGAGCTGGGCCTTCTTCTCTCACATGATGAGCGGGATCAGGCACTTCGTGCTCGATATCGGGGCTGGCTACGAACTGACGGTCAACAAGACCTGGTCGATACTCGCTCCGGTATTCGGCATCCTCCTCACCATCGCCTTCTGGGCGATCATCCTGATCAAGTAAGGCGGGTAGGCGAACTATGGGCAATGGAACCGAAATCGGCCGCGTCCGCGGGCTCGGCAGCGCGCATCACGGCGCGCATCACTGGCTGCTTCAGCGCTTCACCGCGATCGGCAATCTCGTCCTCATGCTGTTCCTGGTGGTCAGCTTCGCGCTGTTGCCCGGATATGATTTCGCATCGATGCGGAGCTGGGCTGCGAACCCGCTGGTCGCGACCGCGCTCGCCCTGCTGATCGTCTCCACCTTCTGGCACGCCCGTCTCGGGCTGCAGGTCCTGATCGAGGATTATATCCACGAGGCCGGCAGCAAGTTCGGTGTGATCGTCCTTCTCAATCTCGCCGCCGTGGGCGGGGCCGTGTTCGGTCTCGTATCCATTGCGCGCATCGCATTCGCAGGAGCCGCCTGATGGCCGCGACCGAAATCAAAGACGGTGTCGATCCCAACGCCAAGAGCACCGCGCCGCCCTCCGCCCCGCCGGAAGAGACCAAGGATCGCGGCACCGGACCCCATACCGAACGGTACAAGGGCTATGAGATCATCGATCACACTTATGACGTCGTCGTCGTGGGTGCCGGCGGGTCGGGCCTGCGCGCCACCATGGGCTCTGCCGAGGCCGGGCTGCGGACGGCGAATATATCCAAGGTTTTCCCAACGCGCAGCCATACCGTGGCGGCACAGGGCGGCATCGCGGCATCGCTCGGCAACAACACGCCCGACCATTGGTCATGGCACATGTACGATACCGTCAAGGGCTCCGACTGGCTCGGCGATCAGGACGCGATCGAATATATGGTGCGCGAGGCGCCGCAGGCGGTTTACGAGCTCGAGCACGCGGGCGTGCCCTTCAGCCGGAACGAGGATGGGACGATCTATCAGCGGCCCTTCGGCGGTCACATGCAGAACATGGGCGAAGGTCCGCCGGTGCAGCGCACCTGCGCGGCTGCCGACCGTACCGGCCACGCCATGCTGCACGCGCTCTATCAGCAGAGCCTGAAATACGCGGCGGATTTCTTCATCGAATATTTCGCCATCGATCTGATCATGAAGGACGGCAAGTGCGTCGGCGTGATCGCGCTCTGCATGGACGATGGCCGCATCCACCGTTTCCGCGCGCATGCGGTGGTGCTGGCCACGGGCGGTTATGGCCGCTGCTACTACACGGCGACCAGCGCGCACACCTGCACCGGCGATGGCGGCGGCATGGTGCTTCGCGCCGGGCTGCCGCTGCAGGACATGGAGTTCGTGCAGTTCCACCCGACCGGCATCTACGGC
>NZ_JBELMO010000063.1:0-18912 GCF_042095715.1 Qipengyuania sp. | reverse complement strand
CCTGCTAGTCTGTTCGAACCGCCTAGGAACCGATGGGCGCGCAAACACAAGAGCCAATACGCCGTTCGTCGGATCGGCTATGTCACTCGTCGATAGCGGTCAGGCGGGGAGGCGCAGCGTGGCGGCAAGTCCGCCTTCAGGCCGGTTCGCAAGGGTCAGCGTGCCGCCCCGCTCCTCGGCCACGGCGCGCGCCAGTGTCAGCCCGAGCCCGGCGCCGCCGGTCGAGCGGCTGCGGCTGCCCTCCCCGCGCACGAAGGGCTGCATCAGCGTTTCCAGGCGATCTTCGGGAACCCCGGGCCCATCGTCCTCCACCCGGATCACGATCCACGCGCCCGACCTTTCGAGCGAAACGCGCGCGCTTCCGGCATAGCGAAGGGCATTGGATATGAGGTTGCGCAGGGCGCGTTTCAGCCAGGTGACGTGGACTTCGGTGCTGAGGCGGGGTCCGTCGACAAGCTCGACATCCTCTCCCATGTCCTCGAACTCTTCCACCACCGATCCGGCCAGTGCGGACAGTTCGGCGCGTTCGGGCGGATTGTTCGCGCGGCCGATGCGGGCCAGTTCCAGTATCTCGTCCAGCGTGCGCGTGATATCCTCTATGGTGGCGGCCATGCGGGAGCGCTGGGCATCGTCCTCCACGCTTTCGATCCGCACCCTGAGCGCCGCGAGCGGGGTCTTGAGGTCATGGCCGATGGCGCCGAGCATCACGTCCTTCTCGTCCAGCATCGCCCCGATCCGGGCTTCCATCGCGTTGTGCGCAGCGATGAGCAGGGCGATGTCGTCCGGGCCGGACGGTTGCAAAGGCGTTGCCTTTGTTCCGGGGCGTGCGATCTGCTGGGTTCGCCGGGTCAGCGCGGCGAGCGGACCGGTCAGGCGCCTGAGCACCCCGTACATGATGGCCATCAGCATGCCGAACAGGATGACCGTCTGCACGATCAGCCCGGCGATCACCGCGCGGTCCATGCGCGGCACCGGAAGACGCACCACCTCCCACACCGAGGATCCCTGACGCTTGATGCCGACCACGAGTATCCGGGGGCGCAGCGTCCTAATTTGCTCGCGCAGCTGGGGCGAACGGGCGGCTGCGGCGGCAACCTGCGGATCGGACAGTGCGGAGCGTTCGATCACGGAAATGCCCGTCAGTCCGACACCCTGACGAGCGAGGACTTCGGTTATCGCCTCCTCTCGCTCGACCAGTTGTTGCTCGTTTGCCCGTTCGGGCGGGGTTTCGCTGAGCGAATAGCGCAGTTGACGCGGGACCGCGCGTTGCCCGCCCCGGCCAAAGCCACGGCGCTGGAAACCGAGGCTGTTTTCCGCCCGCGCGAGACGCATCGGGCCGGTGATGAGTTCGAAGGCGGCGGTGTTTACAAGCGCCACTTCGCGCCGTTCGTCAGCGGCGCGGTATAGCAGCGTCGCGTAGATCGCCTGCGCGCCCAGCAGCGCCACCGCCAGCGCCAACAGCGTCTGGCCAAGCAGGCTGCGCGGCCAGGTGCGGCGAGTTGCGCCGGCCATGCTCAGGCTCCGGCCATGCTCAGCGGTCGGGTCGCGTGATGCGGGCGACATCCGCGGCGAGGCGATAGCCACCGCCGCGCACGGTCTGGATCAGTTCGGGATTGCGGCTGTCCACCTCGATCTTGCGCCGCAACCGGCTGACCTGGTTGTCCACCGCGCGGTCGAACAGATGCGCCTCGCGGCCCTGCACCATATCGAGCAGCCGGTCGCGATCGAGCACTTGCCGGGGGTGATCCACCAGCGCCTTGAGAAGCCGGAATTCGGCGGTCGAGATGGCGATCAGCGCACCTTCGGGATCGGTAAGCCGGCGCTTGAGCGGGTCCAGTTCCCAGCCTTCGAAACTGTAGACGAAGGCATCGTCGTCGCCCGGGGTGGTCGCCTCGCGAGAGGCGCGCCGCAGCACGGAACGGATGCGCGCCACCAGCTCGCGCGGCTCGAAAGGCTTTGGCACATAGTCGTCGGCGCCGATCTCCAGCCCGACGATGCGGTCCATTGCCTCGTCCTTGGCGGTCAGCAGGATGACCGGGAGATGCTTCGCTTCGACAAGGTGGCGGCACAGCGAGAGGCCGTCCTCGCCCGGCATCATGATGTCCAGCAGGACCAGGTCGGGGGACCAGTTCGTCAGTTCACTGCGCGCGGCGGCGGCGCTCTCCGCCTCGCGCACGACGAACCCCTGGCGGGTGAGATATTCCGCCAGGGGTTCGCGAAGGGTCGCCTCGTCATCGACGAGGAGGAGTTCGGTGGGTGTGTTCGCATCGGCAGCCATCGGGCTGGAGTCTTGCCGTCCGAGCTCCATGGTTTCAAGCGCCTAGAATGCGATCATCCCTGCCGATCGGCGGCGCGGCGTTCCTGCCAGGCCTTGCGCATGGTTTCGCGGGCGGCCTTGCGCTCCGCCGGAGTTACGGTGCCGTCCTTGTTGGCGTCGGCGCGTTCGAACATGGTGATGGCCCGATCCACGAAGGCGGCCTTCGTCACCTCGCCGTTCGCGCCCATGCGATTGCCGCGCTGGCCCTTGCGCTGCTTGCCGGCCATCGCCTCGAATTCGGTGCGGCTGATCTGGCCGTTTCCATCCGCATCTATGCGGGCGAACATCTTGTCGCGCATGGCGGCACGGTCCGCCTGATCGAGCTTGCCGTCCGAATTGGCGTCCATGCGGGCGAAGCGGGTTTCGGCGCGCTGTTCCGCCTGGGCGCGGGTCATGTCGCCCTGCGGCATGCGGGCCTGTCCGGGCGCAGCGATGGCGGTGCCGGCGAGGCCGAGAACGGCGGCGGCGGAGAGGAGAAGAGTCAGCTTGTTCATGGGATCGATACTCCGATTGTCATGCGCATCGAGGGGGGTGCTGAAGAGATGCAAGAGCTGCGACCGGGCGACCTACTTGGGGGAGGGGGAAGGGGAGGTCCGCTCCAGCCGCAGCTCATGTTGGCCTTTCTACGCCCGCACTGTCGCAGCAGTATCCCGATTTCAGGCAAAAGTGTCGCAGCGTGTATCGAAGCGCCGGGTCTGTTAATCCTACAGACAATCCGGCCGATTTCCGCCAATTTTCACCCGGAAGTTCATACTAAGGTCAGGCCAACGCCGCGTCTCGGCGTGGCCGGTGTTGGGTACCCTCGCCCGCCGTGATGAAGATCGCCGTGGCCGGGCCTTCGACGTCTGCGGTGTGCCACACCCCGGGCGGATTGATGGCATAGTCCCCCGCGCCCAATGCCCCGGTATCGCGGCGCCCGTCCGCATATTCCTGGGTCAGAATCATTCGGCCCGCCGTGCAGATCACCACTTCAGCCCTGGCGGGATGCATTTCCCAGCTGTCCCAGCTTTCGGTGAAGGTATATTGGGAAACGAGCCGACCTTCGGCCCCATCATCGCCATGGCGCGCGCCATAGCCCTCGTACCAGTCCATACCCGTAAACGGCGGCTGGGCTTCGGCCGTGGCACCGAGGCCGAGGTGGATGAAGGTTTCATCGAGCCGGTGCGCTTCAGTCATGGTGAGTCCCCTTCCCTAGCCTCAGCCACCCCCGGCGCCGGGTTCCATCAGAAAGGCGTTGAGCTTGTTGCCGTCGGGATCGCGAAAATAGCCGGCGTAGAAACCTGGCCCGCGTTCGCCGGGCGCGCCTTCGTCGCTGCCGCCGTTCGCCAGCGCGATCTGGTAGATCCGGTCGACCTGCGCCCGGTCCCTGGCTTCCAGGGCCACCATCACGCCGTTTCCGACCGTCGCCGTCTGGCCGTCGAAGGGCGTCGTCAGCCCGATGCCCGCACCGCCGCCGGGCGCGCCCCAGGCGATGAACTGGTCATCCTCCATCATCCGGCCGACGCCCATCTCCGCGCACACCGCATCGTAGAACTTCGCCCCGCGTTCGCGGTCGTTGGTTCCCAAGGTCACGTAACCGATCATCCACCATCTCCCAGCCGAAGCGACTCACGAACCGACTGGAACAATAAGAGAACAAATCGACTTGAGCAAACCTATTTTGCGAGCGGCGCGCACTGCTCTTTCAGCCAGTCGAGATCATCGCCTTCCAGACGGGGGGAGAGGGTTTCCAGAACCTGCGCGTGATAATCGTTCCACCACGCCGTCTCCTGCGCGGTCAGCATGGCGGGATCGACCAGCCTGCGGTCCAGCGGCGCGAAGGTCAGCGTCTCGAAGCCCAGCCAGTCGCCTTCCCGCCCCTCGATCTCGGCGGGGACCACCAGCACCAGATTTTCGATCCGGATGCCGAATTCGCCGGGTTTGTAATAGCCCGGCTCGTTGGACAGGATCATGCCCGCGGCGAGCGGCGTGTCGGTGCCGGTGAAGGCCCCGCCCGATTTGGAAATGCGCTGCGGCCCTTCGTGCACGGCGAGAAAGCTGCCCACGCCATGGCCGGTGCCGTGGCCATAATCCACGCCCGCCGCCCACAGATGCATGCGCGCCAGCGTGTCGAGCTGGCCGCCGTTGGTGCCCGCCGGGAAAGTGGCGCGGGAAAGTTCGATATGCCCCTTGAGCACGCGGGTGTTGCGATCGATCATCTCGGCGGTGGGTTCGCCGGGCCCGACCCAAACGGTGCGGGTGATGTCGGTGGTGCCACCGCCGAAGCTGCCGTTGTACTGGCCGCCCGAATCGCACAGGAAAATGCTGCTGGGCGGGATCGGGATATTGCTGTCTTCGTCCACCTTGTAATGCGGCAGGGCGGCATGGCCCGCCGCGGCACTGATGGTGTCGAAGCTGGAATCGCGCATGTCCCCATCGAGGTTGCGGAACTCGCGCAGCTTGGCCGCCGCCGTCAGTTCGTCGATCTCGCCGCTGGGCGCGTTCATTTCGATCCAACGCAGGAACTTCACGATCGCCGCGCCGTCGCGCGCCTGGGCATCGCGCTGGCCCTGCTGTTCGGCGGGGTTCTTGATCGCCTTGGCCAGAACCGTCGGGTCCTTGGCGCGCACGACACGGGCACCCGCCTGGTCGAGCGCCTGAAAGATGCCGGCGACCGCGTGATCGGTGTCGAGCGCCACGGTCTTTCCCGAAAGCTCCGCCAGCGCGGGTTCGAATTCGTCGCGCGGGCGCACGATCACGGCGTTGCCAAGATGCTTGATGAGCTCCGGCGTCACCTTGCCGGGCGCGATGAACAGTTCGGCGGTGCCATCGGCCTTCAGCAGCACGTAGGAGAGCGCGACGGGCGTGTTCTCCACGTCCTTGCCGCGAATGTTGAGCAGCCAGGCGACCGAATCGAGCGCCGTCACGGCGGTCGCGTCGTATCCCTCCTCCTTCAGCCAGTCGGCGATGGCGGCGCGCTTGTCCGCGCTGGACCGGCCCGCGTGCTCGTCGGCATAGGGCATCGCGGGCGCGGCGGAGGGCGCTGGCCGGTCCTGCCAGACGGCATCGATGGGGTTGCCGTCCACGGGCACCAGTTCGATGCCTTTCTTCGCCAGAACGGCAGCGGCCTTTTCCGCCCATTCGATGCCGTGCAGCCACGCGTCGTAGCCGATCTTCGCCCCCTTGGGCGCGTGCTTCGCGATCCAGGCGGCGGGGCTCGATTCGGGCACGGGTTCGTAATCGAAGAACTCGCCGTTCACCTGTTCGCGCACCTGTACGGTATAGCGGCCATCGGTGAACATGGCGGCGCCCTTGCCAGTATAGCCATCCCCCGCCAGCACGACCGCCGATCCCGCCGAGCCGCCGAAATTGGTCAGCCATTTCAACCGCTGGGCATAATCGCCGACGTACTCGCTCATGTGCTCGTCACTGATGGGGACGATGAAACCGGCGAGGCCGCGCCCCGTCAGTTCGTCGCGCAGGGCGTTGAGGCGGGCTTCGGTGGAGTGCATGAGCATGGCTTGAGGTCCTTTCGCATCCCACATAGGGGCTACCCATGAACGATGCCACCGCAGCGCCGCATACCGCGCCCACCGCCCCGAAAAAGCCCTTCAGCTACTCGCACCACGGGATCACCATCGAAGACCCGTATCACTGGCTGCGCGATCCGGGCTATCCCAAGGTGGAGGACGCGGAAATCCTCGACTATCTGAAGGCGGAAAATGCCTGGTTCGAGGCGCGGATGGCGCCGCATTCGGGACTGGTGGACACGCTGTTCGCGGAGATGAAGGGCCGCATCAAGGAAGACGACAGTTCGGTCCCGCAGAAGTTCGGCGACTATCTCTACTGGACCAAGTTCGAAGAAGGCGCGCAATATCCGCAGCATTATCGCAAGCCGCTGGCGGCCACGGACGATGGCTCGGCGGACGAGCTGCTGCTGGACGAGGTGCAGCTGGCCGAGGGGCACGAATATTTCAGCTTAGGCCAATATGCCGTCACCCGCGATGGAACCATGCTGGCCTATGCCACCGACACCGACGGGGGCGAGCGCTATACGGTCAAGGTGAAGGATCTGCGGACCGGCGAACTGCTGGCCGACGAGATCCCCGGCACGCTGGGCAATATCGAATGGGTCGAAGGCGACACGGCGCTGGTCTATGCGCTCGCCAATGAGCAATGGCGGACCGACAGCATTCGCGTCCACCGCCTCGGCACGCCGGTGTCCGAGGATGTCGAGATCTTTCACGAGGATGACGGCGGGTTCCGCGCGCAGGCCGGGCTTTCGGCGCAGGAAGACTGGCTGATCGTTTCCACCGGCGATCACGAGACCAGCGAAGTCCGGCTGGTGCCCGCAGACAACCCCACCGGCGAACAGATCGTCATCCGCCCGCGCGAAGTCGGGGTCGAATACGATGTCGATGTGCGCGACGGCGAGGTTTGGGTTCACACCAACGACTCGCATGTGAACTTCCGGCTCGCCAAGGCACCGCTGGAGAACCCCGGCGAGTGGGCAACGGTGATCGAGGGATCGGACGCATTCTACCTCAACGGTTTCGAGCTCTATGCCGATTTCTTCGTCACCGAGGGGCGGCTGGAGGGCCTCGATCAGATCCGGCTGCACGATTATGCCGATGCCAAGCCCAGGCCCATCGCCTTCCCCGAGGCGAGCTATGTCGCGGGTCTCGGCAACAATATGGAATATGCGGTCGATGTCCTGAGGCTGTCGTATCAGAGCATGGTCACGCCCGGATCGGTCTATGACTACGACACCCGGACAGGGACGCTGGACCTGCTCAAGCAACAGGAAATCCCCAGCGGTTATGACGCCGATCTCTATGTCACCGAGCGGCTGATGATCCCGGCGCGCGACGGCACACAGATCCCGGTCAGCGTGATGCGGCGCAAGGATCGTCCCGCCGGAGGCCCGCTCCATCTCTATGCCTATGGCGCCTATGGCATCGCCTACCCCCCGGGATTTTCGGTGACGCGGCTGAGCCTGGTCGATCGCGGCATGGCCTTCGCCATCGCGCATATCCGCGGCGGCGACGACATGGGCCGCAGCTGGTATCTGGCGGGCAAACGGTACGAGCGCTGGAACACCTTCAACGATTTCGTCGATGCGGCGAAGGGCCTGATCGCCCTCGGCCATACCGAGGCGGGCCGGATCAGCATCGCCGGCGGCAGCGCGGGCGGGCAGCTGATGGGCGTGGTCGCCAATACCGACCCCGAACTGTGGGGCGCGGTAGTGGCCGATGTGCCCTTCGTGGACTGCCTCGCCACCATGCTCGACGAAAGCCTGCCGCTGACGCCGGGCGAATGGCCCGAATGGGGCGATCCCATCACGTCCAAGCAGGTCTTCGCCTATATCCTCAGCTATTCGCCCTACGATCAGGTGGTGGCGCAGGATTATCCGCCCATAATGGTGACCGGGGGGCTGACCGATCCGCGCGTAACCTATTGGGAACCCGCCAAGTGGACCGCGAAACTGCGCGAACTGAAAACGGACGGCAATGAATTGCTGCTCAAGATCAACATGGGCGCGGGCCACGGCGGCAAGTCCGGGCGGTTCGAATCCATCCGCGAAGTGGCCGAACAATACGCGTTCATCCTGTGGCAGCTGGGGCTCGAAGCATGATCCGCAATATCGTTTTCGACATCGGCAATGTGCTGGTCACCTGGGATTCTCTGGCGATCGTCCAGGCCGCTTTCGGTCTGGAGGGCGATACGGCGGCGGAGCGGCGCCGGGCGCTGTTCGTCACCACCGACATCTGGCTGGCGCTCAATCGCGGCGAGATGAGCGTGGAGGATACCAAGCGCGCCTATATGGCCGAAGGACTGATGGACGCGGACGAGGCGGAGCGCTTCTTCGTGGCGGTCTATGACAGCTTCGCGCCGATCGCCGGGACCGAGGCGCTGATGCGCCGGCTGAAGGACGCAGGGTTCCGGCTGTTCGCGCTGACCGACAACGTCCACGAAATCGTGGCGCATCTGAAGGACACGCACCGGTTCTGGCCGCTGTTCGAAGGCGCCACCGTGTCGGCCGAGGTCGGGTTGCTGAAGCCCGATCCGCTGATCTACCGACACCTGCTCGACAGCCACGATCTTGAGGCCGAGGAGACCGTGTTCTTCGACGACATCCCGCGCAATGTCGAAGGAGCCAGGGACGCGGGCATCCAAGCCTTCCTGTTCACCACGGCCGAGCAGGCCGAGGCCGATCTCGCCTCGTTGGGAATCGCAGTGTGAGCAACAGCCACGCCAGGACGTTCATTGCCCGGCCCGAGGACATCGACGAGCTGGGCCACGTCAACAACGCCGTATGGGTGCGCTGGGTGCAGGACATCGCGGTCGAACACTGGCGGGCCGCTGCCGACCCCGCCCATGTCGATCGCTTCATCTGGGTCGTGACCCGGCACGAGATCGACTATCGCGGCAATGTGGGCGAAAGCGCGCGGGTGAATGCGGTGACCTATATCCCCGATCCGCCCAAGGGCGCGCGCTTCGACCGCTGCGTCGATTTCCGCGACGAGACCGGCAAGCTGCTGGTGGCCGTCCGTTCGACCTGGGCGATGATCGAGCGCGAATCCGGCCGGCTGCATCGCATCCGGCCCGAGATTGCCGCGCCGTTCTATCCAGCGAGCTGAGCGACCGCCCTTGGTGAGCGGTCTTCATCGCACGCCAGGTCCAGCGTGCGCGAGGAGAGCAGGTTGCGGCCATTGTGCTTGGCTTCGTAGAGCAGACTGTCGGCGAGCCTGTAGAGTTCCTCGAACGGTAGCTTGAGCGTGGACCGCTCGCCACTCTCGATCAGGCCGGCGCTGGCCGTGACCAGCATTTCGAGAGCAGCAACCTCGCGGGCGATCCGCACCGGGATCGCTTCGCGCATCCGTTCGACCCGGCTGGCGACATGGTTGCCGCGCAGGAGAAGTAGAAATTCCTCCCCGCCCAGCCGCACCGCGACGGTATCCGGGTCGCCCTCAAAGACGGACGCCGCGACCGATAGAACCGTATCTCCCAGCGCATGGCCGTGGGTGTCGTTGACGCGCTTGAAGTTATCGAGGTCGATCACCGCGAAGCCGGTAAATCCCTGGCGTTCGAGCCCCTGGAGATGCCCCTCAAGCACCCGGCGGTTATAAAGTCCCGTCAGGGCGTCGCGCTCGCTGAGCTGGGTCATCGAGTGGGCATGGGAGACCGCGCGGTCGCGCTGCTGCTTGATCGTCATGAAGCGATCAGCAACCCCCAGGGACGTGGCGATGCTTTCGATGACCATGGCGAAGTAGAACAGCTGCATCGCCTCTTGCTGCGCCACGCTGGTATTGAGCATGGTCACGACGCGGATCACCCCCATGGCGAAGAACGGCGTCCAGGCGACGATCTGGAACCGGACGGCCCGGCTCTTGCGCCGGATGGCATCGACCATGGAGACGACGAAGAGAACCATCGCGGGAACGAAGCTGGCATAATAAAGGGAGGTCTGAACTCCGCGCATTACGTCGGGAAAAAACGCATGCAGCAGCGATACGCCGATAACCTGCCAGGCGCAGATATACAGCGCCTTGCGGATGCGCGGGTCCAGCCGGTCGGGCTCGATGAACGCCGCAGCAAATCCGAGCGCAGCGCTGATGCTGATCCCCAGGCTCAAGACGATCAGTCGCGAATAGACGTACAAGGATAGTTCGACGAAATGCCCCACGACGCCTGAGGTCAGCAGGCACTGGAGCAGCAGGCCGAGGGAAACGACCAGATGCCAGATCAGGAACCGCTCCTTCAAAACCCGATAGAAGGCGAAATTGAAGGCCAGCGGCATCAGCAGGATTCCGCACACGATCGCGGCCAACAGCAGGCTGGTCAGCGCCTCCGGCCTTTGTGACGGATTGTCGGCTTCCAGCGACGCGTCCGTGAACAGACCGCGTGAGGTCGGACCGTCGAAGGCGGCGAGCACGCTGTCGAACGAACCCTCGGCCTGCGGAACGGGCAAGATCAGCATCCTGCTGCTGTTGCCGCCGATCAGGTCCGAGGCCTCGTACCGCCTCTCGGCAACGATCCTGTCGCCCCGTACCACGGCTAGGGTAATCGCGTCGAACAAGGATGGCCGCGTCGTGAAAAACCGTGCGGACTTACCCCCCTGCAGGCGCATCGAGCCGCAGCACGACGCGCTCCGGCCCGAGCGCGGCCGCCCTCGCCCGGCAGTCCCACCGTTCGGGCGACGCGGCGACACGCTCAAGACTTTCGCCGGTATTCGAAGCGGCGATGCATTGGGGCGCGGTCTGCGCCTGCACGGGCGCCAGCAACGTAGGGAGAGCCAATAGCAACGCGACCAGCGGCAGCCTGGGGAGCACCCTGGCTAAGGCCGCAACGACTGTCCTAAAGAAATGATCGGCGACCTTCGCCGGCTTTCCCGTCACCTTGTTTCGTGCCCCCACACACTCTCAATCTCCACCCTCACACTCTAAAAGTGCAAAGGTTAACGAAACGTAAAGATTTCAGGTCTGGGTCATCGCTTCGTTAACGGGGAGATAGTCGTAGCCGAGTTCCTCCGCCACGGCGCGGTAGGTAACTTGCCCGGCGTGAACGTTAAGGCCTTCGGCCAGGTGCGGATTGGCCTGCAGGGCACCGCGCCAGCCAAGCTGCGCGATGCGAAGCGCATGCGGCAGCGTGACATTGTTGAGCGCATAGGTGCTGGTGCGGGCAACCGCGCCCGGCATGTTGGCCACGCAGTAATGCACCACTTCATCGATCACATAGGTCGGATCGGCATGGGTGGTGGCCTTGCTGGTTTCAAAGCAGCCGCCCTGATCGATCGCGACATCGACGAGCACGCTTCCCGGCTGCATCGTCTTGAGCATCTCGCGGGTCACCAGCTTGGGTGCCGCCGCCCCTGGGATCAGAACCGCGCCGATGACCAGATCCGCGTTTGCCACCTCGTCCTCGAGATTAGCCTTGTTGGAAAACCGCGTCTTGGCGCGACTTTCGAAATGGATGCCAAGCTTTTCGAGAACTTCGGGGTCGCGGTCCATGATGGTGACATCGGCACCCAGCCCCACCGCCATCTGCGCCGCGTTGAAGCCTACGACGCCGCCGCCGATGACAGTAACCTTGCCGGGCAGAACGCCCGGGACGCCGCCCAGCAGCACGCCGCGCCCGCCATGTGCCTTCTCCAGGGCGGTGGCACCCGCCTGGATGCTCATGCGCCCGGCGACCTGGCTCATGGGCTTGAGCAGCGGGAGGCTGTTGCCCGGCCCCGTCACCGTTTCATAGGCGATCGCTGTCACCCCGCTTTCGACCAGATCCCGCGTCTGTTCGGGATCGGGCGCCAAGTGCAGATAGGTATAGAGGATCTGGTCGCGCCGCAGCTTGGCGCGTTCGACCGCCTGCGGTTCCTTGACCTTTACCACCATCTCGCATTCGGCGAAGATGGGATCCGGGCCGTCCACGATTGTGGCTCCGGCGGCCTTGTACTCGGCATCATAGGCACCGATGCCATTGCCCGCGCCGCTTTCGATCCACACTTCGTGGCCCTGATGGACAAGCTCGCCCGCGCTTTCCGGAGTCAGGCCGACGCGGTATTCGTGGTTCTTGATTTCCTTGGGGCAGCCGACGCGCATACGATCTCCTTTTCGCGGGATCCGTTACGTCTGTAACCAGCTTCGCGCAACTGCTGGCTTGGCGAGTTCATAGCCTGTCAGGGCCTGAACCATAGCCTCCGATCATTCTCGATCCGTGCCGGAAGGTGCGACGGCCCAGCGAGCAGTAATTTGTTCGGCCCCGCTGCGCTCTACACGGCGTATGTCGAGACCCTCGCCCAACTGTTCGATCGCGGTATCGAGTGCGTCCGCCGGCCCGATCAGTTCGATTGGCACGCCCGTGCGCCTGGCCGCCCAGTCGATCACCCGTATCGCTTCCGCCCCGGCCTGGGTGGGCGCGTTGTCATCCAGCGCGATGGAAGGCAAGTCCAGCAGAGGCGGTCGCAACTGGACCGTCCAGTCCTGCGTTCCGCTGGCCACCCGGTTCTCGAGCTCGCGATAACCCTCCAGAGTCAAACCGGAGAGGGGCCGCGCGGACGCCATGACCCGGCGCTTGTCGCCATCGACCACGACCTCGTCGCGGTCGACCCCGGCAGCCAGGGCCAGTTCGGAGACCAGCGATTGCGTCGCGCGCTGGGCTGCCTCGCTCTGTTCGCGCTGGCGGGCCTGCGCCAGGGCGGCCTGTTCGGCGGCACCGGGATCGGCGCTGACCTGAAACTGGTTGATCGCAACTTCGACCGGAACGCCCAGATCGCGCGAAAGGATGCGCGTTGCCGCTTCGCCCGCGTCCGGCTGGAATTCGGGCGTCAGAACCGATGCCGTGATCTGCAGCGGCTCGGCGTCCCAGTCGATGGAAAGCTGATCGATCCGCGAACGCAGGTCGAAGCGATCCTCTATCACGCGCGTCACGATCCGGCGTCCGTTCGCCTCCCACGCGATCTGTTGCAGCGAAAGTCCCAGCGGAATCGCCAGAAGGACGAAGATCGCCAGGATGCCGAGGTTCTGCAGCAATCCGTTGCGCGAATTGTGAGTGCGCTTGAAGCCGTACAGCCGTGCCATCACCGTCGCTGTGAGCGCGATGGTGAGCAGGTTGGTGATGAACAGCATCAGCGCGCCCTGGAACACGGTCCAGTTCCAGGTCGCGAGGCCGAAGCCGACCGCCGCCAGCGGGGGCATCAGGGCGGTAGCGATGGCGACACCCACGATGGTGCCCTCGCGCCCGCGGATCATGGCATAGCTGCCCGCCAGCGAGGAAAACAGCGCCACCAGCAGATCGAACAGATTGGGCCGCGTGCGCGAGGCGATCTCCTCGGTAACGGTCTGAAGCGGTGATACGAAGACGATGAAGGCGCAGAACAGGATTGCCACCAGCGTGCCGACGAACAGCGCCTTGGCGCACAGCCGCAGCCAGATGAACTTGCCTTCCGCCAGCGCGAAGCCGGCCCCCAGAATCGGGCCCATCAGTGGCGACAGCAGCATCGCGCCGATGACCACGGCGGGAGAGGACAGCAGCATGCCGAGGATCGCGATCCCCGCCGACATGCAGATCATGAAGATATAACGCGGTGTGCTCGCGCTTTCGCTGGCGACGCGCCGCAGCACATTGCCGCGGTCGATGCCATCGCGCACATCCTGGTTCCACCACGCCTTCAGCGCCATCCACGCCGCAGCGACAGGCTGCACGCGATGGTGCCGGGCGGGCAAGGCGGTATCGGCTTCGGCCATCAGCGCCGCCTATCCCACAATTAAACGCAGGTCGCCCCCGAATTTCAGCTCGGGGGCGAGCCGGGAAGCTTTAGAAATCGATACTGCCCCGGACGTAGAGGAAACGCCCGTTGAAGCCTGCCGGCGAGAACGAGCTGTAGGGCAGGAAATAGCCGTTGGTGCCATAATTCTGCCCATCGACGATGCCGAAGCGCACACGATCGGGATAGCTGTCGAAGATGTTGTTCGCGCCCAGTGCCAGTTCGAAACGCTCGGCAATGCGCCCTCGCACCTCCAGGTCGGCAACCCACTGCTCGCTCAACACCTGGTCGCGTGCCGCGTCGGCACCCGGTATCAGGACTTCGCCATAGCGATTGCCGCGCATGGTCACGCCGACAGGACCGTAATCGACATCGACCCCAAGGTTGATCTTCGTCTTCGGTTGCCCATCGGTAAGACGCAAGGACTCCTGCCGACCGAAGAGCGTCAGGCCGGGAAGCGAGGGCAATATGGCACGGTCACGGATTTCGGTGTCGTTCTTGCTGAAACCCGCGGTCAGGGCCACGCGGCCGAAACCGAAATCGGGCACACGATAGGTGCCGACGATTTCATAGCCTTCCGTCCTGGTATCGATGCCGTTGATGAAGAAGCGGGCCGAAGTGATGTTGTTGAACCCGGCACCCTGCAACAACGCGACCACGGCCGCGCCCTGCAGATTTTCCGTGATGACGATCCGGTCGTCGATGTCGATGCGATAGAAGTCCGCAGTGATGTTCAGGCCATCGATCAGCGAAAGCGTTGCACCCACGGAGTAGTTCGTTGATTCCTCAGGGCTCAGGGGTTGTGAGCCCAAAGCCACCGCGACCGGGCTGGAGACAGGGAAGGTTCCGATCTCGACTAGGGTCCCGTTGACGTTGTTGGTGCTGGTGGTTGCGTAAAACTGCTGGTGCAGCGACGGGGCCTTGAATCCGGTCGAGAACGATCCGCGAATCGCGATCCCGTCGATGGGCTCGATCCGGGCGGCAACCTTGCCATTCAGCGTATCGCCGAAGTCCGAGAAATCCTCGTACCGACCGGCGAGTTGCACGGTCAGCAGATCGAACAGCTTGCTTTCCAGTTCGATATAGGCGGCCTTGGAATCGCGGCTGGCGTCAACTTCGTTGGCCGGGCGGAAACCAGGAAACACCTGGGCGCCGGCGGGCGCGTTGAAAGGCGAAGCGGCAAAGGGACCAGCCTGGTAGCTTTGCGGATCGCCTGCCTCGATCTTGAAGTTTTCGTCGCGATATTCGCCACCGAACGCCACCGACAAACCGTCGCCGATGCCCAGATCGAACGTCTGCTGCAGGTCCAGATTGACCGTCGTCTGCCCGAAGGAAAGCTTGCCCGCATCGAAGCGGCGCTGGCTGGGCGCTCCGATCGAGGTGTTGAAGGTATTCTCGACGAAGAAATTGAAAGAGTTCTCGCCGTGAACGACCGAGAGATCGTAATTGAACCCGCTCAAGTCGCCCCGCAGGCCGGCAGCACCCGAGACGTCGTGAATTTCCGAGACGATGAGCGGCAGGAACCCGTCGGGGTAGAAAGGCACGAATGTCGTCGTGGAAGCGCTGAAATTGCGGTTCCGGGAATCGTTGGCCCTTCGGTAGAACCCGGCGCTCTCCGCGTCGCGCACGCCATAGCTGCCGAAGGTATAGAACTCGACATCGGGCGTGATCTCGTAACCCGCGTTGACGAACAGGGTATAATCGGTGGTCGCAGCGTCGCCGTAGCGATGGTTGTACCGATCGAAACTCGCTTCGCGCGGATCGACGAGCCCGCCCACGAGCGGATATTGCCGCCGTGGATCTGCGGCCGAGCGGTTCGTCGGATCCCGATCCTGATATTGCGCGGTCAGATTGAGATAGCCGTTCGGCCCCACCGGCAGGGCCATGTTGGCGGCCAGCGTCAGGATGCCGCCGTCCCGGCGATCTCTCTCCTCTCCATCGCTGGAAAGCTGGTAGACATCCCCCGCACCTGCATTCGGATCGAGAAGGGGTTGCCCGTTGCTACCAAGAATCGGGCCGCTCTGCTGCAACACGCCGTCCATGGTGGTCACGTATTTGCCATAGGTCGCCTGCGCACGGCCGCCCTCGCTCTTGCGAAGCTGGACGTTGATGACGCCGGCGATGGCATCCGAGCCATATTGCGAGGATGCGCCGTCGCGCAGCACTTCGATACGCTCGATGGCGATCGGGGGGATCGTGTTCAGATCGACCGCTGCCGAGCCGCGCCCCACCGATCCGTTGAGGTTCAACAGGGCCGACGTATGCCGGCGCTTGCCATTCACCAGCACGAGCGTCTGGTCTGGCGCCAGTCCGCGAAGCGTTGCGGGCCGCAAGGCATCCGTACCATCCGTGATCGAAGGCTGCGGGAAATTGAAGCTGGGAACCAGCTGGTTCAAAACCTTGTTGGTTTCGGTATAGCCGGAGTTGTTGAGCGCCTCCCCGCCAATCACGTCGATTGGAACCGGGCTATCGGCCACCGTACGGTCCGAACGGCGCGTGCCCGTCACGATAATCTGCTCTTGCGGGGTCGCTTCCCCTTCAGCGGTTGTTTCCGGCAGGTCCGAACTTTGGGCGGCCAGCGGAGCCAGAAACATGGGCGAGACGGTCAGAAGGGCCGAGCAGGCAAGCAGTGAAGGACGAATTCTCATGACGAACTCCAGCGTAAAATCACGCTGGAAATATGGCCGTCACGAAACATTTGATAATAATATTTAGCGGCGATCTAACGAAATATCGGCATTTGCGACAAATCTGTCACATTCGTGGTTTTAAAGCGGATTCCCGTTCGCATCGCGATAGACCTCGCGCCGGCCAACGTGGTTGGCCGGGCCGACAAGGCCGTCTTCTTCCATCCGCTCGATCCACTTGGCCGCGGTGTTGTAGCCAACGCCCATCTGGCGTTGCAGCCAGCTTCCGCTCGCCTTCTGGTTTTCGAATACGATCTGGCAGGCCTGGCGGTATTTGCGCTCTTCCGGGTTGTCCGATGCCGTAAGCTCGTCTTCGAACCCGAAGCCGCCGCCGTCCTCCGGCTCTTCGGTTACGGCATCGACATAGGCAGGTTCGCCCTGCGCGCGCCAGTGATCGGCCACCCGCTCCACCTCCTCGTCACTGACGAAGGGGCCATGCACGCGGATCATCGCGCCGGTGTTGGGCTTGTAGAGCATGTCGCCCTTGCCCAGCAGCTGTTCGGCGCCCTGCTCGCCCAGGATCGTGCGGCTGTCGATCCGCGAAGTGACCTTGAAGCTGATGCGGGTGGGCAGGTTTGCCTTGATAACGCCGGTGATGACGTCGACCGAGGGGCGCTGGGTCGCCATGATAAGGTGGATGCCCGCGGCGCGGCTTTTCTGGCTGAGGCGCTGGATCAGGACCTCGATCTCCTTGCCCACGGTGACCATGAGGTCCGCCAGCTCGTCCACGATCAGCACGATCTGCGGCAGAACCTCGTAATCGAGCTGCTCTTCCTCGTAGAGCTCCTCGCCGGTCTCGGGGTCGAAACCGGTCTGCACCCGGCGGCCCAGCGGGGCGCCCTTGGCAATGGCGGTCTTCACCTTCTCGTTGAAGCCGGCGATGTTGCGCGAATTGACGCTCGACATCATCCGGTAGCGCTTCTCCATCTCTTCGACCGCCCATTTGAGCGCGCGGATGGACTTGGCGGGCTCCGTCACCACCGGGCTGAGAAGGTGCGGAATATCGTCGTAGGTCTTGAGCTCCAGCACCTTGGGATCAATCAGGATCAGGCGGCATTCGGCAGGCGTGAAGCGATAAAGCAGGCTCAGCAGAATGGCGTTGAGCCCGACCGATTTGCCCGATCCGGTGGTACCCGCGACCAGCAGGTGCGGCATGGCGGCCAGATCGGCGATGATCGGTTCGCCCGCGATATCCTTGCCCAGGATGATCGGGAGCGATCCCTTGTGATCGGCAAAGGCCGCGCTTTCGACCAGTTCGCGATAGCTGACCATCTGGCGGTCGGCGTTGGGCAGTTCGATACCCATCACCGTCTTGCCCGGAATCGGGGATACGCGCGCGGAAATCGCGCTCATGTTGCGGGCGATATCGTCCGCCAGACCCACGATGCGGCTGGCCTTGATGCCCGGCGCTGGTTCCAGTTCGTACATGGTCACGACCGGGCCGGCGCGCACGGCAGTGATCTCGCCATTGATCTTGAAATCGTCGAGCACGGTTTCGAGCAGTCGCGCGTTGCGTTCCAGCGCCAGCTTGTCGAGCTTGACCACCTGTTCTTCGGGCACGGGCGCCAGCAGGTCGAGACCGGGCAATTCGTGATCCGCGAACATGTCGCGCTGCTTGGGCTTGGCGGCGGCCGCCCTGCGAGGCGCGGCCGCGGGATCGGGAATCTCGGGCGCGCGGCGCGGTGTAACTGCCATCGGCTCGCCATCGCGCTCTTCCGCGGCGGGGGCGGCGGCGCTGCTGCGCGCAGGCTTGCGTTTGCCGGGAAGCGGCACGCCTTCGTCTTCCGCAACCGGGCGGCCGCGGCGGCGCAGAAAGTCCGGCAGCGTGAAGAAGCGCGCGAAATCGAAGGCGAAGACCTTGGCGGCAAGCGCCGCACCTCCGCCCAGTGCCGCAAGCGCGAGCGCCGCGACGATCCATCCCTCCGCCAAACCGCCGAAGCGGCTCGCTACCGCCTCTATCCCGCGCGCGCCCAGCAGCCCGGCCAGCCCGCCGACACCGGCCGGCAGATTGAGCTGCGTATCTTCGAACAGCAGCGAAAGCACCGTACCGAGCAGGATGATCGCCAGCACCAGCATGCCGAGCGGCCGCCACCACGCGCCGTTCTCTGCCTCCCCATCGGTTTCCACCTCCAGCCAGAGCCGCCGCGCCCCGACGTAGAGAAGCGGCAGGAGCAGGATCGCTGGCAAGCCGAACCATCCCAGCACCGTATCGCTGGCCCAGGCACCCGGCGCCCCCATCCAGTTGCGGATATTGTCGTAACCCGCCGCCGTCGAAGGACTGGGATCGGTCTGCGAGAAACTGGCCAGCGACAGCGCAAGAAAGACAAGCAGCAGCGCCAGCAGCCCCGCACCCAATATCTCGCCCGCACGGGCGAGCGAGCGGCGGAAGGTCGCCTTCCAGTCGGGCGGGGAAACTGCGCGGGTGGCCATCGCGCCAGTATGGATGGCCTGCGAGTCCCCCGTCAAGATTCCTGCGACGGAGCGAACGCGTCGATGGCAGCCCAGCGGGGCCAGTCGAGCGCGCGCGCGCGGGCTGCGGTCATCCCGCCGAGCGCGATCACGGGAATGGGCGAGCGGCGCGCAAGGGCGCGGAAACCGTCGACGCCCAGCCTTGGCGCGCCGGGATGCGAGCGGGTGGCAAAAACAGGCGAGAGGAAGATGCCATC